>NZ_JBLREB010000015.1:0-602 GCF_048159605.1 Ectobacillus polymachus | reverse complement strand
TGAAAGATGATCAGGTAGATAGGTCTGGGGTGGAAGCGTGGTGACACGTGGAGCTGACAGATACTAATCGATCGAGGGCTTATCCAAAAAGAATCTTTACACCCTGTTACCTAGTTTTGAAGGAATTTAAAATTCCTTATTGACAAATTTTCGTTTGTCAGTATAATAATAAGAGTCTGGTAATGATGGCGAAGAGGTCACACCCGTTCCCATACCGAACACGGAAGTTAAGCTCTTCAGCGCCGATGGTAGTTGGGACTTTGTCCCTGTGAGAGTAGGACGTTGCCAGGCGGGCTTTGGAGGATTAGCTCAGCTGGGAGAGCATCTGCCTTACAAGCAGAGGGTCGGCGGTTCGATCCCGTCATCCTCCACCATATGCCGGTTTAGCTCAATTGGTAGAGCAACTGACTTGTAATCAGTAGGTTGGGGGTTCAAGTCCTCTAGCCGGCACCAGTTATTTTTTTAAAATAGTATTATTATGAGCCATTAGCTCAGTGGTAGAGCATCTGACTTTTAATCAGAGGGTCGAAGGTTCAAGTCCTTCATGGCTCACATTTCTTTGCGGGTGTGGCGGAATTGGCAGACGCACCAGACTTAGGATC
>NZ_JBLREB010000014.1:0-773 GCF_048159605.1 Ectobacillus polymachus | reverse complement strand
TGAAGTCGGAGCGCTAGCTTCGATGGAGGCGCTGGTGGGATACCACCCTGGCTGTATTGAAATTCTAACCTGCGCCCCTAATCGGGGCGGGAGACAGTGTCAGGTGGGCAGTTTGACTGGGGCGGTCGCCTCCTAAAGTGTAACGGAGGCGCCCAAAGGTTCCCTCAGAATGGTTGGAAATCATTCGAAGAGTGTAAAGGCATAAGGGAGCTTGACTGCGAGACCTACAAGTCGAGCAGGGACGAAAGTCGGGCTTAGTGATCCGGTGGTTCCGCATGGAAGGGCCATCGCTCAACGGATAAAAGCTACCCTGGGGATAACAGGCTTATCTCCCCCAAGAGTCCACATCGACGGGGAGGTTTGGCACCTCGATGTCGGCTCATCGCATCCTGGGGCTGTAGTCGGTCCCAAGGGTTGGGCTGTTCGCCCATTAAAGCGGTACGCGAGCTGGGTTCAGAACGTCGTGAGACAGTTCGGTCCCTATCCGTCGTGGGCGCAGGAAATTTGAGAGGAGCTGTCCTTAGTACGAGAGGACCGGGATGGACGCACCGCTGGTGTACCAGTTGTTCTGCCAAGAGCATCGCTGGGTAGCTATGTGCGGTCGGGATAAGTGCTGAAAGCATCTAAGCATGAAGCCCCCCTCAAGATGAGATTTCCCATAGCGTCAAGCTAGTAAGATCCCTGAAAGATGATCAGGTAGATAGGTCTGGGGTGGAAGCGTGGTGACACGTGGAGCTGACAGATACTAATCGATCGAGGGCTTATCCAAAAAG
>NZ_JBLREB010000013.1:0-1297 GCF_048159605.1 Ectobacillus polymachus | reverse complement strand
GGGGATTTCGCAAGAAAATAAAGTAGGAAAAACCATCCTCTATGCTAGAGTGTCCAATCAAAGTCAAAAGAAGGATTTAGAAAACCAAGTAGAATTTTTACGAATCTTTGCTAATGCTAAAGGTTGGATTGTGAATGATGTCCTGACAGACATCGGTAGTGGGTTAAATTACAAACGAAAGAATTGGAACGAACTCCTTGAAATGGCTCAAAAAAGAGAAGTTAAAACCATTCTTATCTCTCATAAAGATAGGTTTGTACGATTTGGCTACGAATGGTTTGAAGGCTTTTTGAAAAAGTGTGGCGTGAAAATTGTAGTGGTTAATAATGAAACCCTTTCCCCACAAGAAGAACTCGTTCAAGATTTAATTTCAATTATTCATGTTTTTTCTAGCCGTATTTATGGACTAAGAAAATACAAAAATAAATTGAAAGAAGATAAAGAGTTATGAAAAGAGCCTATAAAACGGAAATTGATCTGAATCTGAAACAAACGATTAAGACCCATCAAACTCTTGGAGTTTGCCGTTATGTTTACAATCTTTATTTATCTACCAATCAAGAAATCTATGAAACTGAAAAGAGATTTATGAGTGGCATGGATTTTTCCAAGTGGTTAAACAATGTATATACGGAGGAAAAAGACCAATGGATTAAAGATGTATCGAGCAAAGCCGTCAAAAAAGCCGTCATGAACGGGGATAAAGCCTTTCGAAACTTTTTTAATGGAAAAGCTAAATTTCCAAAGTTTAAGAAGAAGAAAAATCAAGATGTCAAAGCCTACTTTCCTAAAAACAACAAAACAGATTGGACAATTGAACGCCACCGTATCAAGATTCCAACGATAGGTTGGGTGAAGTTGAAAGAGTTTGGATATATCCCCACAAACGCCCAAGTGATAAGTGGAACGGTTTCACAAAAAGCAGGACGATACTTTGTATCCGTTTTGTGTGAAGTACAGCCAAAAGAAAAGGACCATCAAATTAACAACCACGATGGCATTGGGATTGATGAAGGCATCAAGGACTTCGCCATCTGCAGTAATGGAGAAACCTTTGGCAACATTAACCGTTCCCAACAAGTTAAAAAGTTAGAAAAAAGTTTAAAACGGCAACAAAAGAAGTTGAGCCGTAAATATGAAGCCAAGAAAAAAGATTCAAAAAATAAAAAGAAAGGAAGTGAATCCTGCTACTATAAAAACATTCAAAAACAAATACTAGTTGTTCAAAAACTTCATGCTAGATTAACCAATATTCGTACCGAATATGTTCGATATGTCGTAAACCGAGTGGTGAAAA
>NZ_JBLREB010000012.1:0-3313 GCF_048159605.1 Ectobacillus polymachus | reverse complement strand
TCACTTATAGATGGACCCGCGGCGCATTAGCTAGTTGGTGAGGTAACGGCTCACCAAGGCGACGATGCGTAGCCGACCTGAGAGGGTGATCGGCCACACTGGGACTGAGACACGGCCCAGACTCCTACGGGAGGCAGCAGTAGGGAATCTTCGGCAATGGGCGAAAGCCTGACCGAGCAACGCCGCGTGAGCGATGAAGGCCTTCGGGTCGTAAAGCTCTGTTGTTAGGGAAGAACAAGTACCAGAGTAACTGCTGGTACCTTGACGGTACCTAACGAGAAAGCCACGGCTAACTACGTGCCAGCAGCCGCGGTAATACGTAGGTGGCAAGCGTTATCCGGAATTATTGGGCGTAAAGCGCGCGCAGGCGGTCTCTTAAGTCTGATGTGAAAGCCCACGGCTCAACCGTGGAGGGTCATTGGAAACTGGGAGACTTGAGTGCAGAAGAGAAGAGCGGAATTCCACGTGTAGCGGTGAAATGCGTAGAGATGTGGAGGAACACCAGTGGCGAAGGCGGCTCTTTGGTCTGTAACTGACGCTGAGGCGCGAAAGCGTGGGGAGCAAACAGGATTAGATACCCTGGTAGTCCACGCCGTAAACGATGAGTGCTAAGTGTTAGAGGGTTTCCGCCCTTTAGTGCTGAAGTTAACGCATTAAGCACTCCGCCTGGGGAGTACGGCCGCANGGGGAGCAAACAGGATTAGATACCCTGGTAGTCCACGCCGTAAACGATGAGTGCTAAGTGTTAGAGGGTTTCCGCCCTTTAGTGCTGAAGTTAACGCATTAAGCACTCCGCCTGGGGAGTACGGCCGCAAGGCTGAAACTCAAAGGAATTGACGGGGGCCCGCACAAGCGGTGGAGCATGTGGTTTAATTCGAAGCAACGCGAAGAACCTTACCAGGTCTTGACATCCTCTGACAACCCTAGAGATAGGGCTTCTCCTTCGGGAGCAGAGTGACAGGTGGTGCATGGTTGTCGTCAGCTCGTGTCGTGAGATGTTGGGTTAAGTCCCGCAACGAGCGCAACCCTTGATCTTAGTTGCCAGCATTCAGTTGGGCACTCTAAGGTGACTGCCGGTGACAAACCGGAGGAAGGTGGGGATGACGTCAAATCATCATGCCCCTTATGACCTGGGCTACACACGTGCTACAATGGGCAGTACAAAGGGTTTGCGAAGCCGCGAGGTGGAGCTAATCTCAAAAAACTGTTCTCAGTTCGGATTGTAGGCTGCAACTCGCCTACATGAAGCTGGAATCGCTAGTAATCGCGGATCAGCATGCCGCGGTGAATACGTTCCCGGGCCTTGTACACACCGCCCGTCACACCACGAGAGTTTGTAACACCCGAAGTCGGTGGGGTGACCGCAAGGAGCCAGCCGCCTAAGGTGGGACAGATGATTGGGGTGAAGTCGTAACAAGGTAGCCGTATCGGAAGGTGCGGCTGGATCACCTCCTTTCTATGGAGACATCTACAAGCGCTGCTTGTAGTATGAAAAGACGTTTCGTTGTTTTGTTTAGTTTTGAATGTTCATTTTATATGAATATGTATAAGTATGGGCCTATAGCTCAGCTGGTTAGAGCGCACGCCTGATAAGCGTGAGGTCGATGGTTCGAGTCCATTTAGGCCCACCATACTTTTATTCTGGGGCCTTAGCTCAGCTGGGAGAGCGCCTGCTTTGCACGCAGGAGGTCAGCGGTTCGATCCCGCTAGGCTCCACCAAATAATGTTCCTTGAAAACTAGATAACAGTAAGTGTAAAGCATACAAAGTGTAATCTTTTTGGTTAAGTTAGAAAGGGCGCACGGTGGATGCCTTGGCACTAGGAGCCGATGAAGGACGGGACTAACACCGATATGCTTCGGGGAGCTGTAAGTAAGCTATGATCCGAAGATTTCCGAATGGGGGAACCCACCATCTGTAATGGGATGGAATCCTGGTTTGAATACATAGAATCAGGAAGGCACACCCAGGGAACTGAAACATCTAAGTACCTGGAGGAAGAGAAAGCAAATGCGATTTCCTGAGTAGCGGCGAGCGAAACGGAAACAGCCCAAACCAAGAGGCTTGCCTCTTGGGGTTGTAGGACGCTCTAGATGGAGTTACAAAGGAATGGGGTAGATGAAGCGGTCTGGAAAGGCCCGCCATAGCAGGTAACAGCCCTGTAGTCGAAACTTCGTTCCCTCCTGAGCGGATCCTGAGTACGGCGGAACACGTGAAATTCCGTCGGAATCCGGGAGGACCATCTCCCAAGGCTAAATACTTCCTAGTGACCGATAGTGAACCAGTACCGTGAGGGAAAGGTGAAAAGCACCCCGGGAGGGGAGTGAAATAGATCCTGAAACCGTGTGCCTACAAGTAGTCAGAGCCCATTTACGGGTGATGGCGTGCCTTTTGTAGAATGAACCGGCGAGTTACGATCTCGTGCAAGGTTAAGTCGAAGAGACGGAGCCGTAGCGAAAGCGAGTCTGAATAGGGCGAATAAGTACGCGGTCGTAGACCCGAAACCAGGTGATCTACCCATGTCCAGGGTGAAGTTCAGGTAACACTGAATGGAGGCCCGAACCCACGCACGTTGAAAAGTGCGGGGATGAGGTGTGGGTAGCGGAGAAATTCCAATCGAACCTGGAAATAGCTGGTTCTCCCCGAAATAGCTTTAGGGCTAGCCTCAAGTGTGAGAGTCTTGGAGGTAGAGCACTGATTGAACGCGGGGTCCTTATCGGACTACCAAATTCAGTCAAACTCCGAATGCCAATGACTTATCCTTGGGAGTCAGACTGCGAGTGATAAGATCCGTAGTCAAAAGGGAAACAGCCCAGACTGCCAGCTAAGGTCCCAAAATATACGTTAAGTGGAAAAGGATGTGGAGTTGCTTAGACAACTAGGATGTTGGCTCAGAAGCAGCCACCATTTAAAGAGTGCGTAATAGCTCACTAGTCGAGTGACTCTGCGCCGAAAATGTACCGGGGCTAAACGTATTACCGAAGCTGCAGATTGATACTAAGTATCAGTGGTAGGGGAGCGTTCTAAGTGCAGTGAAGTCAGACCGGAAGGACTGGTGGAGCGCTTAGAAGTGAGAATGCCGGTATGAGTAGCGAAAGATGGGTGAGAATCCCATCCACCGAATGCCTAAGGTTTCCTGAGGAAGGCTCGTCCTCTCAGGGTTAGTCAGGACCTAAGCCGAGGCCGACAGGCGTAGGCGATGGACAACAGGTTGATATTCCTGTACCACCTCTTTACCGTTTGAGTGAAGGAGGGACGCAGAAGGATAGGAGTAGCGCACCGCTGGTCGTGTGCGTCCAAGCAGTTAGGCTGAT
>NZ_JBLREB010000011.1:0-14330 GCF_048159605.1 Ectobacillus polymachus | reverse complement strand
GGTTACCCACGTGTTACTCACCCGTCCGCCGCTAGCCCCGAAGGGCTCGCTCGACTTGCATGTATTAGGCACGCCGCCAGCGTTCATCCTGAGCCAGGATCAAACTCTCCATAAAAGTTAAGTTTACCTAAGCTTATTAAAAAACTGACGTTTGTTGTTTTGTTTAGTTTTCAAAGTTCATACGCTGTCTTGCAGCAACTTTTATAATATAACATATTACAATAACGTCGTCAACAACTTTTTTTCTGTCGTTTAGGACGTAAACTAATATAACATACTCATGAAATGTCGTCAATAAAAATTTGTTAATGCGGAAATACAAACAATTGAATAATTGCTAATGCAGCAATGCCTGGAACCCCAAGCAATCCAGAAACACTAGCTGTAATTAGATTAATCGGAATATGAAAATTGATTTGGGCTCCAATTACATTTAAAGCAAACAACAATAGCGCTCCAATTGCTATCTTCACAAACATACTCCCGATAAACCGAATAGGCTTCAACCCCATTACAAGCAACAGAATGATACAACCCACAATACTAGAAATAATGAGTATATGGTTCATCTTCTCCCTCCTTCCATACTTGTACTATATATGTATGGATGAAGACAAAAAAAAGACCAATCTCTTGTAAAGAAGTGATATCCGAATTCGGATATCACTTCGCGTACATCATCATATTTAGCTTACGATTTTTTGCTTGCTTTAACATATAAAAGTATTTAGCTTCAGAAAGGTGAACATAATACATAACATCTTCCGAGGTCTCTACACTTTGATCCAATATATGTTTTTGGCGAGCCCAATCTATCTTCAATTCCTCAAGTAATGCCAACAACTTCTGATCATATTCTCGTCTTAAATTTCCTTTTTTATGAAAAAGCATTGTATTTCCCCCTGCTGTTATATCTCTCTTCGACCTTCGAGTGCTTTAGAAAGTGTTACTTCGTCTGCATATTCTAAGTCTCCTCCTACAGGAAGACCATGCGCAATACGAGTCACTTTAATTCCTGTTGGCTTTAATAGTCGAGAAATATACATAGCGGTTGCTTCTCCTTCAATATTCGGATTCGTAGCTAAAATCACTTCCTGAATCGTATCGTCATGAAGGCGTTTCAACAGCTCAGGAANTTCCTGTTGGCTTTAATAGTCGAGAAATATACATAGCGGTTGCTTCTCCTTCAATATTCGGATTCGTAGCTAAAATCACTTCCTGAATCGTATCGTCATGAAGGCGTTTCAACAGCTCAGGAATACGAATATCTTCTGGACCGATCCCCTCCATAGGAGAAACGGCACCATGAAGAACATGATAAACTCCTTCATATTCCTTCATTTTCTCCATAGCTATAACATCTTTGGGCTCCTGTACTACACAAATAACGGATTGATCTCGATGTGAATCATCACAAATATAGCAAGGGTCCTTATCTGTAATATGCCCACAAACCGAACAATATGTTAAATTTCGCTTTGCGTTAACGAGCGCCTTTGCAAAATCTAATACATCATCCTCTTTCATATCTAAAACAAAAAATGCAAGGCGTACTGCCGTTTTAGGTCCAATACTAGGAAGTTTCATGAAACTATCGATCAGCTTCGAAATCGGCTCTGGATAATGCATACAAATTGCCTCCTAGAATAATCCGCCAGGTAAGTTCAATCCTTTTGTAAATTGACCCATTGTAGAATTTGTCATATCATCAATCTTTTTCAAAGCGTCGTTCGTTGCAGTTAACACAAGATCTTGCAGCATTTCAATATCTTCAGGATCTACGACTTCTTCTTTGATTTTCACTTCAAGAATTTGTTTACTACCGCTCACTACTACCGTTACCATTCCACCGCCAGCAGTTCCTTCGACAGTTTTCTTCAACAATTCTTCTTGCGCTTCAGCCATTTTTTTTTGCATTTTTTGCATTTGCTTCATCATACCATTCATGTTTCCCATACCACGATTCATTAACGATTCCTCCATTTTATTATTCTTTGATTTCAACAAATTCTTCGCCAACCAATTTTAACGCCTCTTCAATGAGAGGATCCTTTGGTTTTTCTTCTTCAGTAGGTTCATGCTGCAAAAAATCTTCTCGAATTTTTGCCCACTCGGATTTTGGAATGGCAATCATGTGCATTCTTTTTCCAATGGCTTCTAATAAAATTTGCTCTGTTGCTGCAATTCCATCTTCATTTTCACTTGCCATTTTACAATGAATATCAAATTGAAATGCAAGAATATACGAATCAACGGAAGCAGCGACAGGTTCGCTATTTTCTAATAGCACTGCATAGGATACTTTACTTTTTGCTTTAAGCTGCTCTAATACTTCGCCCCAAGTGGATTTTACCTGTTCTAAATCCTTTCTTGTTGCGCTCTTTAGCACCTCATGAATACGTCCCATTGGCAAACGAATATTCGTTCGTACAGAGTTCGTAACTTTTCGTTGCTGCGGAGTATGCGATTCTTGCGGAGCTGGGATACCATTACGTAGCTTAGCTAATTCCTGCTCCATATCCTCTATTCGCTTAAGAGCCGCTTGCACAAGGTCAGATTTTTGCACCTGACATAACTTTACAATAACCACTTCAAGGAAAACTCGCGGATGATTCGTCCATTTCATATCTTGCTGACTCTTACTTAACATATGAATGACCTCATATATCATGTCAGCCTTCCATTTCTCACTTAGCTCTTGAAACTGCTCATCCACTATAACTCGATCTAATAAATCGATAAGCTGTGGTGACGTTTGATATAAAAGCATGTCACGGAAATAATAGATGAAATCCTCCATAAAACGAAGTGGATCTTTTCCTTGATTCATTATACCATCCACTATACGTAATGCCTCTGAAACTTCATTTTCATACATGCATACCGCTAGCTGACTAAGATGTTTTTGT
The DNA here is from genome assembly GCF_048159605.1 of Ectobacillus polymachus. Taxonomy (NCBI): domain Bacteria; kingdom Bacillati; phylum Bacillota; class Bacilli; order Caryophanales; family Bacillaceae; genus Ectobacillus; species Ectobacillus polymachus. The sequence continues at coordinate 11,421 of NZ_JBLREB010000011.1, read as the reverse complement.
GCAACTGAGCCTGTTACGGCAAGAACATCCTCTACCGTTACGCTGCCTTGACTATAGGAAATCGCTTGGTCTAGTATGCTCAGTGCATCGCGCATACCACCTTCAGCAGCCCTTGCTACGATATGCAAAGCTTCCTCACTTACCTCTGTTCCTTCATTATTAACAACGGTATGCAATCGTTCTACAATATCCCCTACCGATATTTTTCGAAACTCAAACCGCTGGCATCTAGAAATGATAGTAGGTGGGATTTTGTGAGGCTCTGTCGTAGCTAAAATAAATATTACATGCTTTGGCGGCTCTTCCAATGTTTTTAATAATGCATTAAATGCTCCCATGGAGAGCATGTGAACCTCATCAATAATATATACTTTATAGCGAACCGAGCTGGGTGCATATTTGACTTTGTCCCGTATATCACGAATTTCGTCTACCCCATTATTAGAAGCAGCATCGATTTCCAATACGTCTGCAATAGATCCATTTGTAATGCCTAAACAAGATGGACATTCATTACATGGCTCTTCCGCTTTCGGATGCTCACAGTTCAGGGCTTTTGCAAATACTTTCGCAATGGTTGTTTTTCCTGTTCCACGCGGACCAGAAAATAAATAAGCGTGGGATACTTTATCTTGAAGAAGGGCATTTTGTAGAGTCTTCGTTACATGTTGTTGACCGACTACATCCTCAAAACGTTGCGGCCTCCAAGTTCGGTAAAGCGCCTGATATGACACGAAAATTAGGGCCTCCTTCAAACAGTTTTATCTCATCATATTATACCTTATTCCGATTCTGTATTCCATTACAGAAAGGACGTACTATTTGCTTTTCATAAACAGAAAACAAAAAAGCCCACTTACTAAAGTGGACTTTGTCTGTTTGTATTTAACTGCCGTGCACCTTCCATCGATTATCTGCCATAAGCGTTACTTACGTAGTTAGCTCCGTCCAGGCGCTCCCGCGGCACACGAGAGGTTCTGCTTATTGCTGCTTCCTTCCGGATCTGACAAGGTTCACAGATTCTCGTTGCGCAGGACCCAGACATCAACACTACTTGCGTAAGGCAGACCTTACAGCAAAAGTAACCTCAAGAAGGGATTCAGCCTCGCTAGAGCGGATTGCGAGTTCAGGGCACCGCTACCTCCCCGCTTAGCACGGCAAAGTTAGAACCATTATTTAGTTGCCTTAACGAAGGCATAATTAGTATAACTGTTTTATATATAAAAAGCAACTTATCATTCCATTCCAATATTTAGGTCCTTTTGCTTTCTTTTTTTACGAATGTCCCTAAAAAAATTAGAAAGCATCGCGCCGCATTCTTCTTTTAAAACACCGCTAACTACCTCTGCTTGATGATTAAAGCGTTCCTCCTCTAGTAGATTCATCAGCGTACCAGCACAGCCCCCCTTTGGATCACTCGCTCCATATACAACTCGCTTAATTCGTGATAAAACAATCGCTCCGGCGCACATAGGGCATGGCTCTAACGTAACATACAGTGTAGCCTCCTCTAGTCGCCACGTACCAAGTTTTTTACATGCTTCATCAATCGCTAATAATTCTGCATGAGCAATGGAACGCTGCTCCGTTTCACGGAGATTATGAGCTTTACTAATGATGTTTCCTTTGTATACAATTACGGCTCCAATCGGAACCTCTAGCAGACTTCTCGCCTTCTCCGCTTCTTCTATAGCTACTTTCATATATTGTTCGTCTTCCATGTTTTCATTCCTTCCTTATACTATGAAGTTTCGTTACGATGACAATTTCCTATACATATTCCCGTTCTTTTGAATGCTAAGCTTATTATTAACTTGATTTATGATGTGTGTCAAAAGGGAATCACTGATTTTTTTAACGAATTCGTCCTAATACAACGCCCGTATGCTACAATGAATCTGTTTTGATTTTTTATCAGTCTCGGTTTTACTAAAAGTGATTGGATTTCATGTTATCCTCTCTCGAACATACATTGAAAAAGGAGATTATGTAGGAATGAACGTAAGACAAACTTATCAGATTCCGAGTGATGCTGTGATTACCATTGCAGGAACCGTCGGTGTTGGAAAGTCAACGATGACAAGCACTCTCGCAAAAGCTCTAGATTACCGCACATCCTTTGAAAAAGTAGACAGCAATCCTTACTTAGATAAATTTTACAGTGATTTTACACGTTGGAGCTTTCATCTTCAAGTATACTTTCTTGCCGAACGCTTTAAGCAACAGAAGCGAATTTTTGAGTATGGCGGGGGATTCGTACAGGACCGTTCCATCTATGAAGATACGGGCATCTTTGCAAAAATGCATTTTGAAAAAGGAACGATGACTAAAACAGATTATGAAACCTACAAAGATTTATTTGATGCTATGGTCATGACACCTTACTTCCCTCATCCGGATTTATTAATTTACTTAGAAGGCTCCTTTGACGATATCGTAAATCGTATTAAGGAACGAGGACGTCCAATGGAACAGCAAACACCATTATCTTACTGGAAGGAAATGCACGAACGATACGAAGATTGGATTAATACCTTTAACGCATGTCCTGTACTGCGTCTAAATATAAACGAATACGATATTATAAACGAACAACAATCCATCGAACCCATCATCCAAAAGATCGGCAACTTTCTGCAGCAAACAAGAAAGCTCGTAAAATAGTAGGATAAGCCGTAAAAAAATCCCGTGTGTTTATACATCACGGGATTTTTTTACTTATTTTTTTGCCGACCGTTTTGTTGGTGCGATTAAATCTTTACCAGTTTTGCCCGCATGAATGCGCTGACGTACGGTACTTGAACTTAACTGATAAGCATCTGCAATTTCCTTTACGGTCATCTCTTTTCCATCCACAACAGCAGTTAGCTTCGTACGATGATTACGTTGTTTCGTTTTAACTGTCTCGCAACGGCAACCGCAAAGCTTGCGAAATGCTTCTTCGCTTACGATATTACTTACATTCGATATACTATTTAAAATTCGATTTTTTTTACATGTCGGACATTGTACATAATATAATGTTTTTCCCTCTAACGGAATCGTTTGAACAAGAAGATCCATGGTACTATCTTTCACTTCCTACTAAATCTAAAATAAAAACTCGCTACAGCCGTAACGAGTTTTTCAATCTCCACTTATATGCTATGCGCTGTTGTCAATGGTTAATGGAGGAGGAAGAGGGATTCGAACCCCCGCGCGGCTTGCACCGCCTCTCGGTTTTCAAGACCGATCCCTTCAGCCAGACTTGGGTATTCCTCCATATTGACAAAGAAAATTATATCGAACCCTCTTTATTTAGTCAAGACTTTTTTTGTTTTCAATGTAAAAGGAAAAGTAGGCACCTTTTCCTTTTACATCTTTGCCGTATGCTTTATTTAATAACTTCACGGTTCCCCATATATGGACGGAGTACCTCTGGAATAATAACAGAGCCATCTTCTTGCTGGTAATTTTCTAAAATAGCTGCTACTGTTCGACCAATTGCAAGACCAGACCCGTTCAATGTATGAATATGTTCTGGCTTTGCGTTTGGCTCCCGGCGGAAGCGAATATTAGCGCGTCGTGCTTGGAAGCTTTCAAAATTACTGCAAGAAGAGATTTCACGATAAATACCGTAGCTTGGAATCCATACTTCAATATCATATTTCTTTGCTGCAGTAAATCCTAAATCTCCCGTACACATGCTAAGTACATGATAAGGAAGTTTAAGAAGTTGCAGCACTCGTTCTGCATCGTTTGTTAGCTTTTCAAGCTCATCATAAGAATCTTCAGGTTTTACAAATTTCACAAGTTCTACTTTATTAAATTGGTGTTGGCGAATCAATCCACGTGTATCACGTCCCGCAGATCCTGCCTCAGAGCGGAAGCAAGCACTATACGCAGCATATTTAATCGGTAAAGCTTCACCATTTAGAATTTCATCACGATGCATATTCGTAACCGGAACTTCAGCAGTTGGAATTAGGAAATAGTCGTTACTCTCAATAAGGAATGCATCTTCCTCGAACTTCGGAAGCTGCCCTGTTCCTGTCATGCTATCACGATTTACCATATATGGAGGCAAAATTTCTTTGTAACCGTGCTCTTCTGTATGTAAATCAAGCATAAAGCTAATTAAAGCACGTTCTAATTTCGCACCTAATCCTTTATAAAATACAAAGCGGCTTCCTGTTACCTTAGCTGCACGCTCAAAATCAATAATATCTAAATTTGTTGCAATATCCCAATGGGGCTTTGGCTCAAATGTAAAGGTAGGAATTTCTCCCCATTTACGAATTTCTATATTTTCCTCTTCTGTATCACCAACCGGAACAGATTCATGAGGAATGTTTGGAATCGTAAGTAAAATGTGTTGCAACTCCTCTTCTACAACCCGAAGCTCTTCATCTAACGTCTTAATACTGTCGCCAACTTCACGCATTTGCAAAATTAAATCATCTGCATTTTTCTTCTCACGCTTTAAAATAGAAATTTGTGCTGATACTTCATTGCGCTTACCTTTTAATTCCTCAGTTTTCACCAATAATTCTCTTCGTTTTTGATCCAATCCTTCAAAACGATCAAAATCAGTTAAATCCTCCCCGCGGTGCTGAAGCTTTGCTTTTACTTCTTCCAAATTGGCACGTAAATATTTAATATCAAGCATATTTTTTCTCCTCCTATTTAAAAATTAAACACAAAAAACTCCCGTCCCTCATACAAGGGACGGGAGTTTACCCGCGTTGCCACCCTAATTGAAAGCCATAGCTTTCCTCTTAGCTGGATATAACGGCTCTTCACCGGAAATACTTATTTCACGCTTTCGTATTCCACTCCAGGATGGATTCACAAGCCGCTTTTATCGGTTTTCACCAGCCACCGACTCTCTGCTAAAAACAGTCCTGCTACTAATTCCTATCATTGCTTTTTGTTATAAGATTATCATCAATGTACTATAATCTTTGACAACTTTCAAGAGAATTATACGATTTTTTGTGCCTTTGCCTCTTCGACCATTTTCACAAAATACGCTGTCAAGCGATAGTCATCTGTTAATTCAGGATGAAACGAAGCAGCTAAATATTGACCCTGGCGGACTGCTACGATGCGATCATCATGAGTAGATAATACCTCTACATTATCACCTACGCTAGCAACATACGGAGCACGAATGAACACACCGATAAAATCGTCAGCTACTCCTTTAATTGAAAGAGAAGCTTCAAAGCTTTCCCGTTGTCGACCGAAAGCGTTGCGTTCTACCGTAATATCCATAACACCTAGATGCTCTTCATAATCAACAAGATGCTTCGCCATTAGAATCATACCTGCACAAGTTCCAAACATCGGTCTTCCGTCTTTTGCAAATTGTCGCAACGGCTCCATAAATCCATATTTATCAATTAGCAGACGCATCGTGGTACTTTCACCACCTGGCAAAATAAGTCCATCGATTTCTGCTAACTGTTCTACTTTCTTTACTACAACCGCAGTCGCTCCTGACGATTCAATCGCTTTTACATGCTCACGAACTGCACCTTGAAGTCCTAATACACCAATCGTTGTCATAGGTGTAATCCCCTCTTACCAGCCGCGCTCTTGCATGCGTTGATCAGGAAGTAAGCTAGAAATTTCAATGCCCTTCATCGGATTACCAAGTCCTTTTGATAAACGAGCAATTAATTCATAGTCTTCATAGTGTGTTGTAGCTTCAACGATAGCAGCAGCAAATTTAGCAGGGTTTTCAGATTTAAAAATACCAGAACCAACAAATACACCGTCTGCGCCTAATTGCATCATTAATGCAGCGTCAGCTGGAGTTGATACACCACCTGCTGCAAAGTTTACAACTGGTAAGCGACCTAAACGTTTAATTTCAAGAAGAACTTCATATGGAGCACCAAGGTTTTTCGCATATGTCATAATTTCTTCTTCGCGCATAGCTACAAGTTGACTTACCTCTGCGTTCACTTTACGCATGTGACGAACTGCTTCAACGATATTACCCGTTCCAGGCTCACCCTTTGTACGAAGCATAGCTGCTCCTTCACCAATACGACGAGCTGCTTCACCTAAATCACGGCAACCGCATACAAATGGAACTGTATATACACTCTTATTTAAATGGAAAACTTCATCAGCAGGCGTTAGTACTTCACTTTCATCGATATAATCTACAGCTAACGCTTCAAGAACACGTGCTTCAACTATATGACCAATGCGGCATTTTGCCATAACTGGAATGGAAACCGCATTCTTTACATCTTCAATAATCGTTGGATCAGCCATACGTGCTACACCGCCAGCTGCACGAATATCAGCTGGAACTCGTTCTAATGCCATTACAGCTACAGCACCTGCTGCTTCTGCAATTTTTGCTTGCTCAGCATTTACGACGTCCATAATAACGCCGCCTTTTTGCATTTCTGCCATACCGCGTTTTACACGATTTGTCCCTGTTTCATTCATCTTGTGGAGCCCCCTAGTCTTTATTACAAGATATATTAAAAAATTCTCTTTCATTTTACCATCTATTATAAGGCGAATGTCTATTTTTTTACATGATTATTAACAAAAATCAATGGAAATTCCGTACAATTCAAGTATGCTTCCTTAAAAATCATTGTTATTCCCGAACAAGTAACCTAAATTCTCTTATAATTTTGAAATCGCTTTTATGAAATATGACCTTATAGCATGGTACATACTTATTATGTGTAACATGACATACCATTGATTCATGTACATTTGCTCTTTGTACAATATAATGCTTATTTCAACTGATATTTATGATATAAAAAAAGCCCCCCAATGGGGGACTTACTTATGGAACAAACCTTTTACCGAATTCACCGTACCATTCCAAGCATTTCCGAAGAATGACCCTATGCCGCGCATAGTTAAAACGAACCAATTTGCCTTGTCATCATTAGTCTTCGTTACTAAATCTACTTTTAACTCGTTACCTGTTAAGAAGCCAGGATCATTGCTATCGTTAGACTTAATTGTCATAGAGCCCACTTTTGCACCCTTTTTAATTGGCGCTGATGCTTCCTTGTTATCAAACTGAGAACCAATCGTATAAGGAGATTTATTTCCTTTTGGAATTGCGATATCAACAGCCTTTCCTGTTTCAATATCAACTTCTTTTTGTTTTCCATTTGCTACAGGAATTGTTTTCTTATCTGGTAATTGATAGCCTTGTGGATACAATTGTTTCTCTTCATAATTACTAAATCCGTAATCGAATAATTTTTTCGTTTCATCAAAACGTGCGTTATACGAATTTGATTTAATAACAACAGAGATAAGTCGCATATCTCCGCGTTTTGCAGTTCCTGTAAAGCAATAACCAGCTTCAGGAGTTGAGCCTGTTTTTAATCCATCCACTCCATCATATTGGAAAACGAGACCTGGTAACATCCAGTTCCAGTTATCCATTTTTACAGGGTATTTCCCGCCCTCTTGGAACACTTTATGTGGAATTTTTGCTGTTTCTAATGAATCCGGATAATCCTGAATTAAGTGTTGCGCAACGATAGCACAATCTTTTGCAGTCATTTTATTTTCTTCATCAGGGCTTGTACCTTCTGGTTGTCTTCCCTTTAAGTCTTTATTTGTAAGACCTGTTGCATTTACAAATTTATAATCCTTTAAGCCTAGTTCTTGTGCCTTTTGATCCATTAGTTTTATAAAATTAGCTTCCGATCCAGCAATAAGCTCAGCTAATGCAATATCTGCACCATTTGCAGAATAAATGGCCATCGCTTCATAAAGCTCTTTAACTGTATAGGATCCGCCTTTTTCTAAAGGAACATTAGATAGTGAGCGATCTTGCGAAATAGTATAAGCATAATCTGAAATTTGTGTTTTTTGATCCCATGTTATTTTTCCGCTTTTCACCGCATCATGTACGATATACTCTGTCAGCATTTTCGTCATGCTGGCAATAGCTAAAGAAGAATCAGCATTTTTTTCATATAATATTTTTCCTGAATTTGCGTCCACTAATATCGCAGCTTCAGCTTGTACATTTAACGGTGTATTCGTTTGTGCCGATACAGTACTAGTTGAAAAAGCCATGCTGAATAATAGTGGAATAATTAATACAATCACAAACAGCTTTTGAAACGACGCTTTCACGTTTCTACCTCCTATTAGATTAACGATATTCTCACATAATCGTTATTCTAACACAATCTAAAAAAAATAGACAGAGCTAGTCGAACTCTGTCTAAAAGTGGAATATTATAATGAATAGTTTGGTGCTTCCTTTGTAACTTGAACATCATGTGGATGGCTTTCACGTAATCCAGCGCCTGTCATTCGAATGAATTGCGCATTTTCACGTAACACTTCTAAATCCTTAGCTCCGCAATATCCCATTCCAGCTCGCAAACCACCAACCATTTGATGAAGTGTATCAGCAAGAGGTCCCTTATAAGGTACACGGCCTTCTATACCCTCTGGAACAAGCTTTTTATTTCCTTCTTGGAAATAACGATCCTTACTTCCGTTTTCCATAGCGCTCACTGAGCCCATACCACGATATACCTTAAATCGGCGTCCTTGATAAATTTCAGTTTCTCCAGGACTTTCTGAAACACCTGCTAATAAGCTACCGACCATTACCACATTAGCACCAGCAGCAAGTGCCTTAACCATATCTCCAGAGTACTTAATACCACCATCTGCGATAATAGGTACACCGTACTTACGAGCTGCTGTCGCACAATCATAGATCGCTGTTAATTGAGGTACACCTACCCCAGCAACAATACGTGTCGTACAAATAGATCCAGGACCAATCCCAACCTTAACAATAGTTGCGCCAGCTTCAATAAGTTCAACTGTTGCCTCTGCAGTAGCGACGTTTCCTGCAATAATATTTAAATCAGGGTATTGTTGTCTAATTTCCCTTACTTTTTCGATAACACCTTTGGAATGTCCGTGGGCTGTATCAATGACAATTACGTCTGCCTTTGCTTTAACAAGTGCTTCTACTCTTGTCATCGTATCGGCTGTTACTCCTACAGCTGCTCCAACTAAAAGTCGACCTTGTTTATCCTTAGCTGAATTAGGAAACTCAATAACTTTTTCAATATCTTTAATTGTAATTAAACCCTTTAATACGCCGTTTTCATTTACCAATGGGAGTTTTTCAATTTTATACTTTTGTAATATCTTTTCTGCTTGCTCTAACGTAGTTCCTACTGGTGCAACAACAAGATCTTCCTTCGTCATAACATCAGAAATTTTTATAGAGTAGTCTTGAATAAATCGCAAATCACGATTTGTGAGAATTCCTACAAGCTTCTGCTCGTCTTCATTATTTACGATTGGTACACCAGAAATACGATATTTGCCCATTAAATGTTCTGCATCGTACACTTGGTGTTCAGGTGTTAAAAAGAAAGGATCTGAAATAACTCCACTTTCACATCGTTTTACCTTATCCACTTGCTCAGCCTGCTGTTCAATTGACATATTCTTATGAATGATACCTAGTCCACCTTGACGTGCCATTGCAATCGCCATATCCGCTTCTGTAACTGTATCCATACCTGCACTTAACATTGGTATATTCAATTGTAATGTATCAGATAATACGGACTTTACAGACACTTCACGAGGAAGAACTTCTGATTTTGCTGGTATTAAAAGTACATCATCAAACGTTAAACCTTCTTTAACAAATTTGTTTTCCCACATAAATCTTTCCCCCCTATGGTTTCTAAAATATTATTAGTAGCTTAACAATTGGACAAAATACTGTCAAGGAAGTGCTTATTTGTTGAAATATTTAGAATTTTTTAAGGAGCGTACTTTTATGAATAAAAAATCAATTTGGGATCAATTTAGTTTTTTTATTTCTTCCGTTCATACGCAACACTTTTTAGCATCCTGTTATCAAGCTTTGGAAGTACCCGAATGGGATAAACGCAGCTATGAAAATTGTTTCCCCTTTATTTATTATCTAGAACACGGTAAGAATTACTATATTCTCGCTAAACAAGCCCCTCTTTCCATTAAGCCTGTTCTTCTCTTTTATGGCATGATTCAACTGCTAAAAGCCTGTCTTTTAACGGTTGATCCGAATTATCCTGAATCCACCACTTTATTAGCTCACGGAGTAACGACTCGAAAACGAAAAAAACAGGATTATTCCTTTTTACTAGACGAAGTAAAAATCCAAAAGAACGGATTATTCACCCATGCTGCCGATAAACTATTTCACATCAAGTATTTAGAAGGCGAAAAATATACAATGGACTCTCTTTTACACAGAATTGCTGAATTGTATGAATTATATTCATATAGCAAAAAGGAACCTTCTTTACTAAAAGTAACACGGATCAATCATACAAATGTTTCTATCCCTTCAGCTGTATTAGACCAATTTCATATGACAGAGCAACGCTTTAGAGAATATATCGTTGCATCTTGCTCTCATCTTCACCTTATTCCAGTCAAGGAAATGATATTTGAAATGACTGCTCCTTGGAATGGGTTTAATTGTTCTCCGCTGCTCTATGATATTTATCAGGATTCATACTTTGTTCCTCCCACACGATCTATGATGACTGTATTCCCTGAAGTAATGTCCCACTATTTGATTCTTTATAATTTGAGCATGATTTGCCGCTATGAGACAGAATGGTGGAGTGAATTACTTCGTAATTATAATTCTGAGGATTATCCGTATATTTTTCAATTTCTTTCGATTTCTTCTGAGAAAATTCCTTATTATTTTTATCTTTATTTGTTTCAACTCATTCATAACAAATAATCTAGCTGCTCCCCCGCTTATCTTGTGTAACAATATCCGAATGTTTACATATTCATAATTAGCTGCATTTTTTATTACCCAAGAAATAAAGCTTTTCAAAAATAAGGTTTTTGGGTTAACTCGAGAAGGTACTTGCATTTACGGGCAGACTCTTCGTAAAGCTTCGCCTAATTCTTAAACCTACGTGCTGGATAAACAAGAATATAAAAAAGAACCAGTCATAACGACTGGTTCTTTCGATTTGCCTAGCGACGTCCTACTCTCACAGGGACAAAGTCCCAACTACCATCGGCGCTGAAGAGCTTAACTTCCGTGTTCGGTATGGGAACGGGTGTGACCTCTTCGCCATCATCACTAGACCTATAAAGGAAATATTCCTTCAAAACTAGGTAACAGGGTGTAAAATATTACAGATGAATGTAATCCAGTTCCGCCGGCTAGCTCCTTCCGGTCGGAAAACCTCGCCTCACAAAAGGTAAAAAGCGCCTTTTTGAGTCGAGAACTTCCGTCCTCCGGAGCAGAACGAGCCGGCTCCACTTTTTACTTTTTGGATAAGCCCTCGATCGATTAGTATCTGTCAGCTCCACGTGTCACCACGCTTCCACCCCAGACCTATCTACCTGATCATCTTTCAGGGATCTTACTAGCTT
>NZ_JBLREB010000010.1:0-32271 GCF_048159605.1 Ectobacillus polymachus | reverse complement strand
CTAATAGGTCTAGTGATGATGGCGAAGAGGTCACACCCGTTCCCATACCGAACACGGAAGTTAAGCTCTTCAGCGCCGATGGTAGTTGGGACTTTGTCCCTGTGAGAGTAGGACGTCGCTAGGCTTATATTATTGATTAAAATAATATAATATTTATTTGTATATCGTCGCGGGGTGGAGCAGTCCGGTAGCTCGTCGGGCTCATAACCCGAAGGTCGCAGGTTCAAATCCTGTCCCCGCAACCAATGGTCTCGTGGTGTAGCGGTTAACATGCCTGCCTGTCACGCAGGAGATCGCCGGTTCGATCCCGGTCGGGACCGCCATATACATAAAAACAACGATCCTTAGGATATAATCCTAAGGTCTTTTTTTGTATATAGACAACTAACTATCCTTAGACTAGTCTATAGAAAACCTCTTACTTATTTAGGTTAAACATGGACAAGGAACGGGCGTTTTATAAAGGAATCAAAAGTATCTATTATACTTCTGCAAACTTTGCCGAAAGTTAGTATAATAAATCATGCAAGTAAGTACGTCATTATGAATTACATAAATCGGCTATACTAGAAGATAAAATGAGGTTGGTGACAAACTATGCCAATATACGAAATTATTACATCATCCCCAGAAGAGACAATCGGCTTAGCTGAAAAGCTTGGTCATCTTCTAATGGAGGGAGATGTACTTACATTAGAAGGTGATTTAGGAGCAGGAAAAACAACCTTTACAAAAGGTCTTGCCAAAGGGTTAGGTGTAAAACGAGTAGTAAACAGTCCTACTTTTACCATTATAAAAGAGTACAATGGACGTATTCCTCTTTATCATATGGATGTGTATCGTTTAGAAGAAAGTGATGAAGATTTAGGATGGGATGATTATTTTTATGGGCAAGGTGTTACGGTAGTTGAATGGGCTCATTTTATTCAGCCATATCTTCCGGATCAGCTACTCGCCGTTAAGTTGCACCATGAGGGTGAACATATGCGCAAAATTAAGTTAGAACCAATAGGAGATCGATATATTAGACTATGTAAGGAGCTATTGCAAAATGAAAGTTTTAGCGATTGACACTTCCAATCAAGTAATGGGGGTAGGGCTCGTAGATGGATCGAATGTGTTAGGTGAAATAGTTACTAATACAAAGAATAACCATTCTGTGCGTCTTATGCCTGCAATTGAGCAGCTTTTATCAATGTGTAATGTAAAGAGTACGGAATTAGAGAAAATTGTCGTAGCGCAAGGACCAGGATCATATACAGGCATTCGTATAGGAGTTACAGTAGCAAAAACACTAGCATGGTCGCTCCAAATTCCACTTTCAGGAGTTTCAAGCCTTGCTGCTTTAGCTGTAAATGGCGTTTACTTTAAAGGGTACATCTGTCCGCTATTTGATGCACGGCGTCAGCAGGTCTTTACAGGATTATATCGTTGGGATAACGGATTACAAGTAGAAGAAAAGGATCGAATTATTCTTCTTCCCGATTGGATGCAAATCGTGAAAAAATATGAGCAACCTGTTTTATTTATTGGACAAGATCTTGCTATTCACCAATCGATGATAGAACAAGAACTTGGCGAACAAGCGATTTTTGCGAAAGCTACAATAAATCAGCCGAGACCAGGTGCATTAGCTATATTAGGAGCAGAAGAGCCAGCGCAGGATGTACATACCTTCGTACCAAGCTATTTACGTCTAGCAGAGGCGGAAGCGAAATGGCTAGCAAATCAGAACAAGTAGAGGACTGACGGCTATGAACACACTCATAACATTTCGTGATATGCAGCTAGAAGATATTGAATCCGTTTTGGAAATTGAACATGCGTCTTTTACAATTCCCTGGACGGAGGATGCGTTTATACGAGAACTCACGATGAATGAATATGCAAATTATACCGTTCTGGAAGAGAATGGTCAGGTTGTCGGATACTGCGGTATGTGGCTCATTTTAGATGAAGCAAGCATTACGAATATTGCAATACTGCCCGCATACAGAGGCAGGCAGCTTGGCGAAGCTTTGTTGCGCTTTGTAATGGAATACGCGCGGCAAAAAGGTGGTAAAACGATGTCGCTTGAAGTTCGTGTATCGAACATAATTGCACAAGGTTTATATCGGAAGTTAGGGTTTTTAAACGGAGGTATTCGGAAAGGATACTATACAGATAACTACGAGGATGCGCTCGTAATGTGGGTGAATTTATAATGGAAAAAGATACAATCGTATTAGCTATTGAATCAAGCTGTGATGAAACAGCAGCAGCAATTATTCGAAATGGACGTGAAATTGTCTCAAATGTAGTGGCTTCTCAAATTGAAAGCCATAAGCGGTTTGGTGGAGTTGTGCCTGAAATTGCGTCTCGCCACCATGTGGAACAAATAACAATTGTCATTGCTGAAGCGATGCAGAAAGCAAATGTTACATTTGCCGATTTAGATGCAATTGCGGTTACCGAAGGGCCAGGACTAGTTGGAGCATTGTTAGTAGGCGTACATGCAGCAAAAGCTATTTCATTTGCTCATCAAATTCCGCTTGTCGGAGTTCATCATATTGCAGGACATATTTATGCCAATCGCTTGATTAAGGAAATGAATTTCCCGTTACTTGCTCTCGTTGTATCAGGTGGTCATACAGAGCTAGTCTACATGAAAGAGCATGGCTCATTTGAAGTGATTGGAGAAACAAGAGACGATGCAGCTGGGGAAGCTTACGATAAAGTAGCACGGACGCTATCATTCCCATATCCGGGCGGTCCGCACATAGATCGTTTAGCAGCGCAAGGGAGCCCAACGATTGACTTACCACGAGCATGGCTAGAACCAGATTCATACGATTTTAGCTTTAGTGGATTAAAATCAGCAGTCATTAATACCGTTCATAACGCAAGTCAGCGCGGAGAAACGATTGTACCGGAAGATTTAGCTGCTAGTTTCCAAGCTAGCGTGGTAGATGTGTTAGTTACGAAAACAGTCCGTGCTGCAGAGGAATATAAAGTTAAACAGGTGTTATTAGCTGGCGGAGTTGCTGCAAATAAAGGATTACGTCATGCGCTAGAGCAAGCCTTTCAAAACCAGGATCAAGTGGAACTCATCATTCCTCCATTGTCTTTATGCACAGACAATGCAGCTATGATAGGTGCTGCAGGAACGATTCTGTTTCAAAAAGGAAAACGGTCGACGTTAGCGTTAAATGCTAATCCGGGATTGCCGATTGAAAAATAATATCCACAGTTTGAATTATGATTTGTGAATAAAGTAGTGAAAAACTTGTGATTAACTGCTGTGTATTTGTGTATATGTTTGTGGATAACTGTGGGTAAGCCTGTGCTTAATGTGTATAACTTAGTATGGATCGCAGAATATCAACATACATATGTGTATATACCTGTGGATAGTGTGTAAAAAAGAGGAGAAGCTCTCGCATCTACTCTTTTTCGTTAGTTTTTATATTCATATATCCACAGGTGGATACATTTCGCTCATTAGCTTTGTAATTCTTCCCATTCTTCCATAAGTGATTCAAGCTTGGATTCTGCAGTTTCTTTTTCCTTATGGATGCTTTGCACCTTTTCATAGTCCTGGAACACTTCAGGTAAGCAAAGCTCCTCTTCAAATGCTGCAATCTGTTCCTCTAACTGCATAATGCTTTCTTCTATTTCCTCAAGCTTTCGCGTGAGCTTGCGATTTTGTTTTTTTCGCTCTTTATCCTCTTCATAGTTCCGTTTTTCAGCTGCTATATTAGGGGTAGGTATTTGTTTCGTTTCCTCCTCTTTCAGCTGAGCAATTTCAAGCGTTTCCGCTTTTTTCTCTATATAGTAATCATAGTCACCAAGATACTCTATTGTCCCATCCTTGGATAACTCAATAACCTTTGATGCAACTCTATTAATAAAATATCGGTCATGGGAGACGAATAAAATGGTTCCAGGGAAATCAATCAAGGCATTTTCGAGTATTTCTTTGCTATTTATATCTAAGTGGTTAGTAGGCTCGTCTAAAATTAATACATTGCATTTTTGCATCATCAGTTTTGCAAGGGCTAGACGCGCCTTCTCACCACCGCTTAAGGAAGAGACAATTTTTAACACATCATCCCCAGAGAATAGGAAATTTCCGAGTACGGTACGTATTTCCTTTTCAGGCTGTAAGGGGTACTCATCCCAAAGCTCGTCTAATACACGTTTGGAGGAGGTTAAAATGGCCTGCTGTTGATCGTAATAGCCAATCGTAACGTTAGAACCAAATGAAATGGTACCTTGAAGCACATCTAATTGATTTACCATCGTCTTTAATAAAGTTGATTTGCCGATTCCATTTGGACCGACGAGTGCAATGCTGTCACCGCGAGTAATATACATATTCACATGTTCGATGATAGGAGTTCCCTTGTATCCGACAGCAGCATCTTTTACATGGAGTACATCGTTACCGCTTTGGCGTTCGATTTCAAAATGAAAGGAGGCTGATTTATCATCATCAAGTGGTTTGGTCATAAGCTCCATACGCTCTAATTGCTTACGACGGCTTTGTGCACGCTTCGTTGTCGATGCTCTTGCGATATTACGCTGAACAAAATCCTGCAGCTTGGCTACTTCATCCTGCTGCTTTTCATATCGCTTCATTTCTTGCTCATACCAATCTGCTTTTCTTTCTAGATATTTACTGTAGTTCCCTGTGAAACGTTTGCTATGCGTATTAGATATTTCATATACCTGCGTCACAATACGATCTAAAAAGTAGCGGTCATGGGAAACAATTAGAATGGCGCCAGAGTAGCCTTGTAAATATTGTTCTAGCCATGTAAGGGTTTCAATGTCTAGATGGTTCGTAGGTTCATCTAGAATCAGTAGATCAGGTTTGGTTAGTAACAGTTTTCCTAATGCGAGTCGTGTTTTCTGGCCGCCGCTTAGCATAGAAATTTGCATGGTATGTGTTTCTACAGGAAATCCTAAGCCAGTGAGTACAGAACGAATATCTGCTTCATATTGATATCCACCTAGATCGCTAAAGAGCTGCTGAAGACGATCATATTCTCCTAGAAGCTTTTCATACTGTTCCGGATTGGTAAATATCTCTTCCTTGCCCATTTCCTGTTCCATCTTGCGCAGCTCGTTCTCCATGTCTTGTAGCTTGCGAAAGACTGTGAGCATCTCTTCACCAATTGTTAAGGAAGTTTCTAAGCCCGTATTTTGTGCTAGATAACCAATGGATACGTCTTTAGGCTTAATAATCTCCCCTGCTTCATAAGACATTTCCCCTGCAATAATTTTTAGTAACGTTGATTTTCCGGCTCCGTTACGTCCAACAAGTGCAACACGATCGCGTGTTTGGACTTCTAATTTTATATTGGATAAAATGACATCCGCTCCAAAAAGCTTCGTCAATCCATTTACTTGTAATAAAATCAATGTGTTTCACCTCAAATTAGTTTGTCTACTATATAATTATAAAAAACTAATGTTTTTCAACATCATGTAAAATGTTGTATAGTTTATTTAGGAGAATCTATCTCTATTATACAAGGAAAGCTTTACACCAATAAACTTTCAACTTATATTCTGTGTGTAAAAGGTGAATTTTTCTAGGTTGGAGGTTTTCCTATTAGATGTGAAGCCAACCATTATTATACGTTCACATGCCTTATATAGCCGTCACAGCATGATAAACAAAAATAGGAGAGAGGGGGATATGATGGATCAGCCTAAAATTCCGCAGGCAACTGCGAAACGACTGCCTTTGTATTATCGTTTTATTAAAAACCTATCGCTCTCAGGAAAGCAACGGGTTTCCTCAGCCGAGCTTAGCGAAGCGGTAAAAGTTGATTCTGCTACGATTCGCAGAGATTTTTCTTACTTCGGTGCATTAGGTAAAAAAGGGTACGGTTACAATGTAAACTATCTATTATCATTTTTCAGCCAAACACTTGACCAAGATGATTTAACTCAAGTAGCGTTAATTGGAGTTGGAAATTTAGGAACCGCTTTCTTAAATTACAATTTCTTGAAAAATAATAACACGAAAATTGCAATGGCTTTTGACGTAGATGAGAAGAAAGTTGGAACCATTATTGGAGAAGTGCCTGTCTATCATTTAGATGACCTAGAACAAAGAATGACAGAGGATGTTAAAGTAGCCATTTTAACGGTACCTGCAACGGTTGCACAGTCTGTTGCTGATCGATTATCAAAAACGAGCATAGAAGGAATTCTAAATTTTACACCTGCCCGCATCAACGTACAGGATCATATTCGCATTCATCATATTGATTTATCCGTTGAACTTCAGACGCTCGTTTATTTTCTAAAGCATTATCCGAAATAATAAGTTTTACATAATAATAAGGAAATATAAAATGGACCGCATAGCGGTCCATTTTTTGTAAGAGTCTTTACTTTTTTTGCTTCGGATTTCTCGTCGCCTGCCACTTTAGAAAAATTAGGCGAATGGCAAGACCAAAATCAAAGGTAGCCATAATGATTAGTAATAGTGTGTATACATTCCATATTGTCGTTTCTACGCTTGTTATCGCTAAATAGGTAAAAATGCCGCCGAACAGAAGGTAGATTATCGCCATAAATATATTAGAATTTCTAAGCATCTCAAAAGCCTCCAATAATTGTGTGCAAGGTTTCGGCCTGCTTCATCATTTTATCTAAGTAATCGTGTAGTCCAATGTTGATAAGAATAACAATGGTATTCATCATAACATGGGCGAAGATAGGAACAATAATTCGTCTCGTGTGTATGTATAAAAAGGAAAATACGAAACCCATGGATGTATAAACCAATAGGTGGCTAAAGTCGAAATGAACCGTTGCAAATATGAGTGAGCTGATAATGGCAGCCACAAAAAAATGAAAGTGCTTATAAAGGGAACCAAATAAAATTTTTCGAAATACGATTTCTTCCATAATCGGTCCGAAAATGGATGTAACGAGAATGAACAAAGGGCTAACCTTGGCAATATCTACGAGCCGCTGTGTATTTTCTGAACCAGGATTAATGCCAAATATTCGCATTTCGATATTTGCTGCAATGGTTTGTGCAAATAGAGCAAGGAAAATACCTGCAAACATCCATAGGATTGTGTAACCGATTCCCATCTTATTGCGGGCAAGCGGATCATCATCGTGTCGAAGTAATAGCAGGATGATGATAAGAGCTGTAACAAAGCTGATAATCGCCCAATGCGCAGAAGCCATCTCAATTTGCACACTTCTGCTATATGTATGATACCATCCAGTCCTTAATAAAAGAGGAATGCCAAGTAAACTGGAAATCTGCATAACAATATATGTAATAATAATCCACCAATACTTTTGATTCAATTTTACTTTCTCCGTTTCCGTATAAATTTACGTTAATAAAAAAGGAAATTCACGTTTTAAAGAGAAAAGAACTAATTGGGTGCTCGAAACAATGGGAGTTTCACTTTATTGTATCATACAATTGTCAACTATCCACCACTTAAACGCTATCGCGTTTTGAAGTGGGGGCTTGAAAAAGTCCTAGTTGTCTAGCCTCAGTCTTTCGTGGGCTCCGTTCGTAGGTTGCATACCCAAGAATGATTCCCTAGTTCTTGGCTCTATGGTGGCCCTGTAACAGTTCTGATTGGGAAGGAACGGTCAACCACATGCCTTCTTGCAGGAGAAGTTGCTAACACCTACAAACATTGGCGAAGGGAAACAAACTCTTAGGAGGGACAAAACATGCGTGTATTTGTCAAGAATGTAAGGGGAGAACCGCTCATGCCTTGCAGTCATCGCAAGGCGCGGCTTCTTCTCAAACAAGGAAAAGCAAACATTGTGAAGTACACACCATTTACCATTCAACTGCTATCTGCGACAGGTGAAACGGTGCAACCTGTCACAATCGGCGTGGACAGCGGCGCAAAGCATATCGGCATTGCGATTACCACGGAAGACAAAGTACTAACAAAAGGAACCATTGAGCTACGTCAGGATGTCAAAGAAAATCTCACACTAAGAGCTACATTACGCAGAAGTAGAAGACAACGAAAAACAAGATATCGCAAAGCACGTTTTCTCAATCGGAAAAAGAAAGAAGGATGGTTACCACCATCGATTCAAAGCAGAGTGGATAACCAAATTCATTGGATTGAAACATTCAAATCACTGTTACCTTCCCCAAAAGTGATTGTTGAAGTGGGAAAGTTTGATGCACAAAAGCTAAAAAATCCCGATATACAAGGAACAGAATACCAACAAGGGGATACTTTTGGCTTTTGGAATACGAGATATTATGTATTCGCAAGAGACCATTACACTTGTCAAATTTGTAAGAAAAAAGGTGGTATTTTGCATACGCATCATATCATGGAACGGTGTATAGGTGGTTCGAATAGGGCAGATAATCTTGTAACCGTGCATGATGAATGTCATCAAAAATTTCATCAAGGAAAAATCAAACACAGTTTCAAGAAACCAAAACATTATAAAGAGACTGCCTTTATGAATATATTGCGCCTCCAAATCATGAATCGTTTAGATTGTGACATGACGTATGGCAGTTACACCACACCAAAGAGAAAAGAACTTGGATTAGCCAAAACACATGCAAATGATGCCATTGCGATAACAAATCCGAAACAACTACAAGAATATGATCAAAGTCGTGAATTTCGCATCAAGCAGTTTAGAAAGAAAAAACGCTCCCTGCATGAAGCAACCGCTAGAAAAGGGAGAAAAACAAAGAATACAAGCGCAAAACGGAACAAGAAAAATACACCCTATATAGATGGAATCTATTTAGGGGATAAAGTAAAGATATTTGGACAAGTAGGATTTGTAACAGGATTTACAGGAAAAATGGGATACGTACAAGATATACATGGACAATATATACAAAATCCTTCTAAATCTTATAAGCAAGTGAAGATGTCAGATGTGAAACGTATCCACCATACGAACAATTGGCAGTTCTTACAAATTAGTTAGGCTATGCCTAACCGAAATTCATCCCACCTTATCACTGGGCTCTTGCCCGTCATGCGCTTGAAGATGGGGATGAATTTCGGAAATACGTTAAAAGAATGACGAAAAGAATGTTTTCAGTAGAAGTGGTAATACTGTTTCAGTGTAGGCTTAAATGAATGGAAGTATGTACCAAAAATTTTAGAAAATTTAAGGTTTTATACTTGCAAAAGAAAAAGAGATTCATTATTATAAAAGGTGTGTTAGCACTCGAATGCACTGAGTGCTAACAATAAAATTTACATATGAATTGAGGAGGTTATTTTTCATGCTAAAGCCATTAGGTGATCGCGTAGTAATTGAACTTGTTGAAGCAGAAGAAAAAACTGCTAGTGGTATCGTATTACCAGACTCTGCAAAAGAAAAGCCATCAGAAGGCAAGGTTAAAGCAGTTGGATCAGGTCGAGTGCTTGACAATGGTGAGCGTGTAGCTTTGGAAGTAGCTGTAGGTGATCGTATTATCTTCTCAAAATACAGTGGTACAGAAGTAAAATACGAAGGTGCAGAATACTTAATTTTACGTGAAAGTGACATTTTAGCTATTATCGGTTAATTTATACATCTTATTTTCGAAAAAATAGGGAGGTACGTAAAAATGGCAAAAGATCTTAAGTTTAGTGAAGACGCACGTCGTGCAATGCTTCGCGGAGTAGATACTCTTACAAATGCAGTGAAAGTTACGCTTGGACCAAAAGGTCGTAACGTTGTATTAGAAAAGAAATTCGGTTCTCCTCTAATTACAAACGACGGTGTGACAATTGCAAAGGAAATCGAATTAGAAGATGCATTCGAAAACATGGGTGCTAAGCTTGTTGCTGAAGTTGCTAGCAAAACAAACGATGTAGCTGGTGACGGAACAACAACTGCAACAGTTCTTGCACAAGCGATGATTCGTGAAGGCTTAAAGAACGTTACAGCTGGCGCAAACCCTATGGGCATTCGCAAAGGGATTGAAAAAGCAGTTGCAACTGCAATTGAAGAATTAAAAGTAATCTCTAAACCAATCGAAGGCAAAGCTTCTATCGCACAAGTAGCAGCTATTTCTTCTGCTGATGCAGAAGTAGGTGAATTGATTGCCGAAGCTATGGAACGCGTAGGAAACGACGGCGTTATCACACTTGAAGAATCTAAAGGCTTTACAACTGAGCTTGATGTAGTGGAAGGTATGCAATTCGATCGCGGTTATGCATCTCCTTACATGATTACAGATTCTGATAAAATGGAAGCTGTTCTTGACAATGCGTACATCCTTATTACAGATAAAAAGGTATCTAACATTCAAGAAATTCTTCCTGTTCTTGAACAAGTAGTACAACAAGGTCGTCCTCTATTAATCATCGCTGAAGATGTAGAAGGCGAAGCATTAGCTACACTTGTTGTAAACAAACTTCGTGGTACATTCAATGTTGTTGCTGTTAAGGCTCCTGGCTTTGGCGATCGTCGTAAAGCAATGCTAGAAGATATCGCTATTTTAACTGGCGGCGAAGTAATCACAGAAGAACTAGGACGCGACTTGAAATCTGCAACTGTTGAATCTCTAGGTAAAGCTGCGAAAATTGTGGTAACAAAAGAAAACACAACAATCGTAGAAGGTGCAGGAAGCTCTGATCAAATCAATGCTCGTATCGGCCAAATTCGCGCTCAATTAGAAGAAACAACTTCTGAATTCGACCGTGAAAAATTACAAGAACGCCTTGCAAAATTAGCTGGCGGCGTAGCAGTAATTAAAGTAGGTGCTGCTACTGAAACAGAATTAAAAGAACGCAAACTTCGCATTGAAGATGCATTAAACTCTACTCGTGCTGCAGTGGAAGAAGGTATTGTAGCCGGTGGTGGTACTGCATTAATGAATATCTATGGTAAAGTAGCTTCTATCGATGCAGCTGGCGACGAAGCAACAGGCGTAAACATCGTTCTTCGTGCATTAGAAGAACCAGTACGTCAAATCGCTATTAACGCTGGCCTAGAAGGCTCTGTAGTCGTTGAACACTTGAAAAACGAAGCAGTAGGCAGAGGCTTTAATGCTGCTACTGGCGAATGGGTTAACATGTTAGAAGCTGGTATCGTGGATCCTACTAAGGTTACTCGTTCCGCTCTTCAAAACGCAGCATCTGTTGCAGCAATGTTCTTAACAACTGAAGCTGTAGTTGCTGACAAGCCAGAACCAGCTGGCGCTGGAATGCCTGACATGTCCGGAATGGGCGGCATGGGTGGAATGGGCGGCATGATGTAATAATGCCCTCAAAGCCTTGATATAAAAGGTTTTTTGAGTGAAATGCTAACATCGAGGATTTTAACGGAGGCTTCTCATAAGTTGAGCAAACTTGTGGGAAGCTTCTTTTTTCATTTCTTGCGTTACGTGGAGATAAACATTTATGATGAAAGAAGTTAAATAAAAGACGAACAGTACCAAACCTGTTCGTCTAAAAAGAAATGTAAGTTGTAAACATTAACCTAGAATTTAAGAATTATGATTTCTACCTGTCTTTGCAACTTTCATCGTTTCTTTAATATACTCAGCTGATTGATGCAGCCATTCAAGTTCTTGGGAATCAAGAGCAATTTCTAATTGTTTTTCTACGCCATTTATCCCGATGACACAAGGCATACTTAATGCAACATCTCCATCATATCCATATTGTCCGTGTAATGTTGTGGACACCGGATAAACACTGCGTTCATCCAGCATAATTGCCTTTGCTAGTGTAATAGCAGCTTGGGCAACACCTGCATTTGTCCACTCTTTCCCATTTAACACATCATAGGCAGCCTTTACAACTTGTTTTTTGATACCGTCCCGACTCAATGGTTCTTTTCCTTGAAAAACTCGGTCTAGTTCTTTTTCACCAAACCCTTGCACATTTAAGCGGCTTAATACTGGGAAAGAAGTAAGACCATGTTCGCCCATCATATAACCTGTTACACTTTTAGGATCGATGTCATAATTAGCAGCAATTGTTTTACGAAGACGTGCAGAATCAAGCATCGTTCCGGTTCCGAAAATGCGCCCCTTCGGATAGCCGAATTCATTTTCTGCTATGTACACCATGGTATCTAACGGATTTGTTATGAAAATAATAATGGCATCTTTCGTATATTTAGTAATTCCAGTCATAACTTCACGAATTATCTCTGCATTGACAACAGCTAATTTTGCCCTGTCCGGCATCGCATCTTCATCACTTTTTATAATGCTAGGACCAGCTGCACAGATAATCACATCTGCATTCGCACATTCGGAATAATCTCCAGCATGTACCGTTGTATTTGACATATATGTAAGAGCAGTTGCATGTTCTTGGTCAAGAGCTTCGCCATAAGCAACATCCTTATTTCTATCAATGATAGCTATTTCCGCAAAAAGTCCTAATTTCATGGCATCTGCTAGAACATAAGAGCCAACATGTCCTACCCCTACAACAACTAACTTATTTCTGTTCATGGTTTATCCCCCCATTCAATTCATATATACATTTTATCACAATATAGAAATACAGATATTTGTTAATCAGTTATTGATCTATCTAGAAGATGCATCTATGAGCGCCAACATTATGAAATGCTTTAGGGGAACTTATAGATAGTGTATCCAAGGTAGATGATTATTAAGACCACTAGACGGATCTTTATGAGGAGGAGGGGGGAAGGAAAAGTAAAATTTATTCCGCCTGAAACGCTCTTTTTTTATGCATAAAAACAAAAGGGTGCCCCTAAAGCTTAGGCTTTTGGGACCCTTCTTGTTCTAGATAATAATACGATTTATTTTTTATAAAGTGGATAGTCTACTTGTGTAGGTACTTGAATAATAACTATACGTAATTCTTCATCTTTATTTGCAATTAATGTCACATCTGTTTTAGAGTCGGCTTCTAATACAATAAAGTCTTTATGTTGAAATATTGCAGACTCGTTTTCCTCTTTTTCATTTTTCCATATACCATTACCTCGAATAGCTAGGGTGGCTAATGAGTAGCCAGAAGGGATTGAGTGTGTATAAACTCTTCCTGGTTGTACTGTAACATCCCACATTTGCGCATTAGCTTCTAAATGGATAGGTGAGCCTTCCCCAATAATGGTCTTAACTTGAATGTCATTTTGCATGAAAACGGGAAATTCTTTCTCTTTATATTGATTATACGTAGGTTCTCTTTTAATCGCTTCATTTATATATGGTTCAAACCATATTTGAAAACCCTCCATATTGGGTCCGACAAATCCTTCTTTATGATATACACCTGAACCAGTTTGCATTACTTGTGCTCCCCCAGGTCCAATAACACTATTCGTACCCAATGAATCACCGTGTTCGGATTTACCCTGTAGTACATAGGTTACAATTTCAAATGCCTGGTGAGGATGCAAGGGAATAAATCCTGCTTTTTCAGCATGAGCCCAAGACCAGTAAAATAAAGGACCTACACGTTTAACTTCGGAATACTCATGTGGAAATGCAATCGGCTTTTGTTCGGTTATTTTTCCACCATCAAATGCACCTATTCCTTGTTGATCTGGTGAATACACTTTACTTTTCATTGTTAATTCCCCCTAACAGACAATGTTATTTATCTTCAAATAAAAAATCTTAAATTAAAGATATTTAACAAAAATAGTAGACAAGCTAAGATTATACTTGTATTTCTTCTAGGGTTTTATTCTTTTTTTTATAATATCTTTAATTCAAGATAAATTCTATGCTTTTTGTTTTTGTCTGTCAATACGTAGGATACAATTTTAATTATGATTACTGATTCACTTTCCATTTGTCTCCTGATAATTTGGAAAAAACCTAATAAATATAAACATTATTTTCTATTTTCAAACGAAATGTTAAGGAATAGGTGATAATTTCTGTCGAATATTGTGGGATGGCTCTTGACCACTTCGTAATTTCGTTGTTAGAATCGATAAGTAAATATATGTACCTTCATATATACTCAATAATATGGATTGAGAGTTTCTACCGGGTTACCGTAATATAACCTGACTATGAAGGCAGCGATTCTGCTTGAAGGAACGGTAGTTCAAGAGCTAGAATTCTGCCTTTTTCTATTGAGGTCTGAATTCTAGCTTTTTTCTTATACTTTCTTGTATATTACATGAAAGAATACGGAGAAACTATCGTATTAACTATAATGTTGGGGTGAGAACTTTGAAGAAACATGACTTTATTATTGTTCTAGACTTTGGTAGTCAATATAATCAGTTGATTGCACGCCGTATTCGTGAATTTGGTGTATATAGTGAGCTTCACCCGCATACCCTTACTGCTGAGCAAATTAAGGCGATGAATCCGAAGGGGATTATCTTTTCTGGTGGCCCGAATAGTGTATATGGTGATAAGGCATTCCACTGCGATCCTGCCATTTTTGAATTGGGATTACCGATTTTCGGGATTTGCTACGGTATGCAGTTAATGACGCAGCACTTAGGTGGAACGGTTGAACGAGCAGATACTCGTGAATATGGGAAAGCTGTACTAAAGGTAGAAAACGATTCAAAATTGTATGCAGAACTGCCAAACGAACAAGTTGTTTGGATGAGCCACGGGGATCTTGTAACAAAAGAGCCTGAGGGCTTCGTGGTAGATGCTACGAGTGAATCTTGTCCGATTGCGGCAATGAGCGACGCTTCCCGCAAGTTCTACGGAGTACAATTCCATCCAGAGGTACGTCATTCTGAATATGGAAACGACATTATAAGAAATTTCGTCTTTGGTGTTTGTAACTGTTCAGAAGGCTGGAACATGGAAAACTTCATTGAAATGGAATCAGCAAAAATTCGTGAAACGGTTGGCAACAAAAAGGTATTATGTGCACTTAGTGGCGGCGTAGATTCTTCTGTTGTAGCTGTACTTATTCATCAAGCAATCGGTGACCAATTGACTTGTATTTTCGTAGATCACGGTCTTCTTCGTAAAGGCGAAGCGGAGAGCGTTATGAAAACATTCCGCGATGGCTTCCACATGAATGTTATTAAAGTGGATGCACAAGAGCGCTTTATGAGTAAATTAGCAGGAGTTAGCGACCCTGAGAAAAAACGTAAAATTATTGGTAACGAGTTTATTTATGTATTTGATGATGAAGCGACAAAGCTTGAAGGTATTGATTACTTAGCGCAAGGAACATTATATACAGACATTATTGAGAGCGGAACGCTAACGGCGCAAACGATCAAGTCTCATCATAATGTTGGCGGTCTTCCTGAGGACATGTCATTCCAGCTTATTGAACCGCTAAATACACTATTTAAAGACGAGGTTCGCGCTCTAGGAACTGAACTAGGGATTCCGGATGAAATCGTATGGCGTCAGCCATTCCCGGGCCCTGGTCTTGGGATTCGCGTATTAGGCGAGGTAACAGAAGAAAAGCTTGAAATCGTAAGAGAATCTGATGCTATTCTTCGCGAGGAAATTAAAAATGCTGGATTAGAACGTGAAGTTTGGCAATATTTCACTGCACTTCCTAACATGCGCAGTGTTGGAGTAATGGGCGATGAACGTACTTACGATTACACAGTAGGTATTCGTGCTGTTACTTCTATTGACGGTATGACAGCGGACTGGGCTCGTATCCCATGGGATGTGTTAGAAAAGATTTCCGTTCGTATTGTCAATGAAGTGAAGCATGTAAATCGGGTTGTGTATGATATTACGAGTAAGCCACCTGCAACAATTGAGTGGGAATAAGAAAAATAAAGCTTAGAATCCTTGTTTTATAAGGGTTCTAAGCTCTTTTTTGTGGTATCTGCAAACAATTTGCAAACAATCCAAATTATTTCTTATGCTTTACATGTTGATTGCTCGTCAATTTTCTAGTAGCTGCTGGCGTATCTGATAAATGAATTATGTTATTCAATTTTTTGGCAACGTCCTTATTGGCGTTCTCATAGAGGTGTCCGTACGTACCGAGAGTGGTTTGAATGTCTTCATGACCGAGCCTATCACGAACTACTAAAGCATTCTCTCCCATTGAAATTAATAGAGAGGCGTGAGAGTGTCTAAGAGCATGAGTTTTGATTTTATGAACCCCTGCAAGCTTTGAATGTTGTTCTATGATGTGGTACGTCGCGCTTTTATTTGTTGGCACCCCATTGTAAGAAAGAACGTATTTTGAAGGAACATTCTTTGTCTGAACTTCTTTCCAGCCTTTTAACAAATCCATTGTAATATCATCTAAGGCTATTACTCGATTACTGGCTTTGGTCTTTGGTTCAGTCATATAGAACTCATTTGCGTTCTTGTAATACATTGATTTATTTACTCTAAGTGTCTTTTCGGTGAAATCAATGTAATCAATGTCTTTATCCCATTCTAGTGCTTGAGCTTCTCCAAATCGCAAACCTGTCATGAATAAAAGCCATATTAGAACAAAAGAGAAATGTTCATGATAATCTGAAATATTAAATGTACTCATAACCGCTTCAAATTCTTCCTTTGTCCAAAAGTCGACTTTCTTTTTAATCTTTTTCACGTTTCCAACTTGCTTAGCGACATTTTTTTGTAATAGTCCAAGTGTAACGGCTAGATCCAAAGATTTTTGGAACAAGCCGTGGATATTTCTGATATATGCACTAGAGTAATTTTCAGATAGTTTATTCTGCCATTTCTTAATCATTGGCGGTGAAATATCTTTGAGCTTACGATTGAAGAAGTAGGAGAAGTGAATCCTCATTGATGATTTACGATTATCAAAAGTTCGGTGTTTTACAGAACGCTTGTAGTCTGGTTCAAAGTAAGTTTCATAAAACTCTTTGTATGACATAGTACTGTTTTTCTTAATAGCAGTATCGGAATAGTTGTTCATGTAATCATCATAGGCTTGTTTTGCTTCTCTTTGACTAGAAAAGCCACGCCCCCAATGTTGAACTCTTTTTCCATGTTCATCATACCCAAGACTTGCGACAAAGTACCATTTTCCGCTTTTCTTGTCTTGATAAACGTTACTGATTTTTGGCACTCACGACCGCCCCCAAATCACTAACTTCAATATGGAAACCGAGAATTTCTTCAACCGCAGCAACAGGGACACGTCCCAAACGTTTACTTGAATAATAAGAATAACCATTATTTACCATCAAGCACTTGGCTTTACGAATAATATCAGATGACTGACTTGGTCCGAAACCTAAGTCGATTAATTCATTCTTAGTTAAAGTAATCAAGAAAATCACTCCCTTAAAATTTTTGTATAATGTACAGTTCCCTCTTTAAAGATACAGTTTTCACCATCAAACCCTTTAAAATCAAGAACTTTGTGTGTATAATTTTTACTGTAAATGATATTTTTATCAGAAAAATCAAACGGTTGCGACGTAGTGATTTTTCTGACGATTGGCGTTTTTAGGTTTTGCNAACTTTGTGTGTATAATTTTTACTGTAAATGATATTTTTATCAGAAAAATCAAACGGTTGCGACGTAGTGATTTTTCTGACGATTGGCGTTTTTAGGTTTTGCGACTTAAAAAACGCTTTTTTCTTATGCTCTTTAATATCCAAATCCTTAGCAAAATACTTTGATAAATACCTCCCTCTATTTTCTTTACTATCTACATCAACTTTATTGATTTGTACAAAGCCATTTCTCCAAATTTTTTCAAGTTCAGATTTTCTGATATATCCAAGCGAGAAGAAGATTACATGATAATGAATTGCACCACGTTTTTGCATTTCCCATGTTGCCAAATATTTAGGTTTTTGGTTTTTCTTAGCTAATCGGCGATTTAGACGTTGGATAAATTTCTTAAACTCGGTATTTGAAAAGTCAATAACATTAACATTTTCTTGAAAAGTTAATGTTACAAACTTGGTTGCTTTATCAAAGTTACAATCGACAATTCGAGCAATTTCCCAACGCATAGCTTCATAATACTTTTGCTTTCGTTTTAAACTGTCATATTGCTCTTTGGTAGATAATTCATCAAAGGACTTTTTCTTAGTATCTTCATTTATCCAGTCGAGCTTACTTGTAGATTTTTCGTCAGTTTTCTTTGAAAATATTGGGTCTTCATATTGATACACTTCAATATAAGTAGGTGTTTCAATGATTTTTGTATTGTAAACTCTAACGTTTCTACCCATATTCAACCTCTTTGTGTTTCTTCCGAAACGGTCAGATGTTGTTTTATATATCAAGTCTAGTGTCGGGCAAAAACCGCCCGACTGCACCCCTCAAAGCGAGTGAAAAGACTCGACCGCTCCGCTAAAACGCTTTGGGCGTTTTGTCTCCCTATTTAACTCACTTCGAGGGGTGAAGTTGTTTTAGGTTTATTCTCTTCAATGGTTTTGTTTAACTCATCTAAATAGTCCATTCCGCCAGGCATTAGTGGAGTTTCAAAGTAAACAGGATTATCAAACTGTCCCTCAATCAAAATATATCCACCACCAATTTCCTGAATGGTTTTGTATTCCATTTCAACAGAACCAAACAACATTTTTCTTCCGTCATCGGTCATATTTGATAGTCCAATTCTTACCCCAAATTGATCACGAATATTTCCGCTTAAAATGTTTGCGTCTGGTCTTTGCATAATCATCACAACTTCTATTCCAGCTTGTCGCCCTTTGAGAATGAGATTAAACAAATATCCATTCACCTCTTTAACGATTTTAGGAGAAGCAACAGAAATGAATGCGGAATACTCATCAAAAACGACAACTAACGGTTTAGCGGTTGGAATATCTCGCCATGTTTTCCCAAAGGCGCTTTCGTCAGAAAACCATTCTTTATATCGTTTTTCCATTTCCTCGTTAGCTCTTCTGAATAGCTCTGCAATTTTGTTATCGGTCGTAGCAGTATTAGTTTTCTTCCCATAGCGTTTAACATCTACTAACCGACCAATCATTGCTAAATCCGCAGATTTTGGGTCTGCAATGAATAATTCTGCTCCCATGTAGAGATAGTCAAGAATTAACATACTGACTAAATACGTCTTGCCCGAATTAGTAGACCCGATAATTAAGGTGTGTGGCGGTTGTCCTAAAGACCAGCTGATTTTTTCTGTCATTTGTATTATCACTCCTCTTGATGATTTTCTTTTATTCATAGTCAATCGTTTGTCTTGTACTAGTTCAAACACGTAATCACAAAACTGAACGTTGTCATGTTTCCTATATAGTTCTTTTCCAAATAGAGCGGAGAGCATAGTATCTTGAGAGTTGGCTTTATCTGAAAACTTGTCTGCCATCTTCCAGGCTCGAATTATTAGCTCTCCATCTGTTTCTTTATATGAAAAGAATGCAGAATTAAATATCACTCTTTTTTGCTTTGGATAGCCGTCTCTGTCAAATCCTACTTGTCTTATTTCATCTTCATAGAGCCTGTTATTGTAGATGTATCTTTGCAATTTATTGAAAGGCGAGCGATTAAACTCATCTCTCAATTTTGCAAATTCATACGTTCCCACCATAAAAGTACAGGCTAGGAAAATAAAGCTTACTCCCTTTGTTAGTCCGCTAGTGCAGTAGAACGTGACTACTCCTACCAGTACTATTAAAGCGTACATGAAAAATAGAGAAGATATTCGATTTTGAAAAGGAATTTTAGAAAAAGCAGAAACGACCGTGAAGCCATTATTATGTTTTTCTCTCATATGCTACTCCTCATCTACTACTCTACATTTTTTGGCAGTTGCGCTAAGTTGAATCCAGTTATCACGAACATAAGGGCGAATGGTGAGATTTTCAAATTCAACAAAGCAATTCTCAGGAATTTCGATGGCTTTACCATTGTTTTCACCAACGGTGAATAGCGGTGTATTCTCGTCAATCTTCACATCGAACTTGTCAAACTTCCGTTCCAAACATACGACAGTGTAAACGTAAGAAAATTCGGTTGTTTTTTCGAACTTGCCAGTTTCTTTGTTTTCTTTCGTTTTGAAACGCTTTGTAATATCGACGAGTAAAAGGGTTTCTCCAAGTGTTGCGACATTATCAATAATTGGTGTAATCATTTAGTTTCCTCCGAAATTTTTATAGCTGTCGACTAGCTTATAGCTAGTTTAAAACATTAGATTTCTTTTGACAAGTATTTTTGGGGTTTAACTAGCAAATAACTATTTAAAACCCAAAAATCAACTAAGGAATGCTTTTAGAAAAAGAGTGAGGTTAGGTTGAACATGAAACATTTTCAATAGTTTTTAGCTATTTAGGAGGTATGATATAGGTAGTAAAAGATCGAGTGATTTGATAGAATATAGCTAGTAAATAGGTGGATTACTATTTGGAGGTTTTTGCATGGCAAAAGAAAAAGAAAAACAAATTGCTTTCTATATGACACAACGTTCTTCAAAAGAATTGGACGAAATCCAAAAAATTTTTGACGAACGTGAGGGGCGTGTAACAAAGGCGTATATCCTTAATCAGGCCATCTATAAGTATTATGAGTACGTGAAAGAATGTTATGGCATTGCGGATGAAAAAGACGAGGGTAAATAGTTTTATGTAGTGGATTTGATAACTGATAGTTTTTTAATTACTATTATGAAATGTTTTACAAGAACAATCGAAACTAGCACCAATAGTAGAATAGAGGTTAAACATGAAAGTAATACCAATAGAAAAAATGCCTACAGCTGTAACGGCTAATAGGCATGCAGTGCACAATTGGTTTAATTTTGTTGCGGGGTACTCTCCAGAATATGTTTATTCAGTAATTACTGAGTACCTCGAGAAAAATGATGAGAAAATTGAAAAAATATATGACCCTTTTGCAGGTAGTGCTACTACTAATGCTGTGGCAAATTCGTTAGGAATCCCATCGATTGGTGTCGAGAGGAATCCTTTTTTCTATAAGATTGGAAAAGCGAAAACAAATGCTAAATTTGTTGTTTCTGTGATTGATGATATCTCACAGGACCTCATTGAAATTTATCACAACGATAACATGCGGAATAATCTTTCATCTTTCAAGCCCAGTGAAGTCTGGAGCAAAGACGCAAGCGAGTTTTTGCAGAAACTTTTTGAATATGAGGATTTATATTTTTTGTATTTGTTTAAAGAAAAAGTACAGTCATATGTTGGTGAAAAAAATGAGGCGGGTTATATTTTTTTATCTAAAATTTTGGAGTATGTAACATTCGCAAAAACCGATGGAATATACAAAGTTCCAACATCGAAAAAAAATAATGTCCCAATAATTGAAGCAATTGAAAGAACGAAAACAGATTTTCAAATGGATTCAGAGGTTACCGTTAAAAATAATAATCTAGCAGAGTTTATTTTTGGAAGTTCGGTTGACTATATTCCTGAATCCAATTCGTTAGACTTGGTTATTTTTAGTCCGCCATATCTAAATAATTTTGATTTTGCCGAAATGACAAGAATGCAAATGTATTTTTGGAATGAAGCTTCGTCTTGGAGAGATATTTCCGAGAAACACCGCAATCATATGATCGTAAATACAACAACGGCCCTAAAACTTGTTAGAGACCCAGATATCCAAGAAGCATATAAAAATGAGTTACCAGAAGAAGTAGTGAATGCAGTTTCGCCTATTGTTGATGAGTTGCATGCTATTAGAAAAGAAAACTTCAAGAAGAAAGATTATTACTTGATTGTTTATCCATACCTATATCAAATGATGAAGGTGATTTCTAATAGCTATCATGGATTGAAATTAGGTGGAGAAATCCATATTGTTGTGAGTGATGCTGCTTTTTATGGAATTCACGTTGATACTGAAGAATATCTAGAAAGTATTATGAGAAGCGTTGGTTTTTCGTCTACGAGAATTATTAGAATGAGAGACCGTGGCGATAGATGGAAGTTAGAGAAACGTAAAAGTAGTGGGAAACAATTAGGGGAATTTGAAATAATCGGGGTGAAA
Source organism: Ectobacillus polymachus (assembly GCF_048159605.1). Taxonomy (NCBI): domain Bacteria; kingdom Bacillati; phylum Bacillota; class Bacilli; order Caryophanales; family Bacillaceae; genus Ectobacillus; species Ectobacillus polymachus. The sequence continues at coordinate 10,459 of NZ_JBLREB010000010.1, read as the reverse complement.
TAATGAAAACATTGTATCAAGAATCCACTCTCAAAATGAGCGAAGCTATTCATCATTATTTCTCATTAGTTGAGGAGACCAATAATTTTGAGAATATTTCAATCGAAAATTTGAACGACGACATTTCAAAACTTATAATTGCTGGTGGTAAAGGTATAGAGTTTGATGGGATGTCTTCAGAAGAGCTACTAAAAGAACTGAATAGATTTAAAGCGATAAATTTTGATATTGAAGCAGGGGTATCAGCTTTTGTATATAATCAATCTCGAGCCTATATTCAAGAGTTATATAGGTTGGCGGAAGAACTATCTAATAATTTTTCTGAATTATCGCCAGAAAAAGTAAAAAACTCACCATACTTACTACCAATTTGGCAATCTGTATTGAATATTTCTAGTAAGGCAAACCTAAAAAAAATTTTTGGGACTGCTACCGATATGAACATTAGTAAACCATCTTCTGAAAAGATTTCTGAGTATGCTAATGACTATTTTGGGAAGCACAAGGTTGAGAAGCAAAGAGTTATTGAAAGAACGGAACGCACATTAGAAGGTATTGTTCGAGATTTAATCGGAAGATTGTTGTTTGAAGCCATTGTAGAGAAAGCTTTGTTGAAGTACCAAGTACCATTTACTAAAGAGGAAGATTATATTGGTATTAAGGGTGTTGTGTACGACTTTCGGGCAGATTTTGTTATTCCGAATTCCGAACAACCTCTTGCGTTTATTGAGGTTCGAAAATCTAGTTCACGCCATGCCTCCTTATACGCTAAAGATAAGATGTTTAGCGCTATAAATTGGAAGGGAAAAAACCAAAAAATGTTGGGAATTGTTGTTGCTGAGGGCGAGTGGACAAAAGAGTCGCTAAAGGCGATGTCGAAAGTTTTTGATTTTGTTGTTCCCGTTGCGAGCGCTGAAATGTTGGCTCAAGAAATAAAAAAATACCTTGATGGAGACAATACGGTTCTGAAATGGATTATTGATTTTAATATCCGCAGTAACGAATAGGAGTTTACAGAAGATGACAAGGTAAGAGAAATGTATTCGTGTTTTTGTTAATTGAATTTATTTGGTGATACACTTTTAGTGCAAACAATTTGCAAACAATAGATTGAATTTCATATGAAATCAAACTCATTCAAATACCTCAAAATCCTTTTAAATAAGTCTTTCAAATCTAATGAAGTTTAGAGAACACAGAGTGGGAATAATAACGGAAAAGCGGCAATCCCAGGTATATCAAGGGATTGCCGCTTCCTTTTTTATGGAATAACAAAGAGCTTCTTTTAGCTGGTTGAAGAATAATTTCTGCTCAACTCTTTGGTTGTTCCTTTTTTCACTTTTCCTTTTGCTTCCTCACTGAATCTCGTTAAAAGTCACATACAAAAAGGTACCGTAATTTTGGTGCTTTTTAAGCTTTTGACGTTATCTCTAGCTTTTCCCCCACTTCCCATCGTACGGGTGAGTTTCCTAGCATACGGCGTTCCAACTAATCCAATTCATTCAATATTTTTATGTGTATGCAAGATGAAATGTAGAATCAGATTGCTTCGTTCAGACATTGCTCAAGCAATTTAAGAAAAAATACATAATAAATAGCAGCCTTTAGGCTGCTTTCCTTTTGTCTTTAATTTTTGTGGTTTTCGTTGCCGTGTTATTCATAAATAGCTCCTACTTTGTTTTTGACTCCAAATGTTTACAAATATCTGTATTTATTTTTGGAACAATTTAATTAATACAGATTTTTAAACGGAATTTTTCCATATAAATTTTTCTTGTTTTTTTATGCAAAATAATTGATTTTATCATAATCAGCGGTGTAATATAAAAAATGGTTTCATTGACTGAATTCATGTAATACAGAAAATCAGAAAATAATATAACACATATTCGAGCGTTCTTGCTCATAACTACTAAGTCAAAATGGGAAGTAGGAGTTTTAAATGAAACAAAATGAAAATTTAACAGAAGAAAAGCAATTGACTGCTGCAGAGCTTGTTGTAGACAGTCTCGAAAAACAAGGTGTTAAGTACATCTTCGGTATTCCTGGAGCAAAAATTGATGGGATTTTTGATGTGTTAAACGATCATGGTCCAGAACTGATTGTTTGCCGTCACGAACAAAATGCAGCATTCATGGCTGCCGCAGTTGGCCGTTTGACATGTAAACCTGGTGTTTGTATGGCTACCTCTGGCCCTGGAGTCACTAATTTAGCTACTGGATTGGTGACGGCTGATGTTGAAAACGATCCGGTTGTTGCCTTAGTTGGTAACGTAAGACGTGATGATAAATTAAAACGTACACATCAATCCATGAACAACGAAGCATTCTTCAAACCGATTACAAAGTTCAGTGCAGAAGTAACAGATGCAAATAATGTACCTGAAGTGATGATTAATGCTTTCCGTACAGCAGAATCAGCCAAGCCTGGAGCAGCTGTTGTCAGCTTCCCGCAAGACCTATTGTTTGACAAAACAAATGTAAAAGCCATTAAGCCTCTTCCAAAACCAGAATTGGGTATGGCAGCGTCACCCGCCATTGATCAGGCTGTTAAGGCATTAAGAAATGCAAAAATGCCAGTGATTTTAGCAGGTCAGCGTGCAAACCGTTTTTCAGTTGTAAAGGCAGTTCGTTCACTGCTTAGTAAAATTAACTTACCAGTTGTTGAAACTTTCCAAGCGGCAGGACTTATTTCTCGTGATTTAGAGGACCATTTCCTCGGACGTGTCGGTTTATTCCGCAATCAACCTGGCGATTTAGTTCTAGAAAAAGCGGACGTGCTGCTTACTATTGGCTATGATCCAGTTGAATATGATCCAAAGCACTGGAATAAAAACGGCGGGCGCACAATTATTCACCTAGATGAAGGCTGTGCGGATATTGATCACTATTATCAACCTGAAGTTGAATTAATCGGTAGTATCGAAACAACTGTGAACGAAATTGAAAAACGCTTAGATCGTCTTTCGATTTCAGAAGAAGGATGGGAATTCCTTGGAGAAATGAGAAGGAAACTAGCTCTTGATGGTCAGCCACTAGAGGGTCGCGATTCTAATCGTGTACACCCACTAGAATTTATTAACACACTGAGAAACGCGATTAGCGATGATACGATTGTGGCTAGTGACATTGGTTCACATTATATTTGGTTAGCTCGTTATTTCCGTTCTTATGAACCTAAAACACTTCTGTTCAGTAACGGAATGCAAACTCTTGGTGTTGGCTTACCTTGGGCAATGGCAGCTTCTCTTGTTAATAATCATGCAAAAACCATTTCCATATCTGGGGACGGCGGCTTCCTATTCTCTGCAATGGAATTAGAAACAGCCGTACGTTTGAAATTACCAGTTGTTCATTTTATATGGAGAGACGGTAAGTATGATATGGTTGCCTTCCAACAGCAAATGAAATATAACCGTACCTCTGCAGTTCACTTTGGTAAAGTTGATTCAGTGAAATACGCCGAGTCTTTTGGTGCAAAAGGACTTCGTGTTGAATCACCAGACCAGCTAGAATCTGTAATTCAAGAAGCGCTTAACTATAATGATGGTCCTGTAATTGTTGATGTTCCTGTAGATTACAGTGAAAACATTGAATTAGCAAAAATCCTTATTCCAAATGAATTAAATTAAATTTATATAAAGGGGAAAAGATCGATGACTACAGTATTAGAACGAACTGTATCTGGTGAAGTATATCAAGTTTCAACCATGAGTTCATTATTAGACGGTGTCTATGACGGGGCGCTTAATTATGAGCAATTAAGAGAACATGGAGATTTTGGAATTGGTACATTTGACCATTTGGATGGTGAAATGGTTGGCTTTGACGGTAATTTTTACCGTCTGCGTGGAGGCTCTGCAACACCATTGGTTAAGGAAGACTTAACTCCATTTTGTACAGTGTCCTACTTTAATCCACAAATTGAGAAAAAAGTGAACCAAACACTTGCAAAAGCTGATTTTGAGAAACTGCTCCATGGCCTTGTACCAAGTGAAAACTTGTTCTACGCTTATCGTATTGAGGGCGTGTTCAAGAAAGTTAGTACACGTACAGTGTCTTATCAAGAAAAACCTGTACCAATGATAGAAGCCGTAAAAAGTCAGCCAACGTTCGAATTTGAAAATATTAAAGGGACAATTGTTGGTTTCTGGACGCCTTCCTATGCTCAGGGTATCGCTGTAGCAGGGTATCATTTTCATTTTATTGATGAGACGCTCCAAAAAGGCGGCCATGTCTTTGATTATATTGTGGACGACGTAACCGTTTATATAGAACAGAAATCACATATGAATTTGTATACACCAGACACAGACGCCTTTCTTAAAGCGAATCTTGATCGTGAGGATTTGTTAAAAGAAATCAAAATTACCGAAGGATAACCATTTTAATAAAAGAATGGGAATAGGATCATGATAGGATAGTGTAAAAAGCGAACATTTACAACTACTAGTTGTAATTTGTTCGCTTTTTATATTGACAATCGCTAGGATGGCTCGTAAAATAAACGTGTAATCATAAATCGAATAATGAAGCATCGTATAATATTGGGGATAGGGCCCGAAAGTTTCTACCTAGCTACCGTAAATAGCTGGACTACGAGGCGTTTAGACAATGCATATAGACTATTTGTCGACGCTTCCATGTTCAGTGGAAGCGTCTTTTTTTCTTTCGGTACGTTCAGTTTGTACGGTATTACATCATGACATGGAGGGAAAAACCAATGAAGCGTTACTTTCAATTTGAAGAGCTTGGCACGAATTATAAGAGAGAATTTCTTGCTGGTTTAACGACGTTCTTATCTATGGCTTATATTTTATTCGTAAACCCTGCTACTCTTTCCTTGAGTACTATTCCTAATTTACCGGCAGGTATGGGAATGGACAAGGGAGCTGTTTTCGTTGCAACAGCATTAGCTGCTGCTACTGGATCTCTTATCATGGGGATATTTGCTCGTTATCCGATTGCGCTAGCACCTGGTATGGGTATTAATGCATTCTTTGCTTACACAGTTCTTTTAACAATGGGAATTCCATGGCAAACAGCGATCGCTGGTACATTGACTTCTGGACTTATTTTTATTGCTTTAACTTTAACTGGCTTTCGTGAAAAAATTATTAACGCTATTCCAGTAGAATTAAAACATGCTGTTGCAGCTGGTATTGGTTTGTTCATTGCATTTATTGGTTTTCAAAATGCCGGAATTATTGTAAAGAATGATGCAGTGCTTGTTGGACTTGGTGATCTAACAAAAGGACCGACATTATTAGCTATTTTTGGTGTATTTATTACAGTAATTTTAATGACAAGAAAAGTAAACGGCGCCGTTTTCTTTGGGATGGTTATAACAGCAATCGTAGGGATGATGACTGGTTTAATTCACACTCCTACCGCAATTATTGGTTCTATTCCTAGTATTAAACCAACATTCGGGGTTGCATTCTTCCACTTAAGCGACATTTTTACACCAAAAATGCTCGTAGTTATTTTAACTTTCTTCTTTATTGATTTCTTTGATACAGCAGGTACACTTGTAGCGGTTGCGAATCAAGCTGGATTAATTAAAAATAATAAACTTCCTCGTGCAGGAAGAGCATTATTTGCAGATGCGGCTGCAACTGTAATCGGAGCTATTTTCGGTACTTCTACTACAACTGCTTATATCGAATCTTCAGCAGGGGTAGCTGCAGGCGGTCGTTCTGGCTTCACTGCTGTTGTAACAGCTGGATTTTTCTTGCTTTCTCTTTTATTCTCGCCATTACTAAGCGTTGTAACAGCTTCTGTTACTGCACCTGCGTTAATTATCGTTGGGATTTTAATGGTATCTTCCCTAGGGGAAATTGATTGGAAGAAGTTCGAAACTGCTGTTCCTGCCTTCTTTACAATCCTTGCAATGCCATTAACCTATAGTATTGCTACAGGTATCGCGATTGGCTTTATCTTCTATCCCATTACAATGGTTGTGAGTGGTCGTAGAAAAGAGGTTAACCCAATTATGTATGTGATGGGGGTTCTCTTCGTTCTATACTTTATCTTTGTAAGAAAATAATAGTGTTGAAAAAAGCCGGGATCCTTCGTGGATTCCGGCTTTTTTGTGTACTTTTTATGATAAACCATAAAAATGCTGTATTTACAAAAAAATCAAATTTTTTCGTTTGATAATCTGTTATATTATTATATATAAATAATTTTCTCTGATAAAGGATGTGTGGAAAGTCGAAACGATTATCTTTGCTCCAGAAACTTTTAATTTAGCAGAGACTACTAGAGGGGTTGAGGTAGCTAAAAAATGTCGAGGAGTTTTTGAGTGTATCTTTATGGGATACTCTACTGAATATTCTTCCTTAATCGAGGAAGCCGGTTTTATATTTCATCATCTTGAACCACATTTAAAGGATGAGGAAATTAAGCAAATCATGAAAGCAGACCAGATGAAAACGGTTCGTCACCCCTTCACCTTTACTATGTTAAATAGTAGGGTAAAAAACGAAAAAAAGCTTATAGCAAAATATAAGCCAGTAGCTATAGTGATTGGAACGACATTAAGTATGTTCATATCAGCAAGAGCGTGTTCAATCCCGCTTGTTTATATCAAGCCTTTCGCATACACAAGACCTTATTTCTTGTACGGCCACCTAGAATTACCACACTTTTTACAAATACGAATAATTCCCCAAACATTCACCTTAAACCTTTTTAGAAAACTAGCTTTAGGAATAACAATGAAACCAAGATCATTTAGTAAGGTAGCGAAACTACAACATATAAAATTGCCTAAATATACGATCGACGCATTAGATGCAGACTATAATTTAATCACAACAGTCCCTGAAATAACTGGAGTTTCCAAGCTGCCAGATAACTACATGTATGTTGGTCCAGTTTTTGCGAAATTGAATGGAGACATTCCTAAAGAAATTAGAACGATCAGTAGCCGTAGCCGTTATCCAGTCGTATATTTTGCAATGGGTAGCTCTGGTGGCAAAGACCTAATAATAAAAATATTGTTAGCACTATCGGAATTGCCTGTAACGGTAATATGTCCGATGAGAAAAGTATTAGGAAGTAGTACTTCTTTATTCCTTAATAAGAAAAACATTTATCTATTTGACTTACTTCCAGCGCATAAATTAGCGGAATTTATCGATTTATCAATCATTCATGGTGGCGAAGGAACGGTACAAACAGCTTGTTTAACCGGGAAACCTTTTATCGGAGTAGGATTGCAGCCAGAACAAGTTACTAACATCAAGGAATGCGTGATTTTTGGGAATGCCCTAGAGTTAAGAAAAAATCGTATCAATAAATCTGAGATAGAAAAACGAATACATGCTGTTTTAAACAGTCAACAACTGAAAAAGAGAGCGGAAATAATGAAAGACTTGTTGGAAAATAAAGATGGAGCCGCAAATGCTGCTAACTTTCTGGTAGAAACGTTTGGTTAAATTATAAGGAACCCATGCTGCTCTGCTTGAAATTTTAAGCTAAAGAGCAAGGGTTCTTTTTTATTTGTTCTACTCTAAGTAATATTGTTAAGAATTTCTTTTCTTTCTTTACTTGTTTTTGATTTACTATGTATATAGGGGATTGATCTGTTTAGAGAGGGGTTCAGCATGAAAGAAGAAACAATCTTAATCGTTGATGATGAAAAAGAGATACGGGATCTTATCGAAATATATTTGCAAGACGAAGGATACCAGGTTTTGAAAGCATCTAATGGTCTTGAAGGAATAACACTTGTTGAACAGAACGAAGTGCATCTTATTATTCTTGATATTATGATGCCAAAAATGGATGGTGTTCAAGCTTGTATGAAAATACGAGAAACGAAGAATATGCCGATTATTATGCTTTCAGCAAAAAGCCTTGATATGGATAAAATTATTGGTTTAACATCAGGAGCGGATGACTATATATCAAAGCCGTTTAATCCTTTAGAATTAACGGCTCGTGTAAAGTCGCAGCTGCGACGATATATGCGTATGCAGAACTACGTTCCAAAAAATGAAAATGAAATTGAAATCGATGACTTAACGATAAATGTCGCTACCCATGAAGTGAAAAAAGCTGGACAGGACATCAAGCTAACACCACGAGAGTTTACGATTTTGGAACTCCTTGCACGTAATCCGGGGGTAGTATTTAGCGCTGAAAAAATTTATGAACAGGTATGGCAGGAACCGTATTATCAATCTGAAAATACGATTATGGTTCATATTCGAAAAATCCGTGAAAAAATAGAAGTGAATCCACGTAAACCGATTTTTATCAAGACGGTCTGGGGAGTAGGATATAAAATTGAAGGGAATCGCTAATAAAATCCAAAAATCTTTCATAGCTATACCGCTATTTATATTTCGCGGATTGCAAAATATTTTTTTATTTTGTCGTAGAAGAGTTGTAACAAGTATTCGCACACAACTCATGCTTACATTTGTCGTTTGTGCATTTATAGCCGTTCTGGTAGCAATGTGGACAGCGCCACTTTTTGAAAATGCAAACCGGCAAGAGATAACAGATTATTCCTATGGTATGGAGCAAATTAACAATAAGGCACAGGTTCTTGCAAGCCTTCTTTCTAATAAAAGTCCGACGAATGGCACGATTCAAGATATTATTGATACAAAAAATGCAAAAGATAATTTTAAAATATTACTGGTTGAAGAAGATGGGAATGTAATCTATAAAACGAAGCAAGCAACGGAAACACATATAGATTTGCAATCGATGATTCATTCGGTTATCGATGGAGGAATGAATATCGAAGATACGATAAATGTACAACGAGAATTTACCTCTTTATATCCATTTGAACGGGAAGGAAAACGACTATATGTAGTCGTTAGCGGTATGCCAAAAGGAAGAGTGATGTATGTATCTACAGCAAATCCCTTCCCATTTATCATCGGCATTGCTGTATTTATTTTCCTTTTCTATTTTTTAACAAAGCGTAAAATGCAGCAAATTGAAGCAATGGCACAAGGAGTTAAGGAAATATCCTTCGGAAACTTAAAATATAGAATTCCACGGAAAAGCAAGGATGAACTAGGAGAGCTTGCACAAACAATTAATTTAATGGCAGAGCGACTAGAGCTGAAAATAGAAGGTGAAAGAAAAGCAGAACAAACGAAAAAGGAACTTATTACAAATGTTTCACATGACCTGCGAACACCTTTAACGTCTATTATGGGATATTTACGTCTCATTCGTGATAAGAAATATGAAACAGAGCAGCAATCTAATGAATATTTCGAAATCGTTTCAAACAAAACAGAACAGTTAAAAAAGCTGATTGAAGACTTGTTTGAATATACGAAATTAAATAATGATGAAGGGGTAAAGGTAAGTAAGCAGATTTTATGTATTAATGAGTTGGTTGATCAACTTGTTGAGGAAATGTCCTACCAGGCAGAGGAATATTCGCTTACTTTTCGAAAAGAGTTTCCGAGAGAACGGTTGTATATTGAAGCAGATCCCAATCAAATTGTACGTGTCTTTGAGAATTTATTGGCAAATGCTATTCGTTACAGTTTTCAACCGAGTGTGATTAATGTAAGTATGAAGCAGCAGGAAGACTATGTACAAATATGTGTGGAGAATCATAGTAATCCGTTCTCTGAGGAAGAATTGCTGCAACTATTTGATCGTTTTTACAAAACTGATGAATCGAGAAGTAATGTATCGGAAGGTTCTGGACTTGGGCTAGCTATTGCAAAAAGCATTGTTCATTTAAACGGTGGACGAATTTGGGCGGAAAGTGATCAAACTATTATTCGTTTTATAGTGGAGCTACCCATTATTTGTGAAGAAGAGGCGTTGAAGTAGCGTCTCTTTTTCTATGTGTAATATTTTTTCATATACCAACTAGGATGGATGTTATTTACAGATTGGTAAACAAAAACGAATTGAAAGTTAACTTTAACAGTAGATTGAAGGTCTTTTTGATTACATTAAGGCTTTTTTGCTGATGTTAGTTTGCGAAGTTTAAGTAATTATAAAAAAATGATTGCAATGATAATGATTGCGTGATATATTATTAGAGTTGCTTCTGAGCGACAATGAGTTCTTTGAAAACTAAACAAAACATGAAACGTCAGTTTTTTAATAAGCTTAGACAAACTTAACTTTTATGGAGAGTTTGATCCTGGCTCAGGATGAACGCTGGCGGCGTGCCTAATACATGCAAGTCGAGCGAGCCCTTCGGGGCTAGCGGCGGACGGGTGAGTAACACGTGGGTAACCTGCCTATAAGACTGGGATAACTTCGGGAAACCGTAGCTAATACCAGATAGGTTTTCGGTTCGCATGAACCGGAATGGAAAGATGGCTTTTGCTGTCACTTATAGATGGACCCGCGGCGCATTAGCTAGTTGGTGAGGTAACGGCTCACCAAGGCGACGATGCGTAGCCGACCTGAGAGGGTGATCGGCCACACTGGGACTGAGACACGGCCCAGACTCC
>NZ_JBLREB010000009.1:0-50860 GCF_048159605.1 Ectobacillus polymachus | reverse complement strand
ACCCGTCCGCCGCTAGCCCCGAAGGGCTCGCTCGACTTGCATGTATTAGGCACGCCGCCAGCGTTCATCCTGAGCCAGGATCAAACTCTCCATAAAAGTTAAGTTTGTCTAAGCTTATTTAAAAACTGACGTTTCATGTTTTGTTTAGTTTTCAAAGAACTCTTCATCGCTCAAAAGCGACTTCAATATATTATCATGCAAATCAGACGTTGTCAACAACTTTTATTTTTATAATCTCACTTGGTCAGTGACAACGGATATAAATATACCAGTTAACATTAAATAATGCAATAGTTTTTTTATCTTTTTTTGTATGACTATCATTTACATATCTTTTCTTTGCTATACAGTTTACACATAACTCTCTTATAAGGGTTCCTATCAATGACTGTTCCCCTTTATACCCCTATGATTTCTGTAATTACTTAAAAGTTAATACGCGGGATAAAAATAGCTTCTACACCCCCCAGGGTCGTAGAAGCTATATATAAGCAGCAAGCCTATCTACAAAAACAGACCGTCAGCATAAAACGGAAATACTACTAGTCCATTTTGCGACGATCTGCCTAGGTTAACCTGAGATTAATCCCAACATAATTCCTTTACTTATTTCGCATAAGCGGGAATAAAAGAACATCACGAATAGATGGTGAATTAGTTAATAGCATAACAAGACGGTCAATACCAATACCTAGTCCGCCTGTTGGAGGCATACCGTATTCTAATGCCTCAATATAGTCTTCATCCATCATATGCGCTTCATCATTACCTTGCTCACGTTCTTGTAATTGCGCCTCGAAACGTTGCTTTTGATCGATTGGGTCATTTAACTCTGTAAATGCATTTGCATGTTCACGTGCTACGATAAATAACTCAAAACGATCCGTAAAACGAGGATCTTCTGCATTTTTCTTTGCCAAAGGAGAAATTTCTACCGGATGACCAAAAACAAATGTAGGCTGAATTAATTTTTCTTCTACTTTTTGTTCAAAGAACTCATTAATGATATGTCCTACAGTCATTGTATCCTTAATTTCAACATGATGTTCATTTGCCAATGCGCGTGCCTCTTCAACACTCATTGGTTTCCAGAAATCTGCACCTGTATATTCTTTAATTGCATCCACCATATGAAGTCGTTTCCACTCTGGTTCTAAATCTACTTCGTATTCTCCATATGTAACCTTTGTAGTTCCCAGTACATCCTTAGCAATGTGTGCAATCATATTTTCTGTTAGCTTCATAACATCTTGGAAGTCAGCATATGCTTCATACAATTCTAGCATAGTGAATTCTGGATTATGTCGCGTTGAGATACCTTCATTACGGAATACACGTCCAATTTCATATACTTTCTCAAGACCACCAACAATTAGACGTTTTAAATGCAATTCAATAGCAATGCGCATATATAATTCCATATCAAGTGTATTATGATGTGTAATAAATGGACGTGCAGATGCTCCACCTGCTATCGCGTGCATCATCGGTGTTTCTACTTCTAAATATCCACTATCATCTAGGTATCTTCTCATTGCTCGAATAATTTTACTTCTAGTAACGAATGTTTCACGGCTTTCCATGCTTGTAATTAAATCTAGGTATCTTTGACGATAGCGTTGTTCAATATCCTTTAGGCCATGGAATTTATCAGGAAGAGGGCGCAAAGATTTTGCTAATAAGGTAAAGTTTTGTACCTTAACTGATAATTCTCCCGTTTTTGTGCGAAATACCGTTCCGTGTATACCGATAAGATCTCCTAGATCTGCAGTACGAAATAATTCGTATTGTTCATCCCCTACTGCATCTTTTCGAACATAAATTTGCATTTGTCCATTTAAATCTTGAATATGAGCAAAGCCTGCTTTCCCTTTTCCACGCTTTGTCATAATACGTCCTGCAATAGCAACAGGGATATCTTTATCATGTAACTCTTCTTCTGAAAATTCGCCATACAATTCTTGTAGTTGCTTAGAAGAATGTGTACGTTCAAAACGTTTTCCAAAAGGATCTATTCCACTATCAAACAGGTTTTGTAGTTTTTCTCTACGCACCTGTAACTGGTCATTCAATTCTTCACTCATTAAATCAACTCCAGCTCTATGAAATTTTGCAATACTTATAGTATAACACTATCTCCTGCATCAGAAAAACTGTCAGTTAGCAACTGACAGTTTTAGTTATAAGATGTTACAAATGTGTAACGGTTTACCCTACTTGAATAGAACGATCTTTTTCTTCTGTTTCTTCAACAAATCGAGTGAGGAGAGTTACAAGATCCTCTCTCGTATTGCATTCATTTACGCTATTACGAACTCTTGCATTGCCGCGAATTCCTTTTAAATACCAAGCGGCATGCTTTCTCATTTCCATTACTGCTACCTTTTCACCTTTCAAATGAATCAGGCGTTCTAAGTGCAGAAGACAAACATTAATTTTTTCTCTAATTCCAGGTTCGTCTATCAATTCTCCTGTTTCAAGATACTTAACCGTTCGATAAATCATCCATGGATTTCCAAGTGCTGCACGCCCAATCATAACACCGTCAACACCAATTTCATCAAGCATACGCTTTGCATCTTGTGGAGTTTCGACGTCTCCATTTCCGATAACAGGAATGTTTACAGCTTGCTTTACTTGTTTAATAATGTCCCAATTTGATTTTCCTTCATACATTTGCGCGCGAGTTCGACCGTGAACTGCTACCGCTTGTCCACCCGCACGTTCAACAGCACGGGCGTTATCAATTGCGAAGATATGTTCACTATCCCACCCAATACGCATCTTTACAGTTACAGGTATCTTTACAGCATCTACAACCGCTGCTACCATTTCATATACTTTATTCGGATCTAATAGCCATTTTGCACCTGCATCACACTTCGTAATTTTAGGTACAGGACAACCCATATTAATATCTATAATATCTGCATCCGTATGTGTCTCTACAAACTTAGCCGCTTCAACAAGAGTATCCCTTTCCCCGCCGAATATCTGCAGGCTAAGCGGTTTCTCACGTTCATCCATATAGAGCATATTCATTGTTTTTTCATTTTTGAACAAAACGGCTTTATCGCTCACCATTTCTGCACATACGAGTCCAGCTCCAAATTCTTTTACAGTAAGACGAAACGCAGAGTTGCATACTCCTGCCATCGGCGCTAATACAACCGGATTTTTCATCTCAATATTTCCAATTTTAAGCATGTGAATCCCTCCCTTTCCTTTAATCCTTTGGAGATAATTCTTCTATGGAAACATCCAAAGTATTTGCAACATGTCCAAGAAAGTCTTGCGAAGGAATTCGATTACCGCGTTCAATTTCTCCTAGAACAGATACGGACAATCCCAATTGTTTAGCGAAACTTTCTTGTGTATAACCCTTCAGCTTTCGAAAAGCGCGAATACGTCTTCCCCATTTTTCTGCTTCCATACCGTTACTCCCTCTTGCCCCTTCATTTCCTCTATTTGCTCCAGCGAAAAGTGTTTTTGCAGATCTTGATGAATTTCATATAATGGCGCTAACACAAAAGCACGTTCATACATTCGAGGATGCGGAATAATAAGGCTCTCTGCTTCAATATTTTCGTTATTAAATAACAAAATGTCAAGGTCAATTGTTCGAGGTCCCCAATGAATTTCCCTCGTTCTTCCTAATTGTTTTTCAATTTCTTGTATATGTTCCAATAATGTATACGGTGTTAAATTGGTAGTAATTCGCAGTGTAATATTAAGAAAATAGGCTTGATTTGTATATCCAACAGGTTTGGTTTCATAAATAGATGAAATGACCTGTACGGAAATTGTTTCATCACAATTTAATAAACGGACCGCTTTCTTCAAGTAACCAGCACGATCCCCAATATTGGATCCGAGGGAAAGATAGGCAATGTTGTTCATACTCTTTCCCTCGTAATTTCTACTGCCACATGCCGATAATGCCCGCGAATAGGAGGATCAGGTTTAATTACGGTTACTGTACATCGTTCAATGACAGGATACGTTTCAAGAACGGTGGATGCTATTACTTCAGCCACTGATTCTACTAACTTGTATGGTTTTCCTTCAACAATATTCTTGCATAGTTGAAAAAGATCTCCATAATTAACGGAGTGGCTTAAGTTATCAGTTTGGCCTGCCTTTCGTAAATCTAATTCCACTGTAAGATTCACACGAAACCGTTGACCTAATTTATTTTCTTCAGGAAGTACTCCGTGATATCCATAAAACTCCATGTCATGCACGAATATTTTGTCCAACACGTTGACCTCCTTTGCCTAGCATTGCATCCATCATTTTCGCCATTCTTGCCGTTTCTAACACATCATGAACGCGAACAATATCGCAGCCTTTTGAAATTCCTAAACAAACAGTAGCTCCCGTACCCTCTACACGTTCATTAACCGGAAGATCTAATACATGACCGATGAACGACTTCCTTGACGTCGCAAGTAATAGAGGATATCCAAGAACGGTAAATTGTTCTAGTTTTCTCATGACCTCTAGGTTTTGCTCAGGAGTTTTCGCAAAGCCAATCCCTGGGTCCAATATAATATTTTCATCACGTACGCCAGCCGCTTTTGCAATCTTTACGCTTTCATATAAATCAGCTATCATATCTGCTATCAAGCTTCGGTAATTTCGATTCTCTCGATTGTGCATAAGAATAATGGGTACATCATAATGAGCAGCTACTTCAGCCATTTTAGGATCGGCTTTTGCACCCCATATATCATTAATAATATGGGCACCCGCCTCAATCGCCTGCTTTGCTACCTCAGCCTTATACGTGTCAATTGAGATTGGTGCATGAACAGACTGTGAAATAGCCTTTATCATAGGTAGTACTCTGCGTAGTTCTTCCTCTTGCGTTACGACTGGTGCATTTGGCCGAGTCGATTCTCCGCCTATATCAATGATATGCGCTCCCTGCTCCACCATTTCTTGTGCATGCATAATAGCTGACTTCTCATTATTAAAATTACCACCGTCTGAAAACGAGTCTGGGGTTACATTTAAAATACCCATAATAACCGTTCCTTCGGTAATTTTTAGTTCGTATGGACCGCATTGAATGTTCTGTAAAACTTCCACTACTTAGCATCTCCTTTTGTTAGCTCATGCTTACTTCGTAATGCAAACCGATACAATCGGTAAGCATGTATCAGCTTCATGGTTAATGGATTAGCAGAAAACGAAACAGAACCAATAGCATGGATAGGTACAATTTCTTGAATTGAGTTTGTTACAAATACCTCATCGCTATCTAAAAGTTCTTCTTTTGAAAAAAATCCTTCTTCTACATCTATGTGAAGCTTTCTCGCTAACTCTATAATAAATTGTCTAGTAATACCATTCAAAATTCCTGTTTCTACAGTAGGAGTATACAAAGCCTGATTCTTAACAAAGAAAATATTAGATACAACTCCTTCTGCGATATATCCTTCTTTTGTTAAAAAGATCCCTTCCTTTAGCGGATCACTGCCTATTTCTCTTTTTCCAAGAATATTATTTAAATAATGATGAGATTTTAACCGAAAGGGACCTTCTGCTGTATTGCGTGGTAACGTTAATATGACACCTGTTTTTTTAACGATAGCATTTGATACTGGCAACGGCTTTATAAATATAACGACAGAAGGAGCCGTATAAGGCTCCGTTTGTAGACCTATTTCTCCAACACCCGCCGATACATTTAGTCGTATATAAGCATCTTGTAAATGATTTCGATTTAATAATTCCTTTAAGATCGTTAATATGGTTTCTTTATCCATATCCCATTGAATACATAACGAAAATAGTGCTGCTTGCAACCGTTCATAGTGATCATCGAAAAGAAAAAAATGACCACCATACACACGGAATGTTTCAAACACACCTACCCCATACAAGTAACCGTGATCATATGGTGAAATAACTGCCTCTGAATCTTTAACATAGTCTCCATTTACATATATCAACATGTTACCGCACTCTTCTCATAATGTGTTAGAAAATTTTGTAATAGCTCTTTTCCATGCGATGTCAAAATTGATTCTGGATGAAATTGTACTCCTTCAATCGGTAACGTTTTATGACGAAGACCCATAATTTCACCGTCTTTTGTCCAAGCCGTAACTTCAAGACAACCTGGTACCGTTTCTTTCTTTACTAGTAAGGAATGATAACGCGTGGCAGCGAAAGGGGTTGGTATATTTTGAAATATTGTTTTCGAATCATGATATACTTGAGACGTTTTACCATGCATCAACTGCTGTGCACGAATGATTTCTCCGCCATAAACCTGTGCAATAGCTTGATGCCCTAAACAAACCCCAAGAATGGGAATCTTCCCGCCAAAGTATTCAATCGCCTTTAAACTTATCCCCGCTTCATTTGGACTACATGGTCCTGGAGAAATCATTACATAATCCGGTGACATTTTCTCTATTTCTTCAATGGACACTTCATTATTTCGCTTTACAATGATTGTTTGTCCAAATTCTCCAAGGAATTGAACCAAATTAAATGTAAACGAATCGTAGTTATCAATCATTAAGATCATAACACTCACCTAACTTTCTTCGCTAATTTCCTTGGCACGCCATAACGCGGTCGCTTTCTTAAGAGATTCCTTGTATTCGTTCTTCGGATTCGAGTCAATAACAATACCAGCTCCCGCTTGTACATACGCTTGTCCATCCTTTGCTAATAGCGTACGTATGACAATGTTTAGTTCCATATCTCCTGAGAAATCAATCCATCCAATCGAGCCGGTATATAGACTTCTTCGAACAGGTTCCAGTTCTTCTATAATTTCCATCGTTCGTATTTTAGGGGCACCAGTAATCGTCCCGCCCGGGAATACCGCTTTCATGACATCAAAGGCGTCTTTCTCTTCTTCTAGCTCACCACATACATTCGATACAATATGCATAACGTGTGAGTATCTTTCAATGGTCATGAATTCATCTACACGAACCGTTCCGTACTTACAAACGCGTCCCAAATCATTTCGCTCTAAATCTACAAGCATAACGTGCTCTGCACGTTCTTTTTCATTTTCGATTAATTCTTTTTCCAAAGCCTGATCTTCTCTATCATCTTTACCTCGCGAACGTGTTCCTGCAATAGGACGTGTACTTACTTCCAATCCCCTTTTTCTAATAAGTAATTCTGGAGAACCACAGACCACTTGAAAATCAGACAGTTCTATATATCCCATATAAGGAGAGGGATTAATTTCCCGAAGCTTTGTATAGATTTCTAATGGATGAGAGCAAAGTGGCTGAGACTGACGAACAGACAAATTCACTTGGAACACGTCGCCTGCAGCAATATACTCTTTGATAGCTGCAACAGCATTACAAAAACCTTCTTCTGTAAGAGATACCGTTGCTTCTGCTAAAGACTTGGCAGCTGAAATGTGAATAGCCGGATAGTCAGCCATCCATATTTGCATCATCTCCCTGACATGTAGTTCTGCTCCTTTTTCATCTGTGGTGAAATGCGTAATACACCAAAGTACCTTTTCACAATGATCGTATACAACAACATCATCAAATAAAAGAAAGAGTATATCTGGAACATCTAGATCATCCTTTGCGGTTTGTGGAATTGTTTCAATATAACGAATACAATCATAGCTAAAATAGCCAATTGCTCCTCCTTGAAAGGGAGGAAAGTTATCACCCTGAATCGTCTCATATCGCTTCATATACCGCTTCATTTCGTCTATAGGATTCCCCTTGATGACCGTTTGCTTATCACCTTCTATAATATGCAGTTCATTATGCTTTCCGCGCAAAATAGCAATCGGATCTAAGCCGACAATACTGTAACGACCTCCATTTCCACTTTCCAGAATAGAGTGATATGGCTTATCTTGTGATAAAAATTTATATTGATGAAAAAAATCCTTTTCATATAAAGTCGATACTGCTACTGCTCTCCTCTTCATCGCTTCACCTCATGTCGTTTCATCTATTCTAACAAATCCAACTTTATTGTAGTATAAAATAATCCAGGTTCAGAACATGATATGTATTCCATTTTTTATGTAGGCTATGTTAGCTTGTTGTTTATTTTGCCATGATGTTGATTGGAGCGGAAATCAACAAGCGAATGTAATAGAATCTTTATGTAAAATAAAAAAAGTGATCTGCCTTAGGGAATTTCCCCATTACAGATCACCTTACGTACTATCTATTCAAAGTGATAGAGTGGCGTACTTAAGTAACGTTCACCATTACTTGGTATAATTGCTAACACTTTTTTACCTTTTCCAAGTTCTTTTGCTACTTTCTTTGCAGCGTAGATGGCTGCTCCTGAAGAAATACCGACTAGAATTCCTTCTTCACGACCAGCTCTTCTTGCATTTTCAAAGGCCTGATCAGTAGTTACTTGAATAATTTCATCATAAACCTCTGGATCTAGTGTATCCGGAATAAATCCAGCTCCAATTCCTTGGATTTTATGAGGACCAGGTTTTCCACCTGATAAAACAGGAGAATCTGCTGGCTCTACTGCAACGATTCTAATATTCGGATAAGCTTCCTTCAATACTTCGCCTGTTCCTGTAATCGTGCCGCCCGTTCCAATACCAGAAATAAATGCATCAAGCTGTTCTCCCATTTGCTTTACGATCTCTGGGCCAGTTGTTAAACGATGAATTTCTGGGTTTGCTTCGTTTTTAAATTGTTGTGGAACAAAATAGCCATGTTCAGCTGCCAATTCTTCCGCTTTACGAATGGCTCCAACCATGCCCTCTTTTCCTGGTGTTAATACAAGTTCTGCACCGTAAGCACGAAGTAAGTTTCGACGCTCTACGCTCATCGTATCGGGCATAACTAAAATAGCTTTGTATCCTTTTGCAGCTGCAACCATAGCTAAACCGATTCCCGTATTCCCGCTTGTCGGTTCAATGATGGTGTCACCTTCTTTAATAATTCCTTTCTTCTCTGCATCTTCGATCATAGCGAGGGCAATACGATCTTTCACACTGCTGCCAGGGTTCATAAATTCTAACTTTAAGTAAATATCTGCACTGTCTTCTTCAACGATACGATTTAACTTTACGATTGGCGTGTTTCCAATTAATTCTGACACAGATTGTGCAATTGTCATTTTCTCCACCCCTATTACCTAGTATTTTTATTGGATTTATATACATTTTTGCACTTCAAATTACAATTGTCAATTCATACACATAATTTTTCGAAAAATCATTTATTTTTAACCTTCACTCACGACAAAACGCCCTTACAATTTACTGCAAACTATCGATAAGGTTCGTTATATCTTGCTTAGAAAACGTGTATTTTTCATTACAGAAATGGCAATGTACTTCCGTTTCTTCTTCTTCGTCCCGCACTTGCTGCAATTCCTCTAAACCTAAACTAGTTAGTACTCTTTCAATTCGTTCTCTTGAGCATGTACATCGAAAAACTACATCAAGTGTGTCTAACACCTTTACATTTTCTTCGCCAAGAATATGATACAAGATTTCTTCCGGTGTTAATCCATTTTCAACAAGCTTGCTTATTGGCGGCATTTCATTTAAGCGTTTTTCAATAAAAGAAATCGTTTCTTCCTCAGCACCCGGCATCATTTGTAGAATGAATCCACCAGCTGCTAGAATGCTGTCATCTCCATTTACAAGAACACCTACACCTACTGAAGATGGAATTTGCTCAGATACAGCAAAATAATAGGTAAAGTCTTCTCCTAACTCTCCAGAAACAATTGGTACTTGCCCAACAAACGGTTCACGTAAGCCAATGTCCTTTATAACGGTAATATTGCCATCCGTTCCAACTGCTTCATATACACGCAGCTTACCTTGCTCATTCGCTTCGAAGTCAATATGCGGATGAGCGACATATCCACGTACTTCTCCCTTGGCATTCGCGTCAATCAATATATGTCCAATGGGACCATTACCTTCTACCTTTATGGTAAGTTTTTGATCTTCCTTTAACATAGCGCCCATCATCACACCAGCTGTTAACGAGCGGCCTAACGCAGCAGAAGCTGTTCTCCATGTATCATGTCGGCGTTGTGCCTCACTAACTGTATGCGTTGTAATTGTGCTATATGCACGCACTTGGCCATCAAAGGCAAGAGATCTTACTAAATAATCTTTCATTCGGATGATTCCCCCAGTTCTTGGTGTGTATTACGTTGATAAATGATGCATAACCCTTTCAAAGTTAAAAAAGGATCTACAATATCAATTACATCTGATTCCTCAGCAATAAGGCTTGCTAGTCCCCCTGTCGCAATAACAGTTGGCTCCTTCTTCGCTTGTGCCTTCATACGTTTTACAATTCCCTCTACTTGACCTACATAACCATATAAAATGCCTGCTTGCATAGCACTTACTGTATTTTTACCTACAATATCATGCGGACGTGTAATTTCAATTCTTGGCAATTTTGCAGCACGGCTATAGAGTGCTTCGGCGGAAATCATAATACCCGGTGTAATCGCACCGCCCATATAATTCTTGTCTTCGTTTACATAACAGTATGTAGTAGCAGTTCCAAAATCCACAATAATCAACGGGCTGCCATACTCTTGAATGGCCGCTACTGCATTCACAACGCGGTCAGCACCGATTTCTCGAGGATTCTCATATTTAATATTTAATCCCGTTTTAATTCCAGGTCCTACAATAAGCGGCTTAACATGAAAGTATTTCGCGCACATTCTTTCGAGTGCAAACATAATCGGCGGAACTACAGAAGAAATGATAATTCCTGATATATCACGAAACGTAAGATTTACATGGGCAAGAAGATCTTTAATAAGCATTCCGTATTCGTCTTCTGTTTTGTTTCGGTTCGTTTCAATTCTCCAGTGATGACGAAGCTGTTCCTTTTCAAATACCCCTAATACAGCATTCGTATTTCCAACATCCATTACGAAAATCATAGTCTCACTCCTCACTATTCAATACTTCCATCATAGTTGATTGCGACATCTTTATAAAGTTCAACTAGCCTCAATGGAGAAAAAATACTCCTTTGAGGCTAGTTGAATGAATTCTATATACTTCATGTTAGACGATTTCGGAAGTCTATCCGTATAGGAAGAAAAAGGAGTGACGAATTGTCACTCCTTCGGCTGTTCATCCGTTTTTTCTTCTTCCTTCGGTTGTACTTCTTCCTTCGGTTGTACTTCTTCCTTCGTGGAGATGTTTACCTTCACTTCGTCAGAACCGAATGTTTTTTTCTTACGTTCAGGCAATATGCCATTTTCGTAAAGACCTCGAATTTGTTCAGCATCTAATGTTTCTACTTTAAGCAATGTTTTAGCAATGATATCAAGCTGTTCGCGTTTTTCAGTAAGGATTTCCTTAGCACGAGAATAGCAATACTTAATAATTTCTTGCATTTCTGCATCAATATCATGAGCAATGGAATCGCTATAATTTTGTTCGTTATGGAAATCTCTTCCTAGGAATACTTGACCACCGTGGGAACCGCCAAATTGTAACGGTCCAAGCTTATCGCTCATACCATATTCTGTTACCATACTTCTGGCAATACCAGTTGCACGTTGGAAGTCATTACTAGCACCTGTACTTACTTCGCCAAAAACAACCTCTTCTGCTACGCGTCCACCAAGTAGACCTGTAATCTTATCAAGTAATTCTGGTTTCGTCATAAGGAAACGATCTTCTCTAGGAAGCATAACTGCATAGCCACCAGCTTGACCACGAGGGACGATCGTTACTTTGTGAACCATATCTGCTTCATCAAGAACCATACCAATTACAGTATGACCAGCTTCATGGAAGGCTACGATATTACGTTCTTTTTCAGAAATGACACGACTTTTCTTTGCAGGACCTGCAATAACACGGTCAGTTGCTTCGTCAATATCAGTCATATCAATTTGCTTCTTGTTAGATCTGGCAGCTACAAGAGCAGCTTCATTTAACAGATTTTCTAAGTCTGCACCAGAGAATCCAGGTGTGCGCATAGCAATGGTACGTAAATTCACCGTTTCATCAAGCGGCTTATTACGTGCATGCACCTTTAGTACAGCTTCACGTCCGTTAACATCAGGACGATCTACAGTAATTTGACGGTCAAAACGACCTGGACGTAATAAAGCAGGGTCTAAAATATCAGGTCGGTTTGTTGCAGCGATAATAATAATACCTTCATTTGCACCGAAACCATCCATTTCAACAAGCAATTGGTTTAGTGTTTGTTCCCGTTCATCATGGCCGCCGCCAAGTCCTGCACCACGTTGACGTCCAACTGCATCGATTTCATCGATAAAGATAATACATGGAGCGTTCTTCTTCGCATTTTCGAATAAATCACGAACACGAGAAGCACCAACACCGACAAACATCTCTACAAAGTCAGATCCACTGATAGAGAAGAACGGTACTCCCGCTTCACCTGCAACAGCCCTTGCAAGTAATGTTTTACCTGTTCCTGGAGGACCTACGAGTAAAACCCCTTTCGGAATGCGTGCGCCAAGTTCAGAAAACTTACGAGGATCCTTCAAGAATTCTACAACCTCAACTAATTCTTGTTTTTCTTCATCAGCACCTGCAACATCTCGGAAGCGAACCTTCTTCTTATCATCATTGTAGAGCTTCGCCTTACTTTTCCCAAAATTCATCACACGGCTACCGCCGCCTTGAGCCTGGTTCATAAGGAAGAAGAAGAGAATGAATATAATGACAAATGGGATAATGGAAGTAAAGAATGTAACCCAAGCACTCGTTTCCTCGGCTGGTTTATAATCTACCTTCGTATTTTTTGCCTTATCATTCACCTTTTTCTGTAATTCTTCAGTATTAGGTGCGTATGTTACATAGTATTCATCCTGAGGAGAATCTGTAAATTGCCCCTTTACCTCAAATACACCATTTTTAGGCTGCAAACTAACGGAGCGTACTTCCCCATTATCTAGCTTAGCGAGGAATTTATCGTAGCTAATCGGTTTTGTTTGCTGAGTTGAACCGTTAAAATAGCTAACAACCCCAATTACAACTAAAAATATTAGTAAATAAAAGATGGTATTACGGAAGATGCGATTCATCCCTAACCTCCTCTCACAGCATACAATATAGTAAATAGTAACATAGAAAAACTTTGCTATCCAATAGTTAAACCTATGTAATGTTAGTTTGAATAAACGCTTGGTTTTAATACCCCGATATAAGGAAGATTACGATAACGTTCCTTATAGTCTAAACCATACCCTACAACAAATTCGTTTGGTACGTCAAATCCTACATAGTCAGCTTTAATTTTAGCCTTTCTACCAGCTGGCTTGTCTAATAATGTGACAATTTTTACTGATTTTGCTTTACGGTATTTAAACAAATCAACTAAATAGCTTAATGTGAGACCACTATCAATAATATCCTCTACAATTAATATGTCTCGCCCTTCTACAGAAGTATCTAAATCCTTGAGTATTTTAACTTCTCCTGAAGAAACAGTTGAGCTACCATAACTAGAAACTGCCATAAAATCCATTTCAAGATATACAT
The DNA here is from genome assembly GCF_048159605.1 of Ectobacillus polymachus. Taxonomy (NCBI): domain Bacteria; kingdom Bacillati; phylum Bacillota; class Bacilli; order Caryophanales; family Bacillaceae; genus Ectobacillus; species Ectobacillus polymachus. The sequence goes on along the minus strand of NZ_JBLREB010000009.1, from coordinate 37,356 downwards.
CCATTCGTTTCAGAAGATCCGCCATAAAAGGCATTGCTCCTTTTAGTACACCAATTGCTAAAGGAATTGTATTCTTGTATTCCTCTGCAATGATAGCACCTAATTCTTTCACCTTTTTTTGAATTTCCTCTTCTGATACGAGTACTGTTTCAATATCCTGATTCATCATTTGTTTATCCTCCTAGAAGACTCCTTGCTTTTGTAATGAATAAGTATGTACCTATCTTCATTTGGCACCGTCTCCGATATAGCCTTGTCTGAGTACTTTAATTGTGGAACCCAGAGGATGTTATCTGCTGTATCACAAACAATCGGCCATTCTACTCGGTTTGACTTTGGGATTTTCCCTTCGATAAAGATAGTTTTTATCTTTTTCGTACCATTCATACCTCTTACCGTCATTCTGTCTCCCTCGGTGCGAGATCGAACCGTTAATGGCCCGGCAATGTCTTTGCTAGTACCCACAAACAAATTTGAGTGAAGAGAAGCAGGAAAAGAGTTGCTAATTTCTGCTATAAATTCATCTCCATTTGGCAAAGTAACCGTTCCTGGAATAGGCAAAGAATAAGAATACGGAAGAGCTTGATCCTCTTGAAAGCCAAAGCTGCATTCTTCATACGATCGGATTACCTTGAGACCTGCTGGAAAATCAAGCGAACCAGATGGATGAGGACGCTTTATTAAGTGCAGCGCTTGCTCAATATGTATAGAAGAAAGGGATACCGGTAGTTGGTAATTATAAAGATAGTTTAATATTAGTTGAATCCCTCTTCTTTGTAAAGGCATTGGTAAAGATTCAAATGAAGGAATTGACAGTACAACCGTATTTTTTTCCTTATATTTTAATACTTTATTCATATTTTCAAAAGCTAATTCCTGTAAATATTTTTCATCTTCCTGGATATACGTGCTAAATGATTGAAAACGCTCATGCACATTTGGATTTTCTTTTTTTAAAAGAGGGAGTATGTTCTTACGAAATCGATTTCTCGTATAGGCTTCTTCGCTGTTACTCGAATCAATACACACAGTAATGGATTGCTCCTGACAATACTGATTGATTTCCTCTTTCGTAACGACTAATAACGGACGAATGATCATTCCGCCCGCAAACTTACGCTTGGCATGAATACCTGCATATCCTTGCATGGTGCTTCCACGTACGAGACGCATTAAAATGGTCTCTACCTGATCATCGCCGTGATGTCCAAGTGCTAAGTAATCACCCTTATGCTTCCCCATAATCTGTTCAAAAAAGGCATAACGACATTCTCTTGCAGCCAATTCTGTTCCAAGTTTATGCTCTTTTTGATAGCGTGTAACATCAATTTGCGTTGCCTCACACGGTATACCAAGCTGTTTGCAGTGATTCACAACATATTGTAAATCCTGCTTTGATTCTTCTCCTCTAAACATATGGTCTACATGTGCTACCACTATGTGTAGTTGATCCTTCTCTTTCCGTTTCATCAAATAGTCAAGTAACGCCAGGGAATCAGCTCCTCCGGAGACTCCCACAATAACGGTTGAATTCGGACGAAGCAGCTCATACTTCATTACAAAGGTATCTATTTTCGAAGTAAAATTCTCTTTCAATATTTTTATCACCTTTCATGATTGTTCCACAAACGGCCTTGCAATAATCGTACCACTTTTTATCCTTTACCTGCAAAAAAAATAGCTTCCGTATTACAAGCTTAGATATCGTTATTTCTTCTACTTTCTTTGATTCATCTATTTACGTAAAAAAGGATGGCCCTAGCATCCCCTCTAAGGCCATCACGCAATCATTTATTGAGCCTGTTTACTCATAATTGGAATGGTTGCCCATTTTGGCATGCTCTTTTCTATTTTCGCAACAATCACCGTCATATCATCTTCAATAAATCCATCACGCGAGCGAATCACTTCTTCAATGAGAATGTCAGCAATTTCTTGGGGATCATTCGTTTGCAGCTCTTTTATTTTTCGTTTCATCCAGGCTTCATGGTTCTCTACATGCTTTGGCCCTTCAAAAATTCCATCACTCATCATGATGAGAATATCTCCGCTTTTCAATTGTTCACTCACTACATCTACATCTACATCTTCAATGATTCCCATCGGCAAATTGCTTGCTTCTACTTTTATAACACGATCACCGCGCTTTACAAAGCTAGGAGTAGAACCTACCTTTAAAAATTTCGCTTTTGCATCTCGCAAGTCAATCATTGCTAAATCTAAAGTCGTAAATATCTCGTCTGTCGTTCGTAATGATAGAATAGAGTTGATAGCTTTAATTGCAATTTTTTCGTGAATACCAGATTGCAATATTTTTTGCAGGAGCTTAAGTGTTTCCCTGCTCTCCATATTTGCTCTCTCGCCATTACCCATTCCATCGCTTATTGCAAGTGCATATTTCCCAACGCTAAGCTCCATCGTAGAATAGGAATCTCCTGAAACGAGTCCACCACCTAAAGCAGCCGTTGCAATACCTGTTTCTACCGCAAACGTCTTAGCAGATCCAAAGCTTACAGTCGTATTGCCATGTGGATATAGGGATTTATCTTCATGCTTTACAAGTATAGTCTCGCCAAGAACATCCGAAAGCATAGGGGCAATGAGTTTTTCGCATTCTCCCCGTTGATTACTAACATTTGGAATTACCATCTCTATATCAACATTGCCATGATCCAGACAATAGATATCAACCTGCCCAATTTCAATTCCGAATTTCGTAAACGCATCTAAAATTTGATCTTCCTGCGCTTGATGATTTTCCTTTTCACGCTGAATTTCCTTCGCAAAATCCTCCATAACCTTAGAAACGCCAAGAAGCTGCTCTGCCACAAGCCTTCGATTCTCTTTCATTTGCTTTTTTATTTTTTGTTTTGCGTAAAAATGAGAAAGCTCTTGCTGCATCAGCTCATTGACTTTTGCACTTCGAACACAATACTTGCCCCAATCCTTTAAAAACCTTGAATTACGCTGTAATGTATCTTCTTCTGTTTCTTTCAGAACTTGCCTCATATAATCATAGGTTCGTTCAGGATTCGTAACCCAACACTGCTCTTTCTTAAAGCAGGTTTTGCACGTCTTTTCGGTAATACCACTTAAAAACATGTCAGCTTCTGTTTCCTGATCCTCATTCTCCACATAGCCATAGACAGAAAAACTATTAGACAGTGCTTCAAACACATTAGCAAATTGCGCTATTTTCCCGGACGTCACATCGCGAATACGACGTAAATATTGATGCTGATCATTAGCATTCTCTACCGTTCCTGGAACGAACTTCGCTAATCGTTCTAGTAAAAATTTCGGTGTTACAAGAAAAATAGAAATAGCGACTACGGATTCAAATAATGTTTTTGTAATATCTCCTTGCTTATCTACATATAATGCTATCAGACTTGTTCCGATCAGAAGTCCTAAGCCAACTCCAAGACGTTTTCCTTCCTTTAGAAGGCCGCCAAGCAAGCCCGAAAAGGCAAGCAAGCTAAGCTGATATAAACTAGCCACATTGGCTAAACTCAATATAAGCCCAGTTACTACTCCGACCGTTGAACCGATTGCTGCTCCTGATACATAAGCAAATAGGAGCACTAAATATCTCGTAAATATATGCTGTATAGATAAATGGTAGACAAACCAATCTGTTGTTCCTGTTAGCACCGATGCTAACAGGATAATTAAGCAAACAATTTCTTCGGTTTCGAGAGATTGCTGTTTGCTTTTTCGTTCCGTTAGGAGAGGAACACTTTGTAAGAAAATCATTGTCAGCACAAAGCTTAATCCAGCTTCAATTGTGCTCATAAACACATCATACATAATGATGGATTTTTGCCCTAAATATGCAAGTACTAAATGTGAAGTTACAACCGATAGAAAAACTTGAAAGGGAACGAGACCTACTGTCTTTTTCGTAAATCTCACAAAAAATATATGATAAACAAAGAATATAAAAATCGAAGTAAATGTAAATATCGCATTATCAATGGAAATCGTAAAGGCTCCACCCATTAGGGCTAGAAAGGCCAATGCCATTTTATCCCTTTTCATTACATACACTGCTGCAAAAAACGGCAAAGCAAATGGCAAAATATTTGTGAGTATATAGGCTCGTCCTAATAAAAATCCGACAACAGCAACTACAAATCCCCACCGAAAGAATACTTGTTCAAAAATTTTTCTTATTTTACTAGAGAAACGAAACAAAGCTCCACGGTTACTTGACAAAATACTAGTTTTTGAATGAGTCGTACCTCTTTCTATTATTGACATACAGCTCACACCACCCGAATATTTTATCCCGATCTACCTGGCGAATTGATTCCGTTCACCTATAGATCTCATTGGATCCACTATCAATTCGGCGACAGACTCCGTTCCCAATTGAAGCTTCTCTACTAGTGGTTCCAGTATACAAAACAAAAGAGGTATTTTTTGTCATAAAGCAGAATGCACCATACAAAATCGTTCGACGATATGTGTAAAGCTATGCTACATACATACAGAATTAGGTAAAATGCTATAAATGAATGGTATATTTCCAGGAAAATAAACAAGCTTTTTGTAGAAATTGAAAAACAAAAAAACCAAAGTCTACTAGGTAGACTTTGGTTTTTTAAAAGATGACCCGTACGGGAATCGAACCCGTGTTACCGCCGTGAAAGGGCGGTGTCTTAACCGCTTGACCAACGGGCCTTTTTATAATAGCGGCGAAGGGGATCGAACCCCCGACCTCACGGGTATGAACCGTACGCTCTAGCCAGCTGAGCTACACCGCCATGTCCTTAACATTCTAACGGACAATTACTATAATATCTATAAAGTGATAATGTGTCAATAACTTTTATTAGAATATCGAGTATCTTTCCTAACAATTGATAAATACATATAATAGTTAATACAAAAGGGCATTCGGCTTTCCGAATGCCCCTATTTTAAAAGAGTTATTATCCGCGTCTAGCGCCGCGACCTCCACGTTTTGACTCTGTATTACGTTTTAAAGAAGTTAAACGATCTTCACTATCCTTTAAGAAGCGAACCATTTTTTGTTCAAATGTCTCTTTCGTATTACGATCTTCACGTTCACGACCACCACGTTCACGACCACCACGTTCACGATCACGATTGTAAGGTCGATTACCTCGCGCAGGACGATTTTGATGCTGCTCATTGGCCGTACCTTCACGTTCTTTCGCTTTCTTAATGGAAAGCCCAATTTTTCCGTCTTTCTCTACATTAATGACCTTAACTTCAACTTGATCGCCAACTTTAAGATGATCATTAATGTCTTTCACATAGTTATCAGCTACTTCACTGATATGAACAAGACCCGTTACTCCATCTGGCAGCTCTACAAAAGCCCCAAAATTAGTGATCCCTGTTACTTTTCCCTGTAACTTGCTGCCTACTTCGATTGACATAAAAAAAATGTTCCTCCTTAAATTTAAAAAGTCAAATTTATACTTCATTATATATAATCACAAAATAGAGTGTCAATGAAACAAACATCACTTAGAAACTGGAAAATTAATCTCCCCATCTTTTGAAAAGAAATACTCGCTCCGTGCGATTTTCGCTATATAATCGTCATTGTTAAGCTGGCGAATTTTTTCCTGAAGCTTGCTCTCTTCATCCTTTAATGAATTCATTTCATTTTGTAACGTCGCAGTTTCTGCAACCTGTTTATTGATGGCCATATTTTGTTGATAAAACGTAATACTTAAACTAGTAATAACGGTAAGGGCAAGGGCAAAAAACAAAGTAAGGCGACGAACCAGACGCTTCTTGCTTACATTCTCTATTGGTAGTGTATGCTGCTCCCTAGCAATTGTGTTCTCTCTTGCAAACGAGTCTCTTAGTTCCCTCATTCACGAGGTCCCCCCAACCTTTTTTTAATAGACGTCCACCATTTCGTGATTATTACTTTCAACTTCTCGAATTTTATTAAAAGTCCTGCAAAACTCCTCAAAAAAATTTTAACACGGTTAGGGAGAACTTTCCATACAAGCATGCCAATTAATCGTAATGGCATAAAAAAGATTTTCATTAGGACCATTATAATTCGAGTAAGAAGAGTGAAAATTATTCGTAGTAATGATCGAATCATCCGAAATGAGAAAACTAGAATCAAAATGATGCAGTGAACGAGAAATAAAATAGGGCTCACAACGAGAAGCTTCCCTATCGATACAGCAATTTGGTACACTCGAATTATAATTTGAATGCTTCTTTCCAAAACAGCCGTGTACACGCGCTTTAGCATGCCTTGGTAGGCTGCAAATCCACAAAGCAACGCGACAAATACATAGATTCGTATCGTTGCTTCGTTAACGATAAACAACACATAAAAAATAAGAAGAGCTTGGACGAACCAGAACAGCAAATCGTAAATGAAGACGAGTATTCGTTTTCGTGTGGATCGCTTCAAAAAACGATGATACGTATCAAGTGCTGCCCCTGTCAGTGCCCCCATACCAATCATGGAAAGCATCGTATAAAGTTGAACGGATAAGCTCATTTAAAAAGCTTGCTAAAGATTCCTTTAGCTTTCTCCGAGTGATGTTCATCTATATACGCTAGCTCATACACCTTCCCCTTAATCGATACGACTCCTTTATCTACATCCAAATTTTTCATTTGTAGGTTTTGACCGCGAATCGTAAGAAAGCCCATTACAGTCTCTAATAAAAATTCCTCATTATCAAAGCTCTCTACTTGCTTTACTCCTGTAATATCCAGCAAACGTCTTCCACGCATGATCACATCATGCTCAGCTGCTGCAGTAGGTTTATTTGTAGAAGATGTTCCGTTCATCTCTATCCCCCCATAGCTAGTACTGCTACTACTGTATGCAGGGCGCATAGGATTTAGAACAAACCTGGCTCTCCCACCTTTTCCTCTCCCACAATGGTATACATGTTTGCGGCATCTTCTTTTTTCGTCGTTTCCTTTAGTTCATTAATTTTTACAGTAACAAGTTTCTGTCCAAAGCGCACCGTCAAAATGTCGTTTACTTTTACAACCGTACTTGCTTTAGCAGGCAGACCATTAATGGAAATACGCCCTTGATCTGCAACCTCCTTTGCAAGTGTTCTTCTTTTAATTAAACGAGAAACCTTCAAAAACTTATCTAATCTCATTGTATCCACACTCCTATTCATATCCTTTTTTCTTCGCTTCTTCCCACAGAGCGTCAAGCTCTTCAAGAGATAGCTCTTCCATTTTCTTATTTACCCTGTTTACACGTTCCTCCATATAAGTAAAACGATTGATAAACTTTATATTTGTCGTATGTAGCGCTTCTTCTGGATTAATTTTATAGTATCTAGCAATATTTACGATTACGAATAGAATATCGCCAAATTCCTTCAGCATTTTTTCCGAATCCATTGCCTTTACCTCTGCTCGAAACTCGTTCCATTCCTCTGTCATTTTCTCAAGCATTGGTTCTACATCTTTCCAATCAAATCCAACCTTCGCTGCCTTTTTTTGTAGCTCATAGGCTTGCAATAGCTGCGGCAAGGATTTCGGAATACCTGACAAAATGGATTCACGTTCTTTTCCTTTTTCTGTCTTCTTAATATCATTCCAATTTACCAGTACCTCATCAGAATTTGCAACCGTCACATCCCCAAATACGTGCGGATGACGCCGTATCATTTTTTCTGATATCCCTCTGATCACATCATCAATGGAATACCATCCTTCATCTTCCCCAATTTGTGCATGCAGCATGACTTGCAGCAGCACGTCACCTAGCTCTTCAATAATATGCTCGTCATCCTTCTCATCAATTGCCTCGAGCAACTCATATGTTTCTTCAATTAAATAACGTTTTAACGATTCATGTGTTTGCTCCTTATCCCAAGGACAGCCGTTTGGTCCGCGAAGCGTCGCAATAATTTGTCTTAATTCTGCAAATTCCTGATACAAAAGACTCTTATCACGAACTGGAGGAACATATACACTCGTTAGATTGTTTAATTCTGTCTCATGATCTAGCATATAGAGCGGCACTGCCCTTACGCTCTCAAACGAAGTGCCCGCCCCTGTAACAATAAATACTTCATAGTCATCCCGCAAGCTTTCCATCAATGTTAACTTCACATTCGATGCAATAAAGGAATCATATACCTGACAAAAAATAAGATGGTGGCCTAGCTGCAACTCGCTTCGTTTAAAGAAAGTAGCATCTACTAGCTGAAATCCTTCAATCGGATCAATTTGAAGACTTGAAAATAGCGGGTCAAGAAAGCTTTGTCCACCTTCTATTTTCACAGTAATTCCCTCATTTTCTCCTCTTTGCAGCAGTAGCTGTACCGTTCGTTCTGCAACAAGAGGATGCCCTGGAACCGCGTATACTACATCTTCTTCCTTTGCCTTTTCTATTAACATGGAAGCAATTGTTTCATACACCTGTTCAAATTGGTCAAAGGATTCATACACATCATCAAAAGAAGTAAAGGAAAGCCCTTCTTCCTTAAGCTCCTGCAATACAGGATGCTCCTTCGTCCGAACGTACATATACTTTGTTTGCTTTAGCTTTCGATATACACCTATGCTTAGTTGATCAAAATCACCCGCACCTAATCCAATAATCGTAATTATATGAGTCTGAGTCAACACCAACCACTCCTTTTACTTTTTGAAAATAAGGGGAATTTTCCCGCCCTTCCAAACAGCACCGATTTCCTCATCGGTAAATACATTCATTTTAAATATCAGAATTAGGTAGATGATTCCCCCTAATCCAACCGAGCTTAACGCTTCAAAGGTAGCAACAAGACGATGCTCCGTATTTATAAAATGCTGGAACATATTCATATAAAGCATAATAACAAGCACCATTCCTAGGCCAGCTATCCCAACACTTCGTATACTGCGGAATCCAGGTAACGCGCTCGGTATTTTTCGTACTAACACGAAAATATTACATGCCGAAATACAGAACAAAGCGAACACGGTAGCAATTGCGGCTCCTTTTACACCAAACCGCGGAATTAACCATAGATTCGCACTGTATTTAATCCCCGCACCAATAATCGCAAATAAAGCAGGCATAACGGTTATGCCAAGCCCCTGTAAAACAGAGGCAGACGTAATGGAAAGTGCACTAAATAGAATAGAAAGGGATAAGATGGCAAGAAAATCAGAACCATCCCCATTTTGGAACAGCATAATATTAGCAGGCCGAATGATACATACAAGTCCTGCAGTTGCAGCAAGGCCAATGGTTAGCGTTAATTTCATAGCAAGCTGTATCTTTTCTTCGATAAACCTATGATCCCCACGCATTCGAGCACCTGTAATAATAGGGATAAGCGTTAGTGAAAAAGAGGTAGCGACTACTGTACCGAGCTGAATAAACGGAATGCCGCGGTCGTATACACCCTTTATGAGCTTAGCGGTATTCTCCTCAAATCCCGTTCCTACTAACAAGTTGTATAATGACATAGAATCAACGAATTGGATGAATATGAGAACAAGATTACTAACGCATATAGTCATACCTTGCCAAATTACAATTTTAATTATAGAACGTTTCCCAGGTATATCCATCCACTTTTGCATAAACACACTTTTTATGTCGTTTCGGAGAAAATACAGTAAGATAACAATTGCTACAATGCTGCCTATAACAGAACCAAGCATAGCACCCGCCCCTACCGTATAACTATCAGCACCTATTCCCACTAGAAGTAACGACAATAACACAATAATCGAAACGCGGACCGTTTGCTCTGCTACCTGCGAGACAGCTGTTGGCGTCATATTTGCAAAGCCTTGGAAATATCCTCTTGCTACAGATAGAAAAGGCATAAGCAGAAATGAAAATGCTACCACACTAAGCAGCTTAGACAGCCTTTCATCTCCCATAGCATGGGCAATTGCATGTGATCCAAAGAAAAGAATCACAAAAAAGAGAAGTCCAATACCCATTAGAAACCAAAAGGAAACAAATACAATTTCTTTTGCACCTTGATTATCTTTGTCCTCTAATCTTGCTGAAATTAACTTCGATATAACTACAGGAAAACCATACGTTGCCAATATTATAGAAAGCCCATACAGCGGATATACTTGTTGATAAATATAAAAACCGAGATCCCCTGCAATATTTTGATACGGAATCCGGTAAAAAGCGCTTAATATTTTCATGATAAGACCAGATATTGTTAAAATAATGGCACCTTTCCAAAAAGCCCCTTGCTTCTTCATCTCCATACAGAAGTTCCTTTCCTCCTATGTTCACACCACGCGTATTATACCATAATACATGACCCTGACGTTTTGTAACTATGAACATAAAAACAGGCCATCACAGAACGAACCTAAAATACAGGATTCTGAAAGATGACCTATTTGTTGGAGGAACTCTTATTGCTTTTTAGGCTAGCTCCCCAGAAAGAAAGCCTTCCTATTGTTCCATTTGTTTCCCTAAGAATGCTGCAGCTGTTTCTACCGCTTTCTTTTCTATGTCACTAATTACTTTTTCTTTTGAGAAGATGATAACAGCGCCAATTGGGTCGCCGTTTGCGATAATAGGTCCGATTGTATAGGAACTGATTTTTTCGATCATCCCTTCAATAAGAGCCATTTCGCTTTCATCCATCATGATAACAGAGCTTCGGTCTTCCATTGCTTTTTCAATTAAATCACCAATGCTTTTATTTAAGTAATCTTTTTTAGATACACCTGCTACAGCGATAATGGCATCGCGATCGCAAATAAGTATATTATGTCCTAAGCTATCAAAAAGTGCTTCAGCATATTCTTTTGCAAAGTCACCCAATTCACTAATGGGCGAGTATTTCTTTAAAATAACTTCTCCATCTCGGTCAACGAAAATTTCTAAAGGATCTCCTTCACGAATACGAAGTGTTCTGCGAATTTCTTTTGGAATAACGACTCTGCCTAAATCATCAATTCGACGTACGATTCCGGTTGCTTTCATCTAATGCTGCCTCGCTTTCTAAAGATGGTAAAAGCGGTGAACTTTCACATCTTCTTCTCTTCATGTAAAAGCTATCCACTATTAAGCATAGTATTGTTCACATTAGATGTTCTATGCACGCCAAATCTATTTTTTCTTCTTGTATTACGCGTTAACCACTTCTTTTTTTACATTTTTCAATCCGATTAGTAAATTCTCACCTATTGTTAACCATTTCGAAGCTTCCATCCCTTTCGTATTCATGACAACTTTCAGCTTGGATCCTTCCATACCGAGACGTAAATTACGTCCTAAACTGTTAGCTAGCATGAATAACTTTCCGCCATCAATGTTTTGAGTAGCTTTTTCAGAAAATAGGAAAGTCACATCGTACTTAGATTGCTTAATCGATTCGATTTTCTCTTTAGCTGCAAGCACCTTTAAGCTAGTAATTTGAAATAAATAACCTACCTCTTGTGGATAATCTCCAAATCGATCTGTTATTTCTTCCTGTAGTTCTTCTATATCTTGCGCTGACGACACACCTCTATATTGCTTATACATCATTATTTTTTGCTTACTATCGGAAATATACTCATCTGGCAAATATGCATCAACATCTACGTCCATTTCTACTTCGAAGTGAGCTTCTTCACCAGTAACACCTTTTCTTTGCTCAATCGCTTCCTTGAGCATTTGTGAATATAAATCAAAACCTACAGAGTCTATAAAACCATGCTGCTCTGCACCAAGCAGATTTCCAGCTCCTCGGATCGATAAATCTCGCATTGCAATCTTAAAACCAGAACCCAATTCTGTGAATTCTTTTATTGCTTGCAATCTCTTTTCGGCAACCTCTGATAGCACCTTATCTTTTTTGTACGTAAAGTATGCATAGGCAACCCGATTTGAACGTCCTACCCGTCCGCGAAGCTGATACAATTGCGACAGCCCCATACGATCAGCATCGCTTACGATAAGTGTATTTACATTTGGAATATCTACTCCCGTTTCAATGATGGTTGTACTAACGAGAACATCGTACTGCCCATCTAAAAATGCCAGCATGACTGCTTCAAGTTCGCTTTCATTCATTTTTCCATGTGCATATGTAACACGAGCGTCTGGTACGAGCATTGAAATTTCTTCGACTTTTCGCTCAATGTCTTCTACACGATTATGCAAGAAATATACTTGCCCTTCCCTCGCAAGCTCCCTTTCAATCGCTTCGCGAATTAATGAACCATTGTATTCAACGACATACGTTTGAACAGGAAAACGATTTTCCGGCGGTGTTTCGATGACAGATAGGTCTCGAACCCCAAGCATCGACATATGAAGGGTACGCGGGATTGGCGTAGCAGTTAAGGTTAATACATCAATATTCGCTTTCATTTGTTTAATTTTTTCTTTATGTGTAACGCCAAATCGTTGCTCTTCATCAATGATTAACAAACCTAAATCTTTAAATACAATATCCTTCGATAACACACGATGGGTTCCAATTACAAGATCAACCACTCCATCCTTAAGCCCTTTTAATACTTCATTTTGCTGCTTGCGTGTGCGAAAACGACTTAGCAGCCCAATAGAAATAGGATAATCTTGGAAGCGCTCTTTTATTGTTTCATAATGTTGCTGCGCCAGGATGGTTGTAGGTACTAAGATAGCCACTTGTTTTTGATCCATAATTGCTTTAAAGGCAGCGCGAATGGCTACTTCTGTTTTTCCATAGCCAACATCGCCGCAAAGTAAGCGATCCATCGGACGTTCCCGTTCCATGTCTTTTTTAATTTCTATAATAGACCGGATCTGATCCTCGGTCTCTTGATAAGGGAAGAGTCCTTCAAATTCCCCTTGCTCTGTCGTATCTGGTGAATAGCTAAATCCTTTCGAAGCTTCTCGCTCAGCGTATAGCTTAATTAAATCATCCGCGATATTTTGCACGGATTTCTCTACTTTACTTTTTACTCGTTTCCAATCCGTACCGCCAAGCTTATAAATTTTCGGTTCCTTTCCTTCTGAACCGATATACTTTTGTACTTGATCAATTTGTTCAACAGGTACATATAATTTATCATTGCCCTGATATTTAATATGCAAATAATCTTTATGGACACCATTTATTTCAAGTGTTTCAATGCCAAGGAATTTACCAATACCATGATTGACATGAACGACATAATCTCCCACCTTGAGCTCGGAATAACTCTTAATACGCTCGGCATTCGATAGCTTTTGTCTACGTTGTTGTTTCTTTACCGTTTTATGGAATAATTCCTTTTCTGTAATAACAGCTAGACGCAGCATCGGCACTTCAAATCCAGCCTGTAATTCACCTACTATAATATGAATCCGCCCAGGTACCAAAACACTCTGTTTTAGAACAATATCTGCTTGTATATCATAATCATGGAGTATACCTTCTAGCTTTTTCACACGTTCTTCATTGGAGCCTAGTACCACGACCGTATAGTTTCCTTTTACCCAACGTTCACTTTCGCTTTTAAGAAGATGCATTTGCCCATGGAAATCTTGCATCGTACGACTCGTTACATTCACAATATTTTGCGGATGTGTATGAGAAATATGCCGCAAAAACAATGTCATAAATACCATGCTTCGTTTCTTCTGTTGAAGCAATTGCAAATAATCATGAGAGAACGTAAGATCCTGAATAATTGCCCCATCACTAAGTAGGGATGTATACCATTCTGCCTCTTCTTGTTCCAGATGCTCAGCCGTTTCTTGTATGCGCGACACCTCATCTAACACTACTATCCCGTTTTCAGGTAAATAGTCTACTAGACTAGAAGGGGTTTCATAGTATAAAGACAGATATTTGAACATATTTGGCGTACTATTTCCACTTTTCAACTGTTCCAGCTCATATCCAACTGTTTCCAGTAACTGTTCTTTTAAATTTGTACTGCTCACTTTTTTTACTGTAGCAGTTAAGCCTGCTTCTAGCTTCTGGATACCTTGCTTCATTTCATTAGAGCTAAAAATAAACTCTGCTGCAGGTCCGAATGATATGGACGGAATGGGACCTAATGAACGTTGGTCATCAACTTGAAAGGTTCGAATCGAATCTATTTCTGTATCAAACAATTCAATTCGAACTGGTAAATCCTCTGTTAACGGATAAATATCTAAAATTCCTCCGCGAATACTATATTCACCAGGAGCTTCAACCATTGATTTTCGCGTATAGCCGATATCAGAAAGCGTACGAGTAAATGATCCTAAATCTAGATCGTCTCCTACTCTTAGCGATATTTGTCTACTTGCCCAGTGCTCCTTCGCAGGAAGGAAGCGTCGCATCCCAGCGATCGGTGCCACTATGATAGCTGCATCATTGTGTACAAGACGGTTTAATACATCAATCCGCTGTGCTAAAAGCTCTGGACTAGCAATGCCAACTTCAGAGGCAATGAGCTCATTAACGGGATATAGAAGAACCTTCTTTTCCCCAATAAGTGAAACAAGATCATCATATACCTTTTGTGCTTGCAATAAATTATGGGTAATAATAAGCTGTGTCCGTTTTGATTTTTCATAGAGTGCAGCTAGAAAAGGCGTACGAGAAGAAGCTGTCATTCCATACACCAGCTGCTCCTTTAACCCATCCTCTATACCATTTGCTATGGAGATCAATTCTTTATTATCATTAAATTGTTCTAGTAATGCTATCATTTTTGGAACTCCTCTCAGTAAAGAGTAAGTTAGTATATTTTTATGTAATTATACAGAAAATGGAACTTCTGCGTAATCGAATGCCACCTAGTATCTTCTGCTGGTTTAACCCCCACTTACAAAAAGTGGGGGTTAAACTCAATCATTAGAATGTAAAAAACAGAAAAATGCTTTGGACCTACCAAAGCTTACTGAATAAATGTATCATATTCATGGTAATGTGGATTGCTCTCTAAAGTTTCCTGACAATCCTCACAAATTGTTTTTACATACACATTACCATACTTATCAAATTGTAGCATTTCTTTCTTTTCTTCCTCAGTCAGTTGCCCTACCACTACATTATGAGCTACTTCATTCATAATAGAACCAATTCTCCGTCCACAGTGGCGACAGTAATAAAATGTAGTCATAAGTTCCTCCATACCATTTGTTTCAGTACTAGTAGTATGGCTAAATATACGTACATTATACGTTTTTGACCTTCTGTTATGCCACTTCTTATTGCACGAAGCACCTCACTAATGGAAGTTTCACTTAATTATACAATATCTACACGTTAAATGTATTCATAACCTGTAAAAATGGCATATGAAGCCATTGTTCACACGAATCAGCACTTTTCTGAATCGTCTTTTCTAATTGAGGTAATTCTTCATTTATAAACCGCCCTAATACGTAATCAGGAACTTTCATTCCATTTTTTGGACGATCGATACCAATTCGAATGCGGTTAAATTCTTGTGTTCCTACATGGCTAATGGTTGATTTTACACCATTATGTCCGCCGGCGCTTCCTTTCATTCGAAGACGCAGCTTTCCAACTGGAAGATCCAAATCATCGTATAGGATAAGAAAATCCTCTATATCAATTTTATAATAATCCATAAGAGGACGAATGCTTTCACCAGACAAATTCATATAGGTAAGAGGCTTTAACAAGATAACCTTCTCCCCATTTACTATTCCCGCACCATACAAGCCTTTGAATTTCAACTGATCCAACGAAATACTCCAGCGTTTTGATAATTCATCGATTACCATAAATCCAACGTTATGTCTTGTACGTTCATACTCTTTGCCTGGGTTTCCAAGCCCTACAATTAGTTTCATTCTTACTCTCCTCATCATGATAGGAAAAGGAGCTGACTCAAAAGGGAGATAACCATTCCCTTTTGAGTCAGCTCGCGAAATAGACTGTCAAGTTGAAACCAGCAAAATCAGTAATTTCTGAGACAGCCTATTTCGCATATCCCACTTATTTTAGTGTTGAGATATCCCTATCCTCACCAAATTAATCAAATAACGTACTTACAGATTTATCTTCATAAATACGGATGATTGCTTCTCCAATAAGAGTTGCAACAGACAATTCTTTAATCTTCGCTGTTTTCTTCTCTTCTGGAAGTGCAATAGAATTCGTAATTACAAGTTCTTTTATTTTTGAATTATTAATACGATCGATCGCAGGACCAGATAATACCGGATGTGTACAGCATGCGTATACTTCCTTTGCGCCGTTTTCTACTAGTGCATTCGCTGCTAATGTAATTGTTCCTGCTGTATCAATAATATCATCAATTAAAATACAAGTTTTTCCTTCAATATTCCCAATGATATTCATGACTTCTGACACATTTGGTCTAGGACGGCGTTTATCAATAATAGCAATCGGAGCTTTCAAACGGTCCGCCATCTTTCTAGCACGAGTTACACCACCGTGGTCTGGTGATACAACTACAATATCATCTAGATGTTTCTCTGCAAAATAATCAGAAAGGATTTTCACAGCCATTAAATGGTCAATTGGAATATCGAAAAATCCTTGAATTTGTGGAGCATGTAAATCTAGTGTTATCACACGGGATGCCCCTGCTGTTTGTAACAAATTCGCTACAAGTTTTGACGTAATTGGTTCCCGTGAACGCGATTTACGGTCTTGACGAGCATAGCCGTAGTACGGCATTACGATATTTATTGTTTTAGCAGATGCACGCTTTAATGCATCAATCATAATTAGAAGTTCCATAATATGTTCGTTTACTGGATAGCTCGTAGATTGAATAACGAATACGTCACATCCCCGGATGCTTTCCTCAATATTAATTTGGATTTCACCATCACTAAAACTAGTTACAGAACATTTTCCTAACCCTACTCCGATATGTTTAGCAATTTCTTCTGCAACTGCTTTATTAGAGTTTAAAGAGAACACTTTTAAGTTGGAATCTAAATATTGGTTTGCCACTAGATAACCCTCCGCATTAGGAATTTTTCTTATTAAGAATTATGTTTATTGATTAATTTTTCTACATATTTTTCTTTATTCGTTTGACGTGCTCTTGCGATAGATAATGCGCTAGCAGGGACATCTTCAGTAATTGTCGATCCAGCAGCAACATAAGCCTTTTCTCCAACGGTAACCGGAGCGACTAAGTTTGAATTACAACCGATAAACGCACCATCTTCGATCACTGTTTTATACTTATGCTGTCCATCATAATTTACTGTGATGATACCACAACCTAGATTAACTCTTGATCCCACTTCTGCATCTCCGATATAACTTAAATGAGAAGCTTTACTTCCTGTACCAAATACAGATTTTTTGATTTCCACAAAGTTTCCGACACGAACTTCATCACCAATTACTGAAGCTGGACGAATGTGAGCGAACGGACCAACTGTAACATCATTTCCAATTTTACTATCATGTACAGTTGATTGTCTTATAAGAGTACGATCTCCTACTTCACTGTCCTTGAGTGATGTTTGTGGTCCAATATTACAATCTGAACCGATTACAGTCTTTCCTTCAATCATAGTTCCTGGATACAATGTTGTATCACTGCCAATTACAGCATCTGCAGAAATATACGTATTTTCAGGATCTATAATCGTAACCCCATTCATCATATGCTTACGATTAATACGCTTTTGCATTAACTTTTCTGCTTGTGACAACGCAACACGATCATTTACACCTAACGTTTCTTCAAAATTGCTTGTTTGATAGGCTGATACTACATGCCCGTCTCTTTTTAAGATTTCTATAACATCCGGAAGATAATATTCGCCTTGTGCATTTTCGTTTTTAACCTTTTTTAATGCATCAAAGAGAAATGTATTATCAAAGCAATACGTTCCCGTATTAATTTCTTGAATTTGCAGTTCCTCCGAATTAGCATCTTTTTGTTCTACAATTTTTTCCACGTTGCCTTCGCTATTGCGAACAATTCGACCGTAACCGAGCGGTTGTTCTACATGTGCAGTAAGTACAGTTGCTTTCGCATTTGTTTGTTCATGCTGCTTTAATAACGCTTCCATTGTATCAAACGTAATTAATGGGGTATCACCACAAATAACGAGTGTAGTACCTTCATAATGAGCTAACAAATCGCTTGCCTGCATTACAGCATGAGCAGTTCCAAGTTGCTCCTCTTGAAGCGCAAATACACTTTGCTCTCCTAGTTGTTCCTTCACTTGTTCTGCCCCATGACCGACAATTGTAACGACACGTTGAAGACCTAATTTCGAAACTGTATCCACAACATGCTGCACCATAGGCTTACCGCAAACGGGATGAAGTACCTTGTACAATTTAGACTTCATACGAGTACCTTTACCGGCGGCCAATATTACCGCAAATCGATTTGACATTACCTACCCCTCCATCGCAACCTATTTATCCATTAAGAATATTATATTAAAATCTTTGACATTTCAAGAAACAGCAGATAACTATTAAATTTTACCACAATTCTTGCGAATTTTTTGATAAGAAAGAGAAGTGTAGGAGAAAAAATCGAGAGAAAAATAGATAAAGTGAAACTTCCAAAAAAGTGGGGGGATTACTACCCTTGCATAGCAGAAGATATTCGATGTAGATTTATAGCTGCTCACGATTCAAGATAAACATACTTTCGACAAAAATAAAACAAACTTCTGTTATCCTAAACAGAAGTTTGTCATCCGTGTGCGAACTCATTTCAATTATATGTGATTAAGCGCCCGCTTCTTCAAGCTGAACCTCTTCTAACTCTCCAAGGCGATGATATTCTGTAAGAACAGCATCTTGAATTTTACCACGAGTGCTAGAATTGATTGGATGTGCGATATCGCGAAACTCTCCGTCCGGAGTGCGCTTACTAGGCATCGCTACAAATAAACCGTTATTGCCATCAATTACACGAATATCATGAACTACGAATTCGTGGTCTAACGTAATTGATGCAATCGCTCTCATTCGGCCTTCCGTATTTACGCGGCGTAATCTTACGTCAGTCACTTCCATCTTATGTTCACCACCCTTTTTCTAAATCAGCGATATATGTCTAATAATTCCACAAGTTCTTCTAATTTCCTTCTATTTTTAAAAATTTTTTCAAAATAAATAATTTATGCACAGTTTGTACGTTAGTTTTCGGTAACGAGAGCGATTACTTCAATTTCTAATCCTACATCTTTCGGTAGCTTTGCAACCTGAACACAAGATCTGGCTGGTTTATGATTGCCAAAATAACTTCCGTATATTTCATTAACTGCATTAAAATCATTCATATCCTTTAAAAACACCATGGTCTTCACTACACTATCAAAGGAGCAGCCTGCTTCTTCTAAAACAGCCTGTAAGTTATGAAATACTTGATGAGTTTGTTCACCAATTTCCCCTTTGGCAAGCGTACCATCTGGACGGAGCGGGATTTGCCCTGAACTATAAAACATATTATTTACAATAATCCCTTGGGAATAAGGCCCAATAGCTTGTGGTGCAGCATTACTGTGTACGATTTTCATAATCTTCACACCTTTCAGATATTTTAAATGAAAAGATAAGCTCATTTTCTTATTCTTCCCAAAACAAGAGAATGAGCTTATCTTATTTTCATACAATTGTCTACATGAATAACCTTACCAAAGGCATATTTACTCTACTCCTCTGTGATAAATTCTTTGTTTTCTAGAGTAGGTAAATCAAAATTTCCTCTTTCAATTGAAATCACTTTGTCCTTCACATCAACACCTGTTAAACGAACAAGCGATACATAATTGTCTACGAGATGTTCTTCTATATCAACCGCTTCCACAAGAACACCAATTCCTACAACCGTGGCTTGAAATTCCTCTAGCATGCTTACCATACCTTGTACAGTTCCGCCTGCTTTCATAAAGTCATCTACAATTAAAACACGTGCGCCTTGCTGTAAGCTTTTCTTCGCTAGTGTCATCGTCTGTAGCCGTTTCGTAGACCCTGAAACATAATTAATAGATACCGTTGCGCCTTCTGTCACTTTATTATCTTTACGAGCAATCACTACAGGAACGTCCAAATAATTCGCAACAGAATAAGCTAATGGGATTCCTTTCGTTGCAACAGTCATGACAACGTCTATTTCTTCCTTGGCAAATATAGAAGCAAACAAACGACCAGCTCCGTTAATATACTGCGGATTGGTCAATAAATCTGTCATGTATAGGTAGCCTCCCGGAAGAAGACGGTTCGGATCAGTAAGTTGTTCACGAAATTCAACAATTAGCTCATCTGCTTCCTCAGCACTCATATAAGGAATATATCTAACTCCTCCAGCTGCACCGGGAATCGTTTGAAGAGTGCCGACGCCATGTTGTTCGAACGTTTGTTTAATAATGACCAAATCTTCACTTATAGATGACTTGGCTGATTGGTAGCGTTCTGCAAAGAAAGTGAGAGAAATTAAACGACGAGGTTTTTGAAGCAAATAGTAAGTCATATCGACTAAGCGCGTACTACGTCTTATTTTCACACTTTCACCTCGAATCACGAATAATCTAAATAAATCATAACCTATTATACGTCTCTATTCAAGCCTTTCTCTTTCACCCAGCATTCGTACTGCATATACTTGTTCACAAAATCCCTTAAGGCCATTGTAAACACGATGCATGCGGGAATCATGATACACCAAGCCAAATACCGTAGGGCCGCTTCCGCTCATCAGTACAGCATCTGCTCCGTAACGTTTCATTCGCTCTTTAATTCGTTTCACCTCTGGGTGCATTTGGAACGTAACTTGCTCCAAAACATTCCCTAACGAACCGCATATTCCATCATAGTCATGACCTGCAATGCTTGCAATCATTTGGTCAACATCGGGATGTGAAATCTCATTTGCCTTTAAATTTCGATACACATCAGCCGTAGAAACACCAGTCTGTGGTTTCGCTAATACAACCCAGCATGGCGGAGGGGCTGGAATATGTTCAATCTTTTCTCCGCGTCCTGTTGCAATCGCTGTTCCCCCATATACACAAAAAGACACGTCCGAGCCAATTTCTGCACCAATTTCAGCAAGCTCGTCACCACTTAAGTCAAGCTTCCATAATCGATTTAAACCTCGAAGCGTCGCTGCTGCGTCGCTGCTTCCACCTGCTAAACCGGCCGCTACAGGTATAATTTTTTCTATCGCAATGGATACGCCCTTTTTAATACCAAAGCGTTCTTTTAAAATTTTCGCTGCCTGATATGCTAAATTACGCTGATCATCCGGCACGTACCGATTATGTGAGATAATTTCTATCTTATCCTCATCTAACTCCGTAAGCTCTATACGATCAGCCAAATCTATAGTTGTCATAATCATACGAACTTCGTGATATCCATCCTCTCTTTTTCGTAGTACGTCTAAAGATAAATTAATTTTTGCCGGTGCTTTCACTAGTAGCTTCAATCTTTTCACCCACTCTATGTACTAAGGTTATCGTTTATTTTCGTTTATTTTACCACATTGGGGACCAGTGGTGCTTTCGTAACCTTTATTATACGAAAAACTGTAGGAAAAAGAAAAGAATCTATAGACGCAATGATGATAGGTCCTAGAAGCTAGCTACTAACTAAGTAAAAAAAGCCGAGGATGTATCTCCTCGACTGCCATAGTTTGGATTAGTGATTTGCTATTGACGTTCACGACTATTTAGTTGCTGCTGTGCAAGTTCAATTGCACGTTTCACCATGTTACCAGCATCTCTAGCGCGTATGCCACCCCAGCCTTCTTTTTGCACTACGTCATAAAATCCAAGTTCCTTTGCCAACTCTTCTTTAAACTCCTCTGACATAATACCTCGTCTTCTACTCAAGTGCAAAGCCCTCCTTTATCCTACAACTATGGCCTTCATAGTATGTGGGATAAAGGAGCGGTTCATTTGTAGAAACATTTGTAAATGTTCATTATCCTTCAAGTACTAAATCATCTTGCTGTTCATCGTAAAACTTTAATTCAACTGTTTCCGTTAATACATCTGCATAACTATACGATACCCTTTGAAAGGCAAATTCATCTTCTAATTGGACAACAAATACAGATGGATAGGTTTCTGATAAAATTCCAGAACGCTCAATTGTCTTTTTTCTACCACTATTCGCTTTCAACATAAGTCTTTTTCCAAGCTGACTATCTAAAGAGCTCTTAATTTCCGTTAACTTCCTTGCCATCTACGCTACACCTCGCTGCCTTTATTTCAAGATTCGTAATGCCGTACTCACAGGAATAGTCTTAACGTTTTTTGGCTTTTTTATGTATAAGTACCCAAAAAGCCCTCTGTAAGGGTAAAAGTTCTCTGCTATATAGATAAACCGTTCAACGATATAATTACGCCATAAAAAAATGACTCAAAAGGACACTCGTTCTCCTTTCAAGCCAGCCATTACAATTCATTATAATATTGATACGGCAAGCCCGTTCGTAAAATACCTTTCGTTTCAATACCTCCAAGACCTTTTTCACCCGTTATCGTATTTCTTACAACTTCCCATACATTCACGCGATCCATAAAAGAGGTAAAGCTTATTTTGGCAACCACGTATACAGGATCTAATGCATGAATATTGATACGTGACGGTGAGCTAGCAAAATTTGCTCCGGCACGAATGAGTGCTTCGAAATGCGATTGACATGCACCTGCAAAAATGACAAGCTGATCAAGCGAAGGATATCTCCTTCTTGCTTCATGGACAGCCTGTACAAAATGTCCAGAATGGCGATAGGCTTGGAGATCGTCCATTTTCCCCTTTGTTTTTGCGTACGAATCATGTCCAGTAATGACAAGAATATCTGGATTATATTTCTCTAGCAAATCGACAATTCGTATATGCATCTCTGTTTCCTTACAATGTACTCCCTGTACGGGAACTCCGATTTTCCGATATAAATCCAGACATTTTTGCAAATATACCGAATCGCCATCCACATGAAGAACTTTTCCCGGCATCTGAAAATAATTTACATCAGCCGTGTACCTGTCACTTGTATAATATTCATTTCTCTGCTTTGATTCATGATAATCCTGTTGAAACAATCGATACGTTTGCTCTAACTTTACATATTCTTGTTTCGATCGTTGACTATATTCACGCTGATCAATCACAATTAAATCCGCAATGGGCGCATCTGCGACAAGACGAAATTCTTCTCCAAATAAAAGAGCAATCTGGACTTCACTCTCTTCCTTAATCTCTGTTACACGAAAAAGAAGGTCGCGTCGATGAGACTTTCTTTCCACTAAATCTCCGACCTTTACCATTATTCTTACCCCCATGCTTAGGTACATATGCATTCTCTCTTTAAGCTATGTAATGATCAGAAAAAGAGTGACAAAAAACAAACAAAGCTACAACAAAAAAGGAAGCAAAATCCTCATTTGTTGCAGCTTATTAGCTACACTTACGTTACATCTTTTCTTTGTACAGCTCATTACTTAGCATTGCAAACTCTTCGATAGATAAGGTTTCTCCTCTTCGTTTCGGATCAATACCTACTTTTACAAGCGTACGTTCGAGCATTTCTTTGTCTTTAGCAATTGAAGATAAATTATTGGAAAGATTATTTAATAATGTTTTTCTACGCTGTGCAAAGCTAGCACGTATCACTTCGAAGAAAAATGGCTCATCTAACACATCGACCGCCGGTTTTTCACGCTTCGTTAATCGCAATACTGCCGAATCTACATTCGGCTGCGGTACAAAAACAGTACGAGGTACTGTCATTACAATTTCTGCTACCATATGATATTGAATAGCGATCGAAAGAGAGCCGTAGTCTTTCGTTCCCGGCTCAGCCGTAATTCGGTCAGCTACTTCCTTTTGCATCATCACGACGATGCCTCGAATCGGCAAGTCTTCCTCTACTAATTTAAATAAAATAGGGGTTGTCACATAATAGGGGAGATTAGCCACAACCATAATGTCTTGACCTGCCTCAAATTGTGTAGCTATGACCTTTCGTACATCTTCTTTAAGAACATCACCATGTATAATCTGTACATGTGGATACGGCTCTAATGTTTCCGCTAAGATAGGAAGCAATCGTTGATCAATTTCAAAGGCTGCTACCTTTTTTGCGCGCTTGGCAAGCTGTTCCGTCAGCGCCCCAATACCTGGACCAATTTCAATTGCTCCAGAGTTAGGGGTAAGCTCTGCAAAATCGACAATTCGATTGAGTATATTCGTATCAATTAAAAAATTTTGTCCCAAACTTTTTTTAAATGTAAACCCATATTTCTCTAAAATGAGTTTCGTACGATTTGGCGTTGCAATGTCTTTCATTTATTTTCCTCCTGAAGCACCTTTATCATCGCCTCTTGAAAAGCTGCTTTCGAAATTTGGAACATTTGCAATCGTTTATACAGCTGCTTTCCATTGGCATGACCAATTTTTAATAGCTTTCCAATACGTTCACGACGTGCTTTTGCATTGTCCCCACCAATTAATCCGGCTTGCAGGACATCTTCCCACAGGATTTCAGCTTCATCCTCATGCATTTCCTGCTGTACATCCTCAAGAGCTTGCCTAATAGATTGCAGTGAGGCATGTTCAACACCTACACCCTTATTATTTTTTGCAATTGCCTCTTTCTTAGGCAAAAACGCGTGCTTGCAGCCAGGTACCTTTTCTGAGACGATTCTTCGAATTCGTTCTCCTGGATAATCCGGATCTGTGAAAATAATTACACCACGCGTACTTTGTGCTAAACGGACCCGCTCAATCACTTCGTCTCCAATTGCAGACCCGTTCGTTTCTATCGTATCAGCGTTCACTGCTCGCTTAATAGCAACCGTATCATCTTTACCTTCTACAACAATAATTTCTTTAATTTTCATAATATCCTCCAAAGTACAACCATCTCTATTTATTAAACAAAAAAACGAACAACTTTTCCAATATTATTTTTACTTCCTTATCTTTTTATCATACTGCTTTCTCTTGTTCCTATGTATTTTATACATTCTCTTGCCATTTCTTTTGATATAAAGTTTGAAAGCAGGAGTTTCTAGCGTCTCCTGCTTTCGCGACTTTGTTGTATACATAACTTATTGTAAAATACGGATCTTCACTCGTTTTCTACCCCAGTCATTGACCGCTTGTTCAGTGGGCATTAATACGTCAATTCTATTTCCTTTAATAGCTCCACCTGTGTCACCAGCTATCGCATAGCCGTATCCTTCTACCCAAACCCGCGTGCCTAACGGAATCATTCTAGGATCTACTGCAATAAGCTTCATATAAGGATTCTCTAAATAATTATATCCGCCTGCACTCACTCCTTCGCAGCCATCACAGTATGGAGAATAGGCGGTTGCTTCTACATAGTATTCCGCAACTATCACACCTGCACTTTCGTTTGATTCTGTCTTAGGCTGCTTCGTGCCAACAGCTACTATCTGATCCTTATTTTCTTTTAGCGTAACTTCCTTCGTTATATTTCGGGACACTTCTACCCCATTTTCCCTACGTACTTCATACGTTTTGGCTTCTTTCCCTACCTCCCCTTCCTGAATGACCTTCTCTTCTCCTACATCCAATGATGGATCTTTCTTTTTTACAACAGTAAAAGCAGTATTTTGCTCAATCGTTTCTTCTTCTTTTTCTACCTGAATAACCTTAACCACGGTATTTCTATTAATTTTTTGATCAAGTGATGGTTCTACTCGATCGAGTTCACCCAATGTTATATGCTGCTTTTTTAATAAATTTGCTACCGTTATCGAAGTAGACCACACTTGCATATCTTTGCCGCCGTCTTGTAATAAGATTGGGAAAGCTTTTTCTATTTTTATCACTTCATTACTTACGAGCGGAGCATCTAACGCTGGAGTAACGCTATCATCTCGCGATACATCCATTTGCTTTTCGTTTAATAATTCTCCTACTGTTATAGCGGTTGACCAAACGATATGGGTAATATCGTCGATTTTAACAGAATGAAGCTTTGCCTTCTGAATTGTTATTTTCATATTATTTTGAATTTTTTCGCTCGGTGCAGGAAACACGCGATCATGTTCTGTTAATACAATCTTCTTTTCCTGTAACAATTCACCGACCGTTTTAGCATGTGTTCGAATAACTTCCAGCTTTCCATCGCTTTCGATCGTCACACTATTATTTGTTGCCGCATAAGCTACCGTCCCAACCGAGCTCGATAATACTAACGCACTCGTAAGCACCGCAAGTTTCTTATTATCTACTTTCTGAACAATATGTTTCGAGCTTTCTATCACGAGTATACTCCTCCTTTATTGTAAAAGCTTGGTATTGCTACTACAACAGGAATGGGTATATGTCTTAAAAAAGGATTATGCTGAAAAAAGAGACTTATATGTGTAAGGACAAATAAGTCTCTCGTTATATCATCTAATTCCAAAGAAGTTCTTTGCATTTTCTGTCGTGATCGATGCTACCTCTTCGTATGTGACTCCCTTTAACATGGCGATTTCCTCTGCAACAAGTTTTACATAGGCCGGTTCATTCCGTTTTCCACGGTAAGGATGCGGAGCTAAATAGGGGCAATCTGTCTCGATTAACAGCTTTTCAATCGGAATTTCCGCCGCCACTTCCTTTGGCTTCTTTGCATTCTTAAATGTTACAGGACCGCCTAATGAAATGAGAAAATTCATTTCTACGCATATCTTTGCTGTTTCAACACTTCCGCTAAAACAGTGCATGATTCCTCCTACTTCCTCTGCATGCTCCTCCTTTAGAATCGTAATTGTATCTTCTATTGCATCACGAGTATGAATGATAATGGGTAGCTTAACTTTCCGGGCAAGTCGTATTTGCTTACGAAATACTTCCTGTTGTACTTCCTTCGGAGATTTATCCCAATGATAATCGAGCCCCATCTCCCCTAAGGCAACTACTTTCGGATGGGCAGCCAACTGTTCAATCCACTGCAGATGTTCCTCTTTCATATCAATTGCATCAACAGGATGCCATCCTACAGCTGCATAGATAAAATCATATGTCTGTGCTAGCTCGATTGCTTTCAGAATCGTTACATCATCAAACCCAACTACAACAAGATTTGAAACGCCTGCCTCACGTGCATGTTTGATTACTTGTTCCACATCTTCTGCATATTGTTCATCATTTAAATGTGCATGTGTATCAAAGAGCATTACCAGATCTCCTTTTGTTTAAATTAAACTCTACTATAAATAAGCTTTACCTTCTTAATAAAATCATAACAGCTGTATTACATATATAATACACGAATGGTTTATTTATCACGTTTTTTAACAAGAAAAAGAGATGTTTCGCTTTGTTACACGTGAAACATCCCTTTTTCTGTAAAATTTTAGCTTATTATGTTGGCATTTACTATTTAATTTTCGTACCATTTGGAAGTGTTTGATCAACGGTAGCAAGAGATAGCTTTCCGTTGTCTTCCCCAGCTAATATCATACCTTGCGATAATTCTCCGCGTAATTTTACTGGTTTTAGGTTCGCTACACAAATAACCTTTTTACCTTGAAGTTCATCTGGAGAATACCATTTCGCAATACCCGATACAACTTGGCGCTTTTCGGTACCAAGATCCAGCTGAAGCTTTAGAAGCTTATCTGCCTTTTTCACAGGCTCTGCATGGAGCACTTCAGCAACACGCAAATCAACTTTGAAAAACTCATCAATCGAAATTTCTTCAGATGTTTCCTTCTCCTGCTGCTTTTCTTCTTGTTTTGGTGTAGGACCTTTCATTTGAGACTTAATATAAGAAACTTCAGGTTCCACTTCTAACCTTGGGAAGATTGGTTCTGCCTTTGCTACTTTGGTCCCTGCAGGAATACTACCAAAATCAGTTAGGCTATCCCATGTTTGCAATTGTTCCCCTTGTATACCAAGCTGCGCAAACATTTTTACCGGACATTCTGTTAAGAATGGTTGTAACATAACAGCTACTTGTCGTAACACCTCAGCTAAGTGAGCCATAACAGCTTGTAGCTTTTCTCTGTCTTCCTCATGTTTTGCTAGTACCCAAGGTTGTGTTTCATCGATATACTTATTCGAACGGCTGATCAATTGCCAAATTTCAGTTAAGGCAACGGAAAACTCCATATGATCGAATGCACGATCTACATTTTGAACCGTGTCTTTCGCAACAGCTACTAAATTTGCATCAAACTCTGTCACTTGTCCTTTGTAAGCAGGAATTTCTCCATTGAAATATTTGTCAATCATCGCTACAGTACGATTTAATAGATTTCCTAAATCATTTGCTAAATCATAGTTGATTCGTTCTACAAATCCTTCCGGGGTAAACACGCCATCAGAACCGAACGGTACTTCACGAAGTAAATAGTAACGCAATGCATCTAGACCGTAGCGATCAATTAACGTAACCGGATCTACAACGTTCCCCTTCGATTTACTCATCTTTCCGTCTTTCATTAAAATCCAGCCATGGGCAAATACTTTCTTTGGAAGTGGTAAATCTAAAGCCATTAACATAATTGGCCAATAGATCGTATGAAAACGAACAATTTCTTTACCAACAAGATGAACATCAGCTGGCCAATATTTCTTATACATCTCATCATTCTCTGTACCGTACCCTAGTGCTGTAATATAATTAGAGAGCGCATCAATCCATACATAAATAACATGCTTCGGATTGCCAGGGACTCTGATTCCCCAGTCAAAGGAAGTACGAGAAACAGCTAAATCTTCTAGTCCAGGCTTAATAAAGTTATTAATCATCTCATTTTTACGAGACTCTGGCTGAATAAATTCTGGATTTTCCTCATAGAATTTTAATAGACGATCCGTATACTTTCCCATTCTGAAAAAGTAGGATTCTTCCCGAACAAGTTCTACCGGATGACCACTATCAGGGCTTTTTCCGCCTATTACCTTTCCGTTCTCAACAATTGGATCTACTAGCTGTAATTCCGTATAGAACGTTTCATCTTGAACAGAATACCAGCCTTCGTATTCATCCAAATAAATGTCACCTTGATCTAGGAGACGTTTAAATATTTTTTCAACAATAACCTTATGTCTCTCTTGTGTTGTCCGAATAAAGTCATCATAGGAAATGTCCATCTTTTTCCATAATTCTTGAATTCCTGCTACAATATTATCTACATATTGCTGCGGTGTTACTCCCGTCTCTTCAGCCTTCTTCTGAATCTTCTGACCGTGCTCATCCGTACCGGTTAAATAATGTACATCAAACCCTTTTAAACGCTTATACCGCGCCATTGCATCCCCTGCAACTGTCGTATAGGCATGTCCGATATGAAGTTTACCGCTTGGATAATAAATAGGTGTTGTAATATAAAAGCTTTTCTTTTCTGCTGCCATTTTGAAACCTCCCAAATGACTTTATGTATAAAAGTCCTTTTCTAACCATAGGACTTCCCTATGTTAGAAGTTTTCCTTAGTAAATAGTATACCAAACTTACTCATAAAGACGAGACTGTGTTTCATCCTCTTTCATTATATTACCATGTATTTCTCTGAAAGCTTAAAATTATACATGCTGCTTGACCCTTACACCAACAGGCAGTGTAAACGGATATTTACTAGTTTCATAAATATATCTTACATAGATAAAAATTTTTTCAAAAAAATTATCGAAATTTGCAAATTAATAATTGACGGAAATGTCAATGATTGGTATCATAGAAACATAAGGTATTTTGTCGAAAAATGACGAATTAAAGTATATAATCATTATAGTATATCTAATAGGAGGAAAAAATTATGAAATCTACAGGTATTGTTCGCAAAGTTGATGAGTTAGGTCGTGTGGTTATTCCTATCGAATTACGTCGTACTTTAGGTATTGCTGAAAAAGATGCTCTTGAAATCTATGTAGATGATGAAAAAATCATTCTTAAAAAATACAAACCTAATATGACATGCCAAGTAACTGGCGAAGTTTCTGATGAAAATCTCTCTCTTGCAGAAGGTAAAATTATTCTATCTCCAGAAGGCGCACAAATGGTGCTACAAGAATTACAACAATATCTTGCAACTGCAAAATAATCATATAAAAGCTTCTCTTATTTATAAGAGAAGCTTTTTTGATATTCATATTCTGCTATTCTTTTGCATCGATATGATAGATTTGATAGACATCTCTTTTCGACATATTTCGATCTATTGCAACATGTTTGATAGCATCCTTTGAGGTTTCCTTCTTCTCTTCTATATAATGCGTAACATGTTCGACAATTGAGAGTGCTGTCCACCATTCCTCTTGTTCCGGTATTTCTTCTGAAGAACCTTCAACAAGAATGCAAAATTCTCCGCGAACCTCTTCTGTTTCTGCCCACCCTACAACCTCTTCGATCGTGCCGCGAATAAACTCTTCAAATTTCTTTGTAAGTTCACGACATAGTGCAATCTTCCGATTTCCAAGCACGTCCTTCATCGCAATCAGTGTATCTTTCAATCGATGAGGAGCTTCATAGAAGATTAGCGTATCCTTCATATAGCGAAGCTGCTCAAGCTCCTGCTTTTTATCCTTTTTTTGTCGCTGTAAAAATCCAAAGTAATAAAAATGCTGCGTAGGTAGACTAGATGCAATAAGCGCTGTAAGAGCTGCATTCGCTCCTGGTAGAGGGACTACCGTAATGTGATTGGAAGTGGAATTTACCACAAGCTCATAGCCTGGGTCTGAAATACACGGCATACCAGCATCACTTACTAGAGCAATCATCTTACCTTCTTGCAATAGCTCTATAATCTTAGGGCCGCTGCTTTCTTTGTTATGCTCGTGATAACTTATAATAGGAGTTTCAATCTCAAAGTGATTGCACAGTTTTTTTGTTTGTCTCGTATCTTCTGCTGCAATGATATCAACTTCCTTTAACGTTCGCACGGCACGAAAGGTCATGTCCTCTAAATTACCGATAGGTGTTGGAACAAGAAATAATGTTCCACCATCCGATAGAAAGCTTTTTTGCTGCCACATAGCTATTCTCCTTTTTGTACATACTCTTCTTTCTCTTTCCGGTTTAACTGCTTAAAGCGATATTCTGCCTGCATTGCCTCTGTTTTCGTAGCAAACTCTTCATAATAAAGAAGATGAACGGGACGATGACTTCTCGTGTAGCGTGCCCCCTTACCTTCGTTATGTACCTTTACCCTTCGCTCCAGATTCACTGTATATCCTGCATAATAACTTCCATCATTGCATTCTAGAACATAGAAGAAATGGCTATTCATCTCCATACAGAATACCACGAAGCTCCTCTGTATATTCATTTTGATCATTATAAACAATAAGAGGTGGAAGAATTTTTAGGTCAGGATTTCCATCCTTTATCCCTTCTACAAGGAGCATATTTGCTTCCTTGCCAACCTTCGGATATACGAATCTTAGTCGCTTTGGCTCTATTTTATACTTACGCATTAGCATGATAATATCAAGCAGGCGCCCAGGGCGATGCACGAATGCAACTTTTCCGCCTTGCTTTACAAGCTGGCTGCTGACGCGAACAACGTCCTCAAGTGTACATAAAATTTCATGACGGGCAATCGCTAGATGTTGATTCGGATTAATTTCTGACGTTCCCGGAGTTTGAAAATAAGGTGGGTTACATGTTACAACATCAAATGCATGGTGTCCCAAAACCGATGGCATTTCTTTAATATCACCATGAATAAGGCGAATACGATCTGATAACTCATTTATATCTACACTGCGTACACCCATACGATAAATACGCTCTTGAATTTCAACACCAGTAATTTTTCCCTTCGAACGCAAACTAAGAAGCAAAGGAATGACAGCATTACCCGTACACAAATCTAGAAGAGATCCCTTTTGTATCGGAACCCAAGCGAAATTGGCAAGCAAAACAGCATCTAACGAAAAATTAAACACAGACGGACTTTGAATGATTTTTAATTTCTTCGCTAATAAATAGTCAAGGCGTTCGTCACCATACAATTCCATAAATATATTCCTTTCTTTCACTTGTAATAAGAAGCCAAAAAATTACCTTTCCAATGATATGGAAAGGTAATGTTATTTTTTATTTAAGAAAGACAAGCAAAATAAACAATCGCCTTCTTTTCGAACACTTCCATAATGCAAATTGCAAATATGAAACCCTTCTTGGTAAAGTCTAGCCAGATTATCGTATCCTTCCCCGATATCAGCTATAGGCTTTTTCTCTTTCTCCTTCTGGCGATGTTGTTTCTTTTCTAACACATCTTCATAACGACGACGTAAATGCTCATTTTCCATCTTTATATTCTGATTTTCTTCTAGGAGTTCAGCTAAATTTAGCTTTAACTCACCAAGTTGTTTATACAAATGACCGATTTGTTGTTCCATACTTATTACCGACTCAAAAATATCCTTCTTTTCCACAAGCGCCCACCTCTTAATCTGTGGTTTGACCCGATACGACTCCCTCTTCCATGAGCTCATCTAATGTATATTCAACGACACGGTCTTTCCCGATGAGTTCGATTTGAATTAAACGTTCTAATATATTCAAGCCGATTACCCGCCCGAGACCGTTCGATGTTTGTACCTTCTCATCTAAATCAGGAAGCTGCTCCTTTGCTGCCTCGTATTCGTCATTCTCATATTTCAAGCAACACATTAAGCGTCCACATAATCCAGAAATTTTAGTTGGATTTAAAGATAAGCTTTGATCCTTCGCCATTTTAATAGAAACTGGATCAAAATCTCCTAAAAATGTGGAGCAGCAAAGCATACGCCCACAAGGACCAATCCCTCCGAGCATTTTTGCTTCATCTCGTACCCCGATTTGGCGAAGCTCAATCCGCGTACGGAAAATAGCGGCCAAATCCTTCACGAGCTCCCGAAAATCAATGCGTCCATCTGCTGTAAAATAAAAAATTACTTTATTGCGATCAAATGTATACTCTACATCCACAAGCTTCATATCAAGCTCATGATCTGTTACTTTCTGTAAGCAAATCTTGTAGGCCTCTTTTGCGTCTCTTTTATTTTCATCGACAATTTGTCGATCCTGCTCTTCTGCGATGCGAATTACCTTTTTTAATGGTAATACAACATCATCTTCGCCTACTTGCTTCTTAGGCATAACAACCTTTCCATACTCAATTCCCCGTACCGTTTCTACAATTACGAAATCATTAGATGGAATTTCTAGATTGTTCGGGTCGAAGTAATAGATTTTTCCTGCCTTTTTAAAGCGTACCCCTACTACATCATACAAGCGTTTATCCCTCCTGTAAGCGAAATACAAGTTGATCAAATATAAGCTGGGCATTTGTATTCGCATTAAGCCGTTTTTTTGCTTCTAATATATTGGAAAGAGTCGATATAATCCGTTTTTGAGAATAGGAGAGCGATTGCAATAATGCAAGCTGATCTTGAAAAACAATCTCCTCATTCTTACTGAACCTCACATATAATAAATCCCTATAAATAAGGAGTAGCATATCTAATCCCATTTGTAGTTGTTCTTTCTCTGAAAAATGCTTCAACCATTTTTCTTGCACAAAAAAAAGAGACGCAGTATCTTTTCCTAGGGCTTCACATAATTTTATCACTAAAGTTCTGGCTTGTGCAAACCATTCATCATTGCAATACGCAAGCGCCTCATCCACATTGTTCGTCAATTTAGCAGCTGTAGCTGCTAAATACGCTGAGATTCCTTGCTCTTGTAATTGCTGTACTAAAGCAGGATGAGAAAGCGGACGAAATGTTATCATTTGGCAACGGGATAAAATTGTGCTTAACATTTGATGGCTATGTTCCGTTATTAAAATCGCTGTTGTTTCACTACTTGGTTCCTCTAAAAATTTAAGCAATGTGTTTGCAGCATTGGCCGTCATACGATCTGCATGCTCAATGATATACACTTTTTTATTCGTCTCTAGGCCTGTTTTCGTAAATTCTTCTTGAAGCAATTGAATTTGCTGTTTCTTAATCGATAATCCATCCGGTTTTACTTTATAGACATTCGGATGATTTCCCGATGTTATTCGCTTGCAGTTGCTACAGGTGTGACACGGCTCGGCATTGTTTCGGTTCAGACAAAAAATACTTTTTGCCAGTAATACAGCCGTCTCCATTTTCCCCGTTCCCTTCGGTCCTTCTAACAAATAGGCGTGAGAGATTCGTTGTTTTATAATACTATTCGTTAACATCTGAATTGCAATGGGCTGTATGTCTGCAAGCTGTCTCCACGTCTTTTGCATGAACAATCACTCACTTATTTTAGAATTTCATCTTTATCTAAATACTTCTCTATTATATCTTGTACATCCTTCAAAACCTGTTCTTTTGGGCGAGCAGCATCCACTCGAACAATTCGTTTCGGAAATCGTGTAAGAAGCTGTAAATAGCCTTCTCGTACGTTTTGGTGAAACGAAATGTCTTCCATATCTAAACGATTGATTTCGCGTCCTGTATCGATGTGAATTCGTTCTAAACCTACGCTCGGCTCAATATCTAAATATAGAGTAAGATCAGGCATACAATCCTCCGTAGCAAACCGATTAATTTCATACACACGATCGATTCCTAATCCTCTTGCGTATCCTTGATAAGCAAGCGAACTATCAATAAACCGATCACACAATACGATTGCCCCCTCCTTAAGAGCCGGCATAACTTTCTCTACTAAATGCTGTCTCCTTGCAGCAGCATACAATAGTGCCTCCGTACGAGCATCCATCGTCGTATGCGCAGGATCATGAATTAATGTTCTAATTTTTTCTGCTATTTCAATACCACCAGGTTCACGGGTTACAACAATAGCTCGTCCTTTATTTTGTAAATATGGACGCAGTTCTGCAAGCAACGTTGTTTTCCCAGAACCTTCTGGCCCTTCTATCGTAATAAATAAGCCCTTCATTTCATCTTCACCTTTCTTGTTCCGTATACTCGTATGGTTTTGGTATGCAAGGTTATATTGCCTTGAAAACGAGCACCTGCTTCTAGAAGCATCTGTATATGTTCGATATGTTCAGATTCAATACGTTCTCCCGGCATGACAATCGGTACTCCTGGTGGATACGGCAGAATCATTTCCGCTGCAATCTGCCCAGATGCTTCTGTAAGTGGAATGATTTGTTCACTGAGCATATCAGCATCTTCATAGGAAATAGCCAATGAGGAAAATAAAGTAGGCTGATGTACGGGTATGTTATGGTTTTCATCCATAACAGGAAAAAGCCGTAATGCATCACGTATTAATGAAGCTGCTTCTAGATGGGCTGTAGAAAGAGAAAGCGGCAAGACAAGTAATACATTATACGGGTCAGCCAATTCTGTATATAATCCCTTTTTCTCTAATAAAGCCTGTAATTCATACCCTGAGAGCGAACAGCGCGTTTGAATAATCATTTTGAGCAAATCCTGTTCTTTCTTATGAATCACTTTAATTTGAGGAATTTGCGATAATTTCTCATGAAAATGCCAAAGCGCAGATGAAAGCTCTTTAATTCCTTCCTTCTTAATCTTTGCTAATGAATAACGAGCTAAATCTAACGATGCCATAATAGGATAAGATGGGCTACTCGATTGAAGCATATGTAAATATTGCTTTATATGCTCTCGTTTTACTAAGGAACTATTTATATGAAGATATGATCCCATTGTCATAGCAGGAAGGGTTTTATGGGCAGATTGTACAACAACATCAGCTCCGTAAGCAATTGCAGATGCTGGAAACGGTGAACCTAAGCAAAAATGAGCACCATGTGCCTCATCTACAAGCACGGGTATAGAATGAGAATGTGCCAGCTGGATAATATCCGTTATATCTTGCGCCATTCCATAGTAATTCGGATGTGTCAACACGACTGCTTTCGCTTGCGGGTAGTTTAGCAGCGCACATGCTACACTCTCAGCAGAAACTCCCGTAGGGACATGTGCTTCTATATCAATATTTGGCGTTAAAAAAACAGGGTGAGCCCCTATAAGCTTTAGTCCATGCATTATCGATTTATGGCAATTCCGCTGTACGAGTACAATATCATTTCTTTTACATACCGCAAACAGCATAGCTAGATTTCCAACAGTAGAGCCATTTACAAGAAAATAGCTTGCATCTACCTCGTAAAGATCCGCTAAAAGCTCTTCAGCCTCCAGTATACAGCCAGTTGGATCATGTAGATCATCTAAACCTGTAAGCTCCGTAACATCCAACTCTAATAATCTTTGAAAGTGAATGGCTGCTTTCTCTGGGAAAAACACACCATTTTTATGACCAGGTACATGAAATGATACCGGCTTTTTAGCTGCAAATTGTACTAGCGCATCATACAATGGAGTAGTATTTTGATTCATTTATCTCTTCCTTACGTAACGTTTATATCTACTCTATTATACGCATTTTTTCAAAGAAAACATAATAGGCTCCATTTCGTTTATGATGGACTTTCATCAGCGTATTCGCACTATGAACATATGTATTCTACTATTTTTTATCAAAAATATACTTCAAATGAAATTCTAGTTATTTGATTATCGATGTGTACAAAAAAAATAGGCTTGTTTTGCCTATTTATTTTGAGAGAATCTTACTTTTCGAAGTTGTTCTAGATAAAACATATAACGAGGATTATCTGTATCCGTTTGAACAATTTCCTTTTCACATTCTTCACATAAAAAACCTTTATATATGAAAATACCTTTTTCTTTTTCTTGTTCACATACAACACAATATGTTGGCTGCGTTGATGTTAGTATTTCTTTCACATTCTCCACCTCCATATCTCTAGCTTTGACACTTTTATTATGTGTATACATTTTTTTCGGATTTTTCTTACTTTATTTGTATGGAGATTTTCAAAGATTGTGTCTGTCTAAAGAGATTAAGAAAAGATCTTGTTCTTACTGAGGGGAGATTCCAAGTAGGAATAGCCAATTGTAGTTATAAGGGCAAGAATGATATGTTTTATCCTTGATTAATCTATGTATCTTATCAATAAGATTGCTATCTCAAACTTAAGTTTTAAACCTACGTACAGGATAGATAAGAACATAAAAAAGAACCAGGCGGTATCGACTGGTTCTTTCGGTTTGCCTAGCGACGTCCTACTCTCACAGGGACAAAGTCCCAACTACCATCGGCGCTGAAGAGCTTAACTTCCGTGTTCGGTATGGGAACGGGTGTGACCTCTTCGCCATCNTTTGCCTAGCGACGTCCTACTCTCACAGGGACAAAGTCCCAACTACCATCGGCGCTGAAGAGCTTAACTTCCGTGTTCGGTATGGGAACGGGTGTGACCTCTTCGCCATCATCACTAGACCTATAAAGGAAATATTCCTTCAAAACTAGGTAACAGGGTGTAAAATATTACAGATGAATGTAATCCAGTTCCGCCGGAGCAGAACAAGCCGGCTCCACTTTTTACTTTTTGGATAAGCCCTCGATCGATTAGTATCTGTCAGCTCCACGTGTCACCACGCTTCCACCCCAGACCTATCTACCTGATCATCTTTCAGGGATCTTACTAGCTT
>NZ_JBLREB010000008.1:0-57891 GCF_048159605.1 Ectobacillus polymachus | reverse complement strand
AGCGTTCATCCTGAGCCAGGATCAAACTCTCCATAAAAGTTAAGTTTGTCTAAGCTTATTAAAAAACTGACGTTTCATGTTTTGTTTAGTTTTCAAAGAACTCTTCATCGCCTTGCAGCGACTTTAATAATATATCATTTAAAGAATTTTATGTCAATCATTTTTTTATTTTCATCAATTCTTACATCGCTCAAATATCAGCGACGGTCATCAATTTAACACATTATTATGTATTTAGTCAATACTATTTTTATAAATTAATGGATTCTTTTTCTCGCGTAACGCATACATTCTTCAGGAGTAGTAATTCGCATGAACAAACGAAAGATGATCGTATAACGTTCTTCCATAGCACGCTTTACCAAATAATCAATGCGTTCATCTTCAAAATCAAATAACATCTCATCCATTTCCCTTTTTAACACGTATTCTAATTCTTTTACCTCTTTTTCATGTACGATAAACGCTAACACAACAACACCTCTTTACCTATATTATTATAATAATTATTACCGGATTTTCTTTTTTTATCCTGTACAAATAACGTCCCCTCTTTAGAGCCCGTAAAAAAGAAGCTAAATTAAGATACTATCTGTAAATATCAAGGTTAACCCTTACCAACCTTAAGTAAGTAGAAAAACTCCCTACTTGTA
The DNA here is from genome assembly GCF_048159605.1 of Ectobacillus polymachus. Lineage (NCBI taxonomy): Bacteria > Bacillati > Bacillota > Bacilli > Caryophanales > Bacillaceae > Ectobacillus > Ectobacillus polymachus. The sequence continues at coordinate 57,238 of NZ_JBLREB010000008.1, read as the reverse complement.
CTTTATCTGCATAGCGAAATCATTTCTTGCATATACATCACTGAAAAGGAATGGACAAGGGAGAGGGTAGCCAATGTTTTTCTTCTTTGTAACAAGTAAAGGGAAACTAAAACAAATCATGTTAATTGTTTTACTTTCCCTATTTACTGCGTGGGTGTTGTTTCTTCAAACTTATTCTGGGCAAAGTGTCTTTTCTACTGCAACCGGACCGAAGGCCATTTATAAAGGTGATACTAGCAAAAAACAAGTTGCTCTAACCTTTGACATTAGCTGGGGAGATGAAAAAGCACTTCCAATTTTAGACACATTAAAGCAGCAGAATGTAAAGAATGCGACCTTTTTCTTATCAGCATCTTGGGCGGAACGTCATCCTGACATTGTGGAACGAATTATGAAAGATGGGCACGAAATCGGCAGCATGGGCTACAATTTTAAGGATTATACAACATTAGAGCCTGCCGCCATTCGGCAAGATATTGCAAAAGCACACGAAATATTTACGAAACTAGGTATAAAGAAGGTGCAATTGCTTCGTCCCCCGGGTGGTAATTTCAATAAAACCGCTTTAGAAATCGCAAAGTCCCAAGGGTACACGATTGTGCATTGGAGCAATGACTCAAACGATTGGAGAAATGAAGGGGTTGCCACCATTGTAGACAAAGTAATGAAAAATTTGCATTCAGGGGATATCATTTTACTTCATGCATCTGATTCTGTCCTGCAAACCAATCAAGCACTCCCTGTTTTGCTCCAAAAGCTGCAAGCAGATGGTTATTCGAATGTATCCATATCAGAGCTGCTTGCAAACACGAAAGCAAATAGTAAGGAAATACAATAAGAATTGCAGATATAAAAACAGTCTATAGAGGTGCTAGCACCGCTAAAACAAAAAGGTCATGTATAAGGGATTTCCTTTATCCCTTATACATGACCTTTTCTTTACTTACAATTCGGTGCAATTGGAGCATCTGGTATGCATTGCAGAGTAATAATGGCACAAGCATCATATAAATCCAGTCAAGATTGTTTATACGAAGAGCTGGAGTCCATTCCACTATTGTAACTACAACCATGAAAAAGACAGCGGGAATGAAGGCTTGCCTCTTCGTTTCTTTACTTTTAATAAGCGCTGTTAAAATTGCTATACTAAATAGGACAAGTGCGAGAAGAATATTCGTTAAAATGCTACTTGTATATACGAAAGAACGCAAATAAACAAAATCAAAGAGAAAGAACACTATGAAGATAACCTGAACTCCATTCCAAAGTAATGGAGAACGAAACATAAGAATCCCAAAACGATGTATGGTTAAATACGCAAAAAAGCCCATTTGACTCATTACACTAAAAATAAAACCGATCCCTAAAAGCCCAAGCATAACCGTAAGAATTTCTTTTGCCTGGAGATTGTAAAACATATGCATGTACGTATTCCATCGCAAGAGAAAGCCCGTTATTATCGTACTTACACCTCCGAGACATAAGGTTGAGAAGAAGAAGCGAATCCATTTTCGGCTTGTCACTAATGCCACCTCCACCAAAATCCTATCCGTTTTACTTCCACAATCCACATTCCAATACCTTCCATCTTGCGATTTAATTGGGTAATAACCTATTTTACAAAAAGCTCGTCACCTTTATGCATAATTTTCCCCTAATTATTTATATTAAAAAAGAAAATAGACGTGAAAGGGGCTCCGGCCAATGAAACGGATTCCGTTGCTAATCGTATGTATTGCTCTCTTCTTAGCTTCATGTGCACAGGGAAGTTCCTCTAAATCATCTGACCAAGGATATGATCAAACAAAAAAAATGATTGTCGACATATTAAAAACAGACGATGGAAAAAAAGCAATTCAATCCGTTTTAGCGGATGATAAAGTCAAAAATGAACTTGTTTTAGATGAAGCTGTTGTTAAAAAAACAATCGGGGATGTCTTGCTATCTGATCAAGGGCAGAAGTTTTGGCAAAAAGCCTTTAGTGACCCGCAGTTTGCCACAACCTTTGCAAAAAGCATGGAGAAGGAACAAACCAATCTAATGAAAACATTGCTAAAGGACCCTGATTATCAAAAGGGCCTAACAGATATTATGAAGAACCCAGATGTTGAGAAAATTATGCTTAATGTAATGCAAAGCACAGACTATCGCAAGTACGTTCAGCAAGTCATAAATGAAACGGCAAGTAGCCCGCTCTTCCAATCAAAAATGATTGATACACTTTCCAAAGCGATGCAGCAGAAAAGTGGTGGCGGTAGCTCCGGCTCTGAAACAAAACCAAGCAGTTAAGTGGAGCTTCCCAAGTAGGGGTTTTTCTCCCCTACTTTTGGGAAAGCTGCCTACATAAAAATAACCTCATCCTAGGATGAGGTTATTTACGTAAAGCAGATGTTGCTTCAATGACATTACCTGCAATTTGATTGTAGATTTGCCCAATTTGATGTTGTTCATCATAAACAGATGGAGCAAAATCTTCTTTATTCCAATCTGGTTGTTCAAGTGGGATTTGGCCTAAAAGCTTCGTTTGTAAGTCTTCAGCTAATTTTTTGCCGCCGCCTTTACCAAACACATACTCTTTCTCTCCCGTTAATTTGCTTTCAAAGTAAGACATATTTTCCACAACACCAACAATTTTATGCTCTGTACGAAGCGCCATTGCACCTGCACGCGCTGCCACAAATGCTGCTGTTGGATGTGGTGTTGTCACGATAATTTCATTACAAGCAGGAAGCATAGAGTGAACATCTAATGCTACATCCCCTGTTCCTGGTGGTAAATCCAGCACAAGATAATCTAAATCGCCCCATTCAACCTCTGTAAAGAAATGATTTAACATTTTTCCTAGCATAGGTCCGCGCCAAATAACAGGTGCATTATCCTCAACAAAGAAACCCATTGAAATAACCTTTACACCTAATCGTTCAACCGGAATAATTCGTTCTCCTCGAACAACAGGTCGATTCGTAATTCCCATCATATCTGGTACACTAAAGCCATAAATATCGGCATCGATAATACCAACCTTTTTGCCAAGGCGTGCTAAAGCGATCGCTAGGTTAACAGAAACAGTAGATTTCCCTACGCCTCCTTTACCACTTGCAATGGCTAAGAAAACTGTTTTTGAGCCTTTAGCTAATAATGTGTTTGGTTCTTGTTCTTGTGGTGTACCGATCGCCTGTAGCTCTTCTTCTGTAAATTCCGTAAAACGAAGCCCTACAGTTTGTACTCCTAGTTCTTTTACTAGGTTTACAACTTCAGCTTGCAATTGCATTTGCTCAGCTGTACCTGTTTTAACAATCGCAATTTTAACACTCACATGCTCTTTTTCAGGCTTCACACTAATTTCCCGAATTGCATTCGTATCCTTTAATGTTTTATGTAAAAACGGATCAACCACTTGTTCTAATACTTGTTCCACTTGTTCCTTCGTTACCATGTAAAAAATCCACCACCTGTTCATTATTAAACGTATCTGGCTCTACCCCGAGTCGATAATGCGTTTTCATTTCCAGTATACCAATAATTCTATTGACTGACTATTGAAAACCCTCCCGCGTATCAATCGGGAGGGTTTCCTTTTTCAGTAAAATAACGAAGAATTCCTCTGTAAATAGCGGCCGCTACTTTCTGCTGATATTTATCGGTGTTTAGCATATAGCGTTCATTCACATTTGATAAAAATCCAGCTTCTACTAATACCCCAGGAGTCTGTGCATGCTTTAGTAAGTATACGTGGCTAATCGGTTTTGCCAAGCGTGTCGTATTCTCAAGACTCGTTCGTAATTCTGCTTGTATGAATTTTGCCACTCGTTCATTTTCTACAAATGAACGATTGTAGAAGGTTTGTGCTCCCGTTGAGTTGCTAATTGGAATTGCATTTAAATGGATACTTACAAATAAATCTGAGCCTGAGTCATTAATAAGTTTCACTCGGTTACGTAAATCCTCTACTTTTCTTCGGCTATACCCTTTCGTATCTTTATCTGCTAGATCCTCATCCTCATCCCTTGTTAAGATGACAAGGGCACCTTGCTCCTGCAGAAAATCCTGTACTTTTTTTGTAATTGATAATGTAATGTCTTTCTCAATGATATCACTTCCCCCGACAGCCCCGCCATCAGGTCCTCCATGTCCAGCATCTAAGACAATAATCTTTCCTGTTAAAGGCAAGTTCCAAGGCTTCCAGGTCTCTGTACTTTGAAATTCCTGCCGTATGAGAAGAATGAAGAGAATACTTGCTACAGCTATGGACATGATTTTAAATTTCCTCATACTTTTCCCTCCTGCTAGTCCTATACTTACTTATATGGGACAAGATGCAGGATTATGAATAGTTACGGAAGACGAAGTTTGTAACTTCGTTCTCCCTTGTCAAAGCCTTCCTTCCACCAAAATGAAATATATGCCTGACATACATCATACAACGCATCATGTTCCGGAATTTGATTCGGGCTAAACGTAAGAAAATCAAACAATGAATCCGCTAAACGCTGCTCTTCTAATTGAGAACGGTGCTTTACATCTATATAGGATTCACCAAGATAGCCAAATTTACTATACTTTCCTCCAAGTAAATAGGCTTCGATGGCCACCTCCATACAATATTCTTCAAAGGCATTATAAAGAGGTACGTACGGGAAAAAAGTACTACGCACTCGTTTTCGAAGATAAGGAAGGGTAAGGTCCCGAAGTATTCTTCGCTCAAACCTACGTTGCTTTTCGTTTCGTCGTTGTTTCATCGTTGTAATAACTGTCAACGAATTCACCTCCCTATCCAATATTTTGAGCGAGTTTGTACAGATGATTCGAATTAAAATATTCCAATAAAGCTCTAAGCCCTGTCCATAACAAAATGCAGGCAAAAAAAAGACTCCCAACCAATACAGGTTGAGAGCCTTGAAACGTAATATAAAATTAACGTTTTGAGAATTGAGGTGCGCGACGAGCGCCTTTAAGACCGTATTTCTTACGTTCTTTCATACGTGCATCACGAGTTAACAATCCAGCACGTTTTAGTGGTAAACGGTATTCTGGATCTGCTTTTAGAAGTGCTCTTGAAATACCGTGACGAATTGCACCAGCTTGACCAGTGTAACCGCCGCCGCTTACGTTAACAAGAACATCATAGTTGCCTAGAGTTTCTGTAATTACTAGAGGTTGTTTTACAACTTCACGTAATGCAGCAAATGGAATATAGTTTTCAAATTCACGACCGTTGATGATAACGCGTCCTTCGCCAGGAACTAAGCGTACACGCGCAACTGAACTCTTACGACGTCCAGTACCATAGTATTGTACCTGTGCCAATATAAACCCTCCTTTAATCTATTATCCGCGAAGTTCGTAAACTTCAGGTTTTTGTGCTTCGTGTGGATGCTCAGTACCAGCATACACTTTTAATTTTTTAATCATTTGGGCACCTAAGCTGTTCTTTGGAAGCATGCCTTTAACTGCTCTTTCGATCATTTGTACAGGATAGTTAGTACGCATTTCTAGAGCTGTTCTTTGTTTTAATCCGCCTGGATGCATGCTGTGACGATAATAAATTTTACCGTTCAACTTGTTACCTGTTAAATGTACTTTTTCAGCGTTAAGAATAATTACATGATCACCAGTGTCAACGTTTGGTGTAAAAGTTGGTTTGTTTTTTCCGCGCAAAATGGATGCAACTTCAGTTGCAAGACGACCTAAAGTTTTACCTTCAGCATCGATCACATACCATTTACGCTCAACTTCGCTAGCTTTTGCCATGAAAGTCGTACGCATGTGGATTTCCCTCCTACTTGTTATTTATCGTTACTATTCATTGTTTATCTTAAACACGATTAATTTCCGGGGCTAATCGTGGTTTTAGAAACAATACCATATGTTATGATATCGTTAAGAGATAGCAATGTCAAGCAAATGTTACGCCAGGATTAGTTGTTATACGTAACTTGCCATAAATACAGTCCATGACCCGGAGCGGTCTTACCTGCAAGGCGTCTATCACGCATTTCGAGAATATGGGGGATCTGACTTGGCTCGATTTTTCCTTGGCCAATGTCTAGTAAAGTACCTACCACAATTCGTACCATATTATAAAGAAACCCATCTCCAACAAAGCGAAAAACAAGCTCATTTTCCTGCTCAATCATTTCTAATGTATAAATCGTTCGCACTTTATCCTCGATCTCTGTTTTAGCTGAACAAAACGAGGTGAAATCATGGGTACCAATAAAATGGGGGATCGCTTCGCGAACTTTATCTAGCTGGAGCTGGTACGGAACCTGATAAGCATACTGTCGCTTAAACACATCTCTATACCGGGAAAGATGAACAAAGTAGCGATATTCTTTACGCATAACCCCAAAGCGTGCATGAAAGTCATCGCTAACCTTTTCTACTATTCTCACTGCCACATCCTCCGGTAACTGAGAATTGAGAGCTGCCAGCCATCGCTCCTCCTTTAAATGAAGCGGAGTATCAAAATGAATCACCTGGCCTCTAGCATGAACCGTTGCGTCTGTCCTGCCCGACGCATAAATACGAACATTTGTTCCTTTATGGATTTTTTGTAATACATCCTCAATTACAAACTGAACCGTACGTTGTTTGTTCTGGATTTGATAACCGCAAAAATTTGTTCCATCATACATAATCGTACATTTTATTCGTTCCATTGTGTTCACCATCGTGTTAAAAGTAATAGTACTGTGAGGAGTAATAAACTACAAAGTGCTGCAGTGTCCTTTCGTTTCCAAAGAAGCTGACGAAATTTCGTTCGTCCCTCTCCTCCTCGGTAGCCTCTCGCCTCCATTGCAATCGCTAAATCTTCAGCCCGTCTAAATGCATTAATAAACAAGGGAACAAGCAACGATACAACAGCCCTTAAACGGTCGCCAATGGGTCCTCCTGAAAAATCAGTGCCACGTGATGCTTGCGCTTTCATAATTTTCTCTGTCTCTTCCATCAAAGTCGGTATAAACCGTAGCGATATGGACATCATCAGTGCAATTTCATGAACAGGAATTCCAAATCGTTTAAATGGATGAAGCAATGATTCCATTCCATCGGTAATTTCAATCGGTGTAGTTGTTAGAGTTAATAATGTAGTAATAAGAATGATGACGAGAAATCGCAAGGATATGAAAATGCCTTGCTCTAAGCCCTTTTGATAAATGGAAATGATGCCAAAGTGAAACAAGACAGCTCCTCCTGGTGTAGTAAAAAGGTGGAGAAAAAACGTAAACAGAATGATCCAAAGTACAGGCTTTAATCCACCTGCTATATAGCGTACGGGTACACGAGATAATAAGAGAGGAAGGAGTGAAAACACGAGTAATAAACTATAAGAAGCTACATTATTCGCTAAAAAAACGATGAAAACGTATAAGAAAACGATTGTTAGCTTAGCTCTTGGATCAAGCTGATGAACAAAAGATTGCCCTGGAATATACTTTCCTATAATAAGCTGTTGCATGTTCAAGCTTCTCCTTTTTTCATAATTTTTACTACTTCCTCTGCTAAATGATCCATTGTGAGCAGTGTAGATGGTAAGATAACTCCAAATTTCTCTTCAATTATTTGTTTATATTGCAAAGTAATTGGTAGAGATACACCAATCTGTTCAAGCTGCTCTCCCTGTGCAAATACCTCTTCAGGCGTTCCTTTTAATAAAACCGTTCCTTTATGCATAACAATAATTTGATCTGCGTAAGCAGCCGCATCCTCCATATTATGCGTAACGAGAACAACCGTAATGCCATGCTCTTTATGAAGATTGTAAAACATCTTCATTAGATCTCTCTGCCCTTTCGGATCTAAGCCAGCAGTTGGCTCATCTAATACAAGAATTTCAGGAGACATCGCAAGTACACCGGCAATCGCCACTCGTCGCATCTGTCCGCCGCTCAGTTCAAATGGTGATTTCGATAATAGATCTGCAGATAATCCTACCATTTGCAAAACTTCAGATGCTTTTTCCTTCGCCTTTTTTTCACCCATGCCGAAATTTCGCGGGCCATAGCATATGTCTTTTTCTACCGTTTCCTCAAAGAGCTGATGCTCCGGAAACTGAAAGACTACACCTACCCGTTTTCGTAAAGGCTTTAACTTCTTTTCTTTCTTAGTTGAAGAAATCGTGAAATCTCCAATTTGTACGGTTCCTTCTGTTGGTTGCAGTAGTCCGTTTAAATGCTGAATCATAGTCGACTTTCCTGATCCCGTATGACCAATCATCGCGTAATATTTTCCGCCCTCAATGGAGACGTTAATATCATAGATCGCTAATCGTTCAAACGGCGTATTTCGTTGATAACGATGCTCTACCTTTTCGAATATAATGTCCAAAGCTCGTTCACCAAACTTTCCATTGTCAAATGCATGTCCGTTACATCGATTCCATTTCGCTTTAATAGATCCGTTAATTTCACAGAAAAGGGAACATCTAATCCGATTTGCCAAAGATCATTTGCATGCGCAAATACTTGTTCAGGAGTGCCTTCAATCTCTAAATTTCCTTTGTTTAACACGATAATTCGGTCAGATTGTGCAGCCTCTTCCAAATCATGCGTAATTGAAAGAACGGTTATACCCTTCGTTTGTACTAAATGACGAACTGTATCAACCACTTCCTTTCGACCCTTTGGATCAAGCATAGAAGTAGCTTCGTCCAAAATAAGGATAGAAGGTTCAAGTGCTAATACACTAGCAATAGCAACACGCTGTTTTTGACCACCGGATAACGAATGCGGCTCCTGGTCTATGAAATCATTCATGCCTACTAACGACAGGGCATAATCCATACGCCGGGCCATATCTTCACGTGGTATACCTAAGTTTTCTAATCCAAACGCCACGTCATCCTTTACCGTCGTTCCAACAAACTGATTATCTGGGTTTTGAAATACCATTCCGATTTGCTTACGAATGTCCCAAATGGTTTCCTCGGATAGGACAATGTCACCATTCGCTATAATACGACCGGATGTAGGAAGCAATAAACCATTTAATAGTTTTGCCAGCGTAGACTTACCTGAGCCGTTTTGCCCTATGATGGAAACCCATTCTCCTTCATAAATGGAAAGGGATACCTCCTGTAAGGCATTGTATTCTGAACGCGGATATTGAAAGGATAATTGATCTATACGAAGCTTCTCCCGTTTCAAAATTACGACACCCTCTCGTATTATTTCCTAAGAAATATTATAAAATGACATCGATATGTATAGCCGAATTATTTAGCACTAGCCCTAGGGAACTCTTTTCTCTTTAGATATAAAAATTCTGTGGCTATGTTAGTTCCTATCTAAACAAACAGCAAAATCCTTTCCTATGGATAAGAACCAACTATCAATAAAACAGTGTATACAAAAAAAGGGCTGTGATCAGTACCTTAAAAAGCACTGTCCTGCCCTTTCATTATCTATCATTTAAACAAGTTCAATAATTACCATTGGAGCACCGTCACCGCGACGAGGACCGATCTTAGCGATACGAGTGTATCCACCTTGACGGTCTGTGTAGCGTGGAGCGATGTCTGCAAATAATTTTTGCACTGCATCTTGCTTTGTTTCTTCATTTGCAACTTCGTTACGAACGTAAGCAGCTGCTTGGCGACGAGAGTGAAGATCTCCTTGTTTACCTAAAGTAATCATTTTTTCTACGACAGAACGAAGTTCCTTCGCACGAGTTTCAGTCGTTTGAATACGCTCGTTAATGATTAAGTCTGTAGTCAAGTCACGTAGCATAGCTTTACGTTGCGCGCTTGTACGGCCTAATTTTCTGTATGCCATTCGTAGTTCCCTCCTTCGTTGGTTTATAACAAAACAAAGAAACCTTAGTCGTCTTTTCGTAAGCCTAAACCAAGTTCTTCTAGCTTATGCTTTACTTCTTCTAAGGATTTACGTCCTAAGTTACGTACTTTCATCATATCTTCTTCTGTCTTGTTAGCAAGCTCCTGTACTGTGTTAATACCAGCACGTTTTAAACAGTTATAAGAACGAACAGAAAGATCCAATTCCTCAATTGTCATTTCTAGAACTTTCTCTTTTTGATCTTCTTCTTTTTCAACCATGATTTCAGCATTTTGCGCTTCGTCTGTTAAGCCAACGAATATATTCAAATGCTCCGTCATGATTTTAGCGCCTAATGATATTGCTTCTTTTGGCCCGATGCTTCCATCCGTCCAAACATCGAGAGTCAATTTATCATAATTCGCCACTTGTCCAACGCGCGTATTTTCAACCGTATACGTAACGCGAGAAATTGGAGTATAAATTGAATCAATAGGAATAACACCTATTGGTTGATCTTCTCCCTTATTTGCATCAGCTGGTGTATAACCACGACCGCGCTTTGCAGTTAAACGCATGCGGAAATGTGCGTCTTTTGCTAACGTTGCAATGTGCAAATCAGGATTTAAGATTTCTACATCGCTATCGTGAGTAATATCTGCAGCTGTGACAGTATCTTGCCCCTGTACATCAATCTCAAGTGTTTTTTCTTCGTCGGAGTAGATTTTAAGAGCTAATTTCTTAATGTTTAAGATAATCATTGTGACATCTTCCACAACGCCCTCAATTGTAGAAAATTCATGTAATACTCCGTCAACTTGGATAGAGGTTACAGCAGCACCAGGGAGTGAGGATAGAAGAATACGACGTAGGGAATTCCCTAGAGTAGTACCATATCCACGCTCAAGTGGCTCGATAACGAATTTACCGTACTTAACATCCTCGTTAATTTCAACCGTTTCGATTTTCGGTTTCTCAATTTCGATCATATATTCAGCCCTCCTTCAAAACGTCGAAACCCCGGCTAGACAATAGGTATTGTCTAACCGAAAGTCCCCCTTAGGCAGTTCCCGATTGTGCAAGACAAAGCGATGTTTCTGTAAGTAATTTTCAAAAATATTGTATCATATCCCATTATAGACAATGTAAGAAAATCTATACAGAAAAACTACACACGGCGACGTTTTGGCGGACGACATCCGTTATGAGGTACTGGAGTAACGTCACGGATTGCTGTTACTTCTAAACCTGCTGCTTGAAGCGCACGAATAGCAGCTTCACGACCAGCGCCAGGACCCTTAACTGTTACCTCTAATGTTTTTAAACCATGTTCCATAGATGTTTTTGCAGCTGTTTCAGCAGCCATTTGTGCTGCGAATGGTGTAGACTTACGAGAGCCACGGAATCCAAGTGCACCTGCACTGGACCAAGAAAGTGCATTACCATGAACGTCTGTAATTGTTACGATTGTGTTGTTGAAAGTAGAACGAATGTGGGCGATACCAGCTTCAATATTCTTTCTCACACGACGTTTACGAGTATTTGTTTTGCGTGCCATTGATGTTCAACCTCCTTTACTTACTTATTTCTTCTTATTCGCTACTGTACGACGAGGACCTTTACGCGTACGTGCATTGTTTTTCGTATTTTGTCCACGAACTGGTAAACCACGGCGGTGGCGTAAACCACGAAAAGAACCGATTTCCATTAAACGTTTAATGTTTAGGGATACTTCACGACGAAGGTCACCTTCTACTTTTAGACGATCAATGATATCACGGATTTTACCTAATTCTTCTTCTGTTAAATCACGAACTCTAGTATCTTCAGACACACCAGCTTCTGCTAAAACTTGTTCTGCAGTGGGGCGACCGATACCGTATACATATGTTAAAGAAATTACGACGCGCTTGTCGCGAGGAATATCTACACCTGCAATACGAGCCATTCTACTACACCTCCTTCAATTATCCTTGTTTTTGCTTATGTTTAGGATTTTCACAGATAACCATTACTTTGCCTCTTCTGCGAATAACTTTACATTTTTCACAGATTGGTTTGACAGATGGTCTTACTTTCATATCTCTAACCTCCTTAAAGATTACGGAGTGCTATTATTATTTAAAACGGTACGTAATACGTCCACGATTCAAGTCGTACGGTGATAATTCTACCGTAACTTTATCACCAGGTAAAATACGAATGAAATTCATACGAATTTTACCAGACACGTGAGCCAATATGATGTGCCCATTTTCTAATTCTACTTTAAACATAGCGTTTGGTAGTGTTTCAACAACTTTGCCTTCAATTTCAATTACATCATCTTTAGCCATTCCATGTTCTCCCTTCTTCAAATCAGTAAGCGTCTAGACTGCCCTGAAATCTCGGAGAGGTAAGCTACTTGGCACCAATGTCACGTAAGACAATGGTTTCACATATCGTCATCCTTGATCAAACATAGGCTGGAGTGCAAATGACCATTTTTCTTGGATCCAAAGACAAAACCAGAAATATAAAATATAACAAGTTTCATGTCAGTGTTGCCCAATTTCAAACCTGACATACCCTCTTACGATGGAAAAAATCCCAGGCAAGAATTATCAGAAGCCGTTTGATAGAATTTGCGTGCTCCAAACCAAGATACAACGATTTCTCTGTAACATCAAGAAGCTTTTTGAACAGATTCTAAAATCTTTCCGACCGGATACGTCCATACAGCAACTATCTAATATCCATTACAGTTAGAATCAATGTTGATGCTAACGTGTTTGAGTAGATTACACTAATTTGCTAACAAGCTCACGAATGTCTGCAAATACAGTATCAATCTCCTGCTCACCGTTAATACTTCTAACATAACCAAGCTCTCCGTAGAAGTCGAGTAAATACTGAGTTTGTTTCATATTTACTTCTAAACGGTTTGCAACTGTTTCTTCATTATCATCAGAGCGTTGATAAAGTTCTCCACCACATTTATCACAAACTCCTTCATTATGAGGAGGATTGAAAATTAAATGATACGTAGAACCGCAGCTCTTACAAATTCGTCTACCTGTAAGCCGTTTAAGCAACAGATCAGGATTAACTTGAATGTTTAATACATAGTCAATTTTCTTGCCAAGATCTTGCATAATCTCTTCAAGAGCAGAAGCTTGTGCTACAGTTCTTGGAAAACCGTCAAGCAAAAAACCTTTCTTACAATCCTCTTTGCTTAAACGTTCACGAACGATACCGATCGTTACTTCATCTGGTACAAGCTCTCCTTTATCCATAAAGGACTTTGCTTGTAATCCAAGTTCAGTGCCTTCCTTAATTGCAGCGCGAAACATATCTCCTGTGGAAATGTGCGGGATCTTATACTCAGCAACAATCCGTTCAGCTTGTGTGCCTTTTCCGGCACCAGGCAATCCCATTAAAATAAGATTCATCTTTATTCCCCCTATATAATGAGCATGAAGGGAAGAAAGCCTTCCCAGGCACCTCATTCTTTAATAAAGCCTTTGTAATGGCGCTTTACTAACTGGCTTTCTAGCTGCTTCATTGTCTCTAATGCAACACCGATTACGATGAGCAAACTCGTTCCACCAATTTGTGCAGAAGGTGGGAGATTAGCTATTTTAATGAATATAACAGGCAGAATTGCAATTGCTGCAAGGAAGAATGCACCTACGAACGTTAAACGATACAAGGTTTTTGTTAAGTATTGTTCCGTATTCTTACCTGGGCGAATACCTGGAATATACCCGCCTTGCTTGTTTAGATTTTCAGCCATCTGTTCAGGATTGACTTGAACGAATGCATAGAAATACGTAAAGGCAATAATTAATGCAACATATACGATCATTCCCACAGGATGAGAATAGTTAAAGTTCTGAATAATCCATTGCGATACAGCATACTGTGGAAAAAACTGAGCAATTGTTGGTGGTGTAATCAAGAAAGATACAGCGAAAATAACTGGAATTACACCGGCGCTATTTACCTTTAATGGTAAGTGTGTATTTTGCACACCACTACCATATGGGTTACTTCCTGCAGTACTTTTTGCGTACTGAATCGGAATTTTCCGTGTCGCTTGCTGGATATAGATAACACCAACAACGACTGCTAATATAGCTACTAGGATTATAATAAGCTTCAAAACACTTAAGAATGCTTGGTCTCCAGCATTTTGAAACTGCTGAATATAAACCTGGTTGGCGATATTTGGAATTGCAGCAACAATCCCCGCAAAAATGATAATGGAAATACCATTCCCTACTCCTTTTGCTGTGATTTGTTCCCCTAGCCACACCAAAAATGCTGTGCCAGCCGTTAACACGACTGCAATTAACAAATACGTAGTCCAACCTGGATTTGAAATCAATTGTCCGTTTGCTAAATTGTTAAATCCAATGGACATACCAATCGCTTGCACAAAGGCTAAGATGATCGTAAAGTAACGAGTAAATTGATTTAATTTACGACGTCCCATCTCACCTTGGTTTTTCCACTCTGTAAACTTTGGAACTACATCCATTTGTAAGAGCTGTACAATAATGGATGAAGTAATGTAAGGCATAATCCCCATTGCAAAGATTGAAAAGTTCTTCAAGGCTCCGCCACCAAATGTATTTAATATACCTAGTGCATTTAATGAGTCTGCTGTTTTTAAAACATTTGCGTTGACGTTTGGCACCGGAATGAAAGTCCCGATGCGAAAAACGACCAACATAGCAAGGGTGAATAAAATCTTACGTCTTATCTCAGCAACGCGCATAAAGTTGGAGATTGTGCGAAACATTAGATCACCTCAGTTTTGCCACCAGCTGCTTCAATTGCTTCTACCGCAGTTGAAGAGAACTTGTGAGCTTTAACAGTAAGCTTCTTTTCTAACTTACCGTTTGCAAGAATTTTAACACCATTGTTTACTTTACTAATTACTCTTGTTTCAAGTAATAATTCAGGTGTTACTTCTGTACCATCTTCAAAGCGATTTAATGCGTCAAGATTCACGATTACGAATTCCTTACGGTTAATATTCGTGAATCCACGTTTTGGCAGACGACGGAATAATGGTGTTTGACCACCTTCAAATCCAAGACGAACGCCTCCACCTGAACGAGCATTTTGTCCTTTATGACCTTTACCAGCTGTTTTACCGTTACCAGAACCGATACCGCGGCCGACACGGTTACGATTCTTACGAGAACCTTCAGCAGGTTTTAATTCGTGAAGTTTCATTCTTAGGCACCTCCTTATAGTAAAATTGATAATTAAGCTTCTTTAACTGTTACAAGATGAGAAACTTTTGTGATCATACCGCGCATAGAAGGAGTATCTTCTTTCACTACAGTTTGTTGAAGCTTGCGTAAGCCTAGAGCTTCTACTGTTGCGCGTTGATCTTGCGGACGACCAATTATACTACGAGTGAGGGTGATTTCTAATTTTGCCATTTCATTTCCCTCCTTATTATTAGCCTAATAGCTCTTCTACAGATTTTCCACGCAATTTTGCTACTTCGTTAGCGCTCTTTAGGTTGTTTAAGCCGCTAATTGTAGCACGAACCATGTTAATTGGTGTATTAGATCCTAAAGATTTAGATAGGATATCTTGCACTCCTGCTAACTCAAGTACCGCACGAACTGGACCACCAGCGATTACTCCAGTACCTTCTGCAGCAGGTTTTAAGAATACAGATCCAGCTCCAAATTGGCCTAGGATTACGTGTGGAATCGTTGTTCCAACAAGTGGTACAGAAATTAAGTTTTTCTTAGCATCTTCGATAGCCTTACGGATTGCATCAGGAACTTCTTGTGCTTTCCCAGTACCGAAACCTACATGACCGTTCTTATCTCCAACAACAACCAATGCAGCGAAACGAAAACGACGTCCACCCTTAACAACCTTCGCAACACGGTTAATCGTTACTACACGTTCTTCAAGTTCTAACTTGCTTGGGTCAATATTACGCATCTATTTTCCCTCCTTTGACCATTAAAATTGTAATCCAGCTTCGCGTGCAGCTTCAGCTAGTGCTTTAACACGACCGTGGTAAATATATCCGCCGCGATCAAATACGACTTCTTTAACGCCTTTTTCAATAGCACGTTTTGCAACTGCTTCTCCGATAGTTGTAGCTGCTGCAATATTGCTAGTACCTTCAAAAGAAAGCTCTTTATCAAGTGTAGATGCACTTGCTAATGTAACACGATTTACATCGTCAATTACTTGTGCATAAATGTGTTGATTCGAACGATATACATTTAAACGTGGACGTTCAGCTGTACCTGTAAGCTTTGCACGTACACGAGCATGTCTCTTCTTACGAGTAGCATTTTTATCAGGCTTCGTAATCATTTATGTCACTCCTTTCCTATCACTTAACGAAATTACTTAGCTGTTTTACCTTCTTTACGACGAACAAATTCGCCTTCATAACGAATACCCTTACCTTTATATGGCTCTGGAGCACGAACGGCACGGATATTAGCAGCTACTTCACCAACACGTTGCTTGTCGATCCCTTTAATAACAATCTTTGTGTTTGCAGGAACATCGATTTCAATTCCTTCTTCAGGATCAAATTCAACCGGATGAGAGTAACCAACGTTAAGTACAAGTTTCTTACCTTGCTTTTGTGCACGGTAACCTACCCCGATTAATTCAAGACCACGTTGGAAGCCGTTTGTAACTCCTTCCACCATGTTTCCGATTAAAGAACGAGTTGTTCCGTGAAGAGCACGATGAGCTTTATCATCAGAAGGACGCTCTACTGTAAGAGTATTATCTTCTATTTTAATAAGCATGTCAGCGTGAAAAACACGAGTAAGTTCACCTTTAGGTCCTTTAACTGTTACAGTATTATGTTCGTCAACTGTAATTGTTACGCCTGCAGGGATTTCAAGAATCTTTTTACCAATACGAGACATATGTCACACCTCCATTCGTTTCAAAAATTACCAAACGTATGCTACGACTTCTCCACCTGTTTGTGCTTGACGAGCTTCTTTGTCTGTCATAACACCTTGAGATGTAGAAACGATTGCAATACCTAATCCATTAAGTACGCGAGGTACTTCGTCAGCTTTTGCATATACACGAAGGCCTGGTTTACTAATACGCTTTAATCCAGTGATTACGCGTTCGTTACTTGGACCATATTTCAAGAAAATACGAAGGATACCTTGCTTGTTATCCTCAATGTATTCTACATCGCGAACGAAACCTTCACGTTTTAAGATTTCTGCAATTTCCTTCTTAACATTAGAAGCTGGAACTTCTAATTTATCGTGACGTACCATATTCGCATTACGGATGCGAGTAAGCATATCTGCAATAGGATCTGTCATCACCATTTATGTTACCTCCTTCCCATTTTCGGGTTTTACCAACTTGCTTTCTTAATACCTGGAATTTGACCTTTATACGCTAATTCACGGAAACAAATACGACAAAGTTTGAATTTACGGTATACAGAGTGTGGACGACCGCAACGTTCGCAGCGCGTATACTCTTGCACTTTAAACTTTGGAGCGCGTTTTTGCTTCGCAATCATTGATTTTTTAGCCACGTTTTCGCCTCCTCTACTTCGTGCTTGCTTCCATTATTTTTGGAAAGGTACGCCGAATTGTGCTAACAATTCACGGCCTTCTTCGTCAGTGTTCGCAGTTGTTACGATAACGATATCCATACCGCGTACTTTGCTGACCTTATCATACTCAATTTCAGGGAAGATTAACTGTTCTCTAATACCTAGAGTGTAGTTACCGCGACCATCAAAAGATTTTTTAGAAACACCGTGAAAATCACGTACACGAGGTAATGAAACAGAGATTAGTTTTTCGAAAAACTCATACATTTGTTCTCCACGTAACGTAACTTTCGCACCAATCGGCATTCCTTCACGAAGACGGAATCCAGCGATTGATTTCTTTGCACGTGTAATAACTGGCTTTTGACCAGCGATCATAGTTAACTCTTCTACTGCATTATCTAATGCTTTAGAGTTTGATACTGCATCGCCAACACCCATGTTAATCACGATTTTTTCAAGCTTAGGTACTTCCATAACGGATTTATAATTAAACTTGCCCATTAGAGCAGCTGAAATTTCTTTTTGGAACTTTTCTTTAAGGCGATTCAATGAAGGGACCTCCTTTCGAAAAAAATTTATTATTTATCTAGTGCTTCACCAGATTTAATCGCTACACGAACCTTCTTACCGTCCACTTCTTTATAACCTACACGAGTAGGTTCACCTGTTTTTGGATCTAATGGCATTACATTAGATACATGGATTGGTGCTTCCTTCGTCTCAATTCCACCTTGTGGATTTAATTGAGATGGCTTGGAGTGCTTTTTAACGATGTTAACGCCCTCAACAATGACACGGCTTTGTTTAGGAAAAGATGCTAAAATTACGCCTTGTTTTCCTTTGTCTTTACCAGTGATTACTTGTACTTTGTCACCTTTTTTTACATGCATCTTGCTTGTGCACCTCCTTAGAAAGGCAATACTTTAAATTATAAAACTTCCGGAGCTAAAGAAACGATTTTCATGAAATTGTTATCACGCAATTCACGGGCAACTGGTCCAAAGATACGAGTTCCACGAGGACTCTTATCATCTTTAATGATAACTGCTGCATTTTCGTCGAAACGGATGTAAGATCCGTCTACACGGCGTGCACCGCTCTTTGTACGAACGATAACCGCTTTAACAACATCACCTTTTTTAACAACGCCACCTGGTGTTGCTTGTTTAACAGAAGCCACGATGACATCACCAATGTTAGCAAACTTGCGACCAGAGCCGCCTAGTACTTTAATTGTTAATAGTTCACGGGCACCAGAATTATCAGCAACTTTCAAACGAGTTTCTTGTTGGATCATGCTATGAAACCTCCCTTCGGATTTCTTATTTATCCGAGTCGTCTATTAAATAATAACTGCTTCTTCAACGATTTCTATTAAACGGAAACGCTTCGTTGCAGATAGCGGACGAGTTTCCATAATCTTAACGATATCGCCGATTTTTGCTTGGTTTTGCTCGTCATGCGTTTTGTACTTTTTAGAGTATTTTACGCGTTTACCATATAGTGAATGAGTCTTGTAAGTTTCAACTAAAACAGTGATCGTTTTATCCATTTTGTCAGAAACAACACGTCCAGTGTAAACTTTACGTTGGTTGCGTTCGCTCACCATGCAAACCTCCCCTCAAATTTTATCCGTTAATTCCAATTTCTCTTTCACGAACTACAGTTTTCATACGAGCGATCGCTTTACGTACTTCACGAATGCGAGCAGTATTTTCAAGTTGACCTGTAGCAAGTTGGAAGCGAAGGTTAAATAATTCTTCCTTTAACGTCTTAACTTTTTGTTCAATTTCGGCAGTGGTTAAATCACGAATTTCATTACTTTTCATTTGCTTCACCACCATTTTCTATACGTTTTACAATCTTCGTTTTAATTGGAAGCTTGTGGCTTGCTAAACGTAATGCTTCGCGAGCTATTTCTTCCGATACACCAGCAATTTCAAACATAACCTTACCAGGCTTAACAACTGCTACCCAACCTTCAGGAGCCCCTTTACCGGAACCCATCCGTACTTCTAATGGCTTTGCAGTGTAAGGCTTAGAAGGGAAAATTTTAATCCAAACTTGACCGCCACGTTTCATGTAACGAACCATTACACGACGAGCAGCTTCGATTTGACGATTCGTAATCCAATGTGCTTCAAGAGCTTGAAGACCAAATTCACCGAAATGAACTTCAGTACCGCCCTTTGCTTTGCCGCGCATTTTGCCACGATGTTCTCTACGATATTTAACGCGTTTAGGCATTAACATGTTTAGTTTCCTCCTTCCTCAGAAGCTTTCTTTTTAGTAGGAAGAACTTCTCCACGGTAGATCCATACTTTTACGCCAAGCTTACCGTATGTTGTGTCTGCTTCTGCAGTAGCATAATCAATGTCAGCGCGAAGAGTATGAAGTGGAACAGTACCTTCACTGTAAGATTCAGAACGAGCTATATCAGCTCCACCAAGACGACCAGAAACTTGAGTTTTAATTCCTTGCGCTCCTGAACGAATAGTACGTTGGATTGCTTGCTTTTGCGCACGACGGAATGAAACACGATTTTCTAATTGACGAGCGATGTTTTCAGCAACTAGCTTAGCATCTAAATCCGCTCTCTTGATTTCTAAAATGTTGATGTGTACTCTCTTGCCAGTTAATTGGTTAAGAGCTTTACGAAGTGCTTCTACTTCTGTACCACCTTTACCAATAACCATACCTGGTTTCGCAGTGTGGATTGTTACGTTTACACGGTTTGCAGCACGTTCGATTTCCACTTTAGAAACCGCAGCATCCGCTAAACGAGCAGCGATGTATTCGCGAACCTTAATGTCTTCATGTAAAAGATCAGCAAAGTCTTTTTCAGCATACCATCTTGATTCCCAATCACGGATGATGCCGACGCGAAGACCGACCGGATTAACTTTTTGACCCATCGATTATCCCTCCTTCTTTTCTGATACCACGATTGTAATGTGGCTAGTGCGTTTGTTAATTTGGCTTGCACGTCCCATAGCACGTGGACGGAAACGTTTTAAAGTTGGACCTTCATCAACGAAAGTTGCGCTAACAACTAAGCTGTTAGGATCCATATCATAGTTATGTTCTGCGTTAGCAATTGCAGAATTTAAAAGCTTCTCTACAACTGGAGATGCAGTTTTTGGTGTATGGCGAAGGATTGCGATCGCTTCTCCTACTTGCTTTCCTCGAATTAAATCTACTACAAGACGAACTTTACGAGGAGCAATACGAACTGTTCTCGCTACTGCTTTAGCTTGCATGTAAGTTCCTCCTCTCTTTATCTTTTCGTTTTCTTATCATCGGCATCATGGCCTTTGTACGTACGTGTAGGCGCAAATTCACCTAATTTATGACCGACCATGTCTTCTGTAACGAAAACAGGCACGTGTTTACGTCCATCATAAACAGCGATTGTATGACCGATAAATTGTGGGAAAATAGTGGAACGACGAGACCAAGTTTTAATAACTTGTTTACCAGTAGCTCCATTTAATTGTTCGATTTTCTTCATTAAGTGATCATCGACAAATGGTCCCTTTTTTAAGCTGCGAGCCATTTTTGTACCTCCCTTCGTGATTGTTGTACGGTTCTAAGGAACCGTACTTCAACCCCGTTATTTTTTACGACGACGAACAATGAATTTGTCAGTAGCCTTGTTTTTCTTACGAGTTTTGTATCCAAGAGTCGGTTTACCCCATGGGCTCATTGGAGACTTACGTCCGATAGGAGCACGACCTTCACCACCACCATGTGGGTGATCATTAGGGTTCATTACAGAACCACGAACGGTAGGGCGTTTACCTAACCAACGAGAACGACCAGCTTTACCAATGTTAACAAGCTCATGTTGTTCGTTTCCTACTTGGCCTACTGTAGCACGGCATGTTGCTAAAATTAAACGAACTTCGCCGGAAGTTAAACGTACTAAAACGTATTTTCCTTCCTTACCTAGTACTTGTGCAGATGAACCTGCGGAACGTACCAACTGTCCACCTTTACCAGGTTTAAGTTCGATATTATGAATCATTGTACCTACAGGCATGTTAACAAGAGGAAGTGCATTACCCACTTTAATGTCTGCATCAGCGCCAGACACAATTTCCATACCTACTACTAGGTTCTTAGGAGCAATGATGTAACGTTTTTCTCCGTCAGCATAATGAATTAATGCAATGTTAGCAGAACGGTTTGGATCATACTCAATCGTAGCAACGCGTCCTGGAATTCCATCTTTATCGCGTTTAAAATCAATTACACGATATTGACGTTTGTGTCCGCCGCCTTGGTGACGTACAGTAATTCTACCTTGGTTGTTACGTCCAGCTTTATTGCTTAGTGGTTTAAGCAATGATTTTTCTGGAGTATCAGTTGTAATTTCAGCAAAATCTAAAGAAGTCATATTACGACGACCATTAGATGTTGGATTATACTTCTTAATTGCCATCTCGGTTTCCCTCCTTCTCTATTAGAATCAAATACCTTCGAAGATTTCGATTTCTTTGCTGTCGGCAGTTAACTTCACGATAGCCTTTCTACGACGGTTTGTTAAACCAGAGTAGCGACCAACGCGTTTAAATTTAGGTTTATAGTTCATAATGTTAACTTTTTCAACCTTCACGCCAAAGATTTCTTCAACAGCTTGTTTTACTTCCGTTTTGTTTGCTTTCACATCAACATCGAAAGTATATTTCTTTTCAGCTGTAACTTCCATAGAACGTTCAGTAATAACCGGGCGCTTAATAATATCACGAGGATCTTTCATTATGCAAGCACCTCCTCTATTTTCTCAACTGCTGATTTCGTCATGATTAATGTATCATGATAAAGAACATCTAATACGTTCACGCTATTAGCAGTAACAACTGTTACTCCAGGAATGTTACGAGCAGATAATTCAACTACTTCGTTGCTATCATCAGTAACGATAAGAGCTTTCTTATCTACAGACAATCCTTTAAGTACAGAAGACATTTCTTTTGTTTTTGGTGCGTCGATTACTAGGCTTTCAAGAACAATAACATTGTTTTCAAGAACCTTTGCAGATAACGCCGACTTAACAGCTAAGCGACGAACTTTTTTAGGTAATTTATAAGCGTATGATCTTGGAGTTGGTCCGAATACGATACCACCACCACGCCATTGTGGAGAACGGATAGAACCTTGACGAGCGCGTCCAGTTCCTTTTTGTTTCCATGGCTTACGTCCACCACCGCGTACTTCCGAACGACCTTTTGTTTTATGTGTACCTTGACGAAGTGATGCACGTTGCATGATCACAGCATCAAAAAGTACAGCTTCATTAGGTTGGATACCGAAAATAGCATCTGCTAATTCAACTTCTCCAACTTGTGATCCACCTTGATTGAATAACGTTACTTTTGGCATTGGATGTCCTCCTTTCTATTTTTTATTTTCCAGCCTTAACAGTGCTTTCGATAACCACGAATGACTTTTTAGCACCTGGAACATTACCTTTAATTAAAAGTAGGTTGCGTTCAGCATCTACTTTTACGATTTCTAGATTTTGTACAGTAATTTGTACTCCGCCCATACGTCCTGCAAGTTTTTTACCTTTGAATACACGGTTTGGAGCAACAGGTCCCATTGAACCTGGACGACGATGGTAACGAGATCCGTGAGCCATAGGTCCACGTGATTGTCCGTGGCGTTTGATAGGACCTTGGAACCCTTTACCTTTTGATGTACCGATTACATCTACTTTATCGCCTTGTGCGAAAATTTCTACCTTAACCTCTTGACCAACTTCGTACTCATCAACGTTAGCATCGCGCAATTCGCGAATGAAGCGCTTAGGAGCAGTATTTGCTTTTTTCGCATGTCCTGCTTCTGGTTTGTTAGCAAGCTTTTCACGTTTGTCGTCTACACCTAATTGAATAGCGTTATAGCCATCAGTTTCCGTAGTTTTCTTTTGAAGAACTACGTTTGGAGCAGCTTCGATAACTGTTACTGGTACTAACTCTCCGTTTTCAACAAATACTTGAGTCATTCCGATCTTTCTTCCTAAGATTCCTTTAGTCATGAGTCACACCTCCTGCTAAAATTTAAATTTTATTTCATTTATAGTTTGATTTCGATATCTACACCAGACGGTAGATCTAAACGCATAAGTGAATCTACAGTTTGTGGAGTAGGGTTCACGATGTCGATTAAGCGTTTATGCGTGCGCATTTCAAACTGCTCACGAGAATCTTTGTACTTATGCACAGCACGAAGAATTGTATATACAGACTTTTCAGTTGGTAACGGAATCGGACCTGATACCGTTGCACCAGAACGTTTTGCAGTTTCTACAATTTTCTCCGCAGAACGATCAAGAATGCGATGATCGTATGCTTTTAAACGAATGCGAATCTTTTCTTTTGCCATTATTTTCCCTCCTTCTTCGCCTATTTTTAAAATAGACATTCTCCATGGAAATTTTCCTCACACGCGCCATGGCAAAGCGGCCGGGTGTGTCGGTAACCTTCCACTTCAACGCAGTCAAAGACCAACATTTAAATTATACTCTAAAATATCTAAAGAAGCAACTAAAATATAGATCTTTTCTTTATTGAACACTTTAACTATTATACATGGAGGGAATCATGATTTCAAGCCAGCAAATCAATCTTAGAGCATGAGATTTTTTTTGCAATTTGATCCATGTCTATTTCGTTACTCAGCTGATAAAAATCTAATAAAAAAACTTCCATAGCCGTTAGCCAGGAAGTAAGAATGTCCACAAATTTATTCAAATAAAAAAAGCTTAGAACAATATGCTCTAAGCTTTTTTTCGTTTGAATTATTCCATGATTGTTGCAACTGCTCCAGCGCCTACTGTACGGCCACCTTCACGGATAGAGAACTTAGTTCCTTCTTCAACAGCGATAGGAGCGATAAGTTCTACAGTCATTTCAATGTTATCGCCAGGCATTACCATTTCAACGCCTTCTGGTAATTGGATGATTCCAGTTACGTCAGTTGTACGGAAATAGAATTGTGGGCGATAGTTTGAGAAGAATGGAGTATGACGTCCACCTTCTTCTTTAGATAGAACGTAAACTTGTGCTTTAAATTTAGAGTGAGCTTTAACAGAACCTGTTTTAGCAAGAACTTGTCCACGTTGGATATCTTCACGAGCAACTCCACGAAGAAGTGCACCGATGTTGTCTCCAGCTTGAGCTTGGTCAAGAAGCTTACGGAACATTTCTACACCTGTTACAGTAGTAGATTTGTTTTCTTCTTGTAGACCGATAATTTCTACAACGTCACCAACTTTAACTGTACCACGTTCTACACGGCCTGTAGCAACTGTTCCACGACCAGTGATAGAGAATACATCTTCAATTGGCATTAAGAAAGGTTTGTCAGTTTCACGAACTGGAGTTGGGATATAAGAGTCAACTTCAGCCATTAATTCATGGATTTTTTCTTCCCATTCAGGTTCGCCTTCAAGAGCTTTAAGAGCAGAACCCTTAATAACAGGAATGTCATCGCCAGGGAAATCGTATTCAGATAATAGATCACGAATTTCCATTTCAACTAGTTCTAGTAATTCTTCATCGTCAACCATGTCACATTTGTTCATGAATACTACGATGTAAGGAACACCTACTTGACGAGAAAGAAGGATGTGTTCACGAGTTTGTGGCATTGGGCCATCAGCAGCAGATACTACTAGGATAGCTCCGTCCATTTGAGCAGCACCAGTGATCATGTTCTTAACATAGTCAGCATGTCCTGGGCAGTCAACGTGTGCATAGTGACGAGTTTCAGTTTCGTATTCTACGTGTGCAGTAGAGATTGTGATACCACGTTCTCTTTCTTCTGGTGCACCGTCGATTTGATCGTAAGCACGAGCTTCTGCTCCACCTACTTTAGAAAGTACAGTTGTGATTGCTGCAGTTAAAGTTGTTTTACCATGGTCAACGTGTCCGATTGTACCAATGTTAACATGGGGTTTAGAACGATCGTATTTAGCTTTAGCCATTATAATATCCTCCTTAATTTATCACTATTTTTATATAGGATAGAATGCGGAGAAGGCGGTTGCCACTCCGCATCCTAGGCTTACATATAGTATTTATACTGGAACAATTGATAAAAATCAATTATTCTCCTTTATTTTTCTTAATGATTTCTTCAGAAATGCTCTTTGGAACTTCTTCATAATGGTCAAATACCATTGAGAATGTTCCGCGTCCTTGCGTATTAGAACGTAGGGCCGTTGCATAACCAAACATTTCAGAAAGTGGAACCATTGCACGAACTACTTGTGCATTACCACGAGCATCCATACCTTCAACGCGTCCACGACGAGATGTAATATCACCCATGATGTCACCTAGGTATTCATCAGGGATTACTACTTCAACCTTCATCGTTGGTTCAAGAAGAACTGGTTTACATTTAGAAGCGCCAGCCTTAAGTGCCATAGAAGCAGCGATCTTAAATGCCATTTCAGATGAATCGACATCATGATAAGATCCGTCTACTAATGCAGCTTTCACGTCTACTAGTGGATAACCAGCAAGAACACCATTCTTAAGTGAATCTTCTAAACCAGCTTGTACCGCAGGAATGTATTCACGAGGAACAACCCCACCGACAATTTTGTTAGCAAATTCGAAGCCCTTACCTTCTTCATTCGGTTCGAATTCAATCCAAACGTGACCAAATTGTCCACGACCACCGGATTGACGAGCAAACTTACCTTCAACTCGTGCAGCTGCACGGAATGTTTCACGGTAAGCTACTTGAGGTGCACCCACATTTGCTTCTACTTTGAATTCGCGACGCATACGGTCAACGATAATGTCAAGGTGAAGTTCACCCATACCAGAAATGATCGTTTGACCTGTTTCTTGATCAGTATGAGCACGGAATGTTGGATCTTCTTCTGAAAGCTTAACAAGAGCTGTACCCATTTTATCTTGGTCAGCTTTTGATTTAGGTTCGATAGCTACAGAGATAACTGGTTCAGGGAATACCATAGATTCAAGAATTACTTGATTCTTTTCGTCACATAATGTATCCCCAGTAGTAGTATCTTTTAATCCTACAGCAGCAGCGATGTCACCTGAGTAACATACAGAAATCTCTTTACGAGCGTTTGCATGCATTTGTAAGATACGACCTAAACGTTCACGCTTACCTTTTGTAGAGTTAATAACGTAAGAACCAGCTTCCGCTTTACCTGAGTATACACGGAAGAATGTTAATTTACCTACATATGGATCAGTCATGATTTTAAATGCTAATGCAGAGAATGGACCTTCATCATCAGCAGGACGTGTTACTTCCTCTTCGCTATCAGGAAGTGTACCTTTAATTGCAGGTACGTCGATTGGTGATGGTAAATAATCGATTACTGCATCAAGCATTAATTGAACACCTTTGTTTTTAAAGGCAGATCCAACAACCACAGGGAAGAATTCTACACTTAGAGTAGCTTTACGGATTGCAGCTTTTAATTCTTCAACCGTAATTTCTTCACCTTCAAGATACTTCATCATAAGCTCTTCATCATGATCAGCAAGCGCTTCAATTAGAGAGCCGCGAAGTTCTTCTGCTTTTTCAAGATATTCTTCAGGGATTTCTCTCTCTTGAATATCAGTGCCTAAATCATTCGTATAGAAATGAGCTTTCATTTCTACTAAGTCAATGATTGCTTGGAATTGATCTTCCGCACCAATTGGTAGTTGGATTGGATGAGCATTTGCTTGAAGACGATCATGGATTGTTCCTACAGAGTATAAGAAATCCGCACCGATTTTGTCCATTTTGTTGACAAACACGATACGTGGTACTCCATAAGTTGTTGCTTGGCGCCAAACTGTTTCAGTTTGCGGTTCAACACCAGATTGTGCATCAAGTACTGCTACTGCACCATCAAGTACGCGCAATGAACGTTCAACTTCTACTGTAAAGTCTACGTGTCCAGGAGTATCGATGATGTTAACACGATGGCCTTTCCATTGAGCTGTTGTAGCAGCAGACGTGATTGTGATACCACGTTCTTGCTCTTGCTCCATCCAGTCCATCGTTGCAGCGCCTTCATGAACTTCACCGATCTTATGTACGCGACCAGTGTAGAACAAAATACGCTCAGTTGTAGTCGTCTTACCAGCATCGATGTGAGCCATGATACCAATATTACGAGTGTTATTTAAGGAGAACTCTCTTGTCATGTGATGTTTTTCTCCTTCCTATTAGTGGATTGGATTTTTTTAGTTGCTAGCATAAAAGCTGCCATTCTCATTACACATCGTAAGTATATCAAAAAACATCTCCGTTATGTAAGACGTTCATTGAAGAGTGAAAAATTTCTTTTCCACTCTACCTTGATGAACGAGAGTTGGCAGCTTTTGAGCAAATAAATTACATTATATGAATTACCAACGATAGTGAGCAAACGCTTTGTTTGCTTCAGCCATTTTGTGCGTATCTTCGCGTTTCTTTACAGATGCACCAGAGTTGTTAGCAGCATCAAGAATTTCGTTTGCAAGACGTTCTTCCATTGTCTTTTCACCACGAAGTCTAGCGTAGTTTACTAACCAACGAAGTCCTAAAGTAGTACGACGTTCTGGACGAACTTCTACAGGAACTTGGTAGTTAGCACCCCCAACACGACGAGCACGAACTTCAAGTACAGGCATGATATTTTTAAGAGCTTGTTCGAATACTTCCATAGGATCTTTATTAGTACGTTCACGAACGATGTCAAATGAGCTATAAAGAATTGCTTGGGAAGTACCTTTTTTACCGTCGATCATCATTTTATTGATAAGACGAGTTACAAGCTTTGAATTGTAAATTGGATCTGGTAATACGTCTCTTTTTGAGACAGGTCCTTTACGAGGCATGTATATTTCCTCCTTTCATTCAAAAGTTATATTATTTCTTAGCAGCTTTCGGTCTCTTAGTACCATATTTAGAGCGTCCTTGAGCACGGTTTGTTACACCAGCTGTATCAAGCGCACCGCGGACGATATGATAACGTACCCCTGGTAAGTCCTTTACACGACCACCGCGAATAAGTACAACGCTGTGTTCTTGTAAGTTATGGCCGATACCTGGGATATAAGCTGTAACTTCAATACCATTTGTTAAACGTACACGAGCGTATTTACGAAGCGCTGAGTTCGGTTTCTTTGGAGTCATTGTACCAACACGAGTACATACACCGCGCTTTTGTGGTGCAGCCAAGTCAGTTGCTTTCTTCTTCAAAGAGTTAAATCCTTTGTTTAACGCAGGTGATTTGGATTTCCATACTTTATCAGTACGACCTTTTCTAACTAGTTGGTTAATAGTAGGCATGGTTCATCCTCCCTTCACATCATTTTTTAAGACCACACATCCAGGTGGTTCATTAATAGTTCAAAACAAAGTTTTTGCAAAGAAGAGGGGAATCCTCTTCCTCACAAAAACAGTTTAAACTGATTTTAAATTGCATCGAAGCGTTTTGCTCTTATCCTAGTAATAATACCTTTTAAGAGCAACCTTGCTTATATTAACATTTTGATTTATAAAATGTCAACTACTACAATAGGAAATTACTCAAATTTTATTCAAAACCGATTAATTTTCTACATAAACTTCATCATTTTGTTCGTTTGCTTCTTCAGGAGACTGCTTTGTAAGCGAAATCTTACGGTAACGGCTCATACCAGTACCGGCAGGAACAAGCTTACCAATGATAACATTTTCCTTAAGTCCAAGAAGTTCATCGCGTTTTCCTTTAATTGCTGCATCAGTAAGAACACGAGTTGTTTCTTGGAATGAAGCTGCAGACAAGAATGAATCTGTTTCGAGTGAAGCTTTCGTTATACCTAGAAGAATTGGACGAGCTGTTGCCGGTTGTTTTCCTTCTAGCAATACTTTTTCGTTTGCATCTGTAAATTGGTGAATATCAAGCAATGTACCTGGTAATACATCTGTTTCACCAGCATCCATAACACGTACTTTGCGAAGCATTTGGCGTACCATAACTTCAACGTGCTTATCACCAATTTCTACCCCTTGCATACGATATACTTTTTGTACTTCGTGCAATAGGTATTCTTGAACAGTTGTAATATCTGATACCTTTAACAATTCCTTCGGATCGATAGAACCTTCTGTTAGCTCATCTCCATGATGAACCATCTGTCCTTCTGTAACTTTCATACGAGCTCCATAAGGAACGGTATACGTACGAGTTTCAACTTCGCCCTGTACGGCTACTTCCAGACGATCCTTCACTTCATTGATCGCTGCTATCGTACCATCAATTTCCGTAATGACCGCTTGCCCTTTCGGATTACGAGCTTCAAATATTTCTTGAATACGCGGTAAACCTTGCGTAATATCGTCTCCGGCAACGCCGCCTGTATGGAACGTACGCATTGTCAACTGTGTACCTGGTTCACCGATTGATTGGGCAGCAATAATACCAACTGCTTCCCCTACTTCTACATCTGTACCTGTAGCCAAGTTACGTCCGTAACATTTCTTACAAACCCCATGGCGTGTGTTACATGTAAACGCAGAGCGAATATGCACGTTTTGAATGCCCGCTTCATCAATTTGAGTTGCAATATCTTCTGTAATAAGCTCGTTTTCTCTTACGATAATTTCTTGCGTTTCTGGGTGCTTTACAGTTCTTCTTGCAAAGCGGCCTACAAGACGATCATATAGAGATTCAATTACTTCATTGCCTTCTTTAATTGCATGAACAAGTAAGCCTTTGTCTGTACCACAGTCATCCTCACGAACAATAACATCCTGTGCTACGTCTACAAGACGACGTGTTAAGTAACCAGAGTCGGCCGTTTTAAGTGCTGTATCGGCAAGACCTTTACGAGCACCGTGTGTAGATATGAAGTATTCAAGTACTGTCAATCCTTCACGGAAACTTGACTTAATTGGAAGTTCAATGATACGTCCAGATGGGTTAGCCATCAAACCACGCATACCAGCAAGTTGCGTAAAGTTAGAGGCGTTACCACGGGCTCCAGAATCACTCATCATAAAGATTGGGTTCCGTTTATGCAAGGATTTCATTAGTTTTCCTTGGATAACATCCTTGGCGTTACTCCAAATCGATACGACACGATCGTAGCGTTCTTCTTCGGTAATTAAACCA
The DNA here is from genome assembly GCF_048159605.1 of Ectobacillus polymachus. NCBI lineage: Bacteria > Bacillati > Bacillota > Bacilli > Caryophanales > Bacillaceae > Ectobacillus > Ectobacillus polymachus. Next base: position 26,757 of record NZ_JBLREB010000008.1, on the reverse strand, counting down.
CGGCGGAACTGCTTCGTAACGGAATCAACTTTAATCTGAGCTTCGTGTAGAATTTGTTCCTTTTCACCTAATACGACGATGTCTGCCACACCAACTGTAATACCAGCTTTAGTGGAATATTTAAATCCGAGATTTTTCATGCGGTCAAGCATGCAAGACGTTTCGGTAATTTTGAAACGTTTAAATACTTCGGCAATAATATTTCCTAAGATTTTCTTCTTAAATGGTGTTACTTCTTCCCGCTCTGCAATGATTGCTTTTACATCTGCACCTTTAGGAACGAAGTACTTAGCAGGTGTTTCTTTTTCTAAGTTTACTTTCGTCGGTTCATTAATGTAAGGGAAAGATTCCGGTAATATTTCATTGAAGATCAATTTACCTACGGTTGTTAATAATAACATTCCGTTTTGTTCTTCTGTAAATGTTTCGTTATTTACAGAACTAGCAGCTACTGCGATACGAGTATGGAAATGTACATATCCATTATGGTAAGCAAGCAGCGCTTCGTTTATATCTTTAAATACCATACCTTCACCAATTGCTCCAGCACGCTCCATCGTTAAGTAATAGTTTCCTAATACCATATCTTGAGACGGCGTAACAACTGGTTTTCCGTCTTTCGGATTTAAGATGTTTTGTGCAGCAAGCATAAGCATACGTGCTTCAGCTTGTGCTTCTGATGAAAGCGGAACGTGACATGCCATTTGGTCTCCATCAAAGTCAGCGTTGTATGCAGTACATACAAGCGGATGAAGACGGATTGCACGGCCCTCTACAAGCGTCGGTTCGAAAGCCTGAATACCGAGACGGTGAAGAGTCGGAGCACGGTTTAATAGTACTGGGTGCTCTTTAATAACCGATTCAAGAACATCCCAAATATCAGGTGATAGGCGTTCAATTTTTCGTTTTGCACTCTTAATGTTATGTGCTAATCCTTTCGCTACAAGCTCTTTCATTACGAAAGGCTTAAATAGCTCAATCGCCATTTCTTTCGGTAGACCGCATTGGTACATGCGTAGGCTAGGTCCTACAACGATTACAGAACGACCAGAGTAGTCAACACGTTTACCAAGCAAGTTTTGACGGAAACGTCCTTGCTTCCCTTTCAACATATGAGAAAGAGATTTTAATGGACGGTTACCAGGTCCCGTTACAGGACGACCGCGACGACCATTATCAATTAAAGCGTCAACTGCTTCTTGTAGCATACGTTTTTCGTTTTGAACAATAATGCCAGGTGCCCCTAAATCAAGCAGACGTTTTAAACGATTGTTACGATTAATAACACGGCGATATAAATCGTTTAAATCGGAAGTAGCAAAACGTCCACCGTCTAGTTGAACCATTGGACGAAGTTCCGGAGGTATAACCGGAAGCACATCTAAAACCATCCAAGATGGTTCATTTCCAGAACCACGGAATGCTTCTAGCACTTCAAGACGTTTAATAGCACGTGTACGGCGTTGACCTTGTGCTGTTTTTAGTTCTTCTTTTAAGAAGTCGACTTCCTTTTCCAAGTCAACATCTTTTAATAGCTTTTTAATTGCTTCTGCACCCATAGATGCTTGGAATGTATTTCCGTATCTTTCGCGATATGCGCGGTATTCTTTCTCAGACAATAGTTGTTTCTTCTCTAGAGATGTATCTGCTGTATCTGTTACAACATAGGATGCGAAATAGATAATTTCCTCTAACGCACGAGGAGACATATCTAATACAAGACCCATACGACTTGGAATACCTTTAAAGTACCAAATGTGAGATACAGGAGCTGCAAGTTCGATATGACCCATACGCTCACGGCGAACCTTGGCGCGTGTAACTTCTACTCCACATCGGTCACATACGACTCCCTTATAGCGAACACGTTTATATTTTCCGCAATGGCATTCCCAGTCCTTTGTAGGACCGAAAATGCGTTCGCAGAACAAACCGTCTTTTTCAGGTTTTAACGTACGATAATTAATTGTTTCTGGTTTTTTGACTTCACCATGTGACCAAGAACGAATCTTATCAGGTGATGCAAGTCCAATCTTCATATAGTCAAAGTTGTTTACGTCTATCAAGGGGCCTACCTCCCTTTTAATCTACAGGTTATACCCAATTATTCTTTCGTTGATTCAACTTCGATACTTAACTTATCGGCAGATTGATGATCGTCATCTTCATCGATGTCACGCATTTCAATCTCTTTATCATCACTGGACATCATTTTAACATCCATACCTAAACTTTGAAGTTCCTTAATTAATACTTTAAATGATTCTGGAACCCCTGGCTCAGGTACATTTTCACCTTTCACGATGCTTTCGTATGTTTTCACACGACCAACTACATCATCAGATTTCACAGTTAAAATTTCTTGAAGCGTATAAGCTGCTCCGTATGCTTCAAGAGCCCAAACTTCCATTTCCCCAAAACGTTGTCCACCAAACTGAGCTTTACCTCCAAGAGGCTGTTGTGTTACTAGTGAATATGGTCCCGTAGAACGAGCATGTAATTTATCATCAACCATGTGAGCAAGTTTGATCATGTACATAATACCAACTGATACACGATTATCAAATGGTTCACCTGTTCGACCATCATAAAGAAGTGTCTTCGCATCGCGAGCCATACCAGCTTCTTCAATTGTTGACCAAACATCTTCTTCACGAGCACCATCAAATACTGGTGTTGCAACATGAAGACCAAGACGACGAGCAGCCATACCTAAATGAAGCTCTAGAACTTGCCCGATGTTCATACGAGAAGGTACGCCAAGTGGGTTTAACATGATATCAATTGGTGTACCATCTGGAAGATACGGCATATCTTCTTCAGGTAAGATTCGCGAAATAACCCCTTTGTTACCATGACGTCCGGCCATCTTATCACCGGCACGAATTTTACGTTTTTGTACAATATATACACGAACGAGTTGATTTACCCCTGGTGGAAGCTCATCCCCGTCTTCACGGTTGAATACCTTCACATCAAGAACGATACCCCCGCCGCCATGCGGTACACGTAAGGAAGTATCACGTACTTCACGAGCTTTTTCACCAAAGATAGCATGTAAAAGACGTTCTTCTGCAGTTAACTCTGTTACACCTTTTGGCGTTACCTTACCTACAAGAAGATCCCCATCCTTCACTTCAGCTCCAATACGGATAATGCCGCGTTCGTCTAAGTGACGAAGTGCATCTTCCCCTACGTTCGGAATATCACGTGTGATTTCTTCAGGTCCAAGTTTTGTGTCACGCGCTTCTGATTCATATTCTTCAATATGAACAGATGTATACACATCATCTTTGACAAGTCGTTCACTCATGATAATCGCATCTTCATAGTTATATCCTTCCCATGTCATGAAGCCTACGAGAACATTACGTCCAAGCGCAAGTTCACCTTTTTCCATGGAAGGACCGTCAGCAAGAATTTCACCCTTCACAACGCGATCACCAACACTAACGATTGGGCGTTGATTGTAGCAAGTTCCTTGGTTAGAACGGATAAATTTAAGCATTCTGTAACGATCTAAGTTTCCTTTGACCATTTGGCCATCCACTTCTTCGTAACGACGAACCCAAACTTCCTTCGCTTCTACGCGTTCTACAATACCAGGATGCTTACAAATAACAGCAGCCCCTGAGTCTTTTGCAGATACGTATTCCATACCTGTACCTACGATAGGTGATTCTGGGTTTAACAAAGGAACCGCTTGACGTTGCATGTTCGCTCCCATCAATGCACGGTTAGAGTCATCGTTTTCTAAGAACGGAATACAAGCCGTTGCAGCAGATACTACTTGCTTTGGAGATACGTCCATGTAATCGATACGCTCACGTTTTGTTACGATGTTCTCACCGCGGAAACGTGCAATAATATCATCATCAATGAATTCTCCATTTTCGTTAAGTAACATATTTGCTTGTGCAACTACATAGTTATCTTCTTCATCCGCTGTTAAGTAATCAACATGACCGGTTACACGTCCTGTTTCTGGATCAACACGACGATACGGTGTTTCAATAAATCCGAATTCATTTACCTTCGCAAAAGAAGACAATGAGTTAATCAAACCGATGTTCGGACCTTCCGGCGTTTCAATCGGACACATACGACCATAGTGAGAATAGTGAACGTCACGTACTTCAAAGCCTGCGCGTTCACGAGTCAGACCCCCAGGTCCTAGTGCAGAAAGACGACGTTTATGTGTTAATTCAGCAAGAGGATTCGTTTGGTCCATGAATTGCGAAAGCTGTGAGCTTCCAAAGAATTCTTTAATAGATGCAATAACAGGGCGAATATTAATTAAAGCTTGCGGTGTAATTGCATTCGTATCTTGGATTGACATTCTTTCACGAACAACACGTTCCATACGAGAAAGCCCAATGCGGAATTGGTTTTGTAATAGTTCTCCAACAGAGCGAAGACGACGATTTCCTAAGTGATCGATATCATCTGTATCTCCGACTTTGTATAGTAAATCAAAGAAATAACTAATAGATGCAATAATATCAGCAGGTGTAATATGCTTAATTTCTCGTTCCACATTACCATTACCAATTACATTCAAGATTAGTTCATTCTCTCCATCCGGAGCGAAAATCTTAATAGATTGTAAGGTAACATCTTCTTCTACTACCCCGCCGTTAGGTCTTGCCGTTTTAAAGCCGATGTTTTTCTCTAAAGCCGGCAATATACGGTCTAATGTACGACGATCTAGTATTGTTCCTTCCGTTGCTAGAATTTCACCCGTTTCAGGATCAGCGAGTGTTTCTGCAAGCGTTTGGTTAAATAGTCTATTTTTTATGTGTAGCTTTTTATTAATTTTGTAACGTCCTACATTGGCTAAGTCATAGCGCTTTGGATCAAAGAAACGTGAAACAAGTAAACTCTTTGCATTTTCCACTGTAGGAGGTTCACCTGGGCGTAAGCGCTCATAGATTTCGAGCAACGCCTTATCTGTACTATCTGTGTTATCTTTGTCTAACGTGTTGCGCAAGTACTCGTTTTCACCTATAAGATCAACGATTTCTTGATCGGATCCAAATCCAAGAGCACGTAATAACACAGTTACAGGAAGTTTACGTGTACGATCAATTCGCACATAAACTACGTCCTTAGCATCCGTTTCATATTCTAGCCATGCACCGCGGTTTGGGATCACAGTAGCTGTGAAGCCATGTTTGCCGTTTTTATCAATTTTTCCGTTAAAGTATACACTAGGAGAACGAACAAGCTGAGAAACGATAACACGTTCTGCTCCGTTGATCATAAATGTCCCTGTTTCTGTCATTAATGGGAAATCACCCATGAACACGTCTTGTTCCTTCACTTCACCAGTCTCTTTATTGATAAGACGTACCTTTACCCGAAGCGGCGCAGCGTATGTAACATCACGCTCTTTACATTCTGGTACTGAGTACTTCGGTTCACCTAAACTGTAGTCAATGAATTCAAGAGATAGATTTCCTGTGAAGTCCTCAATTGGAGAGATATCCTGGAACATTTCTCGCAAACCCACATCAAGAAACCATTGATATGAAGAGGTTTGAATTTCAATAAGATTTGGTAACTCTAATACTTCATTAATACGGGCATAACTTCTTCGTTGGCGGTGGCGTCCGTATTGAACTAGTTGACCTGTCAACTGCTTCACCCCTCAAATCATGAGTATTATATAAATGCACAAATGTGCAAAAAACACAAATGCAAGCATTCACATTCCTATGTGAATCTCATATCGTGCAAAAAAGAAAAATGGTTTCTTTAAAGAAAACCATTCATTTTGTTTCTGACTGTACCGATTTTACTAGCATTTCCGATAAATGGAAAAATATACATGTGTAAAACCTGCAAAAATACATATTGGCATTTTATGATTTTATCACATGCTAAAATTACCGTCAATATTTTTTTGATTTTATGATATAATACCCTTTTTTCTTTGCAACAACTTCTACACACGAAAACACTTCATTCAATTTTTCAAGAGCTGACGGTGCTCCTTGTTTTTTTTGAATGACAATCCACAATTCTCCTCCAGAGATAAGATGGTCATGTGCCTTCACTAAAATTTCATGAACGGTTTTCTTACCCGCTCGAATAGGAGGGTTTGATAAGATGGCTGCGTACTCACCTTCCACATTTGCATATAGATCACTTGCAAAAATCCGAACATTATCTATGGAATTCAGAGCGGCATTTTCCTTCGAAAGTTGTAAGGCGCGTTCATTCACATCAATCATGTCGACCTGTCTTGACCCAAAATCTTTTGCAATCGATAGACCAATCGGGCCATAGCCACAGCCAACATCCAAAAATGAACCTTGTGCATCAGGGGCTTGAAACGTTTCAATTAGTAACCTAGAACCAAAATCAACCTCGCGTTTTGAAAAAACACCGTAATCGGAAAGGAAAGTAAACGAGTGACCACGAAGGGGAAAATCCCATTTATGACGTTCACTTTTACTTGTCGGTTGATTTGAAAAATAATGTTCAGTCATACAATCACTTCCTTTTTAAGAAAAGTGGACCCGGTTTGTTCAGTTAGCCGAGGGACTAGATCCCAAGAAAAGCGGATCCGGCCGCTTAGCCTTAAGACTATCATAAAATTTCTTATGGTATAAAAAAAGCCCGCAAAAGAGCGAGCTTTTCCTACCAAAGCATTATTGAAATTATTTAACTTCAACAGATGCTCCAACTTCTTCAAGTTTAGCTTTGATTTCTTCAGCTTCTTCTTTAGAAACGCCTTCTTTGATTGATTTAGGAGTTTCATCAACAAGAGCTTTTGCTTCTTTCAAGCCAAGGCCAGTGATTTCACGAACCACTTTGATAACCTTGATTTTTTGAGCGCCTGCGCCAGCAAGAACTACTTCAAATTCAGTTTGTTCAGCAGCTTCAGCAGCTCCGCCACCAGCTACAACAGCTACAGGTGCAGCTGCAGTTACGCCGAATTCTTCTTCGATTGCTTTTACTAATTCGTTAAGTTCTAATACAGTCATGTTTTTAACTGCTTCAATGATTTGTTCTTTCGTCATTTTAAATATCCTCCCTTATTTACATATCATTCAAATCGCATTTAAACAAAATGAAAAATTAAGCACCTTGTTCTTCTTTTTGATCAGCAACAGCTTTTGCAGCAAGTGCAAGGTTGCGAATTGGAGCTTGAAGAACACTAAGCAACATAGAAAGTAATCCTTCGCGAGATGGAAGTTCAGCGATTGCTTTCACATCTGCTGCACTTGTGATTTTACCTTCAATTACACCAGCTTTAATTTCTAATGCTTCATGAGCTTTCGCAAAATCATTAAGCACTTTCGCAGGAGCAACTACATCTTCATTACTGAATGCAATTGCGTTAGGGCCTGTTAGAAATTCGTTCAATTCTGTTACGTTAGCTTCTGTTGCAGCAAGACGAGTTAATGTGTTTTTGTAAACTTTGAACTCTACGCCAGCTTCACGTAATTGCTTACGTAATTCTGTTACTTCAGCTACAGTTAATCCACGATAATCTACAACTACCGTTGATTTACTTTCTTGAAGCTTCGTAGTGATTTCAGATACAACTGCTTGCTTTGCTTCCTTAATGTTATTCATCGTTACACCTCCTGTAGGACTGGATTGTACCGACACCGTGCGTTATAGAAAAACCTCCATGTTTATCATAGGCATGGAGGTTTTTGGATACAGATCGAATCTGTTTCTATTCCAACACCTCGGTAGGAAATTAAGCCGCATTGGCACCTACTGTCTACGGTACAGATATTTAATTGCAACACCAAGTATTATATTAAAACTTCTTAACGAAGTCAACCATTCTTATTAAGCAAAAGTAGAAACGTCTACTCTTACACCAGGTCCCATTGTAGATGCTACAGAAACATTTTTCATGTACGTACCTTTTGCAGCAGATGGTTTTACTTTAACCATTGTATCGTACATAGTTTGTAGGTTTTCTACAAGTTTAGAATCTTCGAAAGAAACTTTACCGATTGGAACACTAATGTTACCGGCTTTATCAATGCGGTATTCTACTTTACCAGCTTTGATCTCATTTACTGCTTTTGTTACGTCAAATGTAACAGTACCTGTTTTAGGGTTTGGCATTAAACCTTTAGGTCCAAGCACACGACCTAATTTACCAACTTCACCCATCATATCAGGAGTTGCTACTACTACATCAAAGTCGAACCAACCTTGTTGGATTTTTGCAATGTATTCAGCATCTCCAACGTAGTCAGCTCCAGCAGCTTCAGCTTCTTTCACTTTTTCACCCTTTGCGAAAACCAATACACGTTGTGTTTTACCAGTTCCGTTCGGAAGTACTACAGCACCGCGGATTTGTTGGTCAGCTTTCTTAGGGTCTACACCTAAACGAAATGCAACTTCTACACTTGCATCAAATTTAGCAACGTTTGTTTTCTTAACAAGCTCGATTGCTTCTGCAACGGAGTATGCAGTTGAACGATCTACAAGCTTCGCAGCTTCTAGATACTTTTTACCTCTTTTTGCCATTTTGAAGTTCCTCCTTATTGTGGTTTTAGCGGAATAACCTCCCACGTATACGTCTTTATTTAGGATTAGACGCGAATCCTTACATGTTAATTCACCAATCACGATAATAAAGGTTGCGAATTGTTAAGACCCGCAACCTTCTTTTTAGTTCAAGGCAAAACAAATTAATCTTCGACAACAATACCCATGCTACGTGCAGTACCTTCAACCATACGCATAGCTGATTCTACATTAGCAGCGTTTAGATCAGGCATTTTTTGTTCAGCAATTTCGCGTACTTTGTCGCGTTTAATCGTTGCCACTTTTTTCTTATTTGGTTCACCAGAACCAGATTGAATTCCAGTAGCTACTTTAAGAAGAACAGCAGCTGGCGGAGTTTTCGTAATAAAAGTGAAAGAACGATCTTCAAAAACTGAGATCTCAACAGGAATAATTAAACCAGCTTGGTCTGCTGTACGAGCGTTAAACTCTTTACAGAATCCCATAATATTAACACCCGCTTGTCCTAGTGCCGGACCAACCGGTGGAGCTGGGTTTGCTTTACCTGCAGGAATTTGTAGTTTTACAACTTTAATTACCTTTTTAGCCACGAGACACACCTCCTTAAGTCCGTGATGTGGTAAATGGGCGTTAGCCCTCCCACTTACACCTTTTATCTTTTAGAAGATAAAAGTATTATTATAATGTCTATCGTATCCGATTAAAGACAGTCTGACTAAGAAATAATATCATTATTCTTTAACCATTTCAAGATATTCTTTTACAATTTCGCAACTTGAGCAAAATCTAACTCAACTGGAGTTTCACGACCGAACATATCTACCAATACAGTAACCTTTTTCTTTTCTTTATCTACTTCTTCAATGGTACCTGTATAATTTGCAAACGGTCCTTCTTTCACACGAATCGTTTCTTTCATTTCAAAATCAAAATCTACTTTATCATTCTCAATATCCATATGTTTGAGAATACCAATAACCTCTTCATCTAATAGAGGTGTTGGCTTAGAACCAGATCCTGCTGAACCAACAAAGCCTGTTACACCTGGAGTGTTACGTACAACATACCAAGAATCATCTGTCATAATGATTTCTACGAGTACATAACCTGGGAATACTTTACGCTTTATCAGCTTTTCTTTCCCATTCTTCTTTTCTACTTCAATTTCCTCTGGCACAACAACGCGGAAAATTTTATCTTGCATATTCATCGTTTCAACACGTTTTTCGAGATTCATTTTTACCTTATTCTCGTATCCAGAATACGTATGCACCACAAACCAATTTTTTTCCATTCCGTTAGGACAGCCGTCCTTCCCTCCCTGACACTTATGCATTTTTGCTCAAATGAAAAAACCCGTTTACCGGGCTTCTCTCAATACTGTACATATACGATTCATTATATCATGTACATAGCGGTTTTATTCAAGTATTAAGCGAATTAATGAAGAAATACCCATATCTAGAAACGCAAAAAACACAGCAAAGAATAGTACAGTGCCAATTACTGTAAGAGTATAGCGGAAAAGTTCCTTTCTTTTCGGCCAGCTTACCTTCTTCATTTCACGACCTACATTACTAAAAAAGTCAGTCAAATGCATCTATGGAACCTCCAATATGAATAACCATTATTATTTTGTTTCTTTATGAATTGTTTGAGCATTACATACCTTACAAAACTTTTTCATTTCAAGACGCTCTGTTGAGCTCGTATTTTTCATCGTGGAGTAATTTCTACTATTACATTGTGAACATGCAAGCATGATTTTTTTGCGCATAAGATACACCAACCTCATAATACCATGTATATAAAAAATGTAACATAGTTTCAAAGAGCATGTCAATTATGCATCTAGTATAAGAAAACCTGATTCAACCCACAACTTCCGCCTATAAAGGAATAACTTATCGCTAAAAAAAGACAGAAACAGAAACTCTAAATTTACGAGATTCTACTGCTGCCTTTTTTAAATACCATTTCTTTTATATCGAATGTAAAGCGGTGCTTTCACGCATATCTACATAGCGTTCTAGCTTACGTTTTACCCTCTGCAGTGCATTATCGATTGATTTCACATGACGGTTCAATTGTTCTGAGATTTCTTGGTACGAGCGACCGTCTAAATAGAGAGAAAGAACTTTTCTTTCTAAATCGCTTAATAATTCAGATATTTTCAGCTCGATATCGATATATTCTTCTTGACTAATAATCATCTCTTCGGGGTCTGAAACCTTTGTTTCTGAAATGACATCCAATAAGGTTCGATCAGATTCTTCATCATAAATTGGCTTGTCTAACGAAACATAGGAATTTAAAGGGATGTGTTTTTGTCTAGTAGCTGTTTTAATGGCGGTGATAATTTGACGAGTAATACATAATTCAGCAAATGCTTTAAATGAAGATAGCTTGTCCTCTTTGTAATCACGAATGGCTTTAAATAATCCAATCATACCTTCTTGAACAATATCTTCCCGATCTGCACCCACTAAAAAGTAGGATCTTGATTTCGCACGTACGAAATTTTTGTATTTATGAATCAGGTACTCTAGCGCTTCGTCGTCTCCTGTTCGTACAAATTCTACGATTTCCTCATCCTCTAGGCCTAAAAACTGTGAGCCGCTTTCACGTAAGATTTCTGATTCCACTTTCATCGCACCGCCCCCAAAAGTTAGTTAGAAATATTATACAGTAAGCGCTTTAGAAGCGTCAATAACCTCAACGCTTCCCACGCCGTAATTTTTCTAATTTTTCTGTAACTTCTTTACTAAACCTTGGTTCGAACATACCTTTCGAAATAGATTTTTCCTTAATTTCCCTTCTTACCTGTTTCTCAATGGACTGCACTTCAATTTCGAGCTCTCGCGCAGATTTCCGCAGCGCTCCTTGTCCAAAGATTGCCCATTGCTCTGTATAATCGGATGTAGCAACATGGATACGCGTATCAATCTTTCGAAGCTGTATCGCTAGCTGCTCGATTTTTTCATCTGCTGTCTGATTTTTACGTGTAAAAATAACCTCTACCTTGGCTTGCTTCATCTTCTTTTCGATTCCTTGTACAATGTATGCATCGAATATGATAATCACTCTAATTCCCGTAAACGCCTGATAATCGGCCATCTTATCTATGAGAAGGTCCCGGGCACCCTGCAAATCTTTGTCACGTAAGATTCGCAGTGATTCCCAAGCTCCTATTATGTTGTATCCATCTACGAGCAGAATTTCTTTCATAACTATATACCGATTGGGTGTCGCTTTCGAAATACCTCATACATTAAAAGGCTTGCGGCAACGGAAGCATTTAAGGAGGTTACTTTTCCGACCATCGGCAATTGTACAAGAAAATCGCACTTTTCTGTTGCGAGACGGCTCATACCTTTCCCTTCACTTCCGATTACAACACATAGAGGCATTGTACCATCTAGATTACGAAAATCTTCTTTACCTTTTGCGTCAGTACCAGCAACCCAAACTCCACGATCCTTCAGCTCATCTAGCGTTCGTGAGATGTTCGTAACTCTCACAACCGGTATATACTCGATTGCGCCGGTAGATGCCTTTGCTACTGTAGCAGTAAGTCCTACCGCCCTGCGTTTTGGGATAATAATTCCATGTGCACCTACAGCATCTGCTGTTCTCATAATACTGCCAAGATTATGCGGATCTTCAATCTCATCTAGAAGTAAGAAAAACGGCTCTTCTCCTCGCTCTTTAGCCCGGATAAATAAATCATCAAGCTCGCTATAGGCATACGCAGCTACTTGAGCAACTACACCTTGATGATTTCCTTCCACCATTTGATCGAGCTTTTTTTTCGGAGACTGTTGTACGATAATGCCTTTTTCTTTAGCAAGCTGTAAAACCACTTGGATTTGACCTTTGCCTGCACCTTCTGCCACCCAAATTTTATTAATGTCGCGACCTGACCGAAGGGCTTCGATAATTGTATTTCTACCAATGATGTATTCTTCATTCACCTTGCTTGTCCCCCTTTCTCTCTTTCTATAATATTAATGCTTTGTTTCACAAGTTCTTCCATACGTTCCATGTTTCCTGATAAATAGTGATAACCAAGAAGGGCCTCAAACGCCGTACTGTAGCGATAGGTTACAACGTCTGTATTTTTTGGTACGGACCCAGACTTTGCATTTCTTCCTCGCTTCACGACATCTAGTTCTTCTTCCGTTATTTGTTCACTCTCTATCAAAGTTAGAATAATTTTAGCTTGAGCCTTAGCGGAAACGTATTTCGTTGCAGTGCGGTGGAGATGATTGGGTCTTATTGCTCCTTGCATTAGAAGGTGATGACGGATGTATTGTTCATACACCGCATCACCCATATACGCTAACGCTAGACTATTCAACTGTTTTGCGTCTACCATACTTATCCTCTTTTCCATCTAGGGCCTTGAGGCGTATCTTCGATTATAATATTACGCGCCTTTAATTCATCACGAATCTCATCTGCCCGTGCAAAATTGCGATTTTTACGTGCATCTATACGTTCTTGAATAAGCAAGTCAATTTCCTCGTCCAGTAAATCTTCTTGCTCATCAAGTGATAATCCTATTATGCCAAATAAATCACTCAATTCGTTTATTAATGCTTCGATAACAGATGTAGACGTGTGCGGCTCTAACAAATATTGATTTGCAAAATTCGCTAAGTTATACAGGATCGTTATTGCATTTGCAGTATTAAAGTCATCGTCCATTGCCTCTTCAAATTGTTTACGGAATTCCTTTAGGTCCTGAAGCCATGCATCATCGTTTTCCGTTAAGTTCGTACTGCTTTTCAGACGATGCTTTAAATTAAGATACGAAGTTTGAATTCGTTCCAGCCCATTTTGTGTACTTTGCAGCAGTTCTTCACTAAAGTTAATAGGATGACGATAATGAACAGACAAGATGAAGAATCGAATTAATCTTGCTTCATATTGTTGAATAATATCATGAACAAGAACAAAATTCCCGAGTGACTTTGACATTTTTTCATTGTTTATATTGATATAGCCATTATGAAGCCAGTAATGAGCGAATGGTTTTCCTGTCAATGCCTCAGATTGTGCGATTTCATTTTCATGGTGTGGAAAAGAGAGGTCTTGCCCGCCTGCATGAATATCAATCGTGTCTCCTAAATATTTACGTGCCATTGCAGAGCATTCAATATGCCAGCCTGGACGTCCCTTTCCCCATGGACTATCCCATGAGATTTCGTCTTCCTTGGCAGCCTTCCACAATGCGAAATCAAGCGGATCTTGCTTCTTCTCACCTACTTCAATACGTGCACCAGAACGCAAATCGGAAATAGACTGATGGGATAGCTTCCCGTACTCTTCAAATGCCTTAGTTTTATAATACACATCGCCTTCCGATTCATAAGCAAAGCCTTTGTTCACTAATTCCTGAATAAAGGAAATAATGATATCCATATTTTCTGTTACGCGGGGATGAACGTCCGCATGACGGCAGCCAAGTGCCTCCACATCTTCAAAATAAGCATTTATAAAACGATTCGCAATAGATGGCACATCTTCTGAAAGTTCTTTTGCAGCACGAATTAATTTATCATCTACATCTGTAAAATTGGAAACATACTGCACTTCGTACCCTTTATATTCTAAATAGCGTCTTACCGTATCAAAGACGATTGCTGGACGTGCATTCCCAATATGAATATAGTTGTAAACCGTAGGACCGCATACATACATTTTTACTTTGCCTGCTTCTAGCGGTATAAACTCTTCTTTTATGCGCGTTAACGTATTATAAAGATAAATAGTCATTAGAATTCTTCCCTTCCTTCCTGATCTCCAATTGATGCTTTAATTGGTGAATTTCTTTTTCCATATCCCGTAATTTATCCGCAATCGGATCCGGTAAATCTGAATGATTTAAATCCTTCTTTATTTTCACACCATCACGAATGACGACTCGGCCCGGGATCCCCACTACGGTTGAATTCGGCGGTACCTCTTTTAATACAACCGAACCAGCTCCGATTTTTGAATTTTCTCCTACCGTGATAGAACCTAACACCTTTGCCCCAGTAGCAATTAATACATTATCTTGAATGGTTGGATGTCGTTTTCCCTTTTCTTTTCCTGTACCGCCTAAAGTGACACCTTGAAACACACTAACGTTATCTCCAATCTCACACGTTTCCCCTATCACAACTCCCATACCATGATCGATAAAGAAACGTCGCCCAATTTTTGCTCCTGGATGAATTTCAATGCCTGTAAAAAAGCGACTCATTTGCGAGGTGGCCCTAGCGAGAAAGAAAAAGCGACGTTTATATAAAGCATGAGCGATACGATGTGACCAAATCGCATGTAAGCCTGAATATGTCAAAATGACCTCAGCATAATTTCTTGCTGCTGGATCTTGTTCGAAAATAACTTTCACATCCTCACGGAGCCTCTTAAACATTCGTTTCTCCCCCTTCTTTATCTATTTCCAGTATTCAAAAGCCAAAAAAAAGACACCTCTGTGTATACAGAGGCGCCTATGTGCGCGGTTCCACTCTGTTTAAGTCAAACTGCAACTTAACTCTAATGGGATAACGGTCGTTGCCGCTTCTGCCTACTTTATTCAACAGAAGACTCGAAGGCGCACTTCAGAAAAACAATTCCTAAACCACTTTCAGCCGGGTGGTGGTTCTCTCTAACAAGAATTTGTTTAACTTACTCTTCCTTCTCTTCGCTTTATCATGTACGTTTTTATTAGATGTACATTCATTATATTTCAAAATAGACCCATTTGTTAATGAATCAATTTATTAATTCGATTTATTACCTTTTCCTTGCCTAATAGCTTGATAGCATTTGGAAGCTCAGGTCCGTGCTCTTCTCCTGTTGCAGCCACACGAATTGGCATAAAGAGCTTCTTACCCTTATTTCCTGTTTTCTTTTGAACTGCTTTAATAGCGGCTTTAATGTTCTCAGGTGTGAATTCTTCTAGTACTTCTAGCTCTTCTGCAAAGGCAGCTAATACTACAGGTACTTGTTCTTCTCCTAAAATTGCTTGACCTGCTTCGTCATAAACTACTTCATCTTGGAAGAACAGTTCAGACAATTCCACGATTTCTGCCCCGTAGCTCATTTGATCATGATACAGTGCGATCAAATCTGTAACCCAAGCTATTTCTTGGTCATTCATATTATTACTTACGAGACCAGCTTTCACAAGATGAGGCAAGCTTAGTTCAACAACACGTTCAAGCGATTGTTGCTTCACATATTGGTTATTCATCCATTTTAACTTTTGCGTATCAAATACAGCTGGAGATTTTGACAAACGAGCAGCATCGAACATTTCAATAAACTGTTCCTTTGTAAAAATTTCCTCTTCTCCAACAGGAGACCATCCTAAAAGACCAATGAAGTTTAATAATGCCTCTGGTAAGTATCCTAGCTCTGCATATTGTGAAATAAATTGAAGAACCGATTCATCACGCTTACTCAATTTCTTTCTATTTTCATTGACGATGAGTGTCATATGACCAAATTCAGGTACTTCCCAGCCAAATGCTTCATAAATCATTAGTTGCTTTGGTGTATTGGACAAATGCTCTTCGCCGCGAAGTACATGGGAAATTTCCATCAAATGATCATCTATTGCTACTGCAAAGTTATAAGTTGGGATGCCGTCTTTTTTCACAATAACAAAATCACCAAAATCACTTGAATTAAATGTTACATCACCTTTTACAAGATCATGGAATGTATAGTCTTTATTATCAGGCACACGGAAACGAATGCTAGGCACGCGTCCTTGTGCTTCAAATTCCTTCATTTGTTCTTCCGTTAAATTGCGGTGCGCTCCTGAGTATCGAGGTGTTTCCCCTGCAGCCATTTGTGCTTCTCGTTCAGCTTCTAGTTCTTCTTCTGTCACATAACATTTATATGCTAACCCGCGTTCTAACAGTTGTTCATACAAGTTTTTATAAATATCTAAACGCTCTGTTTGGCGATAAGGACCATATGGGCCTCCGATATCGGGACCTTCATCCCAACCGATTCCAAGCCATTTTAAATTATTTAATTGACTTTCCTCTCCGCCTTCAACATTCCGCTTTAAATCCGTATCTTCAATGCGGATGATGAAGTCTCCTCCATGGTGCTTAGCAAATAGATAGTTAAATAGCGCTGTTCTTGTATTCCCAATATGCAAATGTCCCGTAGGGCTTGGTGCATATCTCAATCTTACTTTGTTTGACATGTGTGGACACCTTCCGTCTATATTTCATACCTATAAAGTGTATAAGGTTATTGCTTTTTTTTCAACAATACAACTGCTTGGGATGCAATTCCTTCTTCACGTCCTGTAAATCCTAGTTTTTCTGTTGTGGTAGCTTTTACATTTATATTCTCAATAGATGTAGATAAAATGTTACTAATACGCTGTCTCATTTGCTCAATATAAGGTGCCATTTTCGGTTTTTGCGCAATAATTGTACAATCGAGATTTGCTAATTCATAACCTCTTTCTTGGACAAATTCCCATACCTTTTCAAGTAATACTGCAGAGTCTGCATCTTTGAAGGCTACATCTGTATCAGGGAAATGCTTTCCGATATCTCCTGCTGCAATTGCCCCTAGACATGCATCACTTATTGCATGGAGCAATACATCCGCATCCGAATGACCGAGCAAGCCCTTCTCATAGGGAATGGTTATTCCTCCGATAATGAGCGGTCTTCCTCCTGCAAATGCATGTACATCAAATCCTTGTCCAATTCGAAACATGGAACTCCCTCCCTACCTATCTGAAAGAAAACTTTCTGCTACAACCAAATCGTCAGGGGTTGTTATTTTTATATTATAATAGCTTCCCTGTACGACTCCTACTTCTTTTTGGATATATTCAACAAGACTTGCATCGTCTGTTCCAAAAAAACCATCTTTCTTAGCACGTTCATGCGCTTCATATAGAATAGATGTTTGAAAGCCCTGTGGTGTTTGTACAGACCAAAGGCTAGAACGTTCAATGGTTTCAACCACTGACATATCCTGTACGCGCTTAATTGTATCTTTTACAGGAACAGCACAAATGGATGCTCCCTTACACTGAGCCATACGTAATACATCATCGATAACTGCTTGTGTAATAAAAGGACGAGCTCCATCGTGGACAAGTACATAGCTCGAGTCTATTGCCTTCATAACAGCATTATAGACACTATCTTGTCGTTCTTGCCCGCCCTTAACAAACACTATTTCTTTTTTTATATCGTACTTTAAAATAAAATGTTCGAACAATGCCTGATCATCTTCGTGAATTGCAAGTATGATTCGTTCGCATTTTACATCTTGTTCAAATGCACGTAATGTATGAATAATAAGAGGAACAGAAGAGATTGACAAAAACAATTTGTTTTTGTCTGCTCCCATCCGTTTCCCTCGTCCCGCTGCTGGAATGATAAGTGTATATTTCATAGATTACTCCTGCTTATTGTGCTTTTTCGAGTAACTTTCTTTTAGCAAAAATCATACGGCCAGCTGATGTTTGAAGTACACTCGTTACTAAAACAACAAGCTGTGTACCGATGAAATCCCTTCCATCTTCTACTACTATCATCGTACCATCATCTAAATATGCTACACCTTGATTGTGCTCTTTTCCATCCTTTACAACATAAACATTTAACTCTTCACCAGGAAGCACAACAGGCTTTATGGCATTTGCTAAGTCATTAATGTTTAACACCTTAACTCCCTGCAACTCACAAACTTTATTTAAATTAAAGTCGTTCGTTACAACAACACCATTTAATATTTTAGCTAGCTTTACTAATTTACTATCTACTTCTTGAATATCTTCAAAATCACCATCATAAATTTCAACTTTAATCGCAAGTTCTTTTTGAATTTTATTTAATATATCCAGACCTCGGCGACCACGATTACGCTTTAATGTATCAGAGGAATCTGCTATATGCTGAAGTTCTTCTAATACAAAATGAGGAATTAAAATTGTTCCCTCAAAAAAGCCTGTTTGACAAATATCTGCAATGCGGCCATCGATAATAACACTTGTATCCAATAATTTAAAGTTATCTTGGGGTGCTTCTTCCCCTTCTTCCTCCGTTGCATTCTTCTTCTTGCTTCCACGCTGCGGGAGTGAAAACAATGCAACAAGCTCATTACGTTTCTTAAATCCAACTTGAAACCCTAAATAACCAAGAAGCAATGTAATAAATATTTGCAACACAGTACTAATCATTGGAATGGTAATTGATTTAATAGGTAAAAGAATTAAGTAGGCCACTATAAGTCCAGAAATAAGTCCCAAACTACCAAATAATACATCTGTAACTGGTGCTTTAACCATCGCTTCTTCTACAGTTTTAATAAAACGGACGATATAATCAACCACCCAAAACGTAGCGAGAAATAACACTATCGCACCAATGATGGCACGCACATATGATAAAGATAACCAACTATCAGGACCAATATTTAATACATCTATGATTTTAGGAATTAAAAATATTCCTAACGCTCCTCCTATAACGATAAAGAAAAGCTGTACGATTCGTTTTATCATGAAACCACCTCCTACACATTATAGACATTCTTGCTATATTAAAAACATGTAATAACAAAGCATTTAAATAGTTTGCTTACCAATATATCATACCATATTTAACTAAGGTTTAAATCTTACGATATTGTCACATATATGTCACAAAATTAATTGTGCCGACTCATGTATAAATGCTCTTGGATTCGTTTTAATCCATCACGTATTTTCTTCGCACGTACTTCTCCAATTCCGTCTACTTCATCTAAATCTGCAATAGTTGCTCGACAAATCCCATGCAAATTTTTAAAGCGTTGGATTAAATTTTCAATAATTAGTGGAGGAAGTTTTGAAATTTTTCCTAAGATTCGATAGCCACGAGGCATAATACTTTCTTCCATGTTTACTTGAATAGAGAATCCTAGAAGCTTTAATATATCACTGTCTTCTAGTAAAGTTGTATTCGAAAATTCTTGAAGTTTCTTTAGTACTTGTTTATAATCTTGTGTTTTCCCTTGATAATAGTCCTTTATGAGCAGTGCCGCTTCTTCCTCTAAATCTGCAATTAATTCCGTTAATTGCAAGCGAATCAGTCTTCCTTCCGTACCAAGCTCATGGATATAATTATAAATTTCATTTTTAATACGAAGTACCATTTCTACACTATGTAAAACGTGTACGACTTCAGAAATTGTCACAATCTCCTCAAATTCAAATACACCTAAGTTCGTTATTCCTTCTAACCATACGGCTTTATATTTTTCTAATGTTTGTATTGCTTGATTTGCTTTCGTTAAAATGACTCCGATATCCTTTAATGTATACCGCAAATGTCCCTGATACAACGTTATGACATTTCTTCTTTGTGAAATTGCAATAACGAGATTTCCTGTTTGTTTAGCAACTCGCTCTGCTGTACGATGTCGCATACCTGTTTCAATTGATCCAATATGAGCCTCTGGCGTTAGCTGCGCATTAGCTAATATAATTTTTGTACCTGTTTCATTTAGAATAAGTGCCCCATCCATTTTTGCTAGCTCATATAAATTAGAAGGAGAAAAGGAACAATTAATATGAAAGCCTCCATCAACAATCGCTTTAATTTGTTCATTGTAACCAAGCACGATGAGTCCACCAGTTTGTGCACGAAGTACATTTTCAATTCCCTCCCGTAATGGAGTTCCAGGAGCGACTAACTGTAAGATAGAAATAATATTATTTGATTTTTGTTTTGCTTCTTCCATTACGATCCTCCTAGTGTATATCGAAGAGCCTCTCCAATATTGGATACACCGACTACTTCAATTCCGTCTGGGATGGTCCAGCCACCTATATTTTTCTTTGGGAGGATAACCCGCTTAAATCCAAGCTTTGCTGCTTCCTGTACGCGCTGTTCAATCCGTGAAACTCTTCTAATCTCCCCTGTTAGTCCAACTTCACCGATAACTGCATCTGTAGGAGAAGTAGCCTTATCCCGAAAGCTTGACGCAATACTTAAGGCGACTGCTAAATCAATTGCTGGTTCATCTAGCTTCATGCCACCTGCAACTTTCAAATAGGCATCTTGATTTTGCAAAAGCATGCCTGCTCGTTTTTCTAGTACAGCCATAATAAGAGATACACGATTATGATCAATCCCTGTCGCCATACGTCTAGGATTTCCGAAGCTGGTTGGAGATATTAATGCTTGAATTTCAACAAGAACGGGGCGAGTTCCTTCCATAGAGGCTACTACGGTGGAGCCTGCAACACCTACTGGTCGTTCTTCTAGAAAAATTTCGGATGGGTTTAAAACTTCTTGTAACCCTAGCTCTTTCATTTCAAATATTCCAATTTCATTTGTAGAACCAAATCTGTTTTTTACTGCTCGCAAAATACGATATGTATGATGTCTTTCTCCTTCAAAGTACAACACTGCATCTACCATATGCTCTAGCATACGCGGACCTGCAATATTACCTTCCTTTGTAACATGACCGACAATGAAAATAGGAATACCCTTAAATTTTGCTAATTTCATTAATTCTGCTGTACATTCACGTACTTGTGAAACGCTTCCTGGCGCAGATGTCACCTCTGGTAAATATATGGTTTGAATTGAATCGATTACAACAAAGGAAGGATTCATTTTCTCTACATGCTCTACGATACGCTGTAAATCTGTTTCGGAATATACATATAATTGATCACTACTAACTTGAAGACGGTCAGCACGAAGCTTAATTTGCTTCTGTGACTCTTCTCCTGATATGTATAGAACTTGATAGGATTTTTCAGCGAGTTGGGATGATACTTGTAGAAGTAACGTGGACTTGCCAATTCCGGGATCGCCACCAATAAGCACAAGGGAGCCATCCACTATTCCGCCTCCCAATACACGATTTAGTTCCTGGAATTTAGTCGTAATACGTGCTTCATTTTTTGTCTCTACATTTGTTATAGGCCGAGGCTTCGTTTCTTCCGATTGTTTTATTGTGGCAAACATGACTCGATGAGAAGATACCTGCGCTTCTATTTCCTCTACAAGTGTATTCCACTCTGAGCATCCAGGGCATTTACCCATCCATTTCGGTGACTCATAACCGCAATTTTGACAAACAAATTTTGTTTTCTTTTTGGCCATTGTTTCCCCCTACCATCATTCACATACTTTAAGGTTTCGTTTTTCGATAAAAGAAAAAGGGCTACTGACCAGCCCTTTTCTTTTCCTTATTTATTATTTTACCTTTTCTACGCTGCGAATGACAAATGATTCTCCTTCTACATCGAGTACAACCTTCTGTCCCTTTTCAATTGTACCCTTTAGAAGTTCCTCAGATAATCGGTCTTCAATGTGCTTTTGAATAGCACGGCGTAATGGACGTGCTCCATATTCTGCATCAAAGCCCTTATCTGCTACTAAATCAAGTGCTGCATCCGTTAATTCTAGTTCAATTTCTTGTTCATTTAAACGATTTTGCAGTTGATGAGCCATAAGTGTTACAATTTGTCGAATATGTTTCTTTTCTAATGGATGGAACACGATGATTTCATCGATACGGTTTAAGAATTCTGGACGAAATGCTTGCTTTAATTCTTTCATCACTTTCTCTTTCATATCGTTAAATTCCCTGCTTTCATCCTGTACATTAAATCCAAGATGCTGCGTTTGTTTTAATGTTGCTGCTCCAACGTTAGATGTCATAATAACAATTGTATTTCGGAAATCAACTGTGCGGCCTTTTGAATCTGTTAATCGACCATCTTCTAACACTTGAAGTAAAATGTTGAATACGTCTGGATGTGCCTTTTCTACTTCATCAAGTAAGATTACAGAATATGGTTTTCTACGAACCTTTTCTGTAAGCTGACCACCTTCGTCATATCCTACATATCCTGGAGGAGAACCTACAAGACGAGAGGTTGAGTGTTTCTCCATGTATTCTGACATATCAATTCGAATCATGGCGTCTTCATCACCAAACATAGATTCTGCTAATGCACGAGCCAGCTCTGTTTTTCCGACTCCTGTTGGTCCTAGGAAAATGAACGATCCGATTGGACGTTTTGGATCCTTTAATCCAGCTCTTGCACGGCGTACAGCTTTCGCTACAGCGACAACTGCTTCATCTTGCCCAATTAAACGGTCATGTAGAACATTTTCAAGATTTAACAATTTATCTGTTTCGGTTTGTGCAAGTTTCGATACTGGAATACGAGTCCAAGTTGATACAACACTTGCAATGTCTTCTACCGTCACTTCAGAATTTTCTTTTCCTTGTTTCTCTTTCCATTGTTGCTTCGTATCCTCTAATTGCTCACGTAAGCGTTGTTCTGTGTCACGTAATGATGCAGCCTTTTCAAACTCTTGACTTTGCACTGCTGCATCTTTCTCTTTTCTCACTTCTTCTAGCTTTTGTTCGCATTCCTTTAGGTTTGGTGGTGCTGTATAGGAGCGTAAGCGCACTTTTGATGCAGCTTCATCAATTAAATCAATGGCTTTATCCGGCAAGAAACGATCGGTAATATAACGATCGGACAATTTTACAGCTGCCTCAATCGATTCATCGGTAATAGATACACGATGATGTGCTTCGTAGCGATCACGTAATCCTTTTAGAATTTGAATAGATTCTGCAGCACTCGGTTCATCTACTTGAATAGGTTGGAAGCGTCTTTCTAAGGCTGCATCCTTTTCAATATATTTACGGTACTCATCAAGTGTTGTTGCACCAATACATTGTAGTTCACCACGAGCTAAGGATGGCTTTAAAATATTAGATGCATCAATGGCGCCTTCTGCCCCGCCTGCACCAATCAACGTATGAAGCTCATCAATAAAGAGAATGATATTTCCAGCTTGACGGATTTCATCCATAACCTTTTTCAAACGATCTTCAAATTCACCGCGATATTTTGTTCCAGCAACTACAGTTCCCATATCAAGTGTCATAACTCGTTTATCACGTAATGTTTCAGGTACTTCGTTTTGAATGATTTGTTGTGCTAATCCTTCTGCAATCGCTGTTTTCCCTACTCCAGGTTCACCGATTAATACTGGATTATTTTTCGTTCTGCGACTTAACACCTCAATAACTCTTTGGATTTCCTTGCTTCGTCCGATTACAGGATCAAGTCGTCCTTCACGAGCAATAGCGGTTAAGTCTCTTGCTAAGCTATCAAGTGTTGGTGTATTCGCATGTGACGTCGTTCCAGATTGACTTCCTGGAGTTGCTTCATTGCTTCCTAAAAGCTGAAGAACTTGCTGTCTTGCTTTATTTAAGCTTACGCCAAGATTGTTGAGAACACGGGCTGCAACACCTTCTCCTTCTCGAATGAGGCCAAGAAGAATATGTTCAGTACCAACATAAGAATGACCAAGTTTTCTTGCTTCATCCATGGAAAGCTCAATGACTTTCTTTGCACGCGGTGTGTAGTGAACGGTTTGGGTTACTTCCGTGCCGCGGCCAATTAAAGCTTCTACTTCTTTTTGGATTTTTTCTGGACTTAGTCCAAGAGCAAGAAGTGCTTTAGCAGCAATACCTTCTCCTTCTCGAACAAGCCCTAACAAAATGTGCTCTGTACCAATATTGTTATGACCAATTCGAATTGCTTCTTCTTGGGATAGTGCTAACACTTTTTGTGCACGTTCAGTAAATCTTCCAAACATCATATGAATTCGCCTCCTATTTATTTTTATTCTGTTCTAATAGCAACCGTTCTCGAATAAGAGAGGCTCTACGAGAATCCCGATCTTCCGGTTGCAATGGCCCACCTGCGTATTGCTGCAATACTCCTGGCTGAGTTAATATCATAAGTTCTGTCAGAATATTACGTGAAATATTCTGGATATAACCTAAATCAATCCCTAATCGAACATCAGATAAGCAGCTCGCTGCTTCTTCGGATTCAATTAAACGACTGTTTGCAAGAGTTCCATATGAACGAAATACTTTGTCTTCTAACTGAATACCAGATGTATTCATCAAAGCCTTTCTTGCTACTCTCTCTTGTTGAATTAATTGAGCAACAATACTCTTTAAATCTTCGATAATATCTTCTTCTGATTTACCAAGCGTAATTTGATTGGAAACTTGAAAAATATTTCCAAGTGCTTCGCTGCCTTCTCCGTAAATACCTCGTACAACTAAGCCAAGTTGATTTATGGCAGTTGCAATTCGATTCATTTGCTGTGTTAATACTAATGCAGGTAAGTGCATCATAACAGAAGCGCGAAGTCCTGTTCCTACATTTGTCGGACAGCTCGTCAAATATCCGAGATGTTCATCAAATGCATATTCTACATGCATCTCTAGCCAGTCATCTACAGTATTTGCTAGTTGCAACGCTTCTGATAATTGAAATCCTGGAAATAAACATTGTATACGAATATGATCCTCTTCATTGATCATAATACTGATTTGCTCATTTTCTGATAATAGACAAGAACCTGATATTGCATTCCCAGCTAAGTCTGGACTAATTAAATGTTTTTCCATGAGAACGCGTCTTTGAATTGGCTGTAAATCATTCATTTTTAAAAATTCCATTTTGCCAAAATCAGTTAGTGGTTCTTGAATAATTTGTTCTAGTTTCGTATTAATTACTTTTACTTCTTCATTTGTTAATAATGTAGGAAATAAAAAGTCTCGTAAATTTCTAGCTAAGCGAATACGACTACTTAGCACAATGTCTGAATCGGGACCGCTTTCCTTCATCCAAGGACTGATCGCATCATTCATAATGTGATCAAGTGACATAGAACTACTCCTCCTTTCTATGATCACTAAGTTGTTTTTCAATCATTCGAATACGATCACGATCTTTCGCAGCCTCTTCGAATTCTTCTTTTTGAATATGTTGCTGTAATTTTTGCTTTAATTCATCTAATTCTTTTTGTAAGTGGAGATTTCCTCCTATACGCTTGGGTATTTTACCTTGATGCTCCATATTTCCACTATGCAAGCGGCGAAGTACAGGGTTCAAATTATCCGCAAACGCTTCATAACAATGCGCACATCCAAGTCGTCCAATTTGTGTAAAACGCTGATATGTCATATGACACTTTGGACAATATGGTTCTTGCTGTTCAAACGGATTTTCTGTTTTTTCCTCTTCAGCCTGCTGCATATTTAATAAGCCAGCTAGAAGATTATTAAAAGAAAAGTCATGGTTGTGTGATGAGAAGAAATTAGAGTATCCCTTCTCATTTGAACATTGTTCACAAATATGAGTTTCTGTTTTTTGTCCATTTACTATTTTTGTGAAATGCATCGTAGCTGGTCTTGTTTGGCATTCCTGACAAAGCATATTCCATCCCACCTTTAAAGCTACTTATATTTGAGCGCGGTTAGCATAGCTTCTACAATTCGAGCTCGCAATTCATCTCTGTATGGTAAATCTATTTGCAAGATAGCACGGTCAATTACACTTATCATCAGTTTTGCTTCTCTGTTCGATATAATTTTTTCATCAAATAATCGATGAATAATGTTCTCTGCACCAGTCTGTGCAATACTAGTACCTACTAGTTGTAGCATTTGGTCGATTAAATCGATTTCATCATGAAGCTTTACTTTAATAATGCGAATGTAACCTCCCCCGCCTCTTTTGCTCTCTACTATAAATCCATGCTCTAACGTAAAACGAGTATTGATCACATAATTAATTTGAGAAGGGACACAATCGAATTTGTCTGCAACTTCACTACGTTTAATTACAATATGATTATTTTCACTTAAGTCAATAACCCGCTTCAAGTATTGTTCGATGATATCTGATATATTCTTCATTCACCTTCCACCTTTATTGACTTTGACTATCTTTGACTTTAATTATATATATCCCATAAAAATTTGCAACTGTTTTGCTCTTAACTATATTTTTGCCAAATTAAATTCTCTTTAATCTTGTACGGATAGAATCTACGGGGAAAAATCATTCATTGCCTTAAACACGCAAAAAAGAACCAATCATTATGACTGGTTCTTTCGATTTGCCTAGCGACGTCCTACTCTCACAGGGACAAAGTCCCAACTACCATTGGCGCTGAAGAGCTTAACTTCCGTGTTCGGTATGGGAACGGGTGTGACCTCTTCGCCATCATCACTAGACCTATTAGAAGGTAAGTTCCTTCAAAACTAGGTAACAGGGTGTAAAAAATCTTTTTGGATAAGCCCTCGATCGATTAGTATCTGTCAGCTCCACGTGTCACCACGCTTCCACCCCAGACCTATCTACCTGATCATCTT
>NZ_JBLREB010000007.1:0-62780 GCF_048159605.1 Ectobacillus polymachus | reverse complement strand
GCATGTATTAGGCACGCCGCCAGCGTTCATCCTGAGCCAGGATCAAACTCTCCATAAAAGTTAAGTTTGTCTAAGCTTATTAAAAAACTGACGTTTCATGTTTTGTTTAGTTTTCAAAGAACTCAAGAGCGGGTGATGGGAATCGAACCCACGCCATCAGCTTGGAAGGCTGATGTTCTACCATTAAACCACACCCGCATGGTCGGGAAGACAGGATTCGAACCTGCGACCACCTGGTCCCAAACCAGGTGCTCTACCAAGCTGAGCTACTTCCCGTTTATGGCGCGCCCAGGAGAATTCGAATCCCCAACCTTTTGATCCGTAGTCAAACGCTCTATCCAATTGAGCTATGGGCGCATAAATTATTAATTTGTCACCGAAGCGACTTTTATATAGTATCATGTTTAAATTAAAAAAGCAAGTGTTTTTTTAATTTAAATGCGGCCGAGAGGACTTGAACCTCCACGGGGTTTCCCCCACTAGGCCCTCAACCTAGCGCGTCTGCCATTCCGCCACGACCGCGTAGCGTAGATAANGACTT
Organism: Ectobacillus polymachus; assembly: GCF_048159605.1. Taxonomy (NCBI): domain Bacteria; kingdom Bacillati; phylum Bacillota; class Bacilli; order Caryophanales; family Bacillaceae; genus Ectobacillus; species Ectobacillus polymachus. The sequence goes on along the minus strand of NZ_JBLREB010000007.1, from coordinate 62,239 downwards.
GAACCTCCACGGGGTTTCCCCCACTAGGCCCTCAACCTAGCGCGTCTGCCATTCCGCCACGACCGCGTAGCGTAGATAAATGGTGCGGGTGAAGGGACTCGAACCCCCACGCCAAAGGCGCCAGATCCTAAGTCTGGTGCGTCTGCCAATTCCGCCACACCCGCAAAGAAATGTGAGCCATGAAGGACTTGAACCTTCGACCCTCTGATTAAAAGTCAGATGCTCTACCACTGAGCTAATGGCTCATATTGGCTGGGCTAGCTGGATTCGAACCAACGCATGACGGAGTCAAAGTCCGTTGCCTTACCGCTTGGCTATAGCCCAAAGAAATAATAAAGTAGTACACTTCAATTTGAAGCGACAATAGTTAATTTAACATAGGTTGCATTAAAAGGCAACCATTAATTTAATAAAACAATGACCCGTACGGGAATCGAACCCGTGTTACCGCCGTGAAAGGGCGGTGTCTTAACCGCTTGACCAACGGGCCAGAGCAGAGAAGAAGGGATTCGAACCCTCGCGCCGGTAACCCGACCTACTCCCTTAGCAGGGGAGCCCCTTGAGCCTCTTGGGTACTTCTCTATAATGGCTCCGCAAGTAGGATTCGAACCTACGACCTATCGGTTAACAGCCGATTGCTCTACCGCTGAGCTATTGCGGAATAATATAAAGTAAATGCTACATTCTAATCGTTATAATAACTTACTATAATCGACATTAGAGACGAGACTCAATATATTGTATTAAACAATATGATGTAAGTCAAGACTAAAAACGCAACATTATCATCCTGTGACACGTTTATAATATACTGAATAGCCCCCTTTTCTGTCAAGGTATTTTTTATACGCTTACAAGCTTACCTTTACACCTTCCACACACATAACGTGCTGTATTCATACGTTTTCTTCGCGTGTATCGGCATCCGCAATTTGAACATTTGTATTCGTAAAAGGTAGCCGATGTCTTTTTTTGTACAGAAGGAATACTTTTACAAAAACGAGGGGCATCTACCTGCTTGAGCAAATTTCGAAAATCTGCATCTCGATGACGGTATCCTTTCCCTTCTAAATGCAAATGATAGTGACACAATTCATGCTTAATTACTTTAATTAATTCTTTTTCCCCAAATGTTTCGTAATATTTCCAATTCAGTTCAATATTATGATTACGAAGCAAATATCGTCCTCCCGTCGTACGAAGTCGTTTATTAAATAACGCTTGATGACGAAATGTCTTAGAAAAATATTGCAAGGAAATGCCCTCTACTAGTTGCTGCAACTCGAAGTCCTCCATTAAAATCTCTCCCTTAAAAGAAATACACTCTCCATTTGTCCTATGCATACACTGTACATATACCCATTCTCCAGAAATAATTCGAGCTAATCAAAAACAAGCCCGGTTCGCTTTGCCGCAGAAAACAAAAGATCTCTGACGAAAAGAAGCGAACCGGGAACACTAGACATACTTTTTATGCTTTCTACAATTAAAATAAAAGGAGGTACCATTATGCCTTCATGGCTTCAAAACCAAATGCGTCGTGCCTACTTAGAGAAAAATCGATATCGAATCAAACTACTAAATGAATGTTGGTTTTTCTATAGAAAGTTGCAGAGCTAACAGTGGAGCATATGTATGTATCCTCTACTACGCTACAACGCTTTTACATCATCAAGCGGAAGCATAGATAATGAAACCCGACCCTTTTGAACATCTACGCTATCAATCCATACTTTCACAATTTGTCCTACTGAAACAACATCAAGAGGATGCTTCACATAATGATTGCTTAGCTTTGAAATATGAACAAGCCCGTCCTGCTTAACGCCGATGTCAATAAATGCACCAAAATCAACAACATTTCGAACTGTACCTTCTATCTCCATTCCTCGCTTCAAATCTTCTAAATGAAGAATACCTTTCTTCAAGATTGGCTTTGGCAATTCATCACGTAAATCACGTTCTGGGCGTATAAGCGCATCTACAATATCACATAGAGTCGGCTCGCCTATTCCCGTTTCACTTGATAACCTCTGTATATCAATATCTTCTAGCGTTTGTTTTAGACGGTCTGTTCCTAAATCCTGCTTTACCAACGAAAGCTGTCCAAGCAATTTCTCAACATCATCATATCGTTCCGGATGTATGCTTGTACGGTCCAATGGATTTTCTCCTTCTTGAACACGCAAAAATCCGATACATTGCTCATACGTCTTCGCACCGAGTCTAGGAATTCCCTTCAGTTCTGCCCGACTTTTAAATTTCCCGCTTTCCTCTCTTTGCTTCACAATGTTTTTAGCCACTGTTTTTGATAAACCAGATACATATTGAAGAAGCGATGAGGATGCCGTATTCACATTCACTCCGACTTGGTTTACAGCTGTCTCAACTACAAATGCAAGACTATCATTCAACTCTTTTTGTGATACATCATGCTGGTACTGTCCAACCCCAACAGATTTCGGATCTATTTTCACTAATTCAGCTAATGGATCTTGAAGTCTGCGCGCAATGGAAATGGCGCTTCGTTCTTCAACATGTAAAGCAGGAAATTCTTCACGTGCTAGTTCAGATGCAGAATATACACTAGCTCCCGCCTCATTTACAAGAAGATAAAATAGGTCTCGATTTACTTCTTTCAGTATATCTGCAACAAATTGCTCTGTTTCCCTAGAAGCAGTCCCATTTCCAATTGCAATTACTTGGATATCATATTGCTGCAGGATCGAAATGAATTTTTCTTTCGCTTCTTTCGGTTTCGCTTTAGGCGGGTGAGGATAAATCACATCAATATATAGCATTTTACCCGTTTCATCTACCACAGCTAATTTACAGCCCGTTCGATAAGCAGGGTCCACACCTAGAACTAGTTTTCCTTTTAACGGTGGCTGCAGAAGAAGATTTCGTAAATTTTCTGAGAAAATATGAATGGCCTGTTTTTCCGCTACCTCTGTTAGCTCCTTGCGAATTTCACGTTCAATAGAAGGCTGAATAAGGCGTTTATAGCCGTCTTCAATCGCTTCTTCAACAAACGGAACAGCCGGTGATGATGCGGAAGCAATAATTCTTTTCTTCAAATAGTGGATAATCTCATCTACAGGCGGAACGACAGAAATCTTGACGATATCTTCTTTTTCTCCACGATTCATCGCCAGGATGCGGTGGGGCACAATCTTGCTAATCGTCTCCGAATATTCATAGTACATCTCATAGACATTTTTTTCATCCTTCTCTTTATCCTTAACAGAAGACGTTATAACACCCTTATGAAAGATTGTGTTCCGAATCCATGTACGATAAGAAGCTTCATCTGCAATTTGTTCTGCAATAATATCCTTTGCTCCTTGCAGTGCCTCTTCTTCCGAATGCACTTCCTTCTCTTCGTTAACGTAGTCCTTTGCCTTTTGCAATACATCTCCATGAAGAGGAAGTGTGAAAAGCCACTGTGCAAGCGGCTCTAATCCCTTTTCCTTTGCTATCGTTGCCTTTGTTCTTCTCTTTTCTTTAAATGGTCTATATAAATCCTCTATTTCTTGTAATTTAGTAGCGACTAACAGCTTATGCTTCAACTCATCTGTAAGCTTTCCTTTTTCTTCAATTAAACGAAGCACTTCTTCTTTTCTTGTTTGTAGATTTACTGCATACTGCCATTTATCTAATACATTTCGTATTTGCACTTCATCGAGAGAGCCTGTCCATTCCTTTCGATAACGTGCAATAAAGGGTAATGTATTGCCTTCTTCTGTTAATTGAATAACATTATGTATATGTTTATTTGGAATACCAAGTTCAGCAGAAATGTCACGAACAATTGCTTGCTTCTGATCCGTGCTAATAGCCATTCTTATCCTCCTTCACCATTCTATCTTTCTTTAAAAAAAATTGCCCTCTACACGTGCAGAGAGCAACTTTCTGAATCATTAAAAATCTATAAGTCCCAAGCTAATTTGTAAGGCTTCGTCTACTCGACTCATCATACCTTCATCTAAGTGAGTAATTTTATCCGTAAGACGCTGCTTATCGATTGTTCGAATTTGCTCTAACAAAATAACAGAGTCCCGTTCAAATCCATAGCGCTTCGCATCGATTTCTACATGAGTAGGCAACTTTGCCTTTTGGATCTGGGCTGTAATTGCAGCTACAATCACTGTTGGGCTAAATCGATTCCCAATATCGTTTTGAATCACAAGAACAGGACGCACTCCACCTTGTTCAGAACCAACAACCGGAGAAAGATCTGCAAAATAAACGTCACCACGTTTTACAATCAAAAGGATTACCCCCCGCTAACTAAGCGTTCTACCGTATGAGCTGCTTCATACTCCGCTAGAAAGGATTCAGAGGCAATATTAAGATTAATTTCTCCCATTTCAATATATCCACGTCTCATGGATTCATGTTGATAACGCTTCTTTGTTTTGTGTTGCCGCAAAAACATTTTAGTTGCTTCGTAAATCAGTTCATTTCGGTTGCATTTTTCCTGTTTCCCGATTCCATCAAGCTCTGATACGATTTGTTTGGGCAAACGAATAACTATTTCTGTCGTCACACTTGATTCCGACACGAAGTCACACCTCCAACGTCACTACACACACCAAATTATATATATTGACACTTATTTTCATCATACCATTGTATGGTGCAAGTTGCAAAGCCTTCCTCGCTTCTTGTTTATCTTTACCAAGCAAACAAGGAATCATTCGCATCTGAATCTATTACAGATGTTCTTTCCTTTTCTTAACGTTCGGTTAGTAGGTTTTCAATTCCTACAATTTGACCATTCTTTCGAAAAACACGAGGTACACGGAAATTAATCATACAAGTAATTTCATAATTAATGGTACCTAAATATGCAGCAACATCATCTGGACTAACCGCTTCATTTCCTTGCGTACCAATTAACGTGACATGTGTACCTACCGGTAATTTATAAGGAAGCCTGATCATCATTTGGTCCATACAAATACGACCGACAATCGAAACCTTCATACCATCTACTAAAACTTCAAAGCCTTGTAATTTCCGAATCCATCCATCAGCATACCCAATTGGTACTGTTGCAATCCATTCTGGCTCTTGTGCTGTATACGTAGCCCCGTAGCTTACGCTTTCCCCACTTTCAATTTGCTTTACATGAACAATTTTACTATGAAGTGAGAAAGCTTCTTTCAGCTTATACGGAAGAAGCGTATTCATTTCTGGAGATGGGGTAAGCCCATACATAATGATACCAATGCGCGCTGCATTAAATAAGCAATCGGAAAATCGTAAACTTGTCGCACTATTCGCACAATGAATGAGTGCAGGGCGTCCGTGCATCTCTTCAAGCCAGTGTATTTGTTGCTGGAAGGTAGCATATTGTTTTTCAAAATATGTTGTGTCTAATTCATCTGCTGTTGCAAAGTGGGTAAAGGCTCCCTCGATTACAAAATCAGGGATATCCTTAAGTTGTTCAAGGCAAGCGGCTAATTCTTCTTTTAATCGTATTCCAATACGTCCCATTCCACTATCAAATGTAATATGAAGACGTAAGGGATGATTGTTATTCCATACTTCCTTAGCTTGCTTCAACCACTCAGCATCAAAAACCGGCAGGGCTACATTGCTTGCAGCAGCTATATTTACATCTTGCGGACGTACAGCTCCCAAAACTAAAATAGGTGCAGTAATCCCTGCTCTTCTCATAGCTAATGCCTCGTCCAGAAATGCGACCGCTAAACGAGTAGCTCCTGCTTCTAGCGCTGCTCTTGCTACATAAGCCGCTCCATGACCATATGCATTTGCCTTTACAACTGCAAATAACTCTACATCTTCGGGAATATGCTCTCTTGCATGCCTTACATTCTCGTGAATAGCATCTAAATCCACTTCGATCCACGTATCCCGGTAAAACGATGACACCTTCATTAAAAAAACACTTCCCTTATACGTTATGCAATGCTTATTCTTGTATATTCATAGTTTAAAGTCTATTCTAGATTATTGACTTAAGACAAGGAAAAGTCAACGAAATTTCGAAAAACGACACTTCTAAAAATGACCTATTCTAACAATTTTATACTTAAATAAACAACATGACGAGTCTGGACCCGTCATGTTGTTTATTACTTCGATGATTTTTGGTATACAGAACGAGCCACAGCAAGAATTTCATCCTGTGATAACCCTTTTGCAACTAACATATAGTCAACGCCGTTTTGTGACCAACTCACCGATTTATCTGTTAATGCACCAATTGTAAAGCCTAAATCTACTGGCTCCCCGTTTAAACCAATCGGCGTACTTGTCTGTGATGTTCTAGCTTTCTCCTCTACTAATGTAAAGGTTCTGTTACTATCTCCATAAGTAAGAATGATTCGTTTTCCGTTATTCGTTTGCAATTGTTTTTCATCATTTAGTTTCATATCCTTCGGTAGGTCATTCGGATACAAAACTGAAAACGGTTGATCCTCTTTCCCGTTCGTAGGCATTTCCATTTGAGCACCCGACATGTTCTTCTTCATATCAAATGAACTCTTATCGAATTTTGCATCGAATTTCACATTCGAAAACTTCACTTCAACAAGGGGATTTTTATCATTGTCTAATAGCTTAACTGAAACTGGGGCTAAATCTTTTTTGCTAAACGTAATTTCCTGCTTCGGCATCATATTCTGATTTTGATAGTTTGTTTTCGTTTCAAAAATATAGTATTGATCCGTACTCGTAAACGTAGCATTTTTATCCTTCATTACATCGCGAACGAGCGATTCGAATAAATAAGATTGACTACTGTTTTGCGGCCAATCGCTTTGAAAGCGAAAGCTTTTATTTAAGGCAGGCGTTAATACAAATACACCATCATCATTTCGCAAAATAATTTGACTTTGCTCCTGCTTGGCATTCTTTAAGTTAACACGATAATACGCAGGCTTGCTATGCCAAATATCAACCATGTACTCCTGTACATCTGCCCCAGTTTTAATCGATAGCGTTGCCTCAGCTTGATAACCTGACATCTTTTTCACTTTGGCATCTAAATCAGAAATAACACTTTCCTTTGTTTTTGGCCCACAGCCTGCTAAAGCCGCCATTGCAAGCAACCCGATTATTACTGCAAACAGCAGTTTTTTCATTATTTCAGCCCCTTTGTCTCATAAGTTAAGTAGAATCTATCGCTACTCAAATATATGAGAGGAAAAGAACGATTATGCAGACTAGCATGACGGGCTTTCAAGAATTACTTGTGCTACCGCATAGCTGTTGCTATGTGAAATAGAAATATGAATATTGTAGGAGAACACAGAATGAACCACTGGCTTTCCTAGCTCATCATTTATAATTTCTACATCTTGAAAACTAACGTCTTTGCCAATCCCTGTACCTATTGCTTTTGAAAATGCTTCTTTTGCAGCAAAGCGCCCAGCCACAAATTCAACTTTTCGTTTTCCTTTAAGAGAAGAAGCAAATTCGCGTTCACAAAGCGTAAGGATACGCTCTAAAAATTTAGGCTGCTCCATAGACTTCGCAACTCTATCTAGTTCAATTATATCGATTCCAATACCTACTATCATTCTCATTCATCCCTTTTTACCCGAGTCCTTTTAGTGCATAGAGAAGGCAGAATGATGACCAATTCCCTTATTAACACGAACAGGCAGTAAGCCCCTCTTTAGGCACATTATATTATAAGCCTAAGTGAGAGATTACTGCCTGTAAAATGTAAAAATTGGTTTGTTAGCCTAACAAGGAATGTTTCACTTTATTTCGTTGCAGTAGGCTTGCGTCCCTGCTTACGATTATCAGAGTAGCCTCTACCTTGTCCTCTGCCTTGTCCTTGTCCTTGTTCATAATGATGGCCGCCCTTACGATTTCTGCTACGATCGCGGTTACGGTCATCCCCTCTATTACGATCACGATTACCACGGTATCCACCTTTTTGTTTGTCACGTGATGAAACAACCGGCGGTTCATCTGTCAATCTAATAGGAGTTGTATCTGGCTCTTTTGTCATCATTTTTAAAGCTGCAGCAATAATTTCTACTGAATCTTTTTCTTCTAAGATTTCTTCTGCCATACGCTTATAATATGACAAGTTTTCATTATCAATGATAGAACATAATCGATCCGCAATAAGACGTTGTTGACCTTCTAATGCTTCGTCTAATGTTGGTGCATTCATACGTTCAATTTTACGTTTTGTTGTACGTTCAATATTATGCAATTGACCAGATTCACGCGGCGTAACGAATAGCATAGCCACTCCTTTTTTACCTGCGCGACCAGTACGGCCAATACGGTGTACATAGGATTCTGGATCTTGCGGAATATCGAAATTGTATACATGTGTAACTCCTGAAATATCCAATCCACGAGCTGCTACATCTGTAGCTACAAGTACATCAATGGAACCTTCTTTAAATTTCTTCAATACAGACAAACGCTTCGCTTGGGTTAAATCACCATGAATTCCTTCTGCTGCGTAGCCACGAAGGTTTAATGCTTCTGATAATTCATCGACACGACGTTTTGTACGACCGAATACAATCGCAAGCTCTGGAGATTGAATATCCAATAAACGAGTAAGCGTATCGAATTTCTTCTTTTCTTGTACTTCAATGTAGAACTGTTGAATATTAGGCATTGTTACTTCTTTAGCCTTTACCTTGATGTGCTTTGGCTCCTGCATAAAACGTTCTGCAATACGGCGAATTGGTTCTGGCATAGTAGCTGAGAACAACAACGTTTGATGCTCTTTTGGTACATCCGTTAAAATAGATTCAATATCTTCAATGAATCCCATATTTAACATTTCGTCTGCTTCATCAAGTACCACTGTTTCAACGCTTTGCAAACGAATTGTTTTGCGATTAATATGGTCAAGAATACGACCTGGAGTTCCGACAATTAAATGTGGGTGTTTCTTCAAGGAACGAATTTGGCGATTGATGTCTTGCCCGCCGTATATTGGAAGAATACGAACGCGCTTGCTAGTTCCAATTTTGTATAATTCTTCCGAAACTTGAATTGCTAGCTCACGAGTAGGTGCAATTACAATTCCTTGAATCCAATCATGGTTTGTATCTATTTTTTCTAATAACGGTAAGCCAAATGCAGCAGTTTTCCCAGTACCTGTTTGTGCTTGTCCGATAATATCTAATCCTTCTAAGGCAACCGGAATCGTTTCTGCCTGTATAGGTGTTGCTTCTTCAAATCCCATTTGCTCTACTGATTTGAGCAAAAGTTCACTTAATCCTAATTCACGAAATGTTGTCAATTTTAACGTGCTCCTTTTCTTTTTCATATCACTATTCACATAAAAAGGCATCCTCCTCGCGCGAGGAAAATGCCCTTACTATCGTTAAGGAATCTCTTCCGACTTATCTAATGGGCTCCCCTCGAAAGAGAAATAATGGAAATGCATTTTTTATGCTCTACCTATTATAAGTTTTGTAGTAAAAAAAAGCAAACTCACTATTTCCTTCTTTTTCGAAATTAGGTCCTTTTTTACTAAATTTAGCTCTTACATGAAAAAACGATAGGTAGTGAGGCTCCTATCGTTTATTATTTATTAAAGTAACGGGATCAATTCTTCGAGTTTCATACCTCGAGATGCTTTTAGCAACACAACATCTTGTGGGGATACCACTTTTCGCAATGCACTTGCCAGCTCCTCTTTATCAGTAAAACTCATAACACGTTCCTTAGCAAAATGTTCGTTCGCTCCTTGAGCAATATGCTTGCCAAGTTCTCCGTATGTGAAAACATAGTCGACAACCTGCGGATCAATACATGTTCCAACCTCATGGTGAAACTGTTCTTCTTGATCGCCAAGCTCTAACATATTTCCTAATACGACAATTTTCTTATCATATCCGTGCAAATCTTTCATGATAGCAAGCGCCGCTTTCATCGAAGTCGGGCTTGCGTTATAGGCATCATTTATTATTGTTAACCCATCGGCAGTATGGATGATTTCTGAGCGCATGCGAGTCATTTGTAAACGGGCAAGGCCTTCCTTCATACTCTCCCATGTAACACCAAAGAAAGAAGCAATCGCTATACACGCTAAGGAATTATAGACATTATGCTTGCCAAGTGCCGGGATGAAAAAGGAGAGATCTGACGCTTGGTTAATAGAAAATTCCGTACCATTTTCCTTCGTTACAATGCGAGTAGGAAAATAATCATTCGTGCTATTATCTCCAAAGGTAGCGATCTTCGCTTTTATTTCTAATTGCGGAACTCTCTCTCCTAGTAACGGCTCATCTCCATTATAAACAAACAAGCCATCCGGCTGCAGTCCTTGAACAATCTCCGTTTTTGCAATTGCGATTCCTTCTCGTGAACCGAGATCCATTAAATGAGACTCACCGATATTTGTAATAATCGCTGCATTAGGTCTAGCAAGCTTTGATAAAAATTCAATTTCACCAAAGTTTGACATACCCATTTCAATTACAGCCATTTCTGTATCTTCCTCTAAACGAAGAATGGTAAGAGGTAATCCAATGTGATTATTCAAGTTACCTTCTGTTTTTTGAACCTTATACGTTGTGGCAAGTATACTAGTAAGAATATCTTTCGTAGATGTTTTTCCATTGCTGCCCGTGATTCCAATTACTCGAATACGTAACTGGCTGCGATACTCATAGGCTAAAGCTTGCAATGCTTCTAGCGTATCTTCTACAAAAATTACAGGTATATTCGTTGGCGGACTTGGCACATCCTTCTTCCAGAATGTTGCAACAGCACCGTTTGCCACTGCGTTAGCTACAAAGGAATGTCCGTCAAAGCGCTCTCCCTGAATCGGAATGTATAGATTCCCTTGTTGAATCGAACGGGAGTCTATGGATACACCCTTTATACGTACGTTCTTCCATTTTTCATCAAGGCCATTCCCATGAACCATTTCTTGAACTTGTAATAGTGTTCGTTCTAACATACGAGTTCCCCTTTACAAGGAAGAAACACTATTCCCTTTGAATAGTGCTTCGGTTCCATCTTAAATTGTATATTTGATTTGTTGTTTTTCTTCATGACGTTTGATAGCCAGACGCACAAGCTCTTCAATAAGCTGCGGATATTCAATACCCGTGCTTTGCCATAATAACGGGAACATGCTTACAGGTGTAAAGCCAGGCATAGTATTTACTTCATTGATATACACCTTGCTGTCCTTCGTTAAAAAGAAGTCCGCTCTTGTTAATCCAGAACCATCCAATGCTTGAAATGCAGTAATAGCATCGCTGCTAATTCGTTTATATTCTTCTTCTGTAATGTCAGCAGGAATAATTAATGCTGTGCTTTCATCAGAATATTTCGCCTTATAGTCGTAGAATTCTTTTTTCGGTACAATTTCACCAACTACCGAGCAGCGAGGTTCTTCATTTCCAAGAATGCCAATCTCTACTTCGCGTGCTACGATATTCTCTTCAATAATTATCTTACGATCAAATTGGAATGCTTCTTCAAAAGCCGCTTCTAATTCTTCGCGGTTTTTACATTTACTAATTCCAACGCTTGAGCCAAGATTTGCAGGCTTCACAAAGCAAGGATAGCCGAGTGTTGTTTCCACTTTATCATAGGCTGCATTGCGGTCTTTTTCCCATTCATGTCGAATAAACCAAACGTAATTCGCTTGAGGAAGACCTGCTTGTGCAAAAATATTCTTCATAATTACTTTATCCATACCTGCTGCCGAAGCTAATACGCCATTTCCTACATATGGAATGTTCAACAGTTCAAGTAAGCCTTGTACCGTACCATCTTCACCATTTGTCCCATGAAGAAGCGGAAATACAATATCAATTCCTTTTTCAGTACTCTTTGCAGAAGTCAATTCATGACTTAATGAAAGCGGAGATACTTCATTACTGCTTTCCGTTAGCTTTAAAGACTCAACAGATGTAACGTCACCTTCAATACGATTGCCATGGCGCCACTGACCTTGTTCTGTAATATAAATAGGGTAAATGTCGAATTTATTACGATCTAATGCTTTTGTAGCAGCGAGCGCAGTTTGTAACGACACCTGATGCTCTGCTGATTTTCCACCATAAAGTAAGCCTAATTTTATTTTCATGGTAAACCACCTTACTCGTTTTTTATCACCATCTTATTTTAACACTTTTTAAAAAAATGGATAGAGAATGTTTACAGAAACTTCTTTTCGAAATGTTCCGCTGCCAATTACATCAAAGACTATTTATAGGTATATACCTAAGTATATGTAAGCAACATAAAAGATGATATGATTTTATCAGAATTGACATTAGTTAGATGTCTAACTATAATGATGCCATGATTAAGAAAAATGCTGTTGCGCTCATTAGTAGATTGAAGGAAAATAGCGACCGACTGATCTTGTCAGAGCTAGAGAAACATGGTGTGAAAGGAATTGCCCCTTCACACGGTGGAATATTAGTAGCTTTATACGAAAAACAAAAGGTGACAATGAAGGAGCTTGCGGAGCGTATTAAACGAACGAAGCCTACCGTTACGGTTCTCGTAAATAAGCTGGTTGATTCCGGGTATATTAAAAAGGAAAAGGATCCGCAGGATAACCGAGTCACTTATATTTCATTAACAGAGAAAGGAAAGGATTTAGAGCAAATTTTTTATCAGGTATCCTCTACATTAAACGATGTGATATATGGTGACCTTACTGAGGAAGAGCAAGAACAATTAGAACATATACTCACAAATAGACTAAATCGATTTAGGTAAGCTAATTAGGGATTCTTTGCAACCATTCTTGTTTTGAAGGATTGCTGCAAAGAGTCCGTTCCTCGGAACCGACTAATAGTTAGATATAAAACTAAAAAGGAGACTTGAACATGAAACACTTAATTGTATATGCACATCCAAATCCAAATAGCTTTAACAACGGTATAAAGGAATCACTCATAAAAGCATCAGAAAAAAACGGACATGAAGTGGTCGTTCGCGATTTATATGAATTAAACTTCGAACCTGTGTTAAAAGGTTCTGACTTCGAATTGTTCCAAAAAGGACAAGTAGCAGAAGATATCAAAAAAGAACAAGAGTACATCAAATGGGCAGATGTGATTACATTCGTGTATCCTGTGTGGTGGACAGGATTTCCTGCTATTCTAAAAGGATATGTCGACCGTGTCTTTTCTTACGGCTTTGCCTACGCCTATGTTGATGGAGTACCAAAAGGATTACTTACTGGTAAAAAAGCACTTTTATTTAGCACAACAGGTACTCCAAGTGAAATTTACGGACCAAACGGTATGCTTAATGCAATGAAGAAAATATCAGATGAAGGTATTTTTGGCTTTACTGATGTGGAGGTCTTAGATCACGTCTTCTTCTGTGGTATTCCGGCGGCCGACGAAGCAGCGTTAAAAAACTATTTAAAAGAAGTTGAAAATACTGTAACAAAGTATCTTGGATAATGGAAAAGACTGCTGAACTAATATTCAGCAGTCTTTTTATATCTTATCTTGCCATCTTTATTTCCTTCCAGTTTCCATACATGTAATACAAAACATTACATACAACGGTCACTGCAAAGCTGATTGGGAAGCTCCACCATAATGCATCAAGTCCATACATCTTTCCAAGATAATACGCAAGGGGTGTACGCAATACCCAAAGTGCTATAAATGTAATGATAAGAGGTACCATGACAGCCCCTGTAGACCGAATGACACCAGAAACGACAAACATAACTCCAAATAAGATAAATGACCAAAGTGTTATGTTGTTAATCTGAATACCAATATGTAAAGCATTACTATTTGCTGGCAAGAAGAGAAGAAGTGCCTGGCGATTGAATAAGTGGATAATAGCAACAAGAAAGCCTGTTAATAACACATTAAATGCTACTCCCATCCACGTAATACGATGAACACGATCCCATTTACCAGCACCTACATTTTGTGCAGCCATGGAAGTGACCGCTCCTCCTATAGCCATTGCCGGCATTTGTACATAATTGGATAGCTGTGAAGCTGCCCCATATGCAGCCGTCGCTTCAGAGCCAAAGGTATTAATTATATTAAATAAACCAAGTGCACTAGAAGAAACAACAATCATTTGCAATCCCATTGGTATTCCCTTCGCAACTAGAACGCGGAGAATATCCCAATCGATACGAAGCATATGAAGTTCATTCTTCGTAATACGAAGAAAATATTCCTTTTTATACAAATAGAAAATAATAGCAAAGAGACTAATAAATTGTGCAATAAAAGTAGCCGTCGCCGATCCTCCAATTCCAAGCTTAGGAAAGGGGCCAATTCCAAAAATAAGCATAGGATTTAAAACAATATCCAAGCCTGCAGATAACAACAGGAAATAAAATGGCGTCTTGCTATCTCCAGAGCCACGCAAAATAGTCATTACATAATTGTATCCGAACATAAATGGAACACCTGCAAACATGATACGCGTATAAATAAGAGCCATCGGCTTTGCATCCGCTGGTGTATTTAGTACATCTAATATAGGTGAGACAAATATCAAACCTAATGCCGCTACAATCAGGGACAAGGCCATGAAGAAGATTGCACTCGTTCCTACTACTTTCTTCGCCTCTTCGATTTGCTTAGCACCGATTTTTTGCCCAACTAATATCGTCGCTGCCATTCCAATCCCGAAAACAGAACTAATAAGAAAAAACAAAAGAATATTGGCATTAGAGGTTGCAGCAAGTGCCTGTTCCCCCAGAAATTTCCCAACCCATATCGAATTGATTGAACCGTTTAAAGATTGCAGTATATTGCCTAATAAAATTGGCATTGAAAAGAATAATAACGTTTTTGCAATTGGTCCTTCCGTTAATATAGGACGTTGCTTCATTGATGCTTTTTCCAAATAATTTCCTCCTTATGATTTCATTTCAATATGTAAGTAAGCATAACCATATTTTTTCTAACTAAAATTCTCTCTATGTATCATCAGCGAAGGGAAAGTAAAAAACAAATAATTTGTGCTTACCCTTTGAATTTACTATCACTAATCTGTACTTACTCCTCGCGATATTCTCAAATCTTAAAAAATAATTACTCTTCCTTTTTCTATTAAACATGATACATTTAGTAAGTTGGATCATATATCTTAATAGATAAGGAGTGTCCTAGAAATGAAACTTATTTCCATTGATATGGACGGAACATTATTATCAAAGGATTTAACCATTTCACCACAAAATATCGATGCTATCAAAAAGGCACAAGCTGAAGGCCATATCGTAATGATATGCTCAGGAAGAACGAAGTATAGCATCTTGAAAATATTAAACGAATATTCGATTCGCTGTCCGATTGGAGCAAGTAACGGATCTATAGCCTTTGTAGACGACCAAGTAATAGAAGCAAACTATCTACCAAAACAGACAGTGTCTGAACTTACTCGCTTTTTAGAAGCAGGCTCTTTTCCTTATAAGCTTTACACAAATAAAGGTGTATATGTACCGAATACATGGAAAGAGCGTGTCATGAAGGCTTATAAAGAAGGTTCTTATCCAGATAGAAAGATGACAATAGAAGATCTAGAACGTGTAACGGTTCAAGAATTGAAAGCAACATATTACCACTTATTTGATGATGTGACAACTATACTTGCGGACAATTCTACTCACATGGAAAAAATATTTCTTCTTACATTAGAACAAGACAAACGAAAGCAGTTAGTACAAGATATACAGCAAATTACAGATATTACGGTTACATCATCAGCCCCAAGTAATTTAGAAATAACAACTGAACATGGAAATAAAGGAACTGCACTACAAGCTATTGCTAACCATTTTCACATCCCAATGGATCAAACGATAGCAATTGGTGATAATTTTAATGATGTACCTATGATGAAAGCAGCCGGCTTCAGCATAGCGATGGGGAATGCAGAAGAAGAAGTAAAAGAAATTTGTGATACTGTTACTCTTACGAATAATGAAAGCGGCGTAGCCCATGCCGTGCACAAATATGTGTTACACACTGAGAAAGCCGTACAATAACTACAAATAATTAAGAAAGGGGACGTTATCGTAAATAACGCCCCTTTTTTGGTACATATACTTTAATTTTGCTCCGTTAATATAATCGGGTCTCCATCTGTAATGACAAGCGTATGCTCATATTGTGCTGACAAAGAACCGTCAATCGTTCTCGCTGTCCATTTGTTGCTATCCATCTTCGATTGCCAAGCTCCTATATTAATCATCGGTTCAATGGTAATAACCATACCAGGTTTCAATCGATGACCCTTTCCTGGAAGTCCATAATGCGGAATGTACGGATCTTCATGAATCGTATGGCCTATACCATGACCGGTAAATTCTCGAACAACAGAATATCCTTTTGGTTCTACAAAGCTTTGAATGGCATGGCCAATATCTCCAATACGATTGCCTGCCTTTGCCTGATTGATTCCAAGGTACAATGCTTCTTTTGTTACTGCAAGTAAGTCACTTGCATGTTTGGATATTTTTCCCACTCCATAACTCCAAGCGGAATCCGCTAATCCACCATGTAAATTTACTACCATATCAACTGTCACGATATCTCCCTCCTTTAGAGGAGATTTACGTGGGAATCCATGGCATATTTCATCATTAATCGAAGCACATGTAGCATACTCATAGCCTCTATATCCCTTTTGTTCAGGCTTTGCACCGTTTTGCGCTAAAAATTTGTCTACAAATGCATCAATTTCCTTCGTCGTAATTCCTGGTTGTATTAAGTCAGCAAGTTTTTGATGACAAGCTGCAAGCAATTTTCCCGCTTCGTGCATTAATGTAATTTCACGTTCTGTTTTCAAAGTAATCATATTACAGTCCTCCCTACCTACATACTAATACTTCTCTCTCATAAGAGACAAGCACACTGCATATGCATTCCTTGAAAATATATGTTAGGAGTGAGAAATGGTCCTTCATTTACCCAATTTTTTTTCGAAAAAAGAAAACGGGACTTTGCCCGTTTTTCGCATTCGCTCTTATTCATATCGAATCCGATATAAACCTATTATAAAAAATACGGCAGCAAAGGCTAGCAAAATCCCAGCATAGCTTGCGATATCTGATACACTTCCCCCTCGTGCAATGAGCTCTGTAAAGCCCCGCATCGCCCACGTTTGAGGTATAAAATCTGCGATTCGCTGCATGAAAGCAGGCTCAATCTCAAGTGGCCAGTACATGCCAGATATCATACATGTGCTAGCTACTACAATATTACCAATTGCAGCTTGCTGCTCTGACGTTTTTACCATTCCCGCTATGAATAATGCCAGACCAACGATAGCTAGCAGCATGGCAGAAACAAGAACGATATTCCCGATTATGTTCCCCCACGTTACGTGGAAAAGAAGATTGGTCAGCAACATCAGCATTCCAAATTGGATCCAGCCGAGTACGAAGAAGGACAAAATATACCCTCCTAATATTTGTGCTTTGGAAGCAGGTGTACTCATCATTCGATACCAAACACCGTTTTTACGCGCTTCTAATATCGTACCGGTTGCAACCATCATGACGATCATAACGAACAGAATGGAAAAGCCAGCTGCTCGACCAGACATATTGTTTAAACTCGTAGCTTGAGTTCCTTTCGATACCGTATCTTTTTCCAAGGTAACAGGCTTTGCAGCAGCTTCGCTTGTTAGCTTATCATACATAACAGACCAAGAATCACCGCTATATGTGCTCCATGACTTCGCAGCACGAACCCGCATATTGACCGAAGTAAGATCATCTTGCAACGATTGTTGCACAGTCCCAACAGTAGTGAATTCAGGAGTATGTTCTAGTACAATTTCTTTTTTGTTATCATTTTCTACACTATCTTGAAATCCTTTTGGAATCGTAAGCACACATTCAACCTTTTTATTTTTTAGCAAATCTGCTGCCTCTTGTTTTGGCGATAACGAAACATTTAGCAGCTTATTTTGCGTTATGATTTCATAGTATGACTTTGAAAGAACAGATTGGTCTTCATCCACGACAAGCATCTTTATGCGATTGTCTCCTGAATCACTAATTAAACTTCCAAAGATGAGAGTAAAGACTAGAGGCAATGCAAACATCACCAAATAGCTTTGCGGTTTTTTCAATAATCGCATGAGTTCGAACTGACAGATGGCAATCACTTGTTTCATCGTTTGTTTCCCCCTAACGCGCCTGCAAACGCCATGTTCCTAAAATAAGCGAAGCGAATCCTATAATAAGAAGGACGCTAAACGCAGGAAATAGTTCTTGCCACGTAACTCCTCCCATTATGTCAAGAAAACTAACCAATGCCCATTTGTTCGGTGCAATGTTTGCTATTACTTTTAACGAATCTGGGAAAGCATCTAATGGCAGCATGGAGCCTCCTAATAGTGCAAGAAGCTGAATCACAACACCATTTATCGTATCTGCTGTCTTTTCACTTTTAATCATTCCAGCAAGTAACATTGATAATCCAGATACACAGATCGAATACGAAAGGCCTACCGCAGCAATTTGGAGCATATTATCTCCCCAATCTACACCAAAAAAGTAATGGGTACCAGCAACAAAAACCACAAACTGCATAACCGAAAACAGTAACGTTCCGATAAATTTCCCTGTTATGATGGACAATGCACTTGTAGGTGTACTCATTAAGCGAGCTAACGTTTCTGTAGATCGCTCAGCAATAATCATCTTTGCTCCAATAGATATGTTAAATAGCAGGAACATAACACCCATTCCAACTGAGTAATATTGCATGGATGACACACTCTTCTTCCCAGCTGTCTTGGCAGTAATACCTGTTTTTTCAGTTGCCATACCCTTCAGCTGATTACTAATATCATAAGCAACATTACCTAAGTTGACGCTTCCTGTCATAACAGGTGTTGATTTTGCTAAATCATTCACAACCATATTTACCCCTAGGGAAGCCGTTTGGGCACGTTGTGAAAAGGATTGGATAACCGTCTCAATAATAGAAGATTGCATAGTCTTACCTGGATCGGATAACAAAATAGGTTGCTTGAGTTCACCTTGATTGATATTTTCACTCCACTTTGCTGGAATAATTAAGCCTGCATCTACTTTTCCTTCTTGTATGAGTGTTGTGAGTTCTTCTCGGGATGCTACTTCCTTCACTGTAATATAAGAGCTTAAGTCAGCACTTTGCAGAACATCCTTTTTAAACATATCTGCAAAGGAATCATGGTCTTCTTGATAGTAGCCTAGCACGGTATTTGGCAATTTGTTTCCTTCCATTACTCCGCTAAGTGCAGAACCTAAAATGGCTGTCAAAAGAAGCGGCATGAATATCATCAGTAAAAACCCACGCTTATCAGTAAAACGAATTTTGAAATCCTTCCATGCAATAATTAAGCTTTTCATCGTAATGTCCCCCTTAATCCCGCAGTGAACGTCCTGTTAGCTGTAGGAAAAGCGCCTCTAAATTGGGTTTCTTCACTTCAAGCGCTTCGATTTGCACCTGGTACATCACTGTGGCACCGACAATCTCCCCAATTACTTTCTCGTCTGTAACAAAAATATCGATGCTGCTCTCATTCACCTTAACCCGTTCGACATTAGCAAGGTTTTCTACGAAACGAATAAACTCCTTCTTTCCCTCATTGACTTTGAGCTTAATTATCGAACCATTTGCAATTTGGTTAACTAAATCTTCCTTCGTTCCGAGTGCAATCAACTGACCGTGATCTAAAATGGCAATTCGCTTACACAAATATTCAACTTCCTCCATATAGTGACTTGTATAAATAACTGTCATTCCTTGTTCATTTAACTGTTTTACTGTTTCTAAAATATGATTACGTGATTGCGGATCAATTCCAACGGTCGGTTCATCCATAATTAACAGCTCTGGCTTATGCAATAAAGCTGCACCAATATTAATACGCCGTTTCATTCCACCTGAGAAGGTTTCAATTTTCTCCTTCGCATGATCAGAAAGCCCTACATACTCTAGGACCTCATCGGCACGTTTGTTCACTTGTACTCCGCTTAATCCGTACATTTTCCCCCAAAAAATTAAATTTTCTTTGGCACTCATTGTCGGGTACAATGCAATATCCTGTGGAACAACCCCAATTTTACGTTTTACTTCTATCGGTTTATCTTTCACCGATACACCATCAACGACTATATCACCGCTATCAGAAGAAACAAGGCCGCATATCATTGAAATCGTTGTTGATTTCCCTGCTCCATTCGGTCCTAGCAGCCCAAAGGATTCCCCTTTTTCTACTGAAAATGAAATATCACAGACTACTTTCTTTTCGCCAAACGACTTTGCTATATGTTCTATGACAAGCATATCATCATACTCCTTTCCAGCAATCTACCTCTATTTTACGAAGAAAAATAAAATGCTCCATCTGTCTTAAGATAGAATTACAGATTTGAAGTGCTGTCAAAAGTCATATGTACTCAGAAATACCGTAGCGAACTGCAAAAATCGCTGCTTGCGTCCGATCACGTAACTCCAGCTTACTAATTAAATTGGACACATGATTCTTTACAGTTCCTTCTGTAATGTATAGCTTATGTGCAATCTCCTTGTTGCTAAGTCCATATCCAATCTCCCGTAAAATATCCAATTCTCTTTCCGTAAGCTGCTTTACAGAGGATGGAACTTCCTCAAGCAACATAGCATCGCTCTCTCTTGTTTTCTTTAATTCCTGCAAAACCTGTGCCGTTACTTCTTGTGGAAGAACAACACCGCCTGATTTTACCGTTAGAATCGCTTGCACGATCGTATCCGTCGGCATATCTTTTAATAAATATCCGCTCGCTCCTTGTTCTAGCGCTTCAAAAATGAGATCACTATCCTTAAATGTCGTTAACATAAGCACTTGCAGGGCAGGGAGATGCTCTCGCAAAAGTCTAGTACCTTCTACCCCATTCGTCCCCGGCATACGAATATCCATTAATACAATCTCGGGATTGTACTTCCTCGCTTTTTCTAGTGCTTCGGCACCATCACAGGCAGTCCCAACGACTTCTAGTTCCTCTCGCAGATTCAAAAGCATGCCCAATCCATCACGAACGAGCGGCTGATCATCTACAATCAAAATCCGTATCATCCTATCCCTCCTAAGCTTCGTTTATCTCGAAAAAGCGGAAACTGTATAGCAATATGGAATCCCTTTCCCTCCGAACTTGTAAATACAGCCTTTCCGCCATGCTCTTCCACTCGCTCTTTCATATTGGTAAGTCCAAATCCTTGCGTGACTTGTTTTGTGCCCCTTCCGTTATCCTCCATTTGTAGCTCAACCATGTTCTCATTACAGGACATATTCACTTTACATTCTGTTGCCTTTCCATGGCGCAGGGCATTCGTTAACGATTCCTGTATGATTTTTGAAATAGAAGGATGCATAGAGGATGGAACGATTGTTGGATCACCCTGAATTTCAAAGAACACTTTAACTCCCGTTGTTTTAGAAAAATCATGGATGATGGAACGAACAACAGAAGGAAAGGAATTTTCATTAACATCTTCCTTTAATGCGCGAACACTCATTCGAATCTCTTGGAGAGTAGTTCTGGATAATTCTGTACAAGTTTCTAATGTCCGCCTTGCTTGTGGCAGCTCCTTCTTATAAAGCTCTAAGGCGAGCTCCTGCTGAACAATTAGTGCGGTTAAATAATGGCCAACTGTATCATGAATGTCTCTTGCGATTTGATTTCGCTCGCGAACTGTAGTTAGCTCCTCTACCTCCTTCGCATATACACGAAGCTGGTCGTGAGCTTCCTTTAACACTCTATGAGATTGAGACAGTGCTTCATACTGAAGATCAATATTCGATCTTGCAACCTGTAATTTGTGAATTAAATTACCAACAACTGCTTCTAAAATGATAAAAATAAGGTTTAAGATATTTGATATAAGTCCGTTAGTACCTAACACAATATAGGAATGGACAACTGTAACAAGCCAACTGATAAATAGAAAAAATGAGAATCCAAACAATACTTTCTTATTTCCTGTATATAAAAATAATGTAAGTACTTCTGCTCCCAATAAAATTAAATGAAGAGTATAGTCTGGGAAGATAAGTCCAAGTGCGATAATCCAAGCACAATCAATGGCGAGAAGATAGTAAAAAAGCTGACTTTTCTTTGCGATACAAAGGATAAAGAAATGATTCATAATAAATGCTACTAGCGCAATTCCAATAAGCACTTTTATATACATATTTGGTGCTTCTATGTAATAAACAAGGGTAACTATGATAAATGTAGCTAACCGTAGATAACCTAACAAAGTCTCACCTCATCTTCTCACTTATGTAAGTGTAATCCATAGCTAGCTATATTTTACTATAACCTCATACAAAAATGACCAATATGATGAATTAATATATAGTGAAACCTCCACCCAATCGGGTATATGCCAGAGTTTCTCTCACATATCGAAAAAAAAAGCCGCCCTAGGCGACTTCTTAAGCGAAAGGATTAATCCAAGCTAACTGGTTTAACCTTTTCTCCATATTTTACTTTGCTCGTTCCATGCGGAGTACGAACCCAACTGTTATTTCTAAATGTAAATAATGCAAATACGATGATAACATTTTGTATAATCAAATATGGTACATGAAGCAATAGACCTGCCAGATCAGAAAGCCCACGATCCAACGCCATCCAGAACAAAATGAAGATCATAGAAAATACTAAATTTAGTAGAGCATGGTTATTAAACCAGAACCCAGACAAACCGATTAACATAAAGAACGGCAGCGCCAAATACATACAAAACTCTAAATCTTTAAAAACAAGCTTTGGAAAGTATTGAAAAAACACTTGCCATTGCCCCCGTGCCCAACGTGTTCTTTGACGTATACCAACTCTTACACTTTGTGGCTTTTCATCGTAAATCTTCATAAGCGGGTTATATTTAACACGAATCTTTGCTAAACGTAGCTTTGCTGTATATTCTAAGTCGTCTGTGACAGACGTTACATCAAATGGAACACTTTCCAAGACTGATAAACGAAATCCCCAGCCTGTACCACCTAAAATAGAGCAACGATTTAAACGTTCTCTACCTGAATAATAATAACGCAGCATAAAGTGATAGTTCATTGCATACCAACGTGTTTGTAGGTTATCTGAGCTATTTAACGTAGCAATGTAGCCTTGTACCACATCATCATTTTGTAATGAGCCTACAAGCTGTTCAAAGTAATCTGGCTCAATCTTATTATCCGCATCTAGAATTGTAACAACGATATTAGAATTAAACCCATATTCTTTTGTTAAATTTGCAAAAGCATCCTTTAGTAAATATTGCTTACCTGGAATACCTGTTTTACGTTCAAATACTTCTACATTATTCTTCTTACAAATCGGCACCGTATTATCCGTACAACGATCTGCACATATAATTAATCGAACTGGATATCCATTTATATTAGACGTTACATTTTCTATCAGTCGTCCAATGACTTTTTCCTCGTTATGAGCAGGAACCAAAACAACGATTTGCTCCGGATGGAATTGTTTTGCTGAACCTGATGCTCGTTTCGGTATCACCGCAGCGATAAACACGACGACTGACCAAACAGCAAAAATGGCCATAACTATGTTTATAAGAATCATAAGTTTCCTCCTAATTACAACTAAGTTCATCCCAAATTAAGTTAGGTGAGTATATATAAGCTGTAGCTTGGTCCTTTTCACCATAAAAGATTGCATATAAATAGAAAAAATGAAACGCCATTTTCTATCTAAATGCGTTCTTCTCTCTTTCCCCTTTAAATAATGGGAAGTTTTAGTTAAGTGTACTGCGTAAATGAGTAAATCAGAGGCATCCATCCAATTGCTTATGTTACGAACAGATTCAAGATAGGGACAAATGGATGTGTAACTTCTCTTTCATGTTCAATCCATCATTCACTTGTCGTTAATGAATGTTTTGTCCATTAGCACCACCCTTTTACACATAACCCATAATCACTATTGTATCAAATAAGCAATAAGAAAATGTTAAGTTTAGATAAATATACAAAAGAATTTAAGTGGAAAATTACACAAAATAGTGCAATATTCTACTTTTAGAAACAGATTGGCTATGTACGTCACCGAAATGAAATCCTCTTTTACAGCATTAGCATGAAATCAGAAAATCATTCTCTCTTTTCATAATTCCAATCCGTCATTCTTAATAAAGTACATCATTTCATCTTTTTCCAAAATAAATGTACGATACAGAATCAAGAATTAAGATTCCATAGGATGTATGTGACATACCCTCTTTGTTTCTTTCCTTTATATATTTACTACACTTTCCATTCCTCTGATCATTACTGTATAGCTCTCTATACAGCATGTATTTACCAAAAAACCGAAAACGATTGTGAGTTTTGTTCATAGAGAAATGGGTCTCTACAAACAGATTACACATCATATGTTGTAAAACTAAATATGCCTCCACTGATAGAGTATATACTTTCTTTGCTATCTTGGTAAGAGGGTATTTCATAATACTAGCATATTCCTTTCATTTTCAACATACGCAAACACAACACCGTTCATAAACTTGAACGGTGTTGTGTTTGCGTAATGGTATATTGTCTCAATATATTATTATTTGTTCAAGACATTCGTTAAAACTGGAACAATCTGTTTTTTACGAGAAACAACGCCTTTAAGTAATGCCTTATTATTATCTAATTTAACGCCAAATCCTTCTTCGACAGCGTGCGTTGCACTTCCCAAAGCAAGAGCAACTGAATCATTTTCCAAAATGTCAGTAGCTGCAAATACGAATAAATCAAGATTTCGCTCTTCAATGGTTTTGCGAATAGCTGCTTCAATTTCTTGTTGCTTTGCAAACACTTCATCCGTATCAACTGTGTTCACTTGTGCAATAACAGCCTTGTGATTGCCCATTTGAAATTCCTTCGCATCTAGAGAAATCAATTGATCTACTGTTTTATCACTTAAATTAGCGCCAGCTTTCAGCATTGCCAATCCGTAGCTACTAGCATCCACGCCAGCGATTGCTGCTAATTCATTAGCAGCTGCCACGTCTTGGTCTGTGCATGTTGGTGATTTAAATAATAATGTATCTGAAATAATCGCAGACAACATTAATCCAGCGATTTCCTTACGAATTGCTACACCGTTTTCTTTATACATTTTGTTTAAAATCGTTGCAGTACAACCGACAGGTTCTGCACGGTAATATAATGGATCACTCGTTTCAAAATTAGCGATACGATGGTGATCGATTACTTCAAGTATATGAGTATCTGCAATGTCGTCTGCACTTTGTTGGCGTTCATTATGATCGACTAAAATAACGCCGCTTCCTTCACTTGCAACTGTTGCAGTAAAACGAGGTGCCTCTACTTTAAAATAATCAAGAACAAATGCTGTTTCGCCATTTACTTCGCCTAAACGCAATGGTTCTACTTCTACACCTAGTTCAGTTTTTAATGCTGCATAAGCCAAAGCAGAGCAGATTGAATCTGTATCTGGATTTTTATGACCAAAAATTACGATTTTTTCCATTTTCCTACTCCTTTATTGTTAAATTATGCTCTTTCACAAAAGAGAGTATTCCTTCTGCATTCTATTTTAGCATGAATTATAATTTGTTTGTTCTCATTTGTATCATACTTCTTCTCATAATTCAAAAAAATACAGATATACAAGTAAAATATTGTCCTATTACTTTCATTCAGCACTAGATTTCTTTAGGCTGTCCTCTAGCTGTAGTCTTCTTCGATATTCAAACCACTCTAAAATCCGTGTATTCTGCCAATTGTCTATATGCTTTACCTTCACACATTTCTTACCCGCAAGTCCAGATAAGACATATATTTTAATAGTTCCAACCTTATCTTTTTTTTGAAAGATCGTCTGTTCTGTACCTATAGATTGAATATGCTTTCTCAAAAGAATCGTTGTATAGGCTGCTATTTTCCGGTAGGATAGCGTGATTTGTTTACCATGAATAGAAAATCCAGCTCTGCGATAACATGCATACCCGTGCCAAACAGCTACTAGTACGAGTAAAAAGGCTGGCGCTAAAAATGGTTTCCAAATCGTTAATCCACTTGCAAGTAAGAAGGAAAGCGTAACTTTTATATACAAAAATCGCTTTAAGGAACGAGTGGGTACATGTTCCTCCACCTGCCTATATGTATATTGCGGTACAACCCTCCGCAAGAAGTCAGGTATATTCTTCTTCAGAATAAACGGATGAAGTATAACTTTATACTCCTTCGTATCTGTCATAGAGACAACTGCTTCTGCTTCAATCGAAGCAAACCCAAACCATCCTCGCAGGATACCTTCTTCAATTGTAATGCCTTGAATTTTTTTATGTGGTAATGTTACATTTCTCTTATGCAATAACCCATAGACAATATGTAATTTATCACTAGATGAGTTAATTCGAAAGCCGTAATATTTCAAAACAAATGAAACCGTTGCCGCAATCCATGAAAACACAAGAAAAACCAATGCTAACATAATCCAAATATAATAGGAAGAGTGAATGAGCTGATCGGTAACAAACGTTGTTGAGGATGCCGGAAGCAAATCTTTGACTTGTGACCATAGCCCCATTAAAGCCGTAAACAAAATTCCAAATTGTCCAGACGTTGCCCCGGCTAGTAGCATTTCTTTTTTTGTTAGCTGATACGTCTCTGCAGCAGTCTTTGGCTCTTTTGGTTTGTCTAGACTTTTTTCCTTTCCTTTTAAAATTGCAACCATTTCATGTACAGATTCAATTGGAACACCGTATAAATTAATTTCAGGAGCCTTTCCTCCGGCTGTTTCAACAATTACCTGCTCAATATGGAATAATTGATGAAGAAGTGTTGCATCAGTAGATACCGATTGCACCCGGTCTCGATGGACAAACGTTTCTTTCTTAGTAAAAACACCTTTTTTTACATACAATCCGTCATCTTCGATTCGATAGATAGAAAAATACCATATTACGGTATTTCGAATCCCGATTAAAATCAGTACCCCAATTATGATAAGAATAGTATATTGCACGGATAAATGTTTAAATCCCACAAAGAGAAGAGGAATCAAGCTCCAAATAAAATCCTTTAGAAATTTAAAGTAATGAAACAAGATTGTAATAGGATGCTCGCGTCTATTCATCATCTTGCTCATCAACCTTCGCCAATTTAATAATCGTCTTTTGAAGAGAGATTGCCTCCTGATCTAATAAACCATGGATTTCTTCCGTATTTGATGCAGTAGAAACAAACAAGGATGATAAGTGAAAATGTTTCATAATAGGCCCTTGCTTCGTCTTTACATTCTGTACGCGGTTCATCGGAATAATTATATGAGTGACAATAAATAGACCGTGCGTAACCGCAATTTCATCCTCCCTCACCTCATAGAAGAAATTTCGATAGCGAATTGCTGGAAAGACAACATACTCGCAATAGGTAAGTAAGATGATAATGATAATGCCCGCAGCATACACCCAGCTACCTGCATGCCACCATCTTTCATTTACATAGGCGTACACGATTATAGCAATGAGATAGAGAACAAAAGAAAGGATTGCATGCACTCGCCACACCTGAATCATATTTTTATCAAGCTGTTTCACTTTTGCACCTCCCAAAAATACCACATTCTACTATTATATTCTAAATATACAAAAAAAGAAGGCTAGATTCTATCGTAGAATCTAGCCTTCCCTACATATCAAAAAAACGCGAACGATATAGTTAATATTCTTTTCGCGGAATCACATCTAATTGTTGAAGTAAGTGAATAACTTGTTTATGAATTTCTTCACGTACATCTCTCAATTTATTTACATCACATTCATCGTTATCAGAAGCGAAAGGGTTCTCGATATTCCATTCTAAGCTGCGAATTCCAAAGGGAATAGCCGGACATTTTTCATTTACTTCTTCACATAATTTTACGACAACTGTAGATTTTAGTAATATCCTCATATTAATTTCATCGGCAGTCTCGCCGGAAATATCAATTCCAATTTCTTTCATCGTCGCAATGGTTTGTGGATGAACGCTAGTTGGTGTAACTCCTGCACTATACACTTCAACCTTCTGCTTACCATAATCATTGGCAAATGCAGCTGCGATTAGACTTCGACAACTGTTTTGAACACAAAGAAAATAAATAATAGGCTTTTGTACCATAACTCCTCCAAGTGTGTCTCATGATGATAATATCTATTAAATGAACATGCCATTCTCCCAAACATACATACTATTTTTAATAGTAACATAGTCATATGAGATTTGCTTTTGATGATTTATATTGTTATCTCCTAATCAGTTGAGATTCTTCCTACGAAGTACTATACTTTTCTATAAAAATTATTTGTGTTTTATTCCTATTTCACACATATATGCATTACCATACCGTTTCAAGCCATTATCTAAGAAAAAACCGATTTAATCAAAGGAGATGAAAGATATGGGTTTGTTACAAAACGGTGTAACTATTTTACAATATGACGATACATATCAAGCACAGCAGACATTGCTCTCGTGCCCTCATGAAGAAATTGACTTACGAAATCTTCCTAGGGTGAATTTATACTGCGAACAGAACTCCCTAAAGAAAATAAAAAGATCCCTTTCAAAGAGAAGAAAAAAAGGCATTACCTTTATTGGTAATGGAAACTATCATTATACGACGTTCCTACTACTACAAGAAATTCAAAAGCCGTTTACACTTATATTATTTGATCATCATACCGACATGGGTAGTACAGACACGATTATGTCCTGCGGTTCCTGGGTATCATTTGCTCTGCAGAACATCCCGATGCTAAAGCATGTAGTCATTATTGGGCCTACCGTTACCTTAGCGATGCACTCCTCAAAAGTAACCTTACTTCCCTTTCAGAAAAACCAGCCCTATTCTCCGAAAAAAATAGTATCTGTCATTCCAACAGATACCGTATATATAAGCATCGATAAAGATATTTTAGACCCAGCCGTTGCCGTCATAAATTGGGATCAAGGCGATATGAATGTCCGTACACTGATTCAATATTTACAAAGTATTTTCACCTATGAAAATGTGTATGGAGTCGATATTTGCGGAGAGCTCCCACCTTCTCCTGTTTTATCCTTTCAACCAAGCTATCAACGCTCGGTTCAAAAAAATGAAATGGTCAACCTAAAACTACTACAAGCAGTCGCAAGGCCACCTTTAAACGCAGCGAGTAAGAAAAACCTTTCATAACAGTAAAAAAACGCAGGGGTTCTAAAGCGACCCCTGCGTTCGTCTGTTACCTTACATTGCTTTTTTCTGATGCAACTCTAGAAGTGCAGCCTGTTGTTTTGACTCATCAAATTCATTCTCACTCTTCGCTACAACAATAGTAGCAACACCATTTCCGATTAAGTTAACAATCGCACGTGCCTCTGACATAAACCGGTCAACGCCAAGCAAAAGTGCAAGTCCTTCAAGCGGGATTACATTTATTGCTGATAACGTAGAGGCAAGTACAATAAATCCTCCGCCAGTTACAGCAGCTGCCCCTTTTGATGTTAACAGTAAAATTGCAATAATCGTAATTTGTTGCCCAATCGAAAGATTTACATGGAATACTTGCGCTAAGAAAATAGTTGCCATAGATAAATAGATAGAAGTTCCGTCTAGATTAAAAGAATAACCAGTTGGAATAACCAAGCTTGTAACAGATTTTGAAGCTCCGAATTTCTCCATCTTCGCCATCATACGCGGCAATACAGATTCTGAAGATGATGTCCCTAATACAATCAATATTTCTTCTTTAATATAAGATAAATACTTCAATAAACTAAATTTATATATTTTCGAAACAAGCATTAATACAACAAAGACAAATAAAAACATCGTAGTGTAAACACATAGCATCAATTTACCAAGCGGAATGAGTGTATTTACACCAAATTTACCAATGGTATAAGCCATACCGCCAAATGCCCCAAGAGGAGCTAACCTCATTATCATACTTAATATATTGAAAAATACTTTAGATAATTTGTCAAAAAATTCAATGATAGAATTTCCTGTTTTTCCAAGCATCGTTAAACCTGCACCAAAGAAAATAGAGAAGAATAAGATTTGTAGAATATCTCCCTTAGCGAATGCATCAAACATATTAGATGGAACAATATGAAGAAAGAAATCTACCCAATTCATGGATTTCCCAGTTTGTACAAACGAAGACACATCACCTTTGCTAAGTGTAGCTGGGTCTATACCCGCACCGGGTTTTGCTACATTGGCAATTATAATCCCAATAATAAGAGCAAACGTCGTAACAATTTCAAAGTATAAAATCGCTTTTCCCCCAACGCGACCTACTTTTCTCATACTTCCCATATTACCAATACCAAGTACGATTGTTAAAAAGATAATTGGGGCAATGACCATCTTAATCATATTAATGAAGGTGTCCCCAACCGGCTTCATCTGTTGCCCTACAGATGGCCAAAGAGTCCCAACGGTAATACCTAGAATAATTGCAATTACCACTTGAAACGTTAAATTCTTAAAAATTCTCATCATGACTCTCCTCCGATGTTGAATTGCATCTCCCTGTTTGGAAACGGTTACATTTAACCTTCTAATCTAAATCCAAATCTAATTTTATATAGCCTATACTGTTATAATACAACTACTTACTAGAAAAATAAATAGTATAACCTATTATATTTTATTTTCCGCAAATAATATAGCCTAATTATTATTTTTTTAACGTTTATGTCATATTAATGGAAAATAAAAAATTTATATAATAAATTACCTAATTATTACTATTTTTGGATAATTAAAAACAGACGACTAATGAAACTGTCGTCTGTTTTCTATCTTTATCCCGCTTTAACGGGCAGTAAGACCCCCACTTCAAGGCATAGAGAAATCGGAGAAGTCTAGGTGGGGGCCAACTGCCCGTAAAAGTCCGATTGGTTCAACTAACCCTAGGTGGGGGATGAGAGAAAACCCCCACCTAGGGAAGTTTCACTTTATTTCACTTGTGGAAGCGGCCGTTGTAACCACTCACTATAAAAGGCATCAATATCTGGTTCAAAATCTTTCAAAATTGGATACCAAGGTGTCACAGCTTCTACCTCTAGCTGGGTTGCACATTCAGGGCAATAGTATTCACGAATTACTTGCCATTCTGGATCAGGAGCAAGCATTTTCGGATACAGCTCCTCCATTTTTTCCGGAGTATCACGAACGTAAATCAAGGAATGAAGCTTCCAGTTATCTTTCGCATCGCAAAATTCATGACCGCAGTCACATTTTACAATTCTGTCGCCTCCTGGCTTTTGGACGATGTATAAATGAAGTCCAACTGGGAGTAGAATAGGATCCTTCCATGTAACTCTCTCTTGAAGGATGCTCATGTACTTTTCAAATCGATCGGCATCTTTAAAGTTGGACAACATCTCTTTAAGCTTAAAGAAATCAATCGTACCATCTATTAATTCTTCAATCGTTTTACGATCGTATTGCGTCATACTCTCACCCCGTTTTTGTGATTATTTGTTCGAACGTTTAATTTTCGCACCGAACACTGGAACTCCCAGCTCTTCTTCTGTTACGTCCCATTCTTTTGGTAGATTCCAGAATTCTTTAAACTCTCTATTAAAGCTCTCACTTAGAGCAAAACTACCTGCATACATATGTCGTACTTGAACCGCTGCGTCTTTCTTAAGGATGGTTTCTCTCTCTTTCTCCATCCACTCGTTAATCGTAACCCCTCGCCCTAGACGTTCTTTTCTCATTTCGTTGCGGCGTTTTTCTGTAGCCTTCTCATCGACAATATACGTACCCTTCTCATTCTTGCTCGCAACTGCACCGTATACTCTTTCGGCATAGCGAGGCAGAATATGTCCTTCATTTAAATCTTCCGCAATCATACTTGGTTTTCTTTCCAGCGGATCTCCAAAGCCAGGACCCCCGCGAAGGTAGTTCAAATACAGATCATAATCCTCAAATATGGTTTCTGTCGTGATGGATTGTTTGTCACGAATCACTTCTTGTGCTTCAATCAGTTTGTCATACTCTGGATTGTCAGGATCCATATCTCCACCAGTTGGAATAGGGAGCCTCTTTTCAATTCGTTCCTTAATGTTTGTGCCATGTGCTTCAAAACGGTAGCCAGATGCAGCCGGGTATCCGCCCATTAAGCCACAGTCACTGGACATATATCCATTACCCATAAAGAACATCGTCCAGTCCTTCGCTCCGTATACCATTCTAAGCGTTTCATATCCGCTGCCACCGCGGTATTTCCCATATCCAGCGGTATTTGGTTTCATACTTCTACCCAAATAGAGGAGAGGTTCGGCAAGTTCCCAAATTTCCATATCTCCCATATCGCCTTCAGGATTCCAGATTGCTGCAGCGTGGCTAATTCCATCCTTCACCGCTCCAGCTCCTACACCTTCAGCAGCAGATTCAAAGCTATTCACTGCATGATTTTCATTAAACTGGTTGTACCCGCCACCTTGCAGCCAGTTAGATGTATTCGCATTTCCAGCATTCACTTCTTCCAAGTAACCTCTTGCAAAGTAGTTACGGCTAAGTGCTCGCCATAATGGACTCCAAGCGGAAACGAGGAAGTGCCACGCGTAACTATGAGCTGTTCGGATATCATCTGGATTCAACCATGAGCCATATGGAAGATCAAAACTGCTCGCGTAAAGCGCACCGTCATTTACACGATCATTCGGAATTAACGTTTGGGACATCATAACCCAAATTCCGCTTGTAATCGCAACTGGAGTCGCATTATAACTATGCCATCCCCAGCGATTTACACCTTCAAAGTTGATTTGAAATTTACCATCTTTATGAACAGTAAGCTCAGTAGGTGCATGCATAATCGTGTTAACACGCGCGTAAGGAGGGACATCTAAATCTTTGTATGGTACGTCAACAAATGAAACCTGACGATACTTTCCTGGGATTAACAACGTTTTCACTTGATTGACAAAGCCTCGGCGTCCGTCCTCAATGACCTCACGAATGAATTGCTTGTATGTGTCAGCGCCTTCCTCCTTAATAATATCAAGGACAAGATCTCGAATCATATGGCATCCAGCCACACGCGTCCGCTCATCAAGCAGCCAATACTTTGTTGTTCGGACAGACCGTTGGCTTTCAATTAACCAGTCTTTTAGTAACGTATCTTTCTTCCCAATTTTACGACAAGCAACTTGGTAGCCATCATCGTAACGCGAGACAGGGCCGACCGTCATACTTCCTGGTGCTGTTGCACCCACATCAATTACATGCGTAACTCCGCCGACCCATCCAATTACCTCCCCTTCATGAAAAATTGGGACAATCGTATGAACGTCACACGGATGAACGTTACCAATCTGACAGTCATTGTTACAGAAGATATCCCCATCTTCAATTCCCGGATTTACTTCGTAATCGTTTTTAATCATATATTTAATGGCTGCACCCATTGTTCCCACGTGAATGATAATTCCAGTTGAAGTTACAACCGAATCTGCTTCTGGCGTATAGAGCGTAAAGCATAATTCTCCTTCCTGTTCCACAATCGGTGAGGCTGCTACCTTTTTTGCTGTTTCTCTGGCATGCACAACCCCTCCGCGCAACTTTGAAAAAATCTTTTCATAACGGATTGGATCAGTTTCTTTTAAAGGCAGCGTCTGCAATCCTGCGTAATTTCCCGTCTTACTGCTAACCTCATCGATTTCGTTACGCATTTGCTTTAGGGTTTTCCCATCCCAACCAATCGTTTTACGCCCTTCTAAGTCTTTGTCGATCATCGTCATGCCATATTCCCTCCTTTTGCATTAAAGTTCTTTTAAATGGAAAATACGATGTCCGTCCAGGTACGCTTCAAATCCAGGCGGAATTACAAAGGTCGTAGCAGGAGACTCAAGAATTGCAAACGCCTGAATTTTATTACCTGGTTTTAATTTTTCCATTTCCCAAATGTCCGCCCTTATCCATTCCCCTTTCCAATACACATCACGTTGTCCGAGGAATGCTTCATCCACCGGTGTTTCACCTACTAGAGGCTCCTCTGAAATTCGCGGTTTTGCGACTTCTACAACACCTCGAATAATTGCTCCCGTGATACTGTATCCAAGTTCAGGTGATCGTGCTGCTTTTGCGTAAACTCTTGTGTAGGAATCTTCAAATGCATTCACAAGATGCTCCCAATCATTTACGCTCCGAAATGCTTCTATCGGTGCTTCTATTTCAAGGTCATTTAGCTGTCCTTGATATTGCATACGGAAATAAAGACGGAAATCTACATCTTCTCTATTAAACTGATTTTTCTCAAATTCAACTGCCACTTTCTCCATCAGTTCATCCCAAGCATCCTGTAATTCTTTACCCGCTAACAACTTACCTTCATCATTAGCTCCATCATCTACGTTAATATCTAATGTTTTATCATAACGGTATTCAAAGTCTGCCGCACCGCATCCAAATGCAGAAAATCCAGCTGCCCATGCAGGTACGAGAACATCTTCAAATCCAAGGCCTTTTGTATAACCCGCTGTATGAAGCGGACCCCCTCCTCCGTAAGAGAAGCAAACATATTGGGACGGTGAATACCCTTTTCCTAAAATCATAGATTCCAAGTAATTGCGAAGCTGAGACTCTAGCAAATCAATTACACCGTATGCTGCATCTTCCACTGTCAAACCAAGCGGATCTGCAATTTGTGCTTTTACAGCTTCATAAGCACGACCTGGATTTAATTTGACCTCACCGCCGAGGAAGTTATTCGGATTAATTAATCCAAGAACAACATGGCAATCAGAAACTGTTACCGTATCAATACCGCCCTCTGGATAACAAACCCCTACTCTCGAGCCTGCACTGTCCGGTCCTAGTGTCAATGATTTAAAATTCGGATCAATTCTAACAAAGCTGCCAGCACCGGCTCCTACTGTATCCATCGCAACAAGCGGAAGTGACAGAACAAGTCGTGCCATATCAGGACTTGTATTGATACTTAAATCTCCTTGTGTGATGAGCGCCATGTCAAAGCTTGTACCCCCAATATCTGAACAGGCAATATTGCGGATACCGAGATGCTCGCCAAGGTATTTCGCGCCAATTACTCCTCCAATTGGACCTGAAACAAGCGTTCTTGCAAGCTCATTTGCACGCGTACTAATCGTTCCGCCATGACTTGCCATTACACGAAGGTCGAAATCTGCTCCATGATCTTGGAGCATCGTATCAATTTTAGACAAGGTCTCCCGTGACGGATCTGCTGCATACGCTTCGATAATTGTTGTATTTGTACGATGAGACTCTTTTCTCACCGGATAATAGTCAACGGAAGCAAAAACAGGAATCTCTTTGCCTTGTTTTTGTATGACCGCTTTTGCAATATCTCTGATTTTACGTTCATGAAGCGGATATTTATAAGAATGAAGCAAACTAATAACGATTGCTTCTACATCTTGTT
Source organism: Ectobacillus polymachus (assembly GCF_048159605.1). Lineage (NCBI taxonomy): Bacteria > Bacillati > Bacillota > Bacilli > Caryophanales > Bacillaceae > Ectobacillus > Ectobacillus polymachus. Next base: position 26,843 of record NZ_JBLREB010000007.1, on the reverse strand, counting down.
CTAACAGTTCTAAAATAGCTGGTTCTACTTCATGTTCATAAAGCGGAATCACCACATTTCCAAATAAGTCTACTCGTTCTGTAATTCCGCGCGTCCGTTCCCTTGGTACAAGCGGCGGGTCAAAGCGATGCGTGTTTAAGTGGAGACGATCAGAATACGAATACCCTAAATATGCTTGAATAGCCCGGCCCATCCGATGGAAATCTTCCATCCCTTTATTAACGATGAGACCAACCCGCCGACCATTTCTTGAAACAAGACGGTTAAGCATGGCAGTACCGGAATATACACCAGCAAGCAGTTTTGGAAATGCTTCTTCTACCGTTGTATCCCAATAGGTAAGGGCATCTCTAGCAGAGTTTAGAAGACCAATTGATTCATCTTGTGGTGTAGATTGTGCCTTTCCTACGACAAAATCTCCACTATCATCAATGATGAAAGTATCTGTCATCGTTCCTCCAGCGTCTATCGCAAGTATTTGCGCCTTTCTAGTTGTATTTGTTTTCATTCTCTTCTCCCCTTTCAACTATATTTCTTGTTCACTTATGTAATATGCAAATGCTATACCAACTTTTCATTTTGTCAAAAGTGCTTGTTATATCCCGTAACAGTACCAGAGGAAAACTGTAAGTGTAGCAAATTGCTACAACTGTTTCGCTACAGATATACAATGAAACAGTAGATTATCAATTTATTTTTGGAAAAATAAATGCTAGAATATTCTTAATATTCACCAAAGGAGGAAAGCGATGGATAATCCTTATATGTCTATTTTCTCAACACATGACTTGCCTATCAAAACAAAGGAATTAGAAGAACTGTGGGAATTATTCGTTGCCGAGTTGCAAGAGGATGCCAGATTTAATAAGGTACGAAAAAATATTTTACATTCTTGGAAACGTTGTCATGAAACTGGTGTAAATCCTGCACAATTACAAACAAAACTCGCCCTAGCTGAATCTGACTTAAACCAGCTATTACAAACATCGGAATTATATCAGATTGCAAAGCCTATTATTGATGATTTGCATTATAAGATGCTGGGCACTGGATATTTAATAACACTGTCCGATCAAAATGGTTATATTCTGTATGTAAAAGGCGATTCATCTATTATGCGTAAAGCAGAAAAAATGAATTTTGCGCCCGGTATGGATTGGAGTGAGCATACCGCAGGTACAAATGCAATTGGTACAAGCATTGTTACGAATAGTCCAATCCAAGTTTTTTCAGCTGAACATTTCTGCCAAGGCTGCCATCCATGGACCTGCTCCTCAGCACCTATCACTCATCCATTTACACAAGAAATCATCGGAGCTATAGATTTCACAGGATTTTGGAATTTTGCTCAGCCCCATACATTAGGACTCGCTCTATCCATCGCACAGGTAATTGAATCACAGTTTGCACAAGTTTACCTAAAATGGAACAACCTCTTAAATGAAACCTTCTTTCAAGGAATTAGCAAATGGAAAACGGAACAAGTTCTCGTGCTTAATCATGCCCTTGTCGTAGTCAAAGGCAGTACGAAGCTAATGGAATCGTTTAACCTATCATCAGGTACAAGATTAGCAGATTATCCCCCATTTCAAATGCTAGTAAACGAACTCTTGATGATATCAACCTACTCTGATCAAAACCAATCCTACAATGAAATAATAATAGATAATTTACAAATTATTGCTATTGAACCCATTGATTATATGGGGAACAATATCGGTTATATGGTTATATGGAAAGATAGAAAACTAGAACGAAAAGCCCTGTCGGTGAGTATTCCTCTTGAGGAGCCATGGAATCAAGTAATTGGAGAATCTAACACCTTTATAGAAGCAGTATATAAATGCTATAAAGCTTCTTCTTCCAACGTCCCTATTCTTCTATTAGGGGAAAGCGGATCTGGAAAGGAAAAAATTGCACAAACTATACATACAGCTAGTCATAGATGCCAGAAACCCTTTCTAGCCATTAACTGCGGTGCGATTCAAAAAGAACTAATAGGAAGCGAACTGTTCGGGTACGAAAATGGAACCTTTACCGGAGGAATGAAAGGCGGAAAAAAAGGAAAATTTGAAGAAGCACATGAAGGGACGTTATTTTTAGATGAAATTGGCGAAATGCCGCTTGATTTACAAGTGCACTTACTCCGAGTACTACAGGAAAAAGAAGTTACGAGATTAGGATCATCAAAGCCTATTTCCATAAATGTACGTATTATTGCTGCAACCAACAAAAACTTATACAATTTGTGTAAAAAAGGATTATTTCGAGAAGACCTGTTTTTTCGGCTAAACGTAGTTACAGTTAACATTCCCCCACTCCGCGAAAGAAAAGAAGATATTACACTTATTACAGACCACCTTTTAAAACAACTTGCGATAAAGTATGAAAAACATTCACTCTCGCTTTCTGAAGAGACGTTCAATCACTTTCTAGCATACAATTGGCCCGGCAATATACGCGAACTGCAAAATGTGTTGGAGCATGCCGTTATTTTCAGTGAATCTTCTGTCATTAAACCAGAAAACTTACCCACCTACTTGTTTGAAAACAATTGTATCGCCAGCGAGCAGCCAATAAATTTAACTTTATTAGAAGCAAATGAACAAAAAATGCTCACCCTTCTATTAAAGGAAACAGACTGGAATGTTACAGCGGTTGCCAAGAAAATGAACATGGCAAGGTCGACTTTGTATCGGAAGATTAAGAAATATCAGCTGCAGCAAAGATAAACAGAATAAGAAAATCCAAATGTTAGAATAGGTCCTATAGAGTAGGCACGAAAAAAGGCCACTCTATAGCGGCACTTTTATAGATTGTATCCAAGCTTTTTAGAAATATCCATAGCGGCCATTTGTACCTTCTCAATTAGATATGGCAATCTTTCCTCACTAAAACGAACCTCCAAACCCGCAACACTAATACCCGCAACTACTTTACCTTGATAATCATAAATTGGTGCAGCTACAGCAGAAGTATAATTTTCAAGTTCGGATCTGCTAATTGTATAGCCATTTTTTCGTGTTTCTTCTATGATATTTCGTAGTTTTTGTTTATCAGTAATCGTACCCTGGCCAATGGACTGTAAATCCGTTTCATTTAAATAGGTTTCAATTTCTTTATTAGATAGGTATGCAAGGATAATACGAGAATCTCCTGCATATAAAGGCGATTTTCTTCCTATTTCTGTATACAATCGAACCGGTTGTGTTGTGTCTTGCTTTTCAATATACATCGCTTCATTCCCGTATTTTACAATAAGATTGACAGCCTCCTCGACATCATCTCTAAGCATTTTCATAACAGGAAGAGCAAGTTTCCTAATATCTAAACGTTCCGTTACTAATTGTCCAAACTGAAGAAATAATAGTCCTAATGTATAATACCCATCCTCATCCTTGTCTAATAATTGTATTTCTTCTAGAGAAGAAAGCATCCGATGTGCAGATGTCTTTGGTATATGTAAAAGTGACATCACTTCATTTAAATTTAATTTAGTATGTGTTAAAAACAAGTTCAGCAAGGTCATTGTTTTAATTACCGTTTTATTCTTGTTTTCCATGTATTCTCCTCACCCATCTACTAGAATCTGCTTTTCATTATACTATTGAATGCCTAAAAAAAAGATAGGAAAAAATCATCCGATCCTCGGAGTTTTCACCTATCTTTCTTGTATGAATAAGCTACGTTTCAGTTGTTTCATCTGTAGTTCTCTTTGCAGTAGCAGTCTTTCTGCTTCTTTTATACCAATAAGCTGAAAACGAATCTGATCCCCTGGTTTCATTTGAGCAAGAATCGGAAGGTCAGCAGTTACTACTTGAGCCATTCGAGGATATCCACCTGTTGTTTGACGATCAGCTAGCAAAATAATCGGATTTCCCTCTGGCGGTACTTGAATGGTTCCGTGGCAAACCGCTTCTGACAGTAATTCGAATGGTTTTTGTAATTGTAAAGGTGCTCCCGATACACGATACCCCATCCGATTCGATTGGGATGAAATAGTAAACGCTTCTGTAAATAACTGTTCTTGACTCACCTCGGTAAATGCTTCGAAATGTTCCCCACGTATCACCCGAATCTTCCTTGTATTAGCTGGAATATAACTTGGTACAAACCAATTCGTTGTCGAAAATGGATTCCCTTGATTTTGATTCTCCAGTTTTTTAATCAAACGTTTTGTTACATCTGATATAGGCCCGACTAATAAACGATCCTCCTTATCTAATGCTCTTCCCTTATATCCACCTAATTTCCCTAATAAATATGTACTTTTGCTATTCAATACTTTCGGAACAGAAAATCCACCGCCAACTGCCAGATACGCCCGGCATCCTGATTGACAAGATCCAAACTTTAGAATACTGCCTTCTTTCACATATACAGGTCGTCCCATCGGAACCAACCTTCCATCTATTGTTGGCGATAAATCTCCACCTGTAATACTAATTACCATCGATTTCTCAAACAATAAAGACGGACCAACTACTGTTATTTCTAAAACAGCTTCGCTTTCCTTATTTCCAATTACTACATTTGCAATTCGAGATGAATAGGAATCCATTACACCGCTAATAATTACTCCATGTTTTTGAAAACCTGTTCGACCCAAATCTTGAATGGTAGTGAAAAGTCCTGGTTTCAAAACTTGTATACTCATATATCTCCCTCCCCATAAGCGTTATACTCTTCTAATGAGATAGCGTGAAATTTCACACGATCTCCTGCTTGAAGAAGAGAAGGAGGATTTTCCCCTGGGAGAAACAGTTGGAGTGGCGTTCGACCAATAAGCTGCCAGCCCCCTGGTGTGGAAATAGGATAAACTCCTGTTTGCATACCTGCAATTCCAACTGAACCCTTTGGAATGGATAATCTCGGAGTGTTACGGCGAGGCATAGCAATACGATCGGACATCCCTCCTAGGAATGGAAATCCCGGGCAAAATCCAATCATATAAACAAGATACTGTCCACTTGTATGAATGTCGATCACTTCACTTGTTGTCATATCATGATATTTTGCTACTTCTTCTAAATCAGGACCAAATTCTCCGCCATAACAAACCGGAATATCAATGGTACGCAAATTCGTGCTATCTTCCCCTTCACAAACCTGTAAACGATCTTCTATCAACGATTTTACAATTTCAAATGGGGAATCTTCACGATCTTTTTTATACGTACACCATACAGTGAAACAATTATAAAAAATCGTTAGACTTGTATATCCGAGAACACACTCTATAAATCCTACAAAGGGATGGTCTTCCACCTGCTTAGCCAGCATCTTTATTTTCTGATGAATCCCATCCTCTATTTTCTTCCCAAATTCAATCCGAATCGCAGAATCACCTAATGGCGAAATGATAACATTCATGTCTTCATTACTACTCTTTTGTTTCAAACAATCATCCCCTACAAAACATACGTCTTTCATTTCCAACACTATTTCTTATTTTAAGTAATTACAGAACGAAAGCTAGTAAAAAAAGTACTAGCTTTCCTTTCATCTCTATCTTCTTATTTTTCCTACTATTCGGTAAATTTCGCCGCTACCTCTGCAAACTTTCTACATGTATTCGTCATTTTGTAAATAATTTTGGTATATCATGCATCATCGTATATACACTCATCCAAGCTAAAATTACAACCACTATAACACCTAAAATGGTTAACCATAATGGATGTTTATAATCACCGACGATTTTTTTCTTATATGCAGCAATTAGTAAAGTTCCTAATGCAAGTGGAAGAATAAGACCATTTAAAGCACCAACTAGAACCAATGTTTTCACTGGTTGTCCAATCATAATAAATAAAAGAGTAGATATGATAATAAAGCCAATAATAATTCTTCTGTGATTGGTATCTATGCTAGTATGAAATGTTCGTATAAAGGATACAGATGTATAGGCAGCTCCAACAACAGATGTTAAAGCAGCTGACCACATGATAATTCCAAAGATCTTATATCCAATATTTCCGGCAGCAAGCTGGAATACAGATGCTGGAGGATTTGCTGCATCAATGTGTAATCCCTTTGAAACAACACCAAGTACAGCTAAGAATAATACTACACGCATAATAGAGGTAATAATAATCCCAGTCACTGAGCTTTTTGTCACCTCAGGTAGCGCTCGTTTTCCTTTGATCCCTGCATCTAAAAGACGATGACCACCTGCAAAGGTTATATAGCCCCCAACAGATCCACCTACCAAAGTAATAATCGCAAAAATATCGATTTTATCTGGAACAAACGTTTTAACAACAGCTTCACCAACTGGTGGTGATGTTATAAATGCAATAAACACCGTTAAACCAATCATTACGATCCCCGCAATTTGTGTAAAACGATCCATCGCCTTTCCTGCTTCTTTAACAAGAAATATAAATACGGCAATTACAGCACTGATAATAGCGCCTGTTTGTACCGAAATGCCAAATAAAACATTAAGCCCTAAACCTGCGCCTGCAATATTACCTATATTAAATGCCAGCCCACCTAAAACGATTAAAAAGGCTAATAGATAACCAAGACCAGGAAATACCATATTCGCAATGTCTTGTCCTCTTTTTTCTGATACAGCAATAATTCTCCAAACATTCATTTGGGCAACAATGTCTAAAATAACGGAAATAAGAATAATAAAACCAAAGCTAGTCGTTAAGGTTTGTGTAAATACAGTTGTTTGTGTCAAAAATCCTGGTCCAATAGCTGAGGTTGCCATCAAAAAGGCGGCACCTAATAATACAGACCAATTTGCTTTCCTTGGAGATGCAGCTCGTTCTGTTTTTGGAGCTTGTTTTGGAATGGCCATTGTTTGATTCCTCCCCTATCAAATTTCTATATTATTTACCAATGGATTGAATTACTACGTCTGATGCTTCCAAAGTTTCTCGAATTAAGCGGGCAAACAATAGAGCCTTTGCGCCGTCACCATGAATACATACCGTATCTGCTTTAAGCGAAATGTCTACACCTTGCTGCGTCAGAACCTGTCCTTGTTTTATCATTCGAATGACCTGCCTAACGGCTTGATCTTGATCCTGAATTAAGGCATCTGCCTGGGTTCGAGGTGTCAGTTTACCGTCCTGCTGATACGTTCTATCTGCAAATACTTCCTCTGCAGTTCGCAGTCCAATTCTATCTCCTGCATCAATTAACTCACTGCCGGACAAACCAAATAATATTAAATTTGGATTTACTTTATATACAGCCTCTGCAATTGCCTCCGATATTTTCGGGTCTTTCGCTGCCATATTATAAAGAGCCCCATGTGGTTTTACATGCTGCATCGTTGCACCTTCTGCTTTCACAAATCCATACAAAGCTCCAATTTGATAGACAACGAGATCAAATACTTCTTGGGAAGTAATAGCAATATTACGGCGTCCAAACCCCTGTAAATCTTGAAAGCCTGGATGGGCGCCAATTGCTACCCCTTTTTCTAAAGCAAGCTTTACTGTCTTTCTCATCACCCCTGGATCTCCAGCATGAAATCCACATGCAATATTAGCGGAAGTTGCATAATTTAGTACTTCTTCATCCATTCCCATCTTATAAATTCCAAAACTTTCACCTAAATCACAATTCAAATCAATTCGAAACATACCCATCCCTCAATCTTGTAATAGTATAAATCATCTAATTTTTCATCCTATTCAGAAATTAAAGAAACCATTTAAACCATGTCGATTTACTTAGTACCTAACAGGCTGTTCCATTTTACGGAATCATTATTCTGAATTTTATTATTTTTATTGTAGCATAAAAATTTGTTAATTCTACATCTATGTTAGATTTTCTTACAAACCTATTATCATACTTGCCTTTTATTAAATAAAATATAGTGAAACGATCCGAATTAAGAGATTACTACTATTCAATTGACAAAAAGCAATTTATAAATGATAATAATAATCAGTTGCAATATAAATGATAATAAATTTCAATTAAATAAGTACAATTATTATGGAGCTGATATTATGTTTAAGCGAATAGGCTATTCCATTTTCTTCGTTCTTCTCCTATCTCTTGTAATAATGAAGCCGCTTACTGGATGGGCTGCTAGTCAAGGAACGGATAACATGAGTAAAGCAGAACAACACCTTGATCAATCAATTAATCTTGCAAATCAAGGTAAGTTAGACGAAGCAAAAAAAGCATTTCAGGAATTTAATGATACTTGGCTTACAATTGAGGACTCGGTAAAATCTGATTCAGCTCAAGCATATAGCGACATTGAAGCAAATATGGGGCAAGTACAATATGCTTACATACAAAATAAGCAGCAAGATGTAAGTACAGCCCTGCAAAATCTGAAAAGCGTCAATGAAAAATACATTCAGGGTCAATATTCACAAAGTGAAAGTTTTAAGAAGCAAAACATCACACTTTCTGATTTCATTGTCATGCTGCAAAAGACAAAGGAATCGGTCCAAAACAATGACCAACAATCCTCTTTATCAAATATTACAAAGGTCAGGGAGGCATGGCTCAGTATTGAAGGAACTGTGGTAGCACAATCGTCTACACTATATAGCGATTCAGAACGTGATATGGTATCAGTGAATGCGATGATTTCTGCAGGTAAATACAAAGAAGCTGATCAATTACTTGATAAGATGATTGGGTATTTGACACCACTTGCTACCAAAACTAGCTATACGATTTGGGATGCAGCAATGATACCGATTCGTGAGGGACTAGAGGCACTTCTAGTTGTAACTTCATTATTAGCCTTCGTTAAAAAGTCAAATAACGGGAAAGGAAAGGCTTGGATTTGGAGTGGTGTCACAGCAGGTTTCGTTCTGAGTGCGATTCTAGCAGTAATTGTAAAATTCGTTTTCACATCTGGTGCCTTCGGTCAAAATAATTTCCTTATTTCAGGCTGGACAGGTGTTATCGCCGCGGTCATGCTTCTTTACATGAGCTATTGGCTACACAGTAAATCAAATATTGCAGAATGGAATCGATATATTCACGATAAAAGCCAATCCGCAATGAATACAGGGCGTATTATATCCCTTGGGGTTCTTTCCTTCTTAGCAGTTTTTCGCGAAGGAACAGAGACCGTACTGTTTATTATGGGTATGGTAAATCAAATTAGTTTTCAACAATTAATTATTGGTGTTCTCATTGGTTTAGGCTTCTTAGCAGTACTAGCTTATCTCATGCTAGTTGTAGGTGTTAAGCTACCAATGCGGCCATTCTTCCTAATATCAAGCCTTATTGTCTTTTATATGTGCTTTAAATTTACAGGAATGGGTATTCATAGCCTTCAGCTTGGAGGTGCCCTTCCATCAACAACCGCTCAACACTTACCAAGTATCGATTTCTTAGGATTCTATCCATCATGGCAAAGTGCCTTACCGCAAATCGCACTACTATTGTTTGCTTTAGGTACTTTACTTTGGAACCGATTTAAACCACAAAAACAACAGATGCAAGAGACCATACAAAAGGAAAATGTATAACAAACAGGAGGTATTTATTCAATGAAACTTATCAATACAATTGCTGTAGTAGCTATTACTGGTACATTGGCCCTAACTGGTTGTAGTTCAACCAATCAGTCTTCTAACACTTCTGCGACGAAAACAAGTACACAATCTACATCAGGAGGACAGACTTCCGCAACGAATGTAAAAGACGGAGTGGCAAGTTTGCTGCATACTGCTAATCAATTAGATAAAGCCATTCAAGCTGGGGATGAAGCAACTATTAAAAAGACCGGACCACAACTCGAAGAAAATTGGAAGACGTTTGAAGATAATGTAAAGTCACAATACCCAGATCAATATACAGAGATTGAAAAATATCTAAACCCCGAAGTAGCAGGGTCAGGGGCAAGCTCTCTTGATAAAGAAGCTCTTAAAAAATTAAATGATCAATTAACGCAAACATTACATGATCTAGAACAAACAATTAAATAAGTAATAGAAAAAAGGAGCAGCCATCTGCTTCTTTTTTTATGATATTTAGTAAAATGATAGGCATTTCACGAAATAGTTCTTCTACACAAATTCTCTCCCTTATTGTATAGTTAACAGTGTTATTGTTTACTATATTAAATATTTTCTGAAAGATGGAACAATTAGCATCATTCTTACTATGATTAAGCAAACAGAAACGAGGGGTATTCCGCTATGATCAAAGCAATCTTTTTCGACCTAGATGACACGCTGCTCTGGGATCAAAAGAGCGTGAAGGAAGCTTTTGCAGCAACTTGCCGCTATGCAGGGAAAAAATATGAGATTGATCCAGAAGTGCTAGAAGAAGCTGTGCGCAAAGAAGCGAGAGAACTTTACGCCTCCTATGAAACGTATCCATTTACCCAAATGATTGGGATAAATCCATTTGAAGGTCTGTGGGGAAATTTTTTAGACGATGATGATAATTTTCGAAAAATGAAGGAAATTGTTCCGACCTATCGTAAAGAAGCATGGACACGAGGATTGCAAGCACTCAGTATCGATGATCCTGCCTTTGGCTATGAACTAGCTGAACATTTTCCACAAGAACGACGTAAGAATCCATTTGTTTATGAAGAATCATTTGAAGTACTTGATGAGCTGAAGGGCAAATACAAGCTGTTACTACTAACGAATGGATCTCCTGACTTACAAAATACGAAACTAGACATTACTCCAGAGCTTGTTCCATATTTTGATCACATCGTCATTTCTGGTGCATTTGGCAGAGGAAAGCCGGATCCTTCTATATTTGAGCATGCCTTGTCGCTTATGTCACTGCAAAAAGATGAAGCGATTATGGTGGGCGACAATTTAATGACAGATATTCTTGGTGCTTCCCGAGCTGGTATTAAGTCTGTTTGGGTGAACCGTCATAATAAAGAACGAAATGAAGTCGTACCTACGTATGAAATAAAACACTTAAGCGAACTTTATGCTATCATAGACTCTCTTAAATAAGAAATAAGCAACTCGGCTTACCGAGTTGCTTATAACTTCGATTAATTAAACGTTTGAATAAATTCTTCCTATCCCACTATTCTAGAAGCCCTTCTTTATACTCCCATTCATCTGCTACACTCAATACATACGTTCTCGATTCAATTTTTCATAATCAATAAGAAAACAGCTGAAAACCTATGACAATATGGTTAAAATAAGATGTGGCATACACGAGAAACACGAATTATATCTTTATTTCCAAAATTTTGTTCCTAGATAGGTACAAGGAGTGGGCTATCATTTTAAGTAATGTAAAAGGCAAGAAAATTAAATTCATTATTTTTTTATCTATATGTTTATTTATGTGCCTAACGGCTGTAAACGTTATTGTATCCTATATAAATACAAAAAATGCAGTGGAAGTGACAGTAGGAAATCAAGGCATTGAAACAGCAAAGTCAATTGCGTCTTCCATGGACATTGATGCTTACAAACGCTTTCTTGCAGATCCTAGGGAAACACAGGACTATTGGAAGATTCATAACTACTTACAGGATGCTAGAAAGAAAACAGGTGTACTTTATGTTTACACATTAACGAATAACGATCCCCATGTAATGAAGGGTATGATCGTAGATCTTCCCGAAAAGAATTCCACAAATTTGATTGGTGGAGTTAGTTCAGTTCCTCCTGAGCAAGCCGCAAAGGCTTTCAAGGGAGAAACGTATTATACAGGTGTGATCGATGATAAAACATATGGACAATACCTATCAACCGGAGCACCGATTAAAGATGAAGCTGGTCATATACTCGGATATGTCGGAGTTGATATTAGCGTAAATCTACTTGATGATATTCGAAGCAAGGTCATTCAAAGCAGCTTAGCATCGTTTCTCTTCGATAGTATATTCGCCCTCCTGCTACTCTCTGTTTTCTATTTCATGCAAAAGTGGTATCGCATTGAATGGAAGAAAGAAATGGGGGAAACAGAAGAAACCTATCAACAAGAACTTCGATTATTAAATAATTCTGTTCGTTCACTTCGTCACGATTATTTAAATCATCTTCAAGTGCTATACGGTCTTCTTCAGCTAAAAAACTATGAGAAAGCTAACGAATATATGGCGAGTCTTGTCAAGGAAGCAACACTTACGAATTTACCTGTTTGGGTAGAAAATCCAGCCCTGCTCTCCCTCTTGCAAACGAAATGGGTTACAGCTCAGAAACATGGTATACCTCTCCTATTAGATATAGGAGATAGCTATTTTCATCAAATCAAAACAACGGATTTAATTAAAATATTATCTAACCTCATTGACAATGCCTTAGATGCTACTATGACCCTGCCGCTTGAAAAGCGAAGAGTAGAAATAAGCTGTAAGGCAAAAGATGAACATTATGTATTTATCGTCACCAATACTGGACCAATGATTCCACCTAAACAACAAATAAAGATCTTCCAAAATGGATTTTCTACTAAACGTAAAGAAGCAAATGAAATACGTGGACAAGGGCTATTTATTGTAAATGAAATGGTTAAGGGGTATGAAGGAACCATTACGGTCTCATCTAACGAGGAGCAAACTACCTTTTCCATCGACCTTCCCATTCGGAAAAAATAGTTAATAAATCCAAATTCTTAAGTTTGAAGCAGGTGTCTTACTGCCATTATTAGCGAGAAAAATCGCTCTTTTTTCAAATCGATCTTTATGTTCTATAATGGTACATAGAAATAGAAAGGCTGGTGTCTTATGACAAATTCTCAACACGTTAAACTTACTACCCTATCCTCAAAAGGAGGTTGTGGGTGTAAAATTGGTCCTGCAGATTTAGCTGAAGTTATGCGCTCCCTTCCACCTGCAGTAGAAAATCCAAATTTACTCGTTGGAATTGATACAAGCGATGATGCCGGAGTTTACCGGATAAATGATGATATCGCACTTGTACAAACCGTTGACTTCTTTACTCCTATTGTCAATGATCCCTATTCATTTGGACAAGTAGCAGCGACTAATGCAATTAGTGACATTTATGCTATGGGAGGTACACCTCTAACAGCACTGAACATCGTTGCGTTTCCAATTCATACATTAGACAAGCAAGTTCTTACGGATATTTTACGCGGTGCAGCAGATAAAATGAAAGAAGCAGGTGTAACACTCGTTGGCGGCCATTCCATTGACGACAAAGAGCCGAAATTTGGTCTAGCTGTTACAGGGCTCGTAGATCCAAAGAAAGTACGGACGAATGCAGGAGCAAAGCCTGGTGATAAACTTATCCTTACAAAGCCGATTGGCGTTGGTATTATGACAACCTCGATTAAGCATGAAGCAGTAACAGATGCAGAAATCGAACTCGTGACAAAGGTCATGACAACCTTAAACAAAACTGCAGCCGAAACAATGCAGCCTTATCATATTCATGCGTGCACGGATGTAACAGGCTTTGGGCTTCTCGGTCATACAACTGAAATGGCAAAGGGAAGTAACGTTGGCATCCATATTATAAAAGAACAAGTGCCAGTATTACCAAGAGTTAGAGAACTAGCAGAACAAGGCCACATTCCGGGTGGTACAAAAAATAATTTTGCCCATGTAAAGGAATCGATTACCTTCTCTCAAGAAGTAGATCAAATCGATCAATATATATTATGCGATGCCGTGACATCTGGAGGTCTCCTTATTTCTGTTGCAGGCGAAGAAGCAGAAACGCTGCTAGCAGACCTTATCAATCGTGGTGTAGAAGCAAGCATGATTGGAGAAATTGTTGCTGAACATCCTGGTCATATTATAGTGAAGTAACACAAGAGAGGAAATGATTCAATTGTTTCAAGACATTGAGATAGAAGAACTTCTTGATTTACGTAGCAAGAAGAAGCTTGTTTTCATTGATGTAAGATCCCCTTCCGAATTTGAAAATGCTACGATTCCAGGAAGCATAAATATACCGCTTTTTAATGATGAAGAACGTGCAGAGGTAGGTACAATTTATACTCAGCAAAGCGTACAGCTAGCAAAGGAGCGCGGTCTGGAAATCGCTTCAGCAAAACTACCAAGCTTCGTCAAAGCATTTCACGAGATTGACGAAGAGAAAGTTGTCTTTTGCTGGCGAGGCGGAATGCGAAGCAAAACATCTGCAACCGTCTTAGATCTTATGGGTATTCATACGTACCGAATTAAGGGAGGATTTCGTGCATATCGTAAATGGGTTGTGGAAACACTCGATCAGTTCGAAATTCAGCAGCCAGCTTATGTATTGAACGGCTACACAGGATCAGGAAAGACTATTATCCTTCGAAAGCTCTTGAAAGAAGGATACCCTGTTCTCGATTTTGAGGGAATGGCCAATCATAGAGGAAGCATCTTCGGACAAATCGGATTACAGCCGCACAATCAAAAAGCGTTTGATTCGATTCTTCTCGAAACCTTGCTCCCTCTTCAGCAAGCACCCTATGTCTTGTTTGAAGCAGAAAGCCAGCGTGTAGGAAAAGTTGTCCTTCCCCATTTCATCACAGATAAGAAAGAACAAGGAACAGAGCTTTTTATTGAAATACCAATGGAAGAACGAATTCGCAACATTTTAGAGGATTATCGCCCTTGGGAATATCAACAACAATTCATTGACGTTTTTGAAAGAATTAAAAACCGTATTCATACCCCAATCGCAGCAGACATTCATTCAGATTTACTAGCAGGCGATTTCGCTTCAGCTGTAGGGTTATTGTTAGAATACTACTATGATCCTCGATATGAATATACAATGAATCAATATCCAGAAAATCGGAGAATTCATATAAAAGCGAAGAATACAGAGGAAGCCTTTTTGAAAGTTCAAGAATTCCTTCAAGTAAAACAAAATGTGTAAAACAAAATGATCAGAAGAATCCCAAAGTCCTTTGAGACCCGGGATTCTTCTGATCATTTTTTGTTTGTCATTGTTACAGCAAAAACACTATTGACAAAACTAAAATTGTGTGTTATAATAAAATATTTATTTTACATTTTCGAAAATATCGTGTTATAATCCCCTTAGCGCTAAATGTCGATAAAGTAGTTAACTACTCTCTAATTAAGGAGGGGTTTTATTGAATAATCAGTCTAGCTTAACAGCGTTAGTCAGTGCCTTTGCTAGATCCTATCATTCACAACATGCTACCGATAAAATATTTGATGACTATCTTGCACACAAATTGCTTACAAGTGAGGAGTCTTCCCTCATTGAAAAAAATTTTGCACAATCGATATCCTTTTTTAATCCTGAACAAGCTTCCATATGTCAAAACGAAGAGGATGCATTAGACTGGGTAATGAACACACAATGTGTTCCGCAAACCGTTAGTCGTGCTAGATATGCAGAGGATTGTTTGGAACAGGCAATCAAATTTGGTGTCGAACAATATGTCATCCTAGGCGCAGGATTTGACACATTCGCCTTTCGTAGAAAGGATTTACTTCGGAATATTCACATGTTTGAACTGGATCATCCAGCGACGCAATCTTTGAAAAAGGAACGTATGAGGCAACAAGGATGGGATCTTCCTGACAAGCTGCATTTCATTCCTATCGATTTTATAAACGAAGATCTCACTACCGTTCTTAAACATACCCCTTTCGATTCTAATAAACGTACTTTTTTCAACTGGTTAGGTGTTACCTACTATTTAACAAAAGAGACTTTTTATCAGACATTTCGTTCGATTTCAAAAATCGCCCCAGCTAGGAGTATGGTTGTGTTTGACTATTTAGATGATGCAGCATTTATTCCTAACCAAGCATCGAAACGTATTCTGCAAATGCAAGAAATGACAAAGCGAGCTGGAGAACAGCTGCTAACAGGATTTGATCCCTTTACGATTGATTTAGAACTGCAACAAGCAAATCTATTACTATATGAAAACCTCTCACCTGAAAATATAGAGGAACGATATTTCACTGGGAGAGAAGATCATTTGCATGCTTTTGATCACTTTCACTTTGCACATGCTGTTATTGATAAGTAAGAAATTCTCCAATACAAAAAGCTGTCTCATGAGTCAATTTCAGAGACAGCTTTTCTTTACGTTTTCATATGGAGGAAATTACAATTCGTACTCCTAGCAAAGCATAATAGCTTCCAGATTGAAGCAAAAGGGTTGTTAGATCGTCGTACCTTCTCAAAGATCCATAAATCCTTTTCCAAATACATCCCGTACATCATGTACAATCACAAAGGCATTCGGATCGATTCTTCTAATTATCTTCTTCAATCTCACTAATTCTTGTTTATTAATAACAGCATATAGGATTTCCTTTGATTCTTGCGTGTAATTGCCGCGTCCGTTCAAGATGGTTACACCTCTTGCAAGTGTATAATTAATTTCAGTAGCAATTTCATCTTTATTGGAGGAAATAATTGTAACAGCCTTTTTCGTATTAATCCCTTCTATTACAAAGTCCATAATTTTCGTTGCAATATATAGCATCGCAATCGTACACATCATTTTCTCCGCACCAATGATAAAATACGTACCAAATACGACGATCAAATCAAAGAATAATAAGGCATAGCTTACATTCCAATCCCAAAATTTATTGGCAATTCTTGCGAGGATAACGGATCCAGCTGTTGTTCCCCCTACACGTATTATCAATCCGAGGCCAAATCCATTAATAACACCAGCAAAGACAACCCCGATTAACGGTTCCTGCAGCGGAATCGTCCAGCCAGCTGTCATATGCAAGAAGAACGAATTTGCAATAACAGCAACAATTGTGTACACTGTCGTTTTTGCATCCAAAAATTTATATCCTATTACTAACAAAATCGAATTTAACACGAGATTACTTACACTTGGAGCAATGTGGAACAAATAATATAAAATAATAGAGAGCCCTGTAACTCCACCTTCCCCTAAATGAATAGGAATAACAAACATATTTAGTCCTAACGCAAAACAAAATGATCCTGCGAAGATAAACAACATATCTTTCCAAGTACTCTTACTCAAGCCAATTCCTCCTTAAAAATGCAACAAAAAACCTTCCGCTGTTATAGAAGACAAGACACTTACTTATTTGTAGATTTCTATAATCTGCACACCGATCCATCTAAGAAACGAATATAGTCTGCTTACATATACTTGTCAACACTCCTGTAGATTTTTCTTCCCTTGCTTTTTTACTATCTTTCGTGCGATAATATGGGAGCGATGAGCTGAATTGTGTAAGTCGACGGACAGGCCGTAGGGCACACACGATGTGGCGTGTGGTTCGTCGCCTCAATCCCAAAAAGACGTTTGCAAATGCAAACGTCTTTTTTTATCTTATAGATACCTCAGAAAATTAGAGATACTCCTTACTTCCCAAACGAAGACAAAAATTTAACACGATCTCCCATCGGTGGTACATTGTTATCTACAAGTGATATTTCTAAAACAACAGGGCCTTTCTGTTCAAGCAAATTTTTAATTTCAGATTCCTTAATATCTTCCATCGATGTAACTCGATAGTTTGGCACTCCCATTCCTTCTGCAATGGCAGCAATAGAAACAGGCTGCTGTTCAAATCGTTCATGAACACGTTTATATTGCAGTGCATGACCATGATAAACCATTCCAAGGCGTGCATCATTCATTACAATAAATAATATAGGTAGATGGTACTCTTTTGCCGTTAATACTTCCATTCCGTGCATAAAGAAGCAGCCATCACCTGCAATACAAGCAACTGGTCTTGAAGAGTCTGCTAGGCTCATACCAATTGCAGAACCAATGGCCGTACCCATTGCCCCAAAGTGAACATTTAAATCAAAGGAATGAAAAGAAGGTACCTTCATATAATGAATCACATAGGACATGAATGCGCCAATGTCTACATTGTAGCGCATGGAAGCAGGGAAAATTTGCTGCAATGCTAATAATACATTTTGGGTATTATAGTCTTCTGTGAAGGAATATGTAACCTGGTTTAATTGCGCATGATGATTTGATTGTAACCCACGATGTCGTAATTCTTCTGCTAGAAGCAACAGTGTTTCTTTAACATCCCCTATTACTGGCAGGTCAACCTCATACTTCCGGCCAAATACAGATGCATCATGGTCAATTTGGATGATATATCGATTAGCTGTTAATCTATCATTATAGTTATTTGTTGCCGTTTCGCCGAGACTAGAACCGATAACCAATAGAAGATCCTCTTCGCCTTCATTGATTAGATGAGATGCTTGTTTATGACTCGCAAATCCAAATATCCCTTTATACAACGGATGTGATTCAGGCATTAAACCTTTGGCTTGCGGGGTTGTAACAATAGGCCAGTCTAATAGCTCTGCTACTTGGATCATCTCAGGAACTGCATAGCGTGTACCTTGTCCAACAAATAGAATGCCCTTGTGTTTTAGAAGTTGATCAGCAAGTACCTCAATTTCTTCCTTTACAGGAACAATCTTTTGTCTAGTCGGAAACTGCGGACAAACTACTGGCGAAATCTGTTCTAGCTGAAGATTAATCGGCATCGCTACATGAACAGGTCCTGGTACACCAGACAGAGCAATTTCAACGGCTTTTGCTACTTCGGTAACTAAGTCTTCCGCCTTTCCAACTGTTACACTGTATTTCGTAACAGGTCTGTATATTGGCTCTGCATTGAGCTCCTGAGAAGCATTTAATCCAACCGTATTCGTTGGAACTGCCCCTGTCAAGAACAGGATAGGAAGCTGTTCACGCATAGCATTCGCAGCTCCCGTAATCAGATTGGTGCCTCCCGGTCCGCTGCTGCCAATACAAACCGCCAGCTTCCCAGAATTTCTAGCATACGCCGCTGCCATATAAGCTGCAGCTCCTTCATGCTTCGCTACAATTGGAGTGATGCTTGGAATTGTATACAACTCGTCAAAAAATGCATTCACTGATCCAGCTGGAATACCAAAAATGTATTCAACCCCGCCAGAAACTAAATAATCGAGTACTGGTCTAACTGCTTTCATAATACCCCTCCTAATGTCATTCTAAATGATGATTGGATTTAATGTATTTGATAATAGCAAGTCGGTAAGCTCCTTTGCAGGAAGCGGCTTGCTAAAATAATACCCTTGTATAATGTTACATGCTTGTGATTGTACGTAGGCTAGTTCTTCTTCCGTTTCCACTCCCTCGGCCGTCACATTTAAATGCAATAGATGAGCCAGACTTATAATAGTGGAAGTGATTGCTTTCATTTTCGGATCCACCTTACAATTTCGGATAAAGGATTGATCAATTTTCAAATTATCAATTGGAAAGTCTTTTAAATAACGCAAGGAAGAGTAGCCTGTGCCAAAGTCATCAATAGCTATGGTAATTCCGAGCTTTTTCAGCTTATGCATTTTTTCAATAGCTGAACTTCGAACAATTACACTCTCTGTAATCTCAATCTCTAAATCACGCGGAAATAAATTCGTTTCCGCTAAAACATTCGCAATGATTGTATCGATATTTGATTGATAAAACTGTCTTGTCGAAACATTAACTGCAACGCTCAAATCAGAAAATCCCATTTCCTGCCATTTCTTATTTTGTGCACAAGCTGTCCGCAGGACCCATTCCCCGATGGAAAGAATTAATCCAGACTCTTCTGCCAATGGGATAAATCTAGCTGGAGAAACAAATCCTAATTGAGGACTCTTCCACCTTAGAAGTGCCTCTGTTCCAATAATTTTCCTTTTGCATAAATCTACTTTCGGCTGATAATAAACTTCAAACTCTCCCCGCTCTAAGGCAGTATGCAGACTATTTAATAATCCAGCTCGTTCCATACTTTCTTTATTCATAACAGGTGAATAAAATTGATAACTATTGCCGCCATGTTCCTTTGAACGATACATAGCTGTATCTGCATTGGCAATAAGCATTTCCACTTCCTCTGCATCTTTCGGATATAAGCTAATTCCGATGCTCGCCGTTGTAAATAATTCATGCCCTTCAATAGAAAAAGTAGCACTGAGAGTCTTGAGCATTGTCTCTGCAAGGATGGATAGTTCTGATGTATCACCTATATTCTCCATCAATACAAGAAACTCATCTCCACTTAGACGTCCCAGTATCGTATTCTTTTTCATACAGCCAAGCAGCCGACTTGCTACATGCTCCAGCATCTGATCCCCCATGCTATGTCCTAACGTATCATTAACAAGCTTAAAGCGATCTAAATCAAGAAACATAATACCTACCAAACCTTGATTCATTTTCGCTTTATCAATGGCTCCTTTTATTTTCTGATGCAAAGAAAACCGGTTTGGGAGCTGTGTAATTGAATCATAATAAGCCTGATAATGAATCCTTTGCTCTAACATTTTCCGCTCGGTTATATCCTTAAAAGTAACAACGATTCCAACTATCTGATTCCCTTCTCTTATAGGGGTGCTTACATATTCAATAGGAAAAATTGTCCCATTATTTCTTCTAAAATATTCATCGTTGCATTGCTGCACGTTTCCTTCCGTTAATGCCTTGTATAACGGGGATTCTTCAAATGCATACTTGCTCATATCCCCACGTAGATGATAAATCACTTCTTCATGAGACTTTCCAACAATTTCGTTTACTGTGCTTCCAAACATTTCTGCTGCTTTTGGATTACAAAATGTAATCGTTTTCTTAGCGTCCAATCCATAAATCCCATCACCAACAGAATTCAAAATAAGCTCATTTTGTCTACTCAGTTGCTGAATTTGAGTAACAACTGTTTCAAGCATCGTATTTTTTTCACTAATTTCCGCCGTGCGATTTTCTACAATCCCCTCCAAATTTTCCCTGCGCAAAATATTAGCAAGTGCCGTTCCCGAAGCATCAACAATCGATTGAGCCAGTTGGGTCTCATACTCTTCATAACTACGAGAAACACCAAGACTCACAACCACAATCGCACCTAATACTTCCCCCATGGCTATCAGCGGAAATAGGTACATTCCTCGAATGTTGAAATTCTCTATTATTTTTTTATTCGGCCTTGGATCTTGGAGCACATCAGGGATAATTACAGGTTTCTTTGTATTTATCACTTCGATAAAAACGGGATCATTCTTAAAATCAGCATTCAGCCTCTCATGTTCTTTTTTCCAATCTTCTTCATCCCAATCACTATCGTTGCTTAATCGCGTTGGATCTACTTTATCTTCAACCGTATCTACGATATGAACACCTATATTCGTATTTTGAAGAGCTTGTCCTACATAGCGGAAACACACTTCAAATGCTTTCTGGCTGGTCATACATAAAGATAGCTCCCTCGTAGCATCGAGTAACAATTGTTTTTCAGCAAGAAGGGCTTGCTTTTTAGAAAATAAGCGGGTGTTTCGAATTGCTACCGCTGCCATATTTACATATGCCTCAACAGATTCTATTTCACTTTTCTTTAAGTCTAAAAATTTCCCATAATTAAACAAAAAGACTACACCGAAAATTTCTTCCTCATAACTGATAAGCATGCCTAGCAATGATTTAATTCGGAAATTTTCAACAGGCTTCATATCCGGTCTATTATCAAGATCCGTATCAGGGATATAGATGCCTTTCTTCGTTCGAAGCATTTCCCGCAATAATAAATCATTGTTTGGATCAATAACATGCTGATCTAATGTTATCCCATTAATTGTGTCGGGCTTCCCTACAAAGCCACGAAATGTCCCATCACCTTGTGGAAGATAAATTCCTACAGAATCACATTGTACAACCTCTTCAGAAATTGCTGTGACAACGTGTTCCAGCGCTTCATGCAGATCTAACTTTGAATTTATAAGCTGTGTGATCTTTGCAAGCTTGGAAAAACGTGTGTTTTCTGGCATAGAAACCTCCGATCTCACCATCCATGCTAGCGAGTCCTACATGCTAAATTGGAATAGTTGTTTTGAATAATTTCCATCAGAAGACCCAACGTTTGACCTTTAAAGGAATCAGCAACCGGTTCTCCAGTGGGGTTTACATAGTATGAAATACCTGTATTCTCGTTATAGTTGTACCCGAGTTTACCTAAAGCCTCTTGCAGTACATCCGGCAATCCTATACATCCTGTTTGCTCAGTAAAATATTGGGTTGAATATATCTTTACTTCTACATCTCTAATATCTGTATACACAGAAAATAAATCATGTTCATGCCGCGTAATCCATTGGCCTTTTGAAAACAAAGAAAAATGAGCGTTATTTAACAAAGATATGCCATCTAGATTCACGCCAAAAATGTCATTAATCACACTTCTTATATGCTGACCCGTACTATTATTTCCATTCCATTCAAGATAAGTATCCATTACATCTGTTTGCTTCATAAGCATTATTGTTGAGTCAAGCTCAGTAGAAGAAGGCGCAACATAGAATTTCTTTCGCATTGCTTCCATTATATAGGAAGGATAACTTGATCTATATTGATTCTCAATTATGTCTAAATCGATTTCAAAGATATGTTTTACAAGCTTTCGAACTTCATATCCAGACAAAGCTTGATCATATCCTTCTAAGTAATCGTCCATTCTTTCTACCTTGCTCATCTGTTGGATTTGATCATCCAATTGATTTGACTTTGAATCTACTTCAGGGTCTATTCTCACTTGCTTTATGACAGTCGGAATCCTATTCTTGTTTTCCAAATCTTCTCACCTCTTTTTGCATGGTTTCGTTGTTAGATTCAATTGATCGTATATTTAGAAAACTACAGCAGCAATATATACTGATGTAAGATCCATCATAAATATAAACAGAAAGTGATATATTCTATTTTACTTTTACCATATATATAAATGGAAGAGAAATATTATTAATATAATGTTAAATTATCACCGAACATGAATATATTAAAATATTCTTCTTTAGACTATCATAGCTTAAGAGAAGTTACGGTACAACTAACGAAGTAACTTTTTTATTTTATCACTATTATTATTTTCTTAATTGTGTTGTAAAGAAATAAGAAAATGAAACAAAAAGACCGCCATCCGGCGATCTTTTTTGTTAATTCAAACCTCACACCATAAGCTTACAAATATCATTCGTAAACTCTACTGGATCTTCAATCGATAATCCTTCGATTAGAAGTGCTTGGCTATATAATAAATTTGTATATAAAGCTAATTTCTCCTTGTCCTGTTCAAAAACAGCCTTTAAGGAATGGAATACTTCATGATTCGTATTAATTTCGAGAATTTTATCTGCTTTTACATTTTGGTTATTCGGCATGGATTGCAATACTTTTTCCATTTCAATCGTTAATTCACCTTCCGTAGAGAAGCAGACCGGATGGGTTTTTAAGCGTTTGGAAGCTCGTACGTCTTTTACCTTACCAGATAGGATTTCCTTCATAGCTGTAAGAATCTCTTTATTGTCTTTGTCTTCGGAATCATTATTTTTTTCTTCTTCTGCTTCAATACCTAAATCTCCGCTAGATACGGACTTAAATTCCTTCTCTTTATAGTTCATGAGCATTTTAATTGCAAATTCATCGATATCTTCCGTAAAGAAGAGAATTTCATATCCTTTGTCAGCTACTAGCTCTGTTTGCGGCATCTTTTCAATACGTTCATACGATTCACCAGAAGCATAGTAGATATATTTCTGATCCTCTGGCATTCTAGATACGTATTCATCAAGTGTTACCATCTTCTTCTCTTTTGAAGAATAGAACATAATTAAATCCTGAAGTACATCTTTATTTGCTCCAAAATCACTGTAGACACCGTATTTCAACTGTCTTCCAAATGCAGTATAGAATTTCTCGTACTTTTCACGATCATCTTTCAATAGACCCTTTAATTGGCTCGTAATTTTATTCTTAATGTTTTTCCCAATTAGTTTCAATTGTTTATCATGCTGCAGAATCTCACGTGAGATGTTAAGTGATACATCTTCAGAATCAACCATTCCTTTAACAAAGCTATAGTAATCTGGAAGCAAATCTCCGCATTTTTCCATGATTAATACGCCATTTGAATAAAGCTCAAGACCCTTTTCGAATTCCTTTGAATAATAGTCGAATGGGATATTCTCAGGAACAAAAAGAATCGCATTATATCGTACTGCACCGTCAACTTTAATATGGATATGCTTTAATGGTTTGTCAAAGCCGTAACGCTTTTCTGCATAGAAGTTCTCATAATCTTCATCCGTTAGCTCGCTTTTATTCTTTCTCCAAATTGGAACCATACTGTTAATCGTTTGTTCTTCTTGGTAATCTTCGTATTCATTCTCGCTGCCGTCTTTTAATCTATGTTCCGTTACATCCATCTTAATTGGGTAGCGAATGAAATCTGAGTATTTTTTCACAATTGCTTTTAGACGATATTCTTCCAAATATTCATCATAGTTCTCGTCTTCTGTATTTTCTTTAATCGTAAGTACAATCTCAGTACCCACTTCGTCTTTCCCACATGGTTCGATCGTATACCCATCTGCACCATGGGATTCCCATATGTACGCTTCATTGTTTCCTAACGCTTTACTCTTCACAGTAACAGCATCAGCGACCATAAAAGCAGAGTAAAAACCTACACCAAATTGGCCAATGATATCGTAGCCGTCTTTTAATTCCGTTTCATTCTTAAAGGATAACGAGCCACTCTTCGCAATAACACCAAGATTATTCTCAAGCTCTTCCTTCGTCATTCCGATACCTGT
Source organism: Ectobacillus polymachus (assembly GCF_048159605.1). Taxonomy (NCBI): domain Bacteria; kingdom Bacillati; phylum Bacillota; class Bacilli; order Caryophanales; family Bacillaceae; genus Ectobacillus; species Ectobacillus polymachus. The sequence continues at coordinate 2,310 of NZ_JBLREB010000007.1, read as the reverse complement.
ATCTACAATTGTTAAAGTTCGATGTTCCTTATTTGGTACCACTTTAATAAAATAACTGTCTTTGTCAAAGCTGAGCGTATCATCACTTAACGCTTTGTAATACATTTTGTCAATGGCATCGCTAGCATTCGAAATTAGCTCTCTCAAAAAGATCTCTTTCTGAGAATAGATAGAATGAATCATCATATCGAGAAGTCGTTTGGACTCCGCTTGAAATTGCTTTTTTTCCACTGCAAACTCTCCTCTCAAATAATAGGATGGAACAGACCTATATGGGCCTTTAGCACTCTATTTCATCAAGTGCTAATCATTCATTTAATAACATATCATGTAGGATATGTCAATCTTTCATGAAAAAGTTGAATGTATCTTATCTCATCCGAAACAAAAAACACCACTACTCGTGGTGTGAAAATAGATCATCTTCTATTTCAAATTCTATATTGGATTCTAGGCAATTATAGTTTCTCGTTAATCAAACGTTTGATTGTTTTAATTGCATCAAAGTGCATCCCTTCATGAAACAAGACAAAGCTAAGTGCTTCTTCTACAGTGGAAAAAGTCATTCCAGAAGAAGTTGTGAACGGCTTCTTGAGCTCTTCTGTTAGTCGTTGTTCCAATACTTGCTCGATTCTATAAGGTTGATCTTGCAGGCACGTAATCAATTCTTGAAAGGAAGGAACTTGTTCATCCCAATCCGTTGGCTTTGAGCCTGGACCAAATAATTTGATATAAGACTCCGGCATATTCATTTTTTCTCCTGTTAACCCAAAAGCAAATCTTTCTAGTACAAAATAGATATGTCCAAGATTCCATTTGATATTGTTGTGAAAACCTTGTGGTATAAGAAGTATTTCTTCCTCTTTCATATTTGCTACACTACGAATCGTATTCTCGCGGACAAATTGTATTTGTTTGAAAATATAATGACTCATTTTTTTCCTCCTATTCTATAATTTAAAGGTTAGATACTGATGATTTCATATTATCGATCATTAGAGCAATTAACATTTACATGTAAGCTGTCGCTTCTTTCTTAGTTTTTTATTTCGAGATTTTCCTTTATTTTCCCTTTTTTCTATATATTTCATATTAATTCTTTGCACTACTTTTTCTACAAATAAGGACACAGCCCTTCTTTTTTCAGTTTCTCTGATATATGCTATTACATTCATTCCATATGTATTTCATACATTCAATTCCATCATTCATTCGTTGTTTTTTCGAAGGGTAGTGACGTATCGTTTCCCCTTTTCGAATATGAAGTGCTTCTTTTATAATTGGATGCCATCTTTCTGGCATATGCTGTAAGGCATACTTACTAGCATCAATTTTTGAAGTAATATCGCATTCCTTAAGCGTATAAAATTGACGAAGCATTCCCATAATCGACCATTCTATTTCCATGTCTACCATATTACTAGGTATCAGATGAGCGACTACTATCATATTCTCATTTTTTTGGATACGATGAAGCCAATAGGTGTTCATATTATCGATTACATAATTTCGTAAAATCTGATCATCTACATCAAAATGGAAAGATGTTAGTTCTGGTCCTATAATGGATAATCCTTTGTTCTTCAGAATCCACCACATAATTGGATTTGTAATGCGATCACTCTTTATCATCTTACCATCATTGTAGTAGAATCTTTGTTTCGTTTTCATTACCGTTTCCTGCTTCCCTACATCCTCCTGTAACAGATAGCATCCATCCATAGCTATAGTGTGGGTCTTCTCAATTTCTTGATGTAGTTTCTTTAAATGAAGTGCTTCTGACTTTGTCAGCTGACGTTTTATCACAGCAAGAAAGTCAATGTCACTTGACTGTGGAATATACGCGTTTAGTGCAATGGAGCCGTGTAAATATACCCCTGTTAGTGTATTTGGTATCTGTTTATGGAACAAGGATATATATTCATACAAGGTGTTTTGAACAGGAACGGGAATTCTTGCATCCATAGGAATCCCCCTTTTTTTATTCCGATTAATATTTGTTCTTCATTTTAAAGCGTTACTGCTACTAAAAACATAAACAAATGTACTCAATGTCCACTTATTTACGCTAGATTTTTCCTGCTTCATGGAACCCGACCTCGCCACTTGCCCGCTACTATCGTGGTATGGCTCTCTACAGGCGTACATTCCGAGGTAGCCCCCCGTACTCACTTTCGATTACCTTGCGGTGATAACCGTAAAGTCTTTTGCATATTTCAGATTTAAACTGGCATTAAAATCTCTATCCATTTCCATTCCACAAGTGTCGCATTTGTATGTCCTTTCGGATAATGGCAATTGAACTTTCTT
>NZ_JBLREB010000006.1:0-82117 GCF_048159605.1 Ectobacillus polymachus | reverse complement strand
ACTCAAAAAGGCGCTTTTCGCCTTGAAGAGTGAAGGTTTTCCGACCGGAAGGAGCTAGCCGGCGGAACTAGATTACATTCCTCTGTGAAAGTTTTACACCCTGTTACCTAGTTTTGAAGGAATTTAAAATTCCTTATTGACAGATTTACTTCTGTCAGTATAATAATAAGAGTCTGGTAATGATGGCGAAGAGGTCACACCCGTTCCCATACCGAACACGGAAGTTAAGCTCTTCAGCGCCAATGGTAGTTGGGACTTTGTCCCTGTGAGAGTAGGACGTTGCCAGGCTCACTTTTAAATAAGAGACTTTCTAACTTTATTGGTGAACCTTGAGAAGTTTTGCGTATGGATGTACCCTTTTTCATTCCGCAATAGCTCAGCGGTAGAGCAATCGGCTGTTAACCGATAGGTCGTAGGTTCGAATCCTACTTGCGGAGCCATGCTTCCATAGCTCAGTAGGTAGAGCACTTCCATGGTAAGGAAGAGGTCACCGGTTCAAGCCCGGTTGGAAGCTCTCGATAATTTATTATTTGGCCCGTTGGTCAAGCGGTTAAGACACCGCCCTTTCACGGCGGTAACACGGGTTCGATTCCCGTACGGGTCATCATTTTGGAGGATTAGCTCAGCTGGGAGAGCATCTGCCTTACAAGCAGAGGGTCGGCGGTTCGATCCCGTCATCCTCCACCATAATACGGAGGGGTAGCGAAGTGGCTAAACGCGGCGGACTGTAAATCCGCTCCCTCGGGTTCGGCGGTTCGAATCCGCCCCCCTCCACCATTTTATATGAAATACTTTAAATAAACGATATATCGTTTATTTAATTTGCTTTTTTAAACATATTGGGCTATAGCCAAGCGGTAAGGCAACGGACTTTGACTCCGTCATGCGTTGGTTCGAATCCAGCTAGCCCAGCCATAATATATGGGCCATTAGCTCAGTTGGTAGAGCATCTGACTCTTAATCAGAGGGTCGAAGGTTCGAACCCTTCATGACCCATTTTTTTGCGGAAGTAGTTCAGTGGTAGAATACAACCTTGCCAAGGTTGGGGTCGCGGGTTCGAATCCCGTCTTCCGCTTTGTTTAACATTGGGGCCTTAGCTCAGCTGGGAGAGCGCCTGCTTTGCACGCAGGAGGTCAGCGGTTCGATCCCGCTAGGCTCCACCAACTACATACACACACACAATTTCGTCGTAAACCTTGCATAGGTTTACGCTTTTTTTGTTGTAAGGAACGGTTCCTCCTATAGAAACACAGCCCTTCTTATTAACAGATAAAACTCTATTTTCTACTATTTCAAACGACTTCAGGATTCTAGTTATAGGACATTTCCTACCCTCCTCATTAGTAGTTTTGCATATATATCCAAAATAATGTGAAGTTGAATCAGAACGAACAAAACATTTAGAATATTCTATAATCACTTCATGTATTGCTTTCTTACCATAAGTATAGAAATCTGAAGAAATGTATATCTTCTAAAAAAAGGGTGGATTCGGGTTGAATGGATCGGCCCGAGGGAGGATTTAAACATGAATATTTCTATTATCGGAGTGCCTATGGATTTAGGGCAGGCACGTAGAGGTGTCGATATGGGCCCAAGTGCGATTCGCTATGCTGGTATTATCGACCGCATCAAGGCGTTAGGCTATGTTGTAGAGGATCTAGGAGATATTGCGGTAGATCACTTGCAGAATAAAGCAGGAACAGCAAATCCGAAATTAAAAAATGTAGAGCAAGTGATTCAAGTTTGCAATCAATTAGCCAAGGCAGTGGATGAAGTCATTCAGCTTCGCAAATTTCCTTTGATTTTAGGAGGCGATCACAGTATTGCGATTGGTTCCATTGCGGGTATTACAAAGCATTATAAAAACGTAGGAGTTATATGGTTCGATGCGCATGGTGATTTAAATACAGAGGAAACCACTCCATCAGGAAATATTCATGGCATGTCTTTAGCAGCTAGTATCGGTTACGGAAATGAACGTCTTACCCATTTGTATGATGTATTTCCTAAAGTAAAAAGAGAAAATGTGATTATCATTGGAGCTCGTTCATTAGATGAGGGAGAAAAAGAGTTGATTCATAGGCAAGGGCTGAAGGTATATACGATGCATGAGATTGATCGACTTGGTATGAGTACTGTCATGGAGGAGGCGATTGCTGCATTATCCGAATGCGACGGAATCCATCTTTCTCTTGATTTAGATGGAATGGATCCCCATGATGCTCCAGGAGTCGGTACACCGGTTACGGGAGGCTTAACATATCGAGAAAGTCACTTAGCGATGGAAATGCTTGCAGAATCAGGAATGATGATCTCGGCAGAATTTGTCGAAGTGAACCCTATTTTAGATGAAAAAAATAAGACTGCACAAGCAGCCGTTGCATTGATTGGATCATTATTAGGAGAAAAACTTAAGTAAACTACTTTACCCATATAATATTGTTAAGGAAATAGACGGTGATAAAGCCGTCTATTTTTCATATTGATTGAAGCCAATATCCCTGCTTAATTGTAATTGTGATGCTAATATTATATGGTATAATAAAGTGCAACTTCTAACAAGCAAGGAAGCTCGTCGCTTGCAAGAAGAGATAGTCAAATGGGAGAGAATATCAGCCATTTGGTTTTTGTAAATACATTCTGATGGAGGAAGGGTTAGAATGCCTTTTGGAGATATGACGGTGTTTTTAAATTATCTCAGTAATATAGTTGATATTGCCCTTGTGTGGCTAGTTATATATAAATTAATTCTCATTATTCGCGGTACGAAAGCCGTACAGCTGTTGAAGGGAATTATAGTCATTGTTGTCGTACGGATTTTGAGTTCATTGCTCAAATTGCATACATTGGAATGGTTAATGAACCAAGCATTGACATGGGGATTTCTTGCGATTATTATCATTTTTCAGCCAGAACTCCGTCGTGCATTAGAGCAGCTAGGGCGGGGAAGCTTGTTTTCTCGAGGTACTGGACCAGAGGAATCTGAAAAAGAAACATTTGTAAATGAAATCATAAAGGCATGTGAATATATGGCAAAACGGCGCATTGGAGCGCTTATTACCATTGAACGAGAGACGGGTATGGGGGATTATATTGAGACGGGTATTGCTATTGATGCAATAACTTCTGCTGAGCTTTTAATTAATATTTTTATCCCGAATACACCTCTTCACGATGGGGCTGTTATTATGCAAGGGGATACCCTTAAAGCAGCAGCTTGTTACCTTCCGCTTTCAGAGAGTCCTTTTATATCCAAGGAGCTCGGAACTAGACACCGTGCTGCTATTGGAATTAGTGAAGTAACTGATAGTGTGACGATCGTTGTTTCAGAGGAAACTGGACAGGTATCAATAACCAAAAATGGTGAGATTCATCGAAGCTTAAAACCGGGACAATTAAAAGAAATGCTGTTAAAAGAGCTTAGTGGAAATGAAAAAACCACTTCTTCTTCTTTGTGGAATTGGAGGAAAAAGCAAAATGGATAAGTGGATGGACAATACTTGGTTTTTAAAGGGAATTTCTTTATTGCTTGCACTTATGCTATTTATGGTTACCAGCTTAGATAAGCAGTCATCAGGAGGTCCGCTTCCTTCTACTGGTTTTCCAACAGGAGATACAACGGAAACCATTCAAGATGTAAATGTAACAGCACAGTATGATCAAGATAAATATGTAGTTACTGGTCTACCGAAAACAGTAAGTCTTACATTAGAAGGACAAAGCGGATTAATTACCGCTACAAAAATTAGTAAGCAATACGAGGTTGTGGCAAATTTAAAAGGATATGAACCAGGAACGTATGATGTGAATTTGGAATATCATAATATTCCGGAAAACTTAAAGGTGAAAATTCTCCCATCTAAGGTTCGCGTAACGATTGCAGAGAAAGTAAGAAAACAATTTCCAGTTGAAGTAGGCTTTTTAAATAGTGATCAGGTAAAGGGAAACTATGATGCTTCCAAAGTTTCTGTGAAGCCTGACACGATTGAAGTTGCCGGTACACTGGACCAATTAGATCAGGTAAGTCTAGTCAAGGTTTATGTAGACCTGAATGGCCTCAGCCAAACGGTAACGAAGGAAGCAAAAGTCGGAGTATATGATAAAAACGGAAATCCAATAGATATTCAAACGAATCCTACGGTTGTAAACGTAACGGTTCCAATCTCAAGTCCAGAGAAGCAGGTGCCTATTCAAATATCACAAAAAGGTACCTTGATGCAAGGAGTGACCCTTACAAGCATAACGACAGATCCGCAGGCTGTGACAATTTACGGACCGCAAAATGTACTAAATTCTATTGATTCAATCAATGGAATTGTAGTAGATTTAGATAAGATATCTGGTAACACAAGTTACGATGCGGATGTAATATTACCAGCAGGAGTTGAGAAAGCATCTCCAAGTAAGGTAAGGGTAAACGTTCAAGCACAAAAGCAGGAAACGAAATCATTTTCTGATGTTTCTCTGCAAGTACTTGGACTTGCAACTACGTATAACATGAATTTTGTTGATCCATCGACTGGAAAAATTGGTGTTGATGTAGTGGGTGATCCAAGTATTGTTGATAAATTATCATCTTCTCAAATTCAAGCTTCGATCAATGTGCAAAATCTAGCTCCCGGAACGTATGACGTACCGGTTCAAATAAATAATCCTATGAATGTAACAATGTTACAAAAACAAAAAACTGCTAAGATTCAAATTGTTAATAAAGGTTAAGTGAATGAAACAAAGGAGCGATTGTAGTTATGGGAAAATATTTTGGTACTGACGGTGTTCGTGGTGTTGCCAATAGCGAATTAACGCCTGAATTAGCTTTTAAGGTTGGTAGATTTGGGGGATATGTTCTTACGAAAAATGAAGAACGCCCGAAAGTGCTAATCGGTCGCGATACACGCGTATCAGGCCATATGCTAGAAGGTGCGCTTGTAGCTGGATTATTATCCATCGGTGCAGAAGTAATGCGATTAGGTGTTATCTCTACCCCTGGGGTGGCATACTTAACAAAAGCACTTGGAGCACATGCTGGTGTGATGATTTCCGCATCTCACAATCCTGTACAGGATAATGGTATTAAATTCTTTGGTCCGGATGGATTTAAACTATATGATGAACAAGAGCATGAAATAGAAGCGTTATTAGATAAGGAAACGGATGAGCTACCGCGTCCAATCGGCGGGGATTTAGGCCAAGTGAACGACTATTTTGAAGGTGGCCAAAAATATATACAATACTTAAAACAAACGATTGATGAAGATTTCGCGGGTATTCACGTTGCACTCGATTGTGCAAATGGAGCTACCTCTTCGCTTGCACCTTATTTATTTGCGGATTTAGATGCTGATATTTCTACAATGGGAACTGCTCCAAATGGAGTTAACATAAACGATGGTGTCGGCTCTACTCATCCACAGGCACTTGCTGCATTTGTGAAAGAAAAAGGAGCACATATCGGTCTTGCCTTTGACGGAGACGGTGACCGCTTAATTGCCGTTGATGAAAACGGTGAAATCGTAGACGGCGATCAAATTATGTACATCTGTGCAAAATATTTAAACGAAACAGGACGATTAAAGAATCATACAGTCGTATCTACCGTTATGAGTAACCTTGGTTTTTATAAAGCTATTGAAACGCATGAAATGAAAAGCGTGCGAACAGCAGTTGGCGATCGCTATGTAATGGAGGAAATGCGTAAGAATGGCTATAATCTTGGCGGTGAGCAATCCGGTCATATCATTTTCTTAGACCATATTACAACAGGTGACGGCATGCTAAGTGCTATTCAGCTTGTTAATATTATGAAGGTAACGCAGAAATCATTATCACAGCTTGCAGGTGAAATGAAGAAGTTCCCACAAACACTTGTAAATGTTCGTGTGGCAGATAAGAAGAAAGCACTTACTAACGAACGCATTCAAGCTATTATTAAAGAGGTAGAAGCAGAAATGGGCGAAGACGGCCGCATTCTCGTTCGTCCTTCTGGGACAGAGCCTCTTATTCGAGTGATGGCAGAAGCACCAACACAAGAGCTTTGTGATCAATATGTTGGTCGCATCGTAGAAGTTGTTAAAGAAGAAGCTGGCTTAAAATAGGAGCTTCCTATATATGCACAAGAAGAACCTTACTGTCTTCTTGTGCATATAATTTTATAACCGTTCAAAAAATTTTGTTTGACGGGAAAAGACCAGTTATTGTAAGATTAGTTTGTTCTTTTTCTCACTTTGGAAAGACCCAAGCGCCAGAGCTACAGAGGTAGTTGACGAGGAGGAGTTTTATCGAAGATTCGGCGGATGACTCCCAGTTGTTCATCACAACTGCAATCTCCTGTTAAAAGCATGAGGGTAACCTTATGGACAAAGGCAAGAGAGTGATGAGGGGAAAAGGACGATGGCACGTAAATACCTAAATAAAGAGAGGAAGGTGAAGTCGTTACGGGCTTACATGCACCAAGTAAGTAAGCACCCGGTCAAACGATCATGTACCGAGCTTACCTCCGTTATTGTCATGGAAACAGATCGGAATTAGGTTTTGGGAGAGGCTATTGTTAGATAGTAAGTCGCCGTAACGACGAAGAAGTATGTGTGGAATCGTTGGATATATTGGACAGCAGGATGCTAAGGAGATCTTGCTAAAGGGATTAGAAAAGCTTGAATATCGTGGTTATGACTCTGCAGGGATCGCACTGCAAGCTGATAATGGCGTTGTTGTGTTTAAGGAAAAGGGTCGGATTGCAAAGCTTCGTGAAATTGTAAATCCTGCTGTCACAGCAAACGTTGGAATTGGTCATACACGCTGGGCAACACACGGTGTACCAAGCAAAACGAATGCACATCCACATCAAAGTGAGACAAAACGCTTTACACTTGTACACAACGGTGTAATTGAAAACTATGAATTACTGAAAAAAGAATATTTACAAGATATTGCGTTTGAAAGTGAAACGGACACAGAAGTAATCGTACAGCTTGTGGATAAATTTGTACTGGAAGGCTTGAGCGCTGAAGAAGCCTTTCGCAAGACATTAACTCTATTGAATGGATCCTATGCCCTTGCCCTTCTTGACAAGGAAAATAAAAATGTGATCTACGTAGCAAAAAACAAAAGCCCGCTTCTAGTAGGGGTTGGTGATCATTTCAACGTAGTAGCAAGTGATGCAATGGCTATGCTACAAGTGACCGATCAATTTATCGAGCTAATGGATAAAGAGATGGTTATCGTTACAGATGCAAAAGTACAAATTAAAAACTTAGCTGGAGAAATGATTGAACGTGCACCATTCACAGCTGAATTAGATGCAAGCGACATTGAAAAGGGAACGTACCCACACTTCATGCTAAAAGAAATCGACGAACAGCCGCTTGTTATTCGTAACATCATTCAAAAGTATGAAAATGAAAAAGGCGAAATCGAGCTTTCTGAAGATATACGGAATGCGATTTTAGCTAGTGACCGCATTTATATTGTAGCCTGCGGAACAAGTTACCATGCAGGGCTCGTTGGAAAACAATTTATTGAACGCTTTGCCAAAATTCCAGTAGAAGTACACGTAGCAAGTGAATTCTCATACAATATGCCGCTTCTAACGGAAAAACCATTCTTTATTTATATCTCACAAAGCGGAGAAACAGCAGACAGCCGTGCTGTACTCGTACGTACAAATGAACTAGGCTACCCAGCTTTAACCATTACGAACGTACCAGGCTCAACGCTTTCCCGCGAAGCAAATTATACGTTGCTATTGCATGCAGGTCCGGAAATTGCTGTAGCATCAACAAAAGCATACACAGCACAATTAGCAGTTCTTTCTATCCTAGCAGCAGACCTGGCCAAAGCAAAGGGCTTATCCATCGGCTTTGACTTAAAACAAGAACTAGGAATCGTTGCATCAGCTATGGTTACATTATGCGGGCAAAAAGATGAAATGGATAAAATCGCAATCGAATATTTAACAATGACGCGTAACTGCTTCTTCATCGGTCGCAGCCTAGATTACTATGTAGGCCTAGAAGGTGCATTAAAGCTTAAAGAAATTTCATATATTCAAGCAGAAGGATTTGCAGGCGGTGAATTAAAGCACGGAACGATTGCTTTAATTGAAAACGGCACACCTGTTATTGCCCTTGCTACGCAAGAGCATGTAAACCTAGGTATCCGCGGTAACGTCAAAGAAGTAGTAGCCCGCGGTGCAAACCCATGCATCATCTCTATGAAGGGACTAGAAATGGATGGCGACCGCTTCGTCCTACCAGCTGTAAACGAAGCACTCACACCACTTCTATCTGTCGTTCCACTTCAACTAATCGCGTACTATGCAGCCTTGCATCGTGAATGCGACGTTGATAAGCCTCGTAACTTAGCTAAGTCTGTTACGGTAGAGTGATTGGGGTTGAAATGAAATTAAAATTGTTCACCGACATTAGTGTTGGTAAATAAACAATATAGTTTGTAACTAAACACTAATGTTAGTAACCGTACATCAAAGTTAGTAACTACAAACCAAAATGTAAAGTGTTAATAACATTGCTGCTTGTTTTACAAAAATTTAATTATTAGTGATTAAAAGTAGAGATATATGGAAATTACTCTTGATAAAATAAACAGACAATTGAGTTGCCAATAAAGTTATAAATTACTTTTGAACAATTCAGTGAATAGGATGAGTAAAATGATGGATTTAACATTTTACAATTTCATATGTATAGACTTTGAAGACCTTGCTCAGAATGAGCAGGGTCTTTTTTCATAGAGTCTATATACAGAGTCTATATATAGAGTCTATATACAGAGTCTAAGTATAGAGTCTACACAAAAAGCTTAGATAAGAGTCCATTTAAAGAGAAAGAGGAAATAAAAATGAGTCAGGCTAAAAGGATTAAGACATTTCAAGAAAACAGAATAAAGAATGGTTATGGACAAGGTGTTGGGAAAGACTATAAACCATTTATTCAAGCACATGACAATAAAGTAGCATCTGAAGGTTGGATAACTAGACACTTGGGGTGGAAAACTCAAAGAATTCACCATACTCTATCTAAACATGAAAGAAGATATTTATATTTTTTGGAATGGATGGATGAAGTAGTTGACATAAGAGAACAGTTTCCTTTACTTCCACAAAGCAGGACAGAAGAAATAGCTAAACAACTTGGTATAAAGCACGCACATGTTGACGGGGTTCCAGTTGTAATGACTACCGATTTTGTTATCACTTTAAAAACTTCGAGCGGATTAGTTGATTTAGTTCGAACCGTGAAACCAGCATCGAAGTTAAGCAAGCGTACTTTAGAGTTATTTGAAATAGAAAGGAGGTTCTTTCAAGAACAGGGTATTGGTTGGGGAATCATCACTGAAAAAAGAATGCCCGATACATTTATATCAAATATAGAGTGGATGCATGAAGGGCGATATTTAGATACCCGACCTAACGTAGATGAAGAACTAGTTTCACTAATTAAGAATGATCTTTTTAAAATAATATTTCATGATGAAGGTAATACCTCGATTAGCAAGTTATGTCTTCGGTGCGATAGTAAATTTGGAATTGAGTCTGGAACAAGTATGTTCATCTTAAAACACATGTTAGCAACAAAAAAATGGGGCATAGACATGAATACCAAGATAAATAACTCAAATCCATTAATTATAGTTAATTTGGAAGATGAAGAATACAAAGAGTCAATTAGTTAAAAATGGATTAGGATGGAGGGCTTAGTATGTTGATTTATGAAAATAGTGTTATTGAGTTGCTTAACCTAGAGTTAAAAACGGATCGAATCATACGCATACTTTGGTTATCACCCGATAAAGAAGAGGTCTATGTAGTAGATATAAATGATCACAAAAAAGTGACATTTCCATATGCTCTTAAATACAACGAACTTTTAAATGATTTAGAAGAGGGTAAAGCAAGAGTATTAAAAGTGGATCCAGATTTAAGATTAATTTCACCTGATGAAGTATACCTAGCAAAGTACAAAGCAAGTCGAGATACTAACTGGAATATTATAAAGGACATTGTGTACAAGGAGCCTGAAATATATATATCAAACTATCGGGGAGCAATGGTTGAGGAGACTAGAGAGAAAACTGGAAGATCAAAAAAAGAAATATATAGATTACTTAAGAGATACTGGTTTTATGGTAAAACAAAAAATGCTCTCTTAAAAAACTACTTTGATTGTGGTATCACTACAAAACCAAGGGAATATTCAAAGAAACCTGGACCAAAACCAAAGGATGGCAATGCATGGATTGTCACAGAAAGTGATAAAGAGATTTTCAGAAAGGCTGTAAAAAAATTTCATGTTGATGGAAAAATGAACCTTACTGCAACCCATCAACATATGTGTGAAGAATGGTATCATACTGGTTTTTATCGTAAACATGGTGTAATGGTTCCAATAGTAGAACCAGAAAAAGCTCCTTCCTTACGACAATTTACTTATTGGTATAACAATGAATATTCGTATTTTCAAAAATATTCCAATCGAAGAGGGAAAAGAAAAGCAGAAATGAACACTAGAGCATTTCAGGGCGATCCAACAGAGAGATCATTAAGTATAGGATATTTATATGAAATAGATTCAACACCTGCGGATATAATCTTAGTTGCGGAGGACAGAGAAACTATAATTGGGACACCTACATTATATATTGTAAAAGATGTTAAAAGTCGAATGATTGTAGGATTCCATGCTAGTTTAGCCAATGCTTCTAAAATTGAACTTATGGTTGCAATGGTTAATGCAGCATCAGATAAAGTTCAGTTTTGTAGACAATACGGGATTGAGATAAATGAAAGTGATTGGCCATGTAAAAATTTGCCTATGTATCTGGTAGGTGACCGAGGTGAACTGAAGGGGAAATGGGCGGAAAATCTAGTTAATATTAAGGTTGAAGTTGATAATGCTCCATCTTATCGTGGAGATTTAAAGCCTTTTGTTGAACAACATTTTAGGTTAACCAATAATGAAATTCGTGAGCTGCTATATAAGGCAGGAGCAAAACCTCCAAAAATGATAGAACGGGGGGATGAGGATCCAACCCGTAAGGCAGCGTTAACTATATATGAATTTACCCAATTCATGATTATTCAAACTATTGCTTTTAATAAGAGTGCACTCCCGAAAGAGTATTTTGTGACTAAGGAAATGTTCCATGAAAAAGTTGAATTAACTCCTTGTGGTGTATGGGAATGGGGTGAAAGTAAATCACTCTTACACGAAGAGCCACATGATTTACTTATATATAATTTACTACCTAAAGAAAAGGGTACTGTAACAAGATGGGGCATTGACTTTATGGGAATGTGTTATACAAGCGACCTAGGGTTGGAAAATGGCTGGTTTGTTGAAAAAAGAATAGATGGAAAGAAGGAAATCGATATTAGTTATGATCCTAGGAATGTTAGTAGCATTTTTATCCGTTTAAAAAATGGAAAAATAGAGCAATGTGTACTTACCGAAAAGTATAAAGAGTATAGTGGATTACATTTAGAGGATGTTAAGGCAATCATGAAATATAAAAAAGATGAAATTAAAAATAAAGAGAAAGAAGAAAAGCAACATAAAGCAGTACTCCATGCCTTTGCAGAGAATCTGGCTAAAGAAGCAATTAAAAAAACAAAGGATGCAACTGAAGAAATGAGTATTGCTCAGCGGCAAAAAAACAAGCGGGAAACAAAAAAATCAGAAAGTAGAACAGTGGGGAGTCAGAATGCTTTAACTGCAATTAATCTCAAAGGGAAAGAAAAAGATAATAGTCCAGTAGCTGAAGTAATTTCTTTTCATAAGGAAAATCAAGAAGTACCACTTGGTAACATAAATGAAATTCAAAAGTTATTTGGATTAAAAAGTAAAGAAAGGAGAAGAGAACGTGGTTCTTTCGAATGAAGGGCAAGGTGATTTAAAAGGTATACATTGTAAAGCGGAATATAAAGAACAAATAATAAAGGAAAATCAAGGAAATCCATTCATTGAAGCTATGCCTCAACGTTTGGAAGTTGATGAGTTCTATGAAAAACTTTATTCATCACCTACTTACAAAGATGAATATTTAAATTTAGGTGTAGAAGATAGATTAGAATTAGTACAGCAAATCAAGCCAAGTTTCTGGATGCCCTTTCCAAGTCATTATGATAAATACCGAGCTTTATACAACATGATAAAAATAGGATATCAATCAAGGAACCCCTTACTACCGATGTATAACCGACAATTTGCGCTAGGGTGGGATAAAATTCTAGAGAGTGGTTTAGATGAAAATGGAGCTAATCTTGCGGGGAATATCCAAACAGCTCAGAGTTTAGCAGAAATTGGATTAAGTGGCATGGGAAAGAGTAAAGTATACGAACGTATTCTTAAATTACTGTTTCCTCAGGTTATACACCATAACGAATACAAAGATAGAAAATTACTATTACTTATGAAACAGGTAGTTTGGCTAAAAATTGAGTGTCCTAGTGGTAAATCAGTTGGAGCACTAACTAAAAATTTTTATGCAGCTGTGGATGAATTACTGGGTAGTAATTATTATGAAAAACACGGTGAAAAGGGCGGAACAATTGATAATTTGGCAAAGAGAATGGTGAAAATAGCCGCACAAATAAATCTTGGTGTATTAATTATTGATGAGATACAAAATGTGCATAAAGCCCATTCTGGTGGAGATCAGCGTGTGATAAATTTTATAACTGAGTTAGTTAATACAATAGGAATACCGGTAATTATCATAGGGACGTTTAAAGCGATGTACCTTTTTGAAAAATCCTTGGCTAATTCACGCCGAGCTATTTCAGACATGTACGTTGAGAATATTACGAGTTTTTTATTAGAAGAAAGCTGGGAGTGGAACGAATTTATTGAAAATCTTTGGGATCAGCAGTACACAATAAAATACACGCCATTAACAGCTGACATTAAAAAGACTATGTATATTCGTACTTTAGGAATTCCAGATATAGCTGTTAAACTATTCATACATGTTCAAGCAAAAGCTATTTTAAGCGAATCAGAAGAGAAAATCACTATATCACTTATAAATGAAATTGCTTCTAAAAGTTTACGTATTCTCCAACCTGTCTTTGATAAGATTCTTAGGGGAGGCAACAATTCTGATTTGGAGAAGTTAGAAGATGCCCAACCTGAATGGGGTTCATTTAATGAATATATCAAACAGGCTGTATACCAAGTTAATTTGTCTGGGAAATCATCTAAGGACCATTCTAGAGCTAATCAGCAACGAAATAAGGAAGATACTCTTGTAGAACTTTTTAACTTTGCATCAAATCTTGTTCCAAATACTGAATTGGCTGAATCTTTTGCAAAATCTGTTTATCAAGCCAGTGATGGGATGGGAGAAAAACAAACAATGTATACGCAACTAGCTCAATTAGCGTTAGCAGCAAAGGGACAAAACGTTGAAGTATCATCTAAGGAAAAAGATAATACTTTACCAAAAAGAAAAACGGGGAAAAAAATAAAACCTATGTTAGAAGAGGAAGATATAAGATTCATTGTAAAACAGGGGCTTGTAAATGGGATGTCTTATGAGGAATCACTATATGAAGCAGGGATAGTAAAGGATTGTGATGAACTGCTTAGGCATATTCATTAATATATAATTGGGGGACATATGATTTGTTAGTATATTTTCCTGAACCGTATCCAAATGAAGATTTTAGAAGCGTAATATTTCGTTACCACCATCGATCAGGTAATGTAGACATGAAAGACACTAAAAAAGAGTTATTCGATATTGCTTCAGGCAACTTAAGACCCTTTCCAAGAAATATTTCCAGTCTACTAAAAAAACTACCTGTTGAAAACTGTGCCTTGAAAGAAAAATTTCTTTCCTGTACTTGGTTTTCGTTATTTAAACCATTTTTATCAAAAGAAAGATTATCGCTGATAGAAATGGATATATTATACGGTAAAAGTCAAAATAGTTATGTAGGTAGAATACCTAATCAAAGAAATACACTGGTACTGTCGAAAACAATAAAATATTGCATAATATGCATGCAAGAAGATTTTAAGAGGAATGGGGAAATTTATGTACACTTAGAACATCAAATAGATTTTCTAGATTTTTGTCCAACCCATTTTATTAAATTAGACGAAAATTGCCCGAAATGCAGTACTCCTTTCTCAGACTCAATTAAAGGAGTATTATCGATAAAACCTTGTTGCTATGGTACTGATTATCAAAAGATTGAGAAGAATAAAATAAATAAATTTAAATTAAATTTATTTAGTGAATTACAATCTTTCAAAAATCATGCAGCAAATATGGAGTCTCATATTTTATATGCAAAAATTATTGCTATGCTCGGGAAAAATGGCTATATCGATTTGAGAGGATATATAAAAAAGCGTAGGATAATTAATGATTTAGTTAAATACTATCAGGTTGATTGTCTAAATTCAGTAAGTATATTCCCAGAATCTTTGATAAAAAGAAATAATCAGTATTTTTTAAATCATAAATATATGTCACAATTTATTATTTTATACATCCTTCTTATTTTATTTTTAGAGGGCTCAATAAAAAGTTGGACTGAACAGAAGGAGTATTATTCTGTTCCAATACCTTTTGGAATCGGCCCATGGCCTTGTTACAATCCCGTATGTCCTTCCTTTCAATTATATAATTCAATAAATAAGTGCAAACGTACTATTACCGAAAAAAACAATATAGGAAGATTCATCTGCCCAATTTGTGGGTTTGAATATATAAAAAAAGAATCCCCAGAAGATAGTGACAACTCTAGTATTTTTCAATTGGAAAAGTGGGGGTTTTTATGGGAGAGCAAAGTACAAGAATTATATAACAATGGATATAAAGTTAAGGAAATTGCTGACCTCACAGGGTCTCCTAAAAGGACAATAAGAGAATGTTTAAATAAATTTAAAAATGATTTTTTTGAGGATACAAGCAGTCCTAAAAAGTTGATAGATGACTTAGAAAAAACAGAAATCTTTCGAGGGTTAATTGAAGTAGCGGCTTCTTGTGAAGAGGGAGCTAAAAAGTCCTATAGGGATAAAATTATAAATTATTTGCAGAAGTCCCATGGAAATCTAACAAGAATGGATGTTAGGAAAATCGCACCAAAAGAATACTTGTGGATTTTAAAAAATGATAAAAAGTGGCTGAAGGAGATCTTGCCTCCAGTTAGGCACATACAAAATTACGAATTAATAGATGTTGAGTTGAAATTTAAAGTCAGAAAAGCTGCGGAAATGGTATTAGCTTCTAATCCATCGTTTCGTATAAGAAAATATAACATAATGAATATCTTAGACCCTAAAGATAAAAACCGTTTACTAAATCATAAGGAAAAACTACCTAAAACTATTGCAGAGCTAGATTCACATATAGAAAGTGTTGAAGATTATCAAGTACGACATATTCCAATCATTGTCTCACAACTAAAATCATATAGGTATGTAAATGGAACATTAAACAGTATCCTTGCGTTTCGTAGGTCATATCGTAATTGTTCAGAAGAAACAAAGCAAAGAATAGTTGAAGTACTGGAAAAAATACAAAAAGGTATGTAGACAGGTAGAAGTTTTTTAAATAAGGAAAGAATATTAATACTAATTTAAGGAGTGATTGTATTGATATTCTTTCCTTTTCTTTACGAAGACGAGCTTTTTTATAGTATTTTAGCAAGATTTCATGACTATTCAGGTAATGAGAATCCTAAATCATCAATCAAAGAAATATTTGGTTCTAATACTGTTTGTGCAACAACAACTCTCCCAGCGAACCTAAATCAATTATGTAAAAGGCTACCTCACAAGGATTCTTATAATCCAAGTTACTTTATTGAAAAGCATACGTTACTACCCTATTATGCTCCATTTATCCTAAAAGAAAGATATACAGAAATCAAAGTTTCTATGAGTGAAGAAAATGGGACTGCTCTTTTCATGAGATTAGGAAGGGTTGCAAGTACTATAAAAAGCCCTAAGTATTTTAATTATTGTATTGAGTGTGTTGCAAATGAGATGAAAACACAGGGAGAAGTATATTGGCATAGAACACATCAAGTAGAAGGAGTAAAAATTTGCCCTAAGCATAGAACGTGGCTTATAAAATCCCAAGTCCCTTTTTCTGAAAGAAAGCATAAACATGAATTCATTCCTCTTGAAAACAGCATAAGAGTATCGAATTCAGTTGATAAGGTGACAACGTCAAAAAGTGATTTTGAACATTTATTATATATTGCTGATCAAACGTATTATCTTCTTAACAACAAAATTGAGCCATTGGGTTTGGAAAACTTGCAGAAATATTATTTGGAAAGATTACAAGGAAGAGGATTAGCATCTGTAGCGGGAAGAATTAGATGGCAGGAATTAATATCGTTATTTAATTGCTACTACAGTCAAGAATTCCTGTTAGATATAAACTGTTTTGTTGATTCTGATAAAGAAGATACATGGTTACATAAGGTACTGAGAAAGCCTAGAGTAAGCTGTCATCCATTAAGGCATATTTTGATATTGGGCTTTTTAGGCGAAACTATTTTATCTATGGTTAGCCAAATCGGTGCAATTTCGTATAAACCATTTGGAAGTGGGCCATGGCTTTGTTTGAATAAAGCTGCAGATCACTTTCAAAAACCTATAATAAACTCTTGTGTAATAACTAGGGATTATAAAACGGGTTTACCTGTTGGAACATTTTCATGTTCGTGTGGGTTTGTTTTTTCTAGAAAAGGGCCGGACAAAACAAATGAAGACCAATTCAAAATTGGGAGAATCAAAGAGTTTGGTTGTGTATGGAAAGAAAAGTTGACCTGCCTTTCACAAACGGGGCTATCCTTACGAGCAATGGCGAGAATACTTGGAGCAGATCCTATGACAATAAAAAAGATGTTAACATCGAATGTTGAAGGTCCCCAAAATAAATCTCCTTCTAGAAATACTGAGGAAATACAAAAATATAGAGAGCAATGGGTCTTACTCCTTAAAAAAAATAAAGATAAATCCATTACTCAATTACGTTCAGTAAATCCAAAGGTGTATGCCTGGCTATATCGGAATGACAAAGACTGGTTAAAAAATAATTATCCATCTACTACAAAGGTCACTTCTAATAAGGGTATCACAAGGATTAACTGGGAGAAAAGGGATTATGAAATGGCCATACAGGTAGAAAAGATTATCGAAAGTATTTTATCTGAAAAAAATAAGTTAATTAGAGTAACCAAAAATGAAATTGGTCGTAGGTTAGGTAAGTTGACAGCATTAAATAAAGGATTGGAACAACTCCCAAAAACAAAGAAATTAATTAATCAAGGTACTGAATCTGTTGAGCAATTTCAAATGAGAAGGATAAAGTATGTCATTAATGAGTTTAGAAAAACAATATCATCTATAAAAGAATGGGAAGTAATTCGTAAAGCAGGATTAAAAAGGCACACTGCAGAAAAGTTTAGGACTTTTATTCTAGAGGAGATTTATAAAGATTATAAAAATGAAAACTTTGTTAGTTGAAAAAAGTAAAGAAAGGACCAATTATGGTCCTTTTTGTATTTACAAATGAAACGGAGTGTTGATTACTTCATTTAATATAAATATTAAAATTTCACTAGGTAAATACAGGGAAATGACGAGTTTTGTCGAATTGCATATACATATGTAATTTCTGAATTAAGGAGATTCTATATGGATAAGATTCTAAATTTGGTAAAGTACGGATATGAATGTGACTATCTGGACTTTAAAGAAAAACAATATTCGAAAGACAAGCATATGGACCTAATTGCAGACATTATGGCAATGGCTAATTCCCGTCATGAAGGCGATAAATTCATCATCATTGGAGTTAAGGATAGACCGGAAGGGAAAGAAATAAAGGGGATTCTTGAGGAATTTGTTGATTCATCAAATTATACCCAGGTTATTTTGAGTAACATTGAGCCCGATATTCAGTTTGATTATTTCAAGTATGAATATGAAGGGACTCTTCTGGGGGTTTTTAGAATTTATAATACAAATAGAAAACCTTATATGCTTAAACGAAAATATAACAAATTAAATGAAGGTCTTTGTATAGTTCGTAAGGGGAGTGTAAACTCTATAGCAAAACGGAGCGATTTTGATTTCATGTATCAAAATAAAGGGGTATTTGAAGTCAAATTTCTTGAAGAAACACTTTATGGTGTTCATGATTTTGATGGTTGTGCCTCTATAGATATACTATTAGCAAATGGCACAGATAATCCAATTACAATCACTTCAGGTTATATGAACATTCTCAATAAGGATGGTAAGAAATTATCTACCCATCCTGTATATGGCATAGATAGTGTGATTGGAGCTGATTTTAAGATAGGACTACAACCCAGATCAGAAATAGTTGGTCAATTATTTGTATCTTTCGGTTCATCTGACCCTGTTCGATTAAATATAGATGAATACGGTGTTGGAAACAATGACTACCAATTTGAACTTTTATTATTTGATGCACGTGGGAACCAATACTCAACAACAATAGAACAAGGAAATGTGCTTGTAAATGGTGATTTTCTTTGGAAGGTGAAAAAACAAAAAGGGATTCCTCATAAGTTTCGGACACATAAAATGAAATCTTAATATCTGTTTACAAGGTTCGAAAAATTGTTAATTATTATCTAGAAAAAAATAATATTAAATACAAATTCTTTAGTAGTAAGAAGGGATAAGAGATGTATCTACATAGTTAAAAATTATGGAACTGCTATTAAGACTTAGGATATTGCAACTAAGGTTATAAGTAATTTAGGAGAGCCTTACGGTAAGAATGATAGATTTGGAACAGTTGTCAACCATCTTAGAATAAAAGTTTCTAGTTTTTATGATCATGCTGTTAAGCAAACAATTACAAGGGGTGTTAAATAATTCGTGTTTTTTTTAATTGAGGGAAATGCTTCCTTTTTTCGAAATTAATCAAATTGAGGAAGAAAATAAATAAATAAAGATAATTTATAAAAATTGAGTTCCACTAAGAGTTTAGAAAATAATAGGCGTCAAATAAAATTATTAGAAAGGAAAAGACTATCAGACAAAGTTGATAGGTTGGATTGAAATTATGCAAGTTTATCGTAACCATAGGAGGAACGTGAGGGAAAGTTCATGAACAGAGAAGAAATTCGAAGAATAATTAGACTCAGTAGAAAAGATGATAAATTTTTTATAAATATGACTAACAAGTACAGTTTAAATACTAATAGGGTAGAAACATATAAAATTTATAATGCCTTTACTAATGATAATGTTTTAAAAAGTAAATTACGTAAAATATACTTACCAAGTAATTTAAAAGCTTTCAGTAATAAAACAATGGTATACAATCACAATTTAACAAAAAGAGATACTATAGAGTGGGCACACTTTTTAATCGATTTATTTAATAGTGAAATTAACAAATACTTATGGTATAAGCAAGTTTACGAAAGATTTCTTTTCTCTGAACAATATAATAAAGCATATTCTACTCTTTTAAAAATAGAAGAAGAAGTATGCGTTTCACTATGGTCAAGTGGACAGAAACTTTTGCTTGAGGAGCAGATAGGGGGATTAGAAGCAAATAAAAAGCTTTTGGAGAAATTTTTTAAAGAGACAAAATATAATTTAATAGTAAATACATTACTAGAATTTTCTAGTTATGTTGCTGAAAAAAACATGAGTTATTTGAACTACCAAGATAAAGTTAAGAAGTTTATTGAGTCCCTAGGAGATCAAGAAGCTGTTAAAAATTATTTTAATTTTAAATTAAACTTAGATGATAGCTATAAAAATGATTATAATTCAATAATTCAAATTGAAAGTCAATTGTCAATAATTGATTTTTATAATAGTTACCTTGAAGTAGTACAGGTTGAGTCTTTTAGATGTGAATTTCAGGACCTAGAAGTTATGACTAGTGGTTTAATTAGGGAAATTGATGATTATAGAATAAGAAATATTTTGGCGAAGTACTCAAAAGGTGACTTTGAATTACTTCCTTCAAACACGGGTGAACAAGAAAAGGTATTTGAAATAATTGAATTATACACAAAAGGTGACTATTTAACTTCAATACAGAAATTGAATGATTATCTAAATACTAATAGTAATGACTTTCAAATGATATTACTTTTAATAAAATCACATATAAATGCGTCTGAGGAGATAACACCTAAATTTCCAATATATCAAGATATATATAATATATATTCAATAAATGAAAGTACAAATGAGTCGTTTACCAATCTATATGGGTACTTAAAATTATATAGTGGTACAAGTTGGAAGTTTAAAATAAGAGGTTTTATAAGTAGAAAGTTTGCGTTTACGGAAAAAAATATTAATAGCTATTTATCTCATATTAATGATTTAATTTTAACTCCAAATTTTGTAGGTAATATTTCTAAAAAGGAAGATCAGAAACAGTTCTTAGGACTATTTGAAAATCTCTGCCCACTAACTACTTCTTTATATTTATTTATGTATAATTACGAACTCGAATTAAGCCCTGGAGTGTTAGACCCATTTAGAAAACAACTATTTATTGCTACTAAGGAAATTGAGAGTGAAAATTTTAATGAGGCAATAATATTACTTAATTCAATTAAGGAGCATTTAAATAAAGATGATCATTACTCCTTAGAGAGAGTGCTTCGAAAGTTATTATTAGCATATAAGAAAAATAACCAACTTCTAGAGTGCATTGAATTGATAGTTGATGCATACTTTATTAACCAGAATTTGATAAAGAGATTTGAACTTAGTGAAGTAATCGAAAAGGTCCAAAAAAGCGATGATGAATTAATTAAGAAAAATATAAAGTATCCAATTTTTATTTACTTGTACGACAAGAATGATTATAAAACTCAACGCATTGCATATTCAAATTATATGGATTATAACCAATTAAATTCAGTTGAAGATATTGTTAATATAAACAAAGATACATCTTTGTTAGTATATTTTTTACATAAGATCTGTGTTCAACATCTAATCAAAAGAGACATACGTTTAGCCACTAATGCCTCTATGGCAGATGAAGTCCGAACAGAGATACTTAGACAATTAATTAATTTAGACCCTAAAAATAGGAAGCTTTATTACGATGAAATTAATGGAATAATGACAAAAAGAGGTATACGAGACCGCACTAAACAAATTAATCAAAGTCGAATATTTGTTGATGTAGAAAATATTAAGGCAGAAATCAAAGATATACTAGTAGAAAATTTCAATAAATATATTACGGTTAAAAAGTTTGAAAATGAAGTTAGAAGTATAGACATTACAGACCAAGAATATTTAGATGTCTTAAAAAATATTGTTTATGATATGAATAATCGGATAAAATCTGATGTCAATTACAGCCAGGAGGTAATAATTTTAAAGAGTATAATATCAAGAATTACAGAGGAATTTCTTTACAATGAAAAATATGGATTAAATACATTTCTTAGTTCAAGAATTAGACATGGGTATGTCAACAGCCAATTGACTACTCTATTTTACGAACATAACTTAATGTCCAAGTCTGCTAATGATGGAAGTGATATATACTCAATAAATGAATACTGGGATAAACTTGTAACTGAAGAAAGTAACAACTTCAAGAAATTAAAACAATTCTTGTCAGACTTTACAGTTATAATTGATAAAAAGGTAACTGAAATTAAGGATGAATGGATAAGAATAAGATACACTATTAAAGATAAAGGGCTACTAGATTATTCAATATTTGTGAATAATTGTTTAGTGATCAATATTGATAATATTGTTGATTTTGATGTTTTTTTTGAAACTATAATTAGTCTTTTGTGGAAAAAAACAGATGAACTTTTAACAATGCTACGTAAAAAAATAGAAAGTCACTTAAAAGGCTATTTAATAGATGCCCTAAATACTTTAGAAATTAATATGAAAGAATTAGAAAAAAGCGAAATAAGTAATTTAGTTAAAGAAATTAACAAAAGTATAAATTTATGCAAGGTAAAATTAGAAAGTGTAATTAAAGAATTTACTGACGTTTTTTACATAAGAGATATCCTATACCTAGATTATTCAATGGAGGATTTAGTTGCAACATGCATGGAAATTAATTATAAACTAAATAACAATTTTAATAACATTAAAATAAACCAAGAAATACAAATACCATATAAATTTAGTGGAATGTCATTTTCATATTTTGTAGATATATTAAACATAATAATAAACAATGCGTTAGAACATTCAGGAGTTGAAGATTTTTCAAAATTAAATTTAGATATTATTATTATAGAAGAAAATTCTGAGATGGTTGATATTATACAAGATGCATATAAAGAAAAAAGAATTGATTTTAAGAGTGAAAAGTTTATGAGTATTACAGTAAGAAATAATTTAGGCGGCGGAATGGAAACAAAGGAAATAGAAAGTAAGGTTCAAGAAGTTTTCGATAATGCAAAGAGTCATGAAATATTGAAAAAGTTTACACAGACTGAGGGGGGCTCAGGATTATATAAAATGTATAAAACTTTACAATATAATATTAACGCGCCATATAGCATTCTTTATGATGTTACGAATGAATACTTTGAAATTTCTGCATTTATTGGTATAGATAATTTGATTCTAGAGGAAGGTGTGGTAAATGAGGATATTATATGTAGAGGATGATGATAGTAAGGTTTTGGAAGTTAAAAAATTAGTAATAGATTTTATACCTGATAGTAAATTGAAAATTTCCAATTCATTAACAAGCGGTATAGCTGAAATTAGAGGTAATAAATACGATTTGATTCTATTAGATATGAGTTTGCCCTTATATGATTTCAAAGATTGTGATGATGAAGAGGGTAATGATTTTGAGACATTTGCAGGTATTGATATTCTAGAAGAAATGAAAAGAATTAAAGTAGAAACAAATGTAATAATTATAACTGCATTTGATGTCTTAGGTGAAAATGATAATAAGTTAAATTTAAAACAACTAGATGAACGAATGATTAAAGATTTTAGTTCAACTTATAAAGGTATCATCCATTATAAATCATCATCACTAGAATGGAGAAATGCTTTAATAAAACTTATCAAAGATATTCATAATCTTTAGGGGGTTGAGGTAGATCACTTATGAAAATTTTATTGGTGGATGATGAAAGTTACAAGTTGAAAAAGTTAATGCAAGTATTAACTTCAATAGAAGGAATTCAACAAGATAACATTATACATACATTAGAGTTAAATGCAGCAAAAAGAGAGTTAGTTAATACTGCGTTTGATTTTATGATACTAGATTTAAATATTCCTGAGGTTTTAGGTGAGGACCCTAAAAAAACAGCAGGTATTGAGTTCATTGATGAAGTGGTTTTTGTTGACAGATATATAAAACCGAAGCAAATTATTGTATTAACTGCATTTGATGAACTAGAGGTGAGCTTTAGGGAAATACAAAGTAAGCTAGCTTTTCCAGTCTTAAAGTTTGATGAAACTTCGACCAATTGGTCTGATAATATTAGAGCTAAGATTGAATATGCATTATTGTGTGAAAAAAGCACAACTAACCCTTTACAAGGGAATAATTGTGATGTTGCCATTATTACTGCAGTAAAAACAGAAACTGATGCAGTAAAAAATTTGGAAGATAATTGGAAACTAGAAAGAATTAACGGTGATCCAACATACTACTATACTAATGAGTTTAGGTTAAAACAAAAGACCTTAAAGGTAGTAACTGCTCAACAGTCTGAAATGGGGATGTCTGCTGCTGCCTCTTTAACAGTGAAATTAATCTACAACTTTAAACCCAAGTATATTATTATGGTTGGAATTGCAGCAGGAATAAATACCGAAAATAATTTTGGCGATATTATTATCCCATCAGAGATTTGGAATTATAGTAATGGGAAATACATTCAGGATAGTACTAAGGATTCATTAATAAGTTTTAGTCCAGACCCAAAGGCAATTCCCCTAAACCCTGAAATAAGGGAACTCATAGGCCAAGATTTTAACGATGTTTTATTTAGGATTAAACGTGAATGCGACGGAGCTCCACAGCATGACTTACAAATAATCAGTGGTCCTATGGCCTGTGGCTCAGCAGTAGTTGCTAATAGTGAAATTATTGAAAACTTAGTAAAAAGTCACTCAAGGAAGACAGTAGGTTTGGACATGGAATCTTATGGAGTATTCTATGCTTCAAATAACATAAATAACCAATTAACAATTCCTATAATAATTAAATCTATATGTGACTTTGCAGATGCTAAAAAAGGTGATAATTTTCAAAAATATGCAGCAAACACGAGTGCAAAGTTTATGAAGTATTTGATTGAGGAACAGTTGGAATTTTAGTTATGAATTTTTGGCTAGACTTACTTCTTAATAAAGAATATTAGTGTGGATTTCTTCCATTCTGTTGAAACAAGAGATATATTCTGGATGACGGGTTCATAACTCTACAGCATCTGGGGGTTTATATAGTTACCAACATTAATGTAAGTCAATGAAATTTACTTAAAAATTGGTTACCAACATTAATGTAAGTATAAAATGTTTAAAAAACTTGTTAATCCTTGATATTAACGGGTTTTTTGGTTACCAACATTAATGTCGGTGAACAAAATGTTGTGGCTTTAGAATAAAGTCGCGACGTTTTAAAAAAAGTTACGAAGCTCTACCCCTTTGGTTATGATTAACCAAAGGGGTGTTTTTATGTCTAAAAGAAAAAGAACATCTAAAATTGAGAAGTGGATTAAAGAAGGTCGAGGCTCATTTTCTAGAAGAATACGTTGTTTATATGACTTCAATGAATAAAACATCGATAAACAAAGGTTTTCTATGTAAGAGTTAAGATAAGCGCATAATGTTGGTGAGACCCCTATTAAAAGATTTAGACGTCTGTTTTTACCCTGCCCTCCATTAAGAGTTTGCTATGGGCATCCCCCGTCATTCTATTATTTTGTTCCTGCCAAGCCTTTAAATACTTCTACTCCTGTTTCGATAAGTTCATCGACAAAATCATATTCATAAGTGTGGATAGGAGCATGATCTTCTCCATTTCCAAGAAGGAAATAGGCACCTTTTATAAGTTTTTGGTAATAACCAAAATCTTCTGATGAACGCAATGGTTTTTGCAATTCACGTAATGGAATCCCTTTTTCTTCACAAACCTTACGAACCTTATCAGCGCTTTCTTTAGTATTAACCGTTTCCGGGAATACATCAGAGTATTTAAAACTTACTTTAATCCCTTGTTCCTTGCCAAGTTTTAATGCAAAATCCTCAAGTTTTTTTTGAAGTTTATCTAATTCTGTTTCTTTTTCTGCACGAATGGTCAGACGTAAGGCACCTTCATGAGCTGAAATGCCATAATTTTCAGAGCCTACATCAATTTGAATAATGGTACAGAGAACTAAGCCTTCATAGTGATCTGGAGCAATAAACTTAGGAATTGCCGCAACGATTTCAGCGATAGCATAAGAAGGATTTACACCTTTTTCCGGCTCACTTGCGTGCGCAGGAGAACCAACCATTTCAATTGACATTCCTTTAGAAGCACACCATGCTGTTCCATCGATGACACTTACTGTATTATACGGAATACCCGACATATTGTGATAAGCGAAGATTTCTTCAATATTTTCTTCTTTAATGACTTCACGGGCATCAAGGGCACCTTGTCCTGTCTCTTCCGCATGCTGGAAGAGGAAGATAATATTTTTATCTGCACCTTTTTGATCTACTTCAAGGGCGAATCCAGCAAGAGTAGAAGCGTGTCCGTCATGGCCGCATTTATGGGCAACGCCTTCATATTGGGATTTCCATGGAAGATCAATGGTTTCCGGAATTGGCAGTGCATCAAAATCAGCGCGAAAGGCAATCGTTGGTTTGTTGTTACCTGTCATATATTTTACATAGAAATACTTACCCTTATCGGTAATTTCTAAGTTAGTCGTATGTTTTTTAAGGAATTCCATTAAATGCTGTTTTGTCCAATCTTCTTGATAAGATAATTCCGGATGTGCATGTAACTCATGTCGTAATTGAACTGATAAATCTAAATTTTTTCGATCCATTGAAATCACTCCTACATATTGGCCAAATTAAAATCTGTCTTCCTCTCAAATAGTGGAAGAGGGAGTTTCCTGGTGTTATAGCGTATATTTCCCCTTTCTATAACAATAACTTAAGCCATTTAACAAAACACATCAATATATTCTTGAGAATTGCTGAAAAATGATACAATTACTATTCTTATAGTCATTAAAAATAAAGCCGATACTAATAGATTTAGTGACGGCTTTTTCCATATTGTATAATAATTATATGGAATATTCAGTAATTTTATATTTGACACAAGGGTATGAAGGGGAATAATTATGATTCAAGCAATTAATCGTGAAAATAAAGCTGAAGTAATTTCATTTTTTAAAGAGCATTGGGGTAGCTCTGAAATGATCATTTCAATAGGAGTATATAAATGTGACGAATTAGATGGTTTTGTTTTCATGAATGATAAAAATGAAATTATTAGATTAGTTACATATGAAATCCGTGAAGATGAATGTGTATGTGTTCTCCTTTATTTTTAGGGCTTGATAATATCAAATTTCCATTTTGTTGACGGTATAAAGTTATAAAATCTAATTTCTCTAATTGAGGTGTCTTAGCGCATGAGTATATTACAAATAAACCAAATTGAAAAAAGTAAAGGAAATAGGATTCTTTTTCCAAAGATAGATTTAGAGCTTCATAAGGGAGAGGCGGTTGCAATTCAGTGCAATAATGAAGTTGGAAAACAGTTAATACACATGATGATTGGAGAGACTCCGATTTCGAATGGCGAGATTTTGTTAGAAGGGTTGCCATTAAACGTTCATTATAAAAGCTTATCTAAGCGTGTAGGGATTTTTATGTTAGATGAAGCTTTGTATGATCGTCTTACACCAAAGGAATATCTGAAGTTTTTTAAAAGGCTATATGATGTGGACATTGAGACCGATTCAGTCATTCAAAAAGTTGATTTAATTGAGAAAGTTAATACGAAAATTATCAAGCTTTCTTTTTCAGAAAAAAAACGGTTACAGCTTGCTAGAGTCCTTTTACATCAGCCAGATCTCCTACTTATGGAAGAGCCTGACCAAAACATTGATATAGAAAGTAAAATCATTATGCAAAGAGTATTAGAAGAATTCACTGAGCAAGGTAAGGCGATTCTTATCACAACAAATAACTTTGAAAGTGCAATTTCTATGACAAATATTGTTTACCGTCTTAATGAAGAAGGCTTAAAGAAGATTGAAGTGGTGGATGAGGAAAATGAAGAATTACATTCAGTTTCCAAAGAAGACCTTCCTGTTGGTTCACAAGAACAATTAGCTACTGAGATAGAAAGTGAAAAAATTGTAAGTTCAGTTTCTAAAGAGGTAAGGGAGGATAAAGAACAAGCTGAAGGGGAAGTAACGACCATTCACAGACAGTTGCGATTCGAAAAGATTCCAGCAAAAATCAATGAAAAAATCATCCTATTTGATCCTACGGAGATTGTTTTCGTTGAGAGTAATGAAGGAATTTCACAACTACATGTTAATGGAGAAGTCTTTCCTTGTTCCATAACTTTAAATGAATTATCTGATCGATTACAACCATTTGGTTTTTTCCGTTGCCATCGATCATATATTGTCAATTTACAAAGAGTACGTGAGGTAATTACTTGGACTAGAAATAGCTATAGTTTAATTCTTGGAGATCCAAAGAAAAGTTCTGTTCCATTATCTAAAGGGAAATTAAATGAGTTGAAGGATATCATCGGGATCTAATTTATATTCACGGTAAAACGTATTTTTGGACAAAAAATATGCTCCATTCATCTGAAAATTGATGCCATTCAACCTTACCTACACTCTTTTCACCTTGATATTACTGCGTTTGTCTACTATTGCAGCTAAACTTGAATCAAGAAAGCACAAACGGAAAAGGGAGAAATTGAAATGGAAAATGTTATCGAAGTAAGGGAGCTTGTTAAATCATTTGAAAACAATATAGCTTTGAAAAATGTAAACTTTGAAGTGAAAAAAGGAGAAACGATTGGTTTTCTAGGACCTAGTGGTTCTGGTAAAACGACAATGATAAAAATATTAACAGCCCAACTGCATCCAAATGCTGGGGAGGTCAAGGTGTTCGGAAAACCAATACATAAATTAAAAGATCCTAGTTATATGAAGAGAATCGGTATTTTAACGGATAATAGTGGTCTTTACGATCGGCTTAGCATCTACGATAACCTTGCATTATATTGTGATTTATATGAAGTAGAGAAAAGTAGAATTAATGAGGTTCTTGAATCAGTTAATCTAGTACAAGATAAGAAAAAACTAGTTCAAAAGCTATCAAAAGGAATGAAGCAGCGTGTCACATTGGCACGTGCCATCCTCCATAAACCTGATCTTCTCTTTTTAGATGAGCCGACTTCAGCCTTAGATCCAGTCAATACGAAGCATATTCATGAGGGTCTAAAAAAATTAAATCAAGAAGGGACAACCATTTTTTTAACGACCCATGATATGCAAGAGGCAGAAGAGCTTTGTAATCGAGTTGCATTCTTACACAATGGGGAAATCAGGCTACTCGATACACCTCAAAATTTAAGAGCACAACAAGAAAACACATCGATTTCACTTTTATTAAAGGGAAACCGTTCAGTTATTGTTGATAAAGACGAAGAAGGTGCAAAAGAAATCTACCGATATATGAAAGCTGGAGAGCTTTTAACGATTCATTCAAATGAACCGACACTTGGAGACATTTTCGTACAATTAACAGGGAGGAATTTATGATGTCCTTTTCATTTAAACGAGTAAATGCAATATTTATAAAGGATTGGAAAGACCTACAAAGAAATTCATACATTATCTTTACGTTAGCTTTACCTTTAGTTTTAGCTGCGTGGCTTGGACGCATGGGTGATGACAGAGCCGTATTGAACACATATCCAATCAATCTTGCTCTTGTTATCGCCGGTGCTTTTATTCAATCAGCAATGGTCGCAGAAGAAAAAGAGAAAAATACTTTGAGAGGATTATTATTATCACCAGCAAGTACTTTGGAGATTTTAATAGGAAAAAGTGCATTATCTGCTGTCACGACGATTGTTGTTATTATTGGCTCCATCTTTTTATCAGATTACAAAGTTCCATCACCTCCATTATTTGTATTAAGTGTCATATTGGGTTTGATTTTTTATCTTGCGATTGGAACAATTCTTGGCTTGCTATCAAGAACGGTAATGGAAACGAGTATTATCGGAATGCCTGTAATGGTGATATTTGGGATGAGTTCTATGCTTAAACCAATGGTAAAAAACGAAATGCTCTTAAAGGTCATCGATTATTTACCGAATGAACAATTAAACGCAATTTGGCTCGGTTTAAGCAATGGAGAAGGCTTTAGTAAAATCATTGATAATATGCTTGTGCTATTGGGATGGGTAGCCTTATCAATTGTTATAACAGTGGTCATCTATAAAAAACGCAGGTTTGATTGAAAGAAAGAATCAATGGAATTGTTGCACGTTAATTTCAATGCAACAATTGTAGTATTTGTGAAAGTATACGGTTATTAAGAACATGGTGGAAATTAATAAATTTTATACAAAAAAACGTCATTTTAATCGTAATAATGACGTTTTTTAATCTTCTTATCACTTTTTCATTTCAATCTCAATTCTCTTTGCTAAGTCAGATGATACTTTATTGAAATACTCCATAACTTTCTTTCTAATATCATCAGATATGACTTTCAAATCACTGGCTAAATTTTCGACAAGATGTTCTTTTTCTATTTGAGGTAGCCTCGTATAGAATTCACCAGCCTGCCCAAAATCGTCTTGCTTTGTTATAGAAGTTCTTTCTAGTTTGCCTTCAACATATCTTCCATCACCACTTGTAATTTGATTAGCTGGTGTCCAATTTTGCTGTTGGTTAACCGGTAACTTACGAAATTCAGTTCCAATTCTTCTTCTTTGAGAATCACTATAAATATTGGCACGGCCCTGCAGTATTTTATCATCAGATAATTCTGCGCCGTCTAGTAAATTAGAAACGGAGAAGGCGACTTTTTCTACTTGTTCCATATAATTATCAGGATTTATATTTAATACCATTTTGCCTACTGGTATTAGGGGATACTCTTGTTCATCCCATACTTTTGTATCGTCTAAAGGATCATAAGAAAGATTTGCTTCATCCTTTGGGTTCATGAGCTGGACATATAAGCCATATTCCACCGGTTTACCACCTGCAATCGTATCGTATAAATCTTTACCAGCGTAATCAGGATTTTCAGCAGCTAGTCTATTTGCTTCTTCGCGACTAATGTATTGTACACCTTCAAATGGGTACCAATGGTATTTAACGTACTTTCTAATACCTTGAGCATTTCTCCAAACATATGTATTTACACTATGTCCTGGAATGCGGCGAAGACTTTTTATCGTACCAGCATCTGAGTATAAACGTACAATAAAATGAATCGATTCAGGCGCTCTTGCTACAAAGCTCCAAAACCTATTAGGGTCAATTAAATTATTTTTTGGTGAAGGTAAGATTGCTTTAATAAATTCCGGAAATCGTATCGCATCACGAACAGAAAAGACAGGAATGTGATTACATAAAAGGTCAAAAGCGCCTTCTTCTGTATAAAATTTTGTAGCAAAACCACTTACATTTCTAGATGTATCAGGTGTTCCTTTCGTACTGACAGCTAACGAAAAGCGAACCATAACAGGAACTTTCTGATTAGAATTTTGTAAAAAGCTCAGTTTTGTATGTTCGGACATCGAATATATCGTTTGAAAATAACCAAATGCACCAAATCCTTTTACATGAACGGGTCTTTCTAAAATCTTTTCATGAATAAATTCTTGTAAGGTTTCGTGTAGTACACCATCTTGTTCCAGTACAGATCCCCCAGAGCCAATCGTCTGGGAATGAAGTTTAGCTGGCTCATTGGAGAGGTCTCGATTCTCATAATGGCTTTCCTCTAATAAAGTTTGCCTCTGTTTATGATGCTTTTCATTCATTATTATAGCCTCCAAAATTTAATTTCCATCAATCGTTACTAAATATGATTTTTAAGGCTCGAATATGTATCTTCTTCTTTGATGTTCAACATTCATTAGAAATATAGTTTCTTAAAGTTAGTAGCATTTTTCAGGGAATTGCAATATAAAGTGAATTTGAACCGATGTGTGAACAGACCGCTAGTTAAAGAAAACTCCTATGCAGTGGACCTTTGGAGAAGAGCAAAGTCCACTAGCTTACTAGAAAACGAAGCTGTCATAGACGATGTAATTGATCCAGACACAAAAAGGCTATCGAATTTCGATAGCCTAAACAGTTTTCCATTCTATGATTGTATCTTTAAACTTCTAATGTTTGTTGATGGATACGGAACCCGCGCTGGAATCTAGTTGCAGCTTAGGTCCACCTGAACCAATGGAGCCGTTGACACGGTCACGTTCATTTGTACTGTACAAAATGTTTGCTAGATTGCTTTTAACACTGCCTGCGGATGACCGGGCATTCAGTTGAAGGGACTCCGGCTGCTGTTCGGTCACAATTTGAATGGAACCGGCACTGCTGTGAGCGGTGATGTCATGCGTAATTGCCTTTAATCGGACATTAACTGAACCGGCACTACTGTCTAAATCCATTTTTCCCTCAATGTTAGTTAGATTTATACTTCCCGCAGAAGAATGGGCGGTTACATCCCCTTTTAAGTCGTCAGCTTTAATACTGCCTGCGGAAGAATCTAAATCAAAGCGACCAGCTGAAATTTGCTGGATTTCGATATGCCCTGCGGAAGAACGGCCAGTTATTTCACTGTACATTTTTTGCGGTACTTCCACATCAACTTGCAAGCCTTTGTTCACGAAGCCAAAAAATGTAAAAAAC
The DNA here is from genome assembly GCF_048159605.1 of Ectobacillus polymachus. Classification (NCBI taxonomy): domain Bacteria; kingdom Bacillati; phylum Bacillota; class Bacilli; order Caryophanales; family Bacillaceae; genus Ectobacillus; species Ectobacillus polymachus. The sequence goes on along the minus strand of NZ_JBLREB010000006.1, from coordinate 50,175 downwards.
ATGTAATCTTTTTTATGCCCGATATTAATCATTGCTGTATCACCGCTCTTACTTACGGAAAGCACCTGATCCTTTCGGGAAGATTGGCCGTAGAGATGAACGGTCAAAACATCCGATGTTGAAGGATAAAAATGGACACTAGATGAACGGGATTCCAGCGAGATCTTGTTGATATCCGTTACTTGAATCGTTTTTGTTTCATCTACTGTGACTGACGGAGCAGGATTGACAAAACCAAAACAGAAAACTCCTATGACCCCAATTACCAATCCTAATATAGCAATACGGATTGAAAGTTTCTTCACTCTAATAACCCCCATTCACGATTTTCACATTAAGCTTCCAATACCAATAGAGTAAGCGTATATAACCTTTTGCTAAAAAGTTCGTTAACCATAACAGCAGATACCCAAATGAAAAAGCCGCAAGGACGACGAAGAACATAAGAAGAATCGGTGTATCGTGTGTAAACAAATTCATGATGAATCCAAGTGGTGTAACAAGAAAACCGATTGACGCGGCATAAAGCCCAATAAATACCCCAGCGATACCCAATGCAGGTCCAACAATGAAAATGAGATTGAAGAGCAGCATTCCTAAAAATGCAAAAATGTTAGGACCGACACTTCGATTTGTAGTTTCCTTTTGTGAGATCAAATCGGCAGTGTCCGTCTTCTCAATAGGAGTCCCTAATTCAAATGCGATTGTTCTCGGCGAACCTAAATCTTTAACCGCCTCTTCCTCGCTTTTTCCATTTTTTATCGCAGAATCAATATGTGACTCATAATCACTTAAAATATCTTTTCGTTCCTCATCAGGCAATGGTACTAACAGACGGTTTAGTTCATTTAAAAATTGTTGTTTAGTCATACTTCATTCCCTCCTTAATAATTTCATTGACACTGGCAGAAAATTGCTTCCATTCCTTTACTAACCGTTCAAGATATTCTTGTCCTGCTTTCGTCAGCTGATAGTATTTTCTAGGCGGGCCTTCATTGGATTCCGACAAGTATGTTGCGAAATAGCCCTCTTTCGTTAAGCGTCGTAATAAAGGATATACGGTTCCTTCCGCAATTTGGATTTTATCAGAGATGCTGTGAACCAACTCATATCCATAACGATCCTTTTTCAACGTGTAGACCAATACACATAATTCCAGTGCACCTTTTTTAAATTGAATATTCAAATAACTCACCACCTATAAAGTAATGGTTGATACTGTGCAATGTATAATAGCTGAATATACATATATTCCTTATCTATGAATAAAATACCATTTACTATTAATTAATGCAAGGTACTGGGCTATATTTCTAACAAATTTTTTCCAAATCTAAATTTGATTATTTATGAAGGATCTAGCGATATTGATTTTGTTGCAATTGTAAACCGTCAATTGACTGAAGCAGAGGTAAATATATTATCTAATCCCATCAAGAATTAGAAGAGAAATAGAAAAAAAGAAGGGAATGGGTGTTGTTGGTGATAATATACAATTATATATTGAGTGAACAAAAGGGGGAAAAGTGATGCAAGATCTAGAAATAAAAGAGATTAAACTACTTGATGAAGATATTGAAGAGCTTTCTGAACTTTTGAAAACCGTAGTAGATGATGGAGCGTCAATAGGTTTTTTACCTCCACTGGAACAAGAAGAAGCGACAAAGTATTGGCAAACTGTCTTAGCACCAGAGGTGATATTGTTTCTTGCTAAAATAAACAATAAAGTGGCGGGCAGTGTTCAATTGCATTTAATTACAAAGCCAAATGGAAGCCACAGAGCTGAAATTTGCAAGTTAATGACTCATCCAAACTTTAGACGTAACGGTATTGGACGCTCACTTATGCAAAAAGCAGAAGAAAGAGCAAAACAAGAAAGCAGGTCTCTTTTAGTATTAGATACTAGAGAAGGAGACCCTTCCAATAAACTATATACTTCATTAGGTTATATTCAAGCTGGACGGATTCCTAACTATGCGAAATCTGAGAATGGTGAATTAGCTGCTACCATCTTCTACTATAAAAATAATAATTAATCTTCTTGAACTAACAGGTGCTTTAGTGAAATATGGAGCTTATATAAAAAACAGCTCTTAAAAATAAAAGTAAGCTATCGTTTTGATCAAGCTTTATTCAAAACGATAGCTTTTTTTATTAATCGACTTATTTGTCTAAACCATTTTCACTTTCGGATAGCAAGTGTAATACAACTTCCTGTTTTTCAATTGAAGCTTTCACATCGATAATCCGTTGATTGGCACTTCCACGAAATATTCTTTTCGGTTCCTTTTTTTCTGCTAGAAATCTACCATCTACCAATACATCAATTTCTTTTAGAAATGCTAGAACATCCATATTCTTTTTAGACCATTGCAAAAGTTCTTCAAATGTAAAACCAGTATAAGACCAAATCGTTAATCCGTTTTCTTTAACCCGTTGAACTAATGAAAAGAGCTCTCTGCAGTAAAGGAAGGGCTCTCCTCCCGACAAAGTTAAACCATCTAAAAAGGGATTCTCTACAATTTGATTATATACATCATCTTCATTATATGGTTCTCCATAGTCTTTATCCCATGATTGTGGATTCTGACATCCTGGACAGTGATGCGGGCAGCCTGCTACAAAGAGAACCGCTCTCCACCCTTCTCCATTGGAAATGGAATCCGGATAAAACCCTGCTATGTTCATGTATGTTCACTTTCCTTATATCATTTGTTTCAAGAATGAACAACTCGATCTCGTAATTCGGCCTTTTTCCCTTCGTTCCATTTGGATGTTGTTCCTACTAGGTAACCTGTAATCCGTTGAATGACATCAATATTATTACTTTGGCACGACTCACACTCTGTTGTTTCTGCATGATTCGTTTCATGCCCACAATCTAAGCACCGACAAACTGTATGATTTAAACTGAAATAACCAATTTGCAGATGATGTGCCATAAGTACCATCTTTTGAATTGCCTGATAGTTTTCTGATGCCTTTCCATCCAATTCAATATATGCAATATGTCCACCCAATGTTAATGGGTGATATGGAGCTTCAATTTGCATTTTCTTGATTGCAGAAATAGGATGCCATACAGGCACATGATTCGAGTTTGTATAATATTCTCGTGTATTTACTCCTTCAACTTCGCCAAAGCGTTCCCGGTCAAGCTTAGGGAACTTTTTGCACAAGGATTCGGCAGGGGTAGCAAGCAGGCTGTAGTTAAACTGATAACGTTCTTTTAGTTCCGTACATTTATCACGCATAAATGATACGATGTTTAAACCTGTTGCTTGTGCCTCTTCAGACTCTCCCTGATGTTTTCCAATTAAAGCTAGTAAACATTCTGCTAATCCTATAAATCCAATACCTAAAGTAGATTGATTGATAACTTTTTCAATATGATCTTCCGGTTTTAATTGGCGTCCGCCTTGCCATAAATATTTCAACAGCGTTGGAAATTGTTTTGCTAAAGCCTGTTTTTGGAAATCATAACGTACTTTTAATTGCTCTCCAACTGTCTCGACCATGTACTCAAGTTTTGTATAGAATCGATTCCATTTTTCTTCTTCAGGAAGTTGTTCTTTTTTTACTTCTTCCATTGTTTCTAAAGCGATGCGCACTAAGTTAATCGAAGTAAAGGATGCATTTCCCCGGCCGATGGATGTTTTTTCCCCATGAAGATTTTCAAAGACACGAGTACGGCAGCCCATTGTCGCAGTTTCATAGAGATAACGTTTCGGGTCTTCTGAATTCCACTTATTATGTTGGTTAAATGGCGCATCTAAATTAATAAAATTAGGGAAGAAACGTTTCGCTGTCACGCGACAGGCCAATTGAAATAAATCATAATTTGGATCTCCTTCTTTTAAGTTCACACCATCTTTTATTTTAAAAATTTGAATTGGGAAAATCGCTGTTTGTCCATTACCAACACCACGTTCAGTTGATCGCAGCAATTGTTCCATCACACAACGTCCTTCCGGTGATGTATCTGTCCCATAATTAATGGATGAAAATACGACTTGATTGCCTCCGCGCGAATGAATGCTGTTCATATTATGGATAAACCCTTCCATCGCTTGATAAACCGCATTCACAGTTCGGTTTAACGCATGTTGGAGAACCCTTTCTTGTCCTGTTAACCCTTCTAAACTTGTTTCTTTATAAACGGCTATTGGAAGTTTCTTTAATTCATCAAAATCACTTCCTGTAAATTCACAAGCCTTCTTTAATTCTTTTTCATAAGTTACTTTAACGAAAGGAGCCATATAAAAATCAAAAGCTGGGATAGCTTGCCCTCCATGCATTTCATTTTGTGCAGTTTCAAGGGAAATACAAGCCATCACTGTGGCTCCATGAATACTGTTAGGACGACGTAAGGAAGCATGGTTCACTTCTAATCCATGTTCAAGCATTTGATCAAGCGGGTGTTGAACACAAGTTAAGCTCCGCGTAGGATAATAGTCAAGGTCATGGATATGAATGGCTCCGGTACGATGTAAAAAGCGATGCTCTGGTTTCAACAATTCTGAGAAAGTATAAGCTTTTGTCGTTTCACTCGCAAATTTCATCATCATCCCAGAAGGTGTTTCAGCACTCATATTGGCATTTTCTTTTGTAATATCATTAGATTCAGCTCTAATAATGGATGCAATCGTTTCAAATGATTTTCCATTTCTTGCTTTTGTTCGTTCTTCACGATATAAAATATAAGCTTTTGCTACATCTGTTCGCTCACTCTTCATAAGTTCGATTTCAACTAAATCTTGAATTTCCTCTACAGAAATTATGTCTACTTGAATTTGTTCCAAAACTTTATTACATATACTTTGAGCGAGAGTGGGGGTTACTCCCAGTTTTGTAGCTTGTTCCGCCTTTTCAATAGCTTGAATGATTTTATCTGCACAAAATGGCACAATACACTTATCTCGTTTTATTACTTCTTGATGTTTATTTATTGTTTTCATATACATCCCATTCTTTCATAAAAAAATACGATTAGTCTCTAATGTGGTATTATATATACATTTTAAAATCAATTTCATCATAATTACCGAACATAATTTGAATGTTATTCGATATTTAGATGTAGACCAAGTAGAGTATTACTTTTCCTTTTTAAAAGTTTAGACATGATCATTCGCCTTTTCAAAATATTAATTACATCTTCTTGGCGTAATTTTCGTCCAGATTTCTCACCAAATAGGGAGGGGTATCTACTGAACAAAATTAAAAAAGCTATCTCTTCAAAAGAGATAGCTTTAAATGGAAACGTTAGAAACTTGAAAAATGGTTACGTCTCCATTTCTCAATCCCCGAAGAAATGATTGATCGGTTTTATAAAGGCAGGTCTCCTGGCTTGCTTCATCCTCCGACCTCCTTCCCATGTTTTACATAACATAGTGGACTTAGGTCTTCGTCAGCTTTACAGTTGCGGGGACAGCGTTGGTTTTTCACCGAACTTCCCTATTAAACCACATATAGTGGTACCTAATTAAAACGAACACAATATATAGTTTTCTAATACAAAAATAAGTGTACCACAATTACTGAATAGAAGTAAATGTGAAAAATTAAAATTAGTTATATTCTATTAACTAAATCAATGTCTCAAGTGTTGCATCTTTTGTTCTATCATCTATTTAACGACAGGCCATTTTTCCTTGCGCAGTGCGTTCATCAATTCTGGCCCTACATGCAAGTGTTCCTCTACTAGCTCTTTTGGAGTTAGCGCCATCCATTGGTTCAATGACACGTCGGCAAAGCGATTACTCTTGAACATCTCCAGAAACCATAGGCTTTGATTGCCTGTGTTTTGGATATAATGTCCCATGGCGAACGGTACATATCCTACATCGCCGGCCCGGTAATTAAAAGTTCTGGCAGTGCCATTCGCTGCAAATACCGTCATGCGTCCAGATCCTGAGAGGTAATATTGCCACTCATCGTTATTCGGATGCCAATGCATTTCTCTCATTCCGCCTGGCTTGATTTCCACTAACGCCGCCGCAATTGTAGACGAAATGGGGAAGTTGGTGGAATCAACGATACGTACCGTCCCGCCCGGAGTTACGATCGGATCTTGTGCAAGAAGCCGATGTGTGAAGCTTTTTGGCACAGTACCGTAAGGATCCGAAATCTCCTGACTTTCCAGTGAGCCGGGCAACTTTGCTTGGAAAATGTAGCGCTGTTTTGTAGGGATATGAGCAAAGGCGCTTTCCGTTACACCGAAATTCGCAGCCAACACATCCTTTGGTGTATGGGCGAACCAATCAGTAATAGAGAAGGTATCGAAATCGGAGAAGTTGCCATCGTCGAACACGAGCAGAAATTCGCAACCTTCCTCTCGTCCTTGAATCGAGTGTGGAATTCCGGCTGGAAAGTACCACAAATCCCCTGCTGCGACATCGGCTATAAAATTCCGCCCGTCCTGGTCGACCGAGGTGATTCGTGCCCGCCCTAAAATCATGTAGGCCCATTCAGCTTGCTTATGCCAATGTAACTCCCGTACACCGCCCGGCGTCAGACGCATGTTCACCCCCGCAAGCGTGGTTGCGATCGGTAGTTCTCTTATCGTTACTTGCCGTGACCAACCACCGTGATTTAACTGCATATTGGTATCGGAAAAAGAGAACTTTAAATTAGGAATCGTTCCGGCGTCGGTGACCGGGGGAACGAACATATCGGGGTTTTCAATATCTCGCATGATGTCACGAGGACCAAAATCGGTCGCGCCAGCGCCATCATCTCTGATAGGGTGCGGTATATTTCCATACACAGTTTTTTTCGAAGGTCGTGATTCCACAAAATATGCTCCTTTCTCATTACAATGCACTGCAATACCTGTATGATTGCTTGTACCAAATATATGATATAAACATGTTTGGTATGCAGATGTACAGAATAATGGGGGAGGAGAGAGAAGCGAGGGTAAAGTATTTACATATTGGTTTGGTTACAAAGCACATTTAGCAGTTGGAACGAGTAGTCCATACATTCTGAAATCCTAGCATTCTACCGGAAGCTTACATGATGGAAAAGCCACAATTCCTTTATTAAAATCGCTTTTTTAAACCTACAATTGTTGATGGTTTAGGAAAAACAGTTTTAAAGATCCTCCTAAAAAATATTTTGAGTTTTTTGAAAATTTTGTGTTGCGTATCGCTCGTTCTGTTATATAATAGAAATAACTAAAATATATCTGTGTTAATACAATAAAGGGAGGAATTAATAATGGCTAGAACAGAACGTAAAAACATGATCGAATTTATTGCAATGAATAAAGGGTTACACAAAGATACGTTAATATTTATGACGGATGCTGAGATTGAACATATTTATAACGTAACTTACTTTCATCTTCAAGAAATTGCTGAATAATTAAATACAAATACTAAGTAAAAAAGTTGCACCGTCTTACCCCTTTAATTGTCTAAGGGGTGTTTTTATGTTCAAAAGAAAAAGAACATCTGAAATTGAAAAAAGGATTAAACAAGGTCGAGGTTCAGGGTAAAGTGCGTCATCAAAATTCACAAGAATAATAGAATATGTAAAAGGGTAACGAAAAGGATTGTGCCCTGTACAAATACAGAATTCAATCCTCAACTTTTGGGGCTCACTGTATTTTTTTTACATATACTAAATCACCAGATACTACCCATCGCTTTGAATTATCAAGTACAGATAAACATGTAATAAGTGTTACTTCATCTTTGCCGTGATTTTCCACAACGTCCCATGTACTAGGTGAAACTTCTGTTATTTGTTGTACTGCATATTCGTATTCATTTTCATTATCATATAAATATATTTTGTCATTCGTTTTTAATTCCGAAATATCGCTAAATAACACACCTTTTTTGGACATATTATGTCCTGCTAATGCGTAATTTCCTTTTCCCATCTGTTGTTTCTCTCTAATTGTTGTTGCACCTGATAATAAATGATTTTCTGTCGAAGAATTTAGAATCGGTAGTCCCAAACCAATGCTTGGAATGGATAAACGCCCGATGACCGCTTTCTCATCTAATGAAGCATTGGATACATCTGCTAAATCTGGTCGTTTTATGTTGGAAGCATCAGTAAATGTGGTTTCTTGCTTGTTGTACTTCATTTTCATGATAGTTTCTAAGTTTTTTTCTTGCGTTTTCTTAGCTTTATAAGCGTCATAAAAAGGTTTTGCAATGAAAATACAACCAACCGTAAATAGCAGGATTATCAATATATTATAAATTCTCTTCTTGTTCATATCTCTATTCCTCGCTCTAATTTTTGAAAGAAGCACTTCGTGTAACCTGTAGTAGTAAGACACACGAATAGGAGTTTCACTTTATATTACAGTGTATGTTTGGCGATATTGCCTTGGGGTAGTGTTAGTAACTTTTTTGAAAATCTTTGTAAAATAACTTTGATCATTAAAAGTGAGCCAAGTACAAATATCGGATAGAGGATATTTAGTTAAAGTTAATAGTTTTTTAGCTTCTTCTATTCGTTCTCGTTGAATATATTCACTTAAAGGGATACCTACTTCTTTTTTAAATAACTGGGATAAATAAGAGGGATTTATATTCGTAACGCTAGCGAGATCTTGAAGTGATATCTCATGGTAAATGTTTTTGGAAATATGATTTAGGCAAGCAGTGATAGTGCTTGAGTATTTATGTACACTATATTCTTTGACGCGATCCGCAAAAGTACATAAAGCATTTTCTAATAATCTATTTATAGCGTGCAAGTCATTTAACTCTTCAAGGGTCTGTATATATAAATCACTAAGTGAAAAAGCAATTTCTGACGGTAGATTACCATCTATAGCGTATCTAGTAGCTAGGGCAATGGCAATAATTCCATAGTTTTTTTGGTTTCTTAGCTGATCCGTTGTTGATAAAATTCCAGCAGTTTCTAGTGGAAATGCATATGCATATTCTATTAATTTTTCTTTGTTTCCTTCTTTAATAGTGTTTAAAAATTGTTTCTCAATTGATATGTCGTAATGGACGGGATTGCTTTGATGGCGTGTTGAAATATATAAATCTAGATTTATAATGTCATATGATTTTTCTTCTAGTAATTTATTTTTTTTCCAAACAGTGCTTATATCTAATTTTTCATTATAAATCATGTAATGTAATAAAATACTTATATGAATTAAACTAATTTTTTTAATTTCAGGTACTGAATGAAAGTAGTTGAGTACATTTTGTAGTCCGGTAATTAAATTAAACTTACTCATAAGTTTGATGATCATTTTTTCTGATAATTTGGTGTGCATAGAAGGACCGATTATAAGAGTCCCTTTTATATGTTCATGATTGGTTATATGAATTACAACAAAATTTTCAAGATAAGGATTCGTTTTGATGAGCGGAAAATCAAAAAAATCACTTTCTTGATATAATTCATGTAACTGTTTTTCTTTTGAAGAATAAAAAGGATTATAACTATCATTAGGAGTAGATTCATACAAGATATTTTTATCCGTGGATAAAAAACAAACAGGAACTGTGAATGTTTTACATATCATATGGCATATATATTGTATGTCAATGAAATTATTCATCATTTCCTCCTTTACATCTTCTAAAAAGATGAAAATCTACTTTTGCTAATATTTTCCATAAATTTAAATTTATTCAAGATTTTACCATAAGTTTTACGGAAAAGCACTCATATTTTTACGACGTGAATGGATATTTAACAGATGGAGTGTTCAGTCTTATATCTAGAAGAAGAAAAAGATTAAATGTAAATCTTATTACACCTGATCAATTAGAGATTAATCAGGTGTTTTTCTATGGCTTACCTTACAGGTAATGATTTCTTTCTTATTTTCATATAGATGATAAGTACAACTAGAATAGCAATTGGAACAATTATCATCCATATCATCAACTCTTCTGGAAAAAATGATTTTGAAGCTGATTCTTTCTCTTTTTCTTGTGCATTAAGAGGAATACGATGTCCTCTAACTAGCAATCTATGTGTATTCACCCCATAAGGTGTACAAGTAATCAACGTCGCATAATCTTGATCTTTCACAACTAATAAGTCATTTGTTTCATTGGGTAATACCACTTTAATTTGATCGACCCTGTAAGCAAGGGTTTTATCTAATGAATGAATGTAGAAAACATCAGATTTTTCTAGTTTATCTAGATTGCTAAATAAGACTGCAGAAGGCAAACCACGATGTCCTGTCAAAACGGTATGCGTACCTTCTCCTCCAATTGGTAAAGATGATTCATCTACATGACCTACCCCGCGACTTAAAACTTCCTCAGAGGTTCCTTGATAAATCGGAAGTTTTACGTCTATTTTAGGTATTTCAATATATCCCATTACATCCCCTATATTTAACGCATCTGCATAGGAATTTGAATTTCTATTTTTTTGCCCATTAAATGGATCTGTAAGAGGCTGTGTGGAATTTTGTACTTTTTTATTATATTCATCTGCTTCTTTTGCCCGGAGTTCGATTTCTTGCTTTTCCATTGCTTTTATTTTTGTATCAAAAGAGCTAACCGCAGAATAATGTGCTCTTGTTGCTAACCAATTGCTAACCGTTGGATACAAAAAAACACCAAATCCTACTAAAAAAATGCATCCGAAAATGATGTTTCGTTTCATAATCTGCTCCTTTAAGGGTAGGAAAATACGGAAAAGAGGGAAGCGATTTGCTTCTCCTCTTTTCCTATTACATGTCTAAAACTTTAGTTGTTGGTAGACTTTCTTCTAAAGAGAACAAATGCTGCAACAGCCATTAGGGCAAGACCTACTGCAGTGAACAGAATTGTTCCTATACCACCTGTTAAAGGAAGTACCCAACCACTTTTATTATTCTCTACAGTTAATTCAATTTTTGTGTGATCTTTGTCAATGGTTACCTGGATTGGGTCTCTTAATAATTGATAAGAAGCTATTGTACCATCGTCTTTTGTATAAGTTGGTGATTTTGTTTCAACGATTTGGTACTCGCCGTAAGGAAGGTTATTCCAAGTAATAACGCCGTTCGCATCTGATATGCCTACTACTTCTTTGCCTTCAACTATTACGGTATTCCCTTTTTTATCGACTAATTTAAACTCTGCACCTTGTAATTTCTTATGATCTTTACCACTGTCGATTTTTGTTAATGAAATGCTGCCAGTTGTTGGTGAGACAATTACTGGTTTTGTTTCTTTTTCCTTCGTCACTTCATTTTTGTTTGTGAAATCGATCATCGCTGTATTTGGAATTTTTGTTCCAGCTTCTACACCTTCTTTAATTTGCGCTGTAATTTGTAAATGGAGTTCTTTTTTACCAACTAATTTTGAGAAATCTTTTACAGTAGCTGTTACTTTTTGTCCATCTATCGTTACGTCTACAACACTTGCGTCTACTTCAACGCCATCGATCTTAACGATTGGCTTACCTTGAATCATTAATTGACTATCTAAAGTATCGGAGACAACGTATTGCTTATAATCTTTAATATCTTCTGGAATTAATGTTTTAATATCATAATTAAAATTTGTGATTGGATTAATTGGTAAAACTTCTAATTCTCCGTTAACTTTTTTATCAATCGTAGGCTCTTCGAAGTTTTTCATTTTTACTTTTACTAGTACACCAGATGTAATGGTACCATCTTCATTCGTTGTACCTGATTGTTCAATGGAGAACGCATACTTTGTTGAATCTAGAACATATCCATCCGGCGCTTTTGTTTCTTGGAAATAGTATTTACCATATTCCAAACCTTGTACACGGATTTTCCCGTCTGCACCTGTTACTAAAACATTTTTATTAATTTTTGTACCATCTTCTTTAAATAAAGAGAATTCAGCACCGGCTAATTCTGTATCATTTGCACCTGTTTTTGTTAGTTCTACTGCACCACGCTTGATTTCATTCTTTGGGTAGATGTGAACATCATAATTTAACACATCTCCGTTTTTATTTGTCATTGGAATGTCAACTGTATACGTATTTGGGTTTAAATTAACATGCGCTGGACCAGAAATTTCCTTCACTTCATATCGACCTAAAGGTAATTCTTTAAATACAGCTTCCCCTTTGTCGTTTGTTGTAATTGTAATGGTCTTTCCGTTTGTAACAGGTTTTACATTTTCTTTTACGATTTTTCCTTCATTTGAGATTTTTTCAAATGATGCAATTTGTTTAATTTCATACGTTACGCCTGGTAATGGTTTCACGCCATCTGGAATGGTTTGATTTGCAGAACCATCACCTTCTACGCCCTTGTCTCCATCTTTCTCTTGCTCGTACTTATGAATGGTTAAAGAACCTTTCTCTTTAGACTCTGACTCTGCATTTGCAATTAAATTAGGAAGCATTGATAAAGTTAGCACAAAGGCCAACATAATATTAAAGATTTTCTTCATGTGCTTTCTCCTCACCATCTCTATGAATTTTTTAATTTTAAAATCTACCAGCCACTTTTTTACGGAAATAAAAGAATAAAGTTAATAGCATTACTATGCTGCCGCCGAAATAGAAGATTGGAGTTCCCGTACCACCTGTACTAGGAATTGTCCATTCTCTTTTTGTATTTTCTACTTGTATTTTTTGTATAGGAGTTTCCAGTGTAATTTCTGCTTCAATTGGATCTCTTAACAGCATGTAGCCATCTGGTGCTTGTACTTCTTTAATTGTGTATTTTCCTAATAAAAGTTGGTCTAAAGTCGCCTTCCCATTTACATCGGTTGTTATTTTACCTACTTCTTTACCGTCTTTGTCTAGTATCTGAAACACGGCGTTTTTTAGTTTGATGTTAGAATCTGAGACATCGACTTTTTCAATTTCAATTTGACCAATCGGCGGTACAACCGTTACTTCATTTGACATCGTCGATTTGTCGTTAAGCAATAGTTCTGCTTTATTAGGGATTCCACCTTTTGATAAGTACTTCGCTAATTCTTCTGTAGACGCCTGATCAGAAATTTTAGAAGTAATATGCAATGTGTAAGTTTCTCCAGCTAAATATGCATAGCTCCCATCTTTCTTTGGCAGTTCTACTGTTACTTTTTTCGAAGTTGGATCAATGTTCGGTTGGACATTGATGTTCTCACCTTTTTTATTGACAACCTTCACATCTACAATATCTAAAACATTCTCTAAATCATCACTCAATACGATGGAATTATAGCCACCAGGTGCATTTCCAAACTCATAATTCACATTCCAGGTAAATTTCTCTTTCGTACTTGATAAAGTTGCCTTTTCGACATTTGTTTCATCATTATCTGAAACGGTTTTATGAAGCTTTGGTTCTTCAATTGGAGGAGTAACGGTAACTTTATTCGATTCCAAAGGCTTATTATCTAAAATAAGCTTAGCTATATTTGGAATCCCACCGCTTGCGATGAATTGTTTTAGCACATCTAGATTTGTATCCGGCTTGATTTTCGCTTTAATGGTTAATGTATACTGTTGCCCGGCTAGATACGCATATGAACCGTTTTGCTTTGGAAGCGTATACGTAACGATAGACGTAGCTTTATCTATTATCGGGGTTATTTGAATAGTTTCCCCTTTTGCATTTGTTAATTTCGTATCTAAAATATCTAATATATCTTCTAAATCATCCTGCAGGGCAATTACTTGTTTGGATTCTACGTCGAATCCCAATCTGTAATTGATATCATATTGGAATTCTTCATTAATTGAGTTTAGGAGCGCAGCATCTACTAACTTTTGATCAGCATCTGAAACTTTTTTCGATACATTGTTGTAGCATTGATCTGCATTTGGATTTGGGGAGGTCTTCGTTGTTGGAATTTCAATTCTTTGGTCAGATGAAATAAAATATCCACCTGCAACGTCAAATCCATTTGGCTGAGGCTTTGTTTCTTTGACTTTATAAGTAAGGGTGTATGTTCCTGCTGGTTGTCTTGCTAGATCCCAAGTTAATTGGTTATCTTTCAAAACAGGTTTTGTAGTAGAACCGTTCGGTCCAGATACATTAAATTCTGTTACTTGCAAGTCATTATAAAAATCTAAAACCATTTTGTCGTTTTTGGTAACTTCGGTTACTGTGTCAAATAATTTCTTAGTAAACTCTTCAATATTATTGGATAAAACAAACCATTCTGGTTTTGTCGCCATATTTTGAAGGGCATTCTGTGCATATGGTCCTACTACGTCGTACTTTGTATAATATTGATCAGAAGCAGATAAAGCTTTTTTATCTTCCCAGAAAGCAGTAACTAATTTATACCCTTTTCCTTTTATCAGATTCGCTTGATCGGTTACTTGAGACAACGCCCCTTTGTAATCTTGACCGTATTCTAAAGAGCTATATCCCTTTCCTGTATCTGTTAGTTGATTTGTTTCTTTATAGATATATCCATCTAACTGGACGTTCGCAACACCATCTGTTACTAGCAAAAATACAGTTTCTCGATCTGGATCGGCTTGTCCTTTTGCTTGTTCATATTGTTGCAAGGCAAACTGTAGACCGCTTGCCATTGGTGTACCGCTATTAGCGTTAATTTTGTCAATCCCATTTTTGGCAGACTGTAGACCACTATTTAAACCTGACTGCAAAGTGGTTTTTATGCCCGTTCCACTTTTATCCAGCACGCTACCGTTCATCTTTTTAAATCCAAGATAATCTTGAAAGCTTGTTACCATAACTCGATCATTTTGTGGATCCAATTGATCGACAATACTTTTTAATGATTTTTTCACATTTGGTAAGGTGTTCTGAAAACTACCACTTGCATCTTGAACAATAACAAGGTCTACTTTCTTTTTGTTAGAGGGCCATTGAAACTTGAGTTGTCCTTCATATTCTCTTAAACACAGATTAGCTGCTTCTTTTGTTTGTATTGTATGACTTATGTCTTTTACCGGAGATGCAGCAAAAGATGTCAATCCTGGTGAGAATAGCTGCAGTAGTAAAAGAAAAATCATCAATACAGATGCTTTTTTCTTCATTCCTTTAGCTCCTTTCCCCCCTTTTTGAAATATTAGTTTCATTCATCAGCATTTTTTGAAGTAACATCCACAGTCATGAAACGAAAAATTTCGCCTCCTTTTATGACTTTTTTAGTAAATGTTACCTACATGTAAAATATTATGTGGTTTTTTGTTAAATTTATGGTATTTTTTCCGTATAATTGGTATTTTTTATCAAAAGCAAGATTAATTTGTTGGTGTGGATAAATTCGATGTTAGAATCATTAATTGAATACTTTATTGTTTGCTAGATTCAATAGTTCATACAAATCTAGGGAGAGAGTATATAAATCCCTCAATGTATCTGATATAGAGAACATCTGTCGTAACAATCATGCTGGAAGAGTATATACATGGTTTCAACGTTTCTAAGAGAAAAATTTGGGAAACAATCACAGCTATTGAGGAATTAGAAAATGATGGACAACTCTGCTCAATTCTAGATATTCTTCTTCTCTTGGACATAAAAACGCCCCTTTGGAAAATCAAAACCAAAGGGGTAAAACGGTGTAACTTTTTTTGTAACCGATAGTGAAGCAGTATTGCATGACAGGTTACATGTAATTAAGGCAGAGGGCCTTTACATATGTTTGACGATTCCTTAACTCAATTACAAGGTCTTTATACATCCGCAGTAAAGCAAAGATCTTGTGAGTTGGGATCTACTTGGTACGGAGTTGAATTCCAAAGAACCTTCGTTAACTCTGATTGTTAGCTTGGCACTCGTATGGTACAGACTGCTTACGAAAACGATTTTAAGGTAATAAATAATTTTAAAAGATGTTAAAAATAGGAAAGGAGTTATTTCTCCTTTCCTATTTTTCCTATAGCTTGTTACCACAGCTATCCTCCCATACTATTTTCCCGCGGATAACCAGTTCCGTTCCTTTAAACCCTTCGAGGATTATATCAGAAGCAGCATTTTTCTGTTTTTGCATTGCAACGATGCGAATGGTATCATTTCTGAAAACAGGTTTTAGAAATTGCATGTCATAGGAGGAAATCCTCAATCCCTTTTCCGCAAAAAAAGAGGTAATTTCGAGGGTAAGGCCCATGGTTAACATGCCATGGGCAATGGGAGCGGGGAATCCGGCACGCTCTGCTTCCTTTTGATTAAGATGAATCGGATTTAAGTCTCCGGATAGACAGGCATATTGGTTAATTTTTTCTTCTGTTATTGTGAATGTACGACTAATTCTGACACACATTGAAAACACTCGCTTCCTTCTAAGTCATAACCAATCAGCGTCTGAGTATAAAAGGTATACTTTCCTTTCTTTATTTCCTTATCAAGCGTTACCTTGCAGCGAAAACGGTCCCCGATGGACAGCTCCTTTGAACAAGTACATATCTGCTTCCGGTGGATCGGTGCTGCTTCATACTGCCATGGAACGTTCATGAATTGATAAAAGAGCATCGGAAAGGTAGGCGGTAATTTTGTTTGTTTTCCGAAAATCTTCTCAAAGCCTTGGACCATTTCTTTGGTGATTGTTACGATCACTTCGTCTGTTTTCAAGATATCCTCTCCCATAACATAGAAAGCCCGATACCGCCACCTATCCCAATCGTTGAAATCGCATAGTTTGCTTGATACCGCTGGACTTCATAAAACAATCTCGTTACCAGGATTGCTCCGGATGCTCCATAAGGATGACCTAAGGCAATGGCCCCGCCCTCCACGTTTAACTTTTCATACGGAATAGATAACTCCCTTGCACAAGCGACGACCTTTGAAGCAAAGGCTTCGTTTAATTCAATGAGGTCGATGTCCGACATCAATAAGGAATTCCTCGACAATAGTTTTGAAACAGCTGGAATTGGACCGACGCCTGGGTAGTTTGGGTCCACTCCCGTTACGACACTATCCACAAACCGTAGAATGGGCTGGTACCCAAGTTCTTTTGCTTTTTCCTCTGACATCACAAGAACTGCCGCTGCCCCATCATTGATGCCGCAGCAATTTCCCAGCGTCACCGTGCCATTTTCTTTAAAACAAGGTGATAAACGCCGTAGCATCCGTTCATAATTCGTCTTTAGATTGATGCCTTCATCATAGAAAGGGAGATTGGGAATGGGGACGATTTCCATTGAAAAATAGCCTTTTTTAACTGATTCGACAGCCCGTTTATAACTTAATAAGGCAAATTCATCCTGAATGGAACGTGTAATCCCAAATTTTTCAGCCACATTCTCGGCAGCCACACCCATATCGGGGTCACCAATCCGTTCTGGTGAAAAGCGGGCACGCTGGACGAACGGCGATAGACTGCTACTTTCGACCCCGCCTGCAATATAGATTTGACCTGCCCCTCCTTGGATGAGATAACAGGCAAGGCGGATCGCCTCTAATCCTGAACCGCATTGCCGGTCAATTGTCATACCTGGTACCGTAAGCGGCAGGCCGCTCTCCAAACCTGATAATCTGGCTAGATTTCCTCCAGGCCCTACGGCATTTCCTAAAATCACTTCGTCGACCTCTTCAGTCAGGTTGGTTGTGAGAGCTTGGATGACAAAAGCGGCCAATTGCTCAGGTGAGTATTCTTTTAAGATGCCGCCTTTTTTTCCTATTACTGTTCGCTTGGCTTTGACGATCACCGCTCGGCTCATTTTAACACCCCCTGTTCAAACAGCTTCCTTAATTCTTGGCGTGAAATTTTTCCACCAGTGGTATATGTAAAATTTTCAACCTTTCGAAAGACGCGGGGAATTTTATAAGCAGGTAAAGTTTGGAGACAGTAATGCTTTATAGAAGGGATTGACACTTCTCCTTTTATACAGGCCACCGGTTTTTGTCCCCAGTACTCATCTTTGATACCAAATACAACTGCTTCTTCCACCCCAGGGCATTTTTTCAACGCTTCCTCGATTTCTTGTGGGTAAATATTTGTCCCTCCGTAAAGGATCATGTCATTTTGCCGTCCTAGTATATATAGGTAGCCTTCCTCATCCACTTTGGCCATATCATAAACAGTTGCCCATTCTCCTTGTAATACCTTTTTTGTTTCTTCTTCATTATCTATATAGCCATCAAAGATCATCTTACTTTTTACGTATAGTAATCCTTCTTCGCCGGCCGGAGCGGGTCCATTTTTACCGCGGATGCAGATTTCAACATTATGGAAAGGCCGGCCGACAGAAGCAGCATATTGTCTTTGCTCGTTGCTTTTTAGCACGGTAACAAAGCTGAGCTCGGATGTGCCGTAAAACTCATAAAAACGGGCGTTAGGGAAATGGAACCGCATTTGTTCCTTTGTCAGCGGCAGCCACTTGGCTCCCGTAGAAATAAAGGTGATCGTCTGTTCATCCCGGCAGCCTTCCGTTAATAACCCCTGGATCATTGTTGGTACAACATATACCGTAGTAATCGGATAAAGATGCAGAAACTCCATAATACGAGCAGGAGAGAATTTAGCCAGCACATAAATCGTGCCCCCTAAAAATAACGTACTTAAGGCCCCGTATAAAAAGGTGGAATTCACAAAGGAACCTGGAATGAGTACATGCTCATCTTCCGTCATCCCAAGATCCGCTTGATTGCAACGAAAGCTCTCAACCCATGAGGTATGAGATCTTACGAAGGCCTTTGGCTTTCCTGTCGAACCAGAAGTAAATCCAATGTAAAAAGGAGCCTCATTCTCAGCTTCGACCATTGGCAAATCTATATCAGGATGAATCCATTTTTCAAATTCATCTGAATAAATCACACGGAGAGGAAGCTTGTCTAAGGTTGGTTTCATCTTTTCATCGGCAATGATCAGATCTGGCTTCGTTTGATCGAGTCGTTCCTTTATTTCTTGTTCTTTCCATCTCATATCTCCAACAATACTAGCCCAGCCGGCGAAACTGGCACCAGCGAATAATTGGAGAAACAAACGATTATTTGGTAAAAATAATGCCACCCGTTTGTAAACAGGAACCTCGCTAAAGAAAGCAGCCGCCGTCTGCTGTACGAGTTCATTCCATGCTCTATAGGTAATCACTTCATTTTCTGTGACAATCGCAGGCTTATTGGGATTCTTTTTTGCAGACAGATGAAAGGTACCTGTAATTCTCATCCTATGCCTCGATCTCTTTATTTACCCGAATTGCTTTTTGCAATTTTATAGCCAGCAAGGAAGCAACGACCACTTTAATGAAGTCACCTGGAAGAAACACAAGGCTCATGTAGGCCGCTTTTGCAATTGATATATTCATCATCAGTGCTTGAAAGGGAATACCAAATAAATACACAACGAAAATACCGCCGAGAATATTGATTAGCATTATCTTAATGATTGAAATTTTTTTCATTCGATAGGCAAAATACCCGATCACATAGGCACCTACAATATAGCTGATTAAGTAGCCTCCAGAAGGACTAGCAAAAACACCGATTCCACCTCGTCCGCCAGATAACAATGGCATACCTGCCGCCACAACAAGCAAAAATAAGGCTTGGCTAAGTGCCGCATACTTAGGACCTAGACGAGCTCCTAATATAGAACCAGAAAGCATGACTCCCATCGATTGTAAGGTAATAGGCACAGGTGTAAAACTCAAAAAGATAGGCGGAATCACCCCTAGTGCCCCCATAATTGCCGCAAACATAGAAACATAAACCATATTTATTAATTTCATATCTTATGTTAACCTCCATTTAAAATTAGGTAACATAAGTATAAGGGATGTTTTTGCAAGAATACAATGGCAGAACTTTCCCATTACGATGAGAAATTTGATATTCAAATCCCGTCCAGAGCGCTCATTTGTAGATCGTTCTGTAGCGATGATATTATTAGAATAATTCAGCACAATTTTGTATGAAGTGGAGGAATTAGAATGCTACCTATTACGATACCTGATCTTTCGTCAAGACCATTTCATCTGAAGGTTGAACGCTTGATGGATGCAGCGCCCGGCGTGCTTTTTCGAGCTTGGACGGAACAATTTGACCGTTGGTTCGCAGCACCTGGAACGATGGTAATGAAGGGAGAAGTCAACTCGGTCTTCTTTTTTGAGACAATCTTTAAGCCCAACGAGCATAGTGAGACACAGCATCATCCTCATTACGGACGATTTCTAAGACTTGAGCAAGACTGTCTCGTTGAAATGACGTGGGTTACTGGTGCAGGGGGAACAAAGGGGGCTGAGACCGTCGTCACAGTTGAACTTGAACCTTTCGGTAATGGCACTCAGCTACGTCTTACGCACGCAGGATTTCCAGATGAGGAGTCAAAGAACCAGCACGAACAGGCATGGCCGATTGTGCTTGAGCACCTAGACAAGTGTATGATAGAACGGGATTAGTTAAATAACTCCTAAATTATAAAAAGGTTGTGATGGTATGTGCGGGAGATTCACTTTAATTGACGATTTAGGGAGTGTTGCAGAACGTTTTGAAGCAATATTTCCAGGTGATTTAGAGTACCATCCCCGATACAATATTGCTCCTTCGCAAAATATTCTTGCTGTCGTGAATGATGGAAAAAACAATCGTTTAGGGGAGCTTCGTTGGGGGTTGATTCCATCCTGGGCGAAAGATATAAAAATAGGCTACAAATTGATTAATGCTAGAACAGAAACATTACAAGAAAAGCCTTCTTTTCAATCCTCTTTTAAGCGGAGACGCTGCATTATTCCTGTAGATAGCTTTTATGAATGGAAAAAGAAAGATGGAAAGAAAATTCCAATGAGAATTCAGCTTCAATCACATGAGATTTTTTCATTTGCAGGTTTATGGGATCGATGGGAGCAAAATGATAAAGTAATTCATTCATGCACGATCATTACAACAGAGCCGAATAGCGTAATGAGTGACATCCACGATCGTATGCCTGTCATTTTACAAAGTAAAAAGGATGAAAAGGCTTGGTTAGATAGGTCTATTGATGACTTGGATTTGTTACAACAACTACTTATTCCGTATTCAGGGGAACAAATGGAAGCATACGAGATTTCAGATTTAGTCAATTCACCGAAAAATGACCTTCCAGAAGTAATAAAGCCAGTTTATTAAAACTTAGAGCATAAGTTCCTGCCGAATATAATGCAAAAAGAGAACCGAAATAACGTACCAACGTTATTTCGGTTCTCTTTTTGCGTTCAGAAACCCGAAAATGTCTGAAGAATTTCGTGAGTACCAAATTTTTACCAGATATTTACCTGACATAAATATCAAGTGGCATGATAACTCTAAAAAAGAGCTGGTTCTAATCTTTAAATAAGACATTCAACCAAAAATTGAATATCGGAAAGAAGGCATTATTTATGGACAAGACAAAACAATTAACACTTTACGGATTGATTGGTATTACGATGGCTTTTTTTGGGACTGTACGTAGTGTGCCAACCCTTGCTATTACTGGTTGGACGCAAATTTTTTATATGCTCGTTGCTGCGTTGGCATTTGCTTTACCGATTGCATTAATGTCAGCTGAACTCTCAACAGGATTCACTGAAGAAGGAGGACCTCAAGTTTGGGTGACTCACGGTTTAGGTGAAAAATGGGGATTTGTTACCTCCTGGTTATTATGGGTTCAAATGTTTTTTGGGATGGTTATGGTTTCTTCAACTGTAGGAGTTCTATTAGGGTACGTCATTAATAAACCCCATTTATCTTCAAATAATTATTTTATTTTCTTTATTATCCTTATCTCGTACTGGAGTGTAACCTTATTGAATCTTCAGTTTGATATGGTTAAAGTTGCAGGTAATTGGGGAGCGGTTATTGGTGTGTATATTCCATTTGTATTTCTTGTTATTCTAGGTGTCGCTTACATGATGAAAAACGGGATTCAGCCTAATAGTTATTTAGGGGGCTTTAAGCGAAGTGATCTTGTTCCTAATTTTAAGGATTTAGGAAGTATAACTTATCTATCGGGGATTATCTTTATTTTTGCAGGAGTAGAAATTTCGTCTGTACATGCGAATGCAATTGAAAATCCAAAACGTAACTATCCGATTGCTGTTATCGCTTCAGTAATTTTATTAGCAATTTTTAATATCATTGCTGGTTTAACTGAAGCAAATGCAGTACCAAAAGGTAAATTGGAGCTTGCTAATATTACACAGCCATATTTGATCTTCTGCACGGATTTAGGTATTCCCATTATTTTTGTAAATCTCATTTCATTGATGATATTAATTGGGGTTTTAGTACAGTTAAGCGCATGGGTGCTTGGACCAAGTAAATCGATGATTACAGTTGCAGAAGCAGGTAACCTTCCGAAATTCTTTCAAAAGAGAACGAAGAGAGATATTCCCATTACATTTGTGATGATTCAAGCAATTGTAATTTCCTTAGTGTCTATCTTATATATAGTAGTTCCAGATGTTAGCAGTGCATTCTTTATTCTTACAATTACAACAACGATTTTGTATTGTGTTGTATATATTTTAATCGCTCTCTCAGCGATTCGTTTACGTTATACAATGCCTGATCTTCAAAGACCATTCAGATTGGGTAGTAATGGAAATGGGTTAATGTGGATTGTCTTCCTTCTTTCGATGATAAGTATCATTTTTACAATTATTGTAAGCCTTATTCCGCCATCGATTTTAAATCCAAATCAATATACGGGATACATTATTTATCAAGTGGTCGCTACATTAGTAATGATTGGTATAGCACTTGTCATCAACAGATTTAAAAAGCCAGAGTGGAAGAAAGAATCATAATTTGGAGGGAACTGAAAAATGAAATATACAATGCCAGATATAGATTTAAAAGCACTATTCTTAGGGGATAAAGGTGAAAATGCCGATTTATTTAAAGAGCTGTTAAACAAGATGGTAGATGAACATGTAGGGTGGCGTCAAAATTACCAACCACAAGATTTACCAGTTATAACTCCGCAAGATAAAAGTTCAAAAAGCTTTCAAGAAACGGCGGATCATATCCGCAGCGTAATGAATGTATTATCATCAAATCTTCGTACGAATTCATTGCCATGGCATTCGGCAGGACGGTTTTGGGGACATATGAATTCTGAAACATTAATGCCAGCTATTATTGCGTATACAGCTGCAATGTTATGGAATGGGAATAATGTGGCATATGAATCTTCACCAGGTACTTCTCAAATGGAAGAAGAAGTAGGACATGAATTTGCTGCTATGATGAGCTATCAAAAAGGTAAGAGTTGGGGGCATATTTGTGCAGATGGTTCAATTGCTAATCTAGAAGGCCTTTGGTATGCAAGAAACATGAAGTCTCTTCCTTTAGCGATTAAAGAAGTAGCTCCTGAATTTGTTAAAGATAAATCGGAATGGCAATTATTAAATATGTCTACAGAAGAGATTTTAAATCTTTTAGATCAAATTCCTGAAAAAATTGATGAAATCAAAGCGCACTCTGCACGTAGTGGTCAACATCTACAAGAGCTGGGTAAATGGTTGATTCCACAAACCAAACACTATTCTTGGCTAAAAGCAGCAGACATTATTGGCATAGGCCTTGATGGAGTGGAAGCAATTGATGTTGATAATAACTACCGTATGGATATCGGGAAACTTGAAGAAAAAATTCGAGCATTAGCTGCAGAAAAAAAACCTATTCTCGGTGTGGTGGGTGTTATTGGTACAACAGAAGAAGGACAAGTAGATCATATTGATAAAATGGTTGCGCTGCGCGATAAATTAATGCAAGAGGGTATTTACTTCTACATTCATGTAGATGCTGCTTATGGTGGATATGCTCGATCTATTTTCTTAGATGAAAACAATGAATTTATTGATTACAATAAAATTAATGAAGTATATAAAAAATATAATGTTTTTACGGGAAACAATGAATGGTTGACTGAGGATATTTATAATTCATTCAAAGCAATGAGCCAGGTTGAAACCATTACAATTGATCCGCATAAAATGGGGTATATACCTTACTCTGCCGGTGGAATTGTTGTAAAAGATATTAGAATGCGTGACGTCATTTCATACTTTGCAACATATGTATTTGAAAAGGGAGCAGATATTCCTGCATTGCTTGGTGCATATATTCTTGAAGGCTCTAAAGCAGGGGCAACTGCAGCCGCAGTTTGGACAGCCCATAAAGTATTACCATTAAACGTAACTGGTTATGGTAAATTACTTGGTGCAAGTATTGAAGGAGCTTATCTTTTTTATCACTTCTTACAGGGTAAGAAATTTAAAGTTGGAGATAAGACGATTAATGTTTATCCATTAACAAAACCCGATTTTAATATGGTTGATTATGTATTTAATGAAGAAGGAAACACGGATTTAGGAAAAATGAACAAATTAAACCATGACTTTTTTGGTCAAGCTTCTTACGTTGAAGGTCAACTTTATAGCAATGAATTTATTACATCTCATACAGATTTTGCTATTCCTGACTATGGTAACAGCCCACTACCATATGTGAAAAGTCTTGGAATTAGTGAAAGCGAATGGAATAAAGAAGGGAAGATAACAGTACTACGGGCTTGTGCGTTGTCTCCGTACGCTCATTATAAAGATGTATTCGAAGAATATGCTACTAAGATTCAGAATGCAATGCAATCTAAACTTGAGAAGATTTATAATGTGAAGAGCTAGCTCTTCATTGGATACTAGGAGTAAATTTTAAATCCAAAGGTGTTGAAAAAGCTGGTTTTTCTTAAGAAAAATCAGCTTTTTTTTATTAGGACAAATCAATTGTTTTAATAATACAAAAATGTATAAATATAGTATGATTTAAATGAATGAAATAAAAAGGAGGTATGTATGAAAAAGTTAAAATTTTTACTTTTTGCTACTGTAGCTTGTGTAAGTTTAGCAGTGTCCTTAGGCATTATTACTGTATTTGCAACGACCAGTAAAGAAACTTCAGCAAACAATGACCCTCTTACCCAATTTAAAACCGCCCCAGAAATTTCATTTCCTATTCAAAATTCAAATGATACAGAAGATCCTGCTGGTTACTGGACAAAAGAAAAAATGGAGAATGCCATCCCAGAAGACGGAATAAATAATGGTGAAAAAAAGGAATCTATTCAGAAGGGATTTAAATCTCCATCAATAGGAGAACCAACCAACATTTCTGATCCAGTTGCACCGGAATCTAGTGAGGGAATACGTTAGTCTTTCCAAACAGAAGCTAACCGTCTAATTCCTTCTGTTATTTCATGGATTGGCAATGCGCCGTAGCCTAAAATCACCATATTTTGCGTGGCCTCCGTTTGATAGGAAGTCGAAATAGGGTCAACTGCCACTTCTACGTTACGAGCACGTGTGATAGCTTCACTCTCGCATAACCATGAGGGTAATTGTAAAACAATGTGTAACCCCGAATATTCACCAATGACAGTAAATTCATCTCCTAAATGATCTTGGATGCTGTTTATAAGTGCTATGCGCTTTGTTCGATAAAGTGTTCGCATTTTTGCTATATGCTTCGCGTATAAATCTTGAGCGATAAAATCTGCAATAATTTGTTGGTCGATTTTAGAAACGGTTGATTTCTGCTGATCATTATATTCATTAAATGCCTTTACTAGGGATTTC
The DNA here is from genome assembly GCF_048159605.1 of Ectobacillus polymachus. Classification (NCBI taxonomy): domain Bacteria; kingdom Bacillati; phylum Bacillota; class Bacilli; order Caryophanales; family Bacillaceae; genus Ectobacillus; species Ectobacillus polymachus. Next base: position 24,738 of record NZ_JBLREB010000006.1, on the reverse strand, counting down.
GGTAGAATCATATAGCTAATGCGTAGGGAAGGTAACAATGTTTTTGAAAATGAACCAAAATAAATAACGCACTGTAATTGATCCATTTGGGCAAGTGATGGAATAGGGGACCCTTTATAACGAAATTCGGAATCATAATCGTCTTCGATTATAAATGCCTTCTGTTCAGAGGCCCAGTTTAGTAACGCTGTTCTTCTTTCAAATGACATCACCATACCTAATGGAAATTGATGCGCAGGTGTTGTATATAAAATATTTATCTTTGTTTGTGGAATAGTCACACCTGATTCGTCAACAACAATTGGGGTGACGGGTAAACGGCATTGCCCAAAAATAAAACGCGCCCGATTAAAACCGGGTTCCTCTAAGCCTACTTGTACATCCCCGAAAAAATGACATAATGCTTGTAATTGATTTTGTGTACCACTATAAATATAAATCTGTGTTGGATCACAGTGAAATCCTCTAGCACGCTCGACATACTTAGCAATTTGTTCACGTAATACATATTCTCCTTGCCAGTTCCCGTTAGGGGCATTAGTAGCGACTATATGTTTACGTCCAAGCTTTCGCCACTGCTGATACGGAAAAGCATTCGCGTCAACTTGTCCATTCCGAAAATTAAAGCGAAATTCTGATGTTGTTTTTTCCATAATTGTTGTCGTTGGTTCGGTTTGTGATAGCCACTCAAATTCAAATGGGGAAACAAAATATCCACGTCTTTGCTCGCTATAAATATATCCCTCAGCTAAAAGTTGTTCATACGACTCTTTGACTGTATGAACACTAACATTAAGTTGCATAGCTAACTCTCTTTTAGAAGGTAGTTGTTCATGAGCATGTAATGTTTTATTAAAAATATTAGTTTTTATTTGCTCGTAAATTTGCATATATTTTGGATTTGATTTTGTAAATGCAATATGTAATTCCACAACCTATCCTCCCTGGTATGGATAAAAATTCATATTTTGGTTATGTATATCATACCAAAATTCGTATTGAATAAGGGTAAGGAGTGGTGTGAAATGCAATATACGAAGTTGGAAAATGAATATGTTAAATTGAAACCGCTGGAGCTAAATGATGCCGAGGGTATCTTTGCAGTTGGTACTGACGAAAAGATTTGGCGGTATATGAGTGTTCAGTTACATAGTAAGGCTGATGTTCAGCAATATGTTAACAAGGCTCTAAAACAGAAGGAGAACGGCGCCGAGTATCCATTTGTCATTATTGATGTAAAAACGAATAACATTATCGGTTCAACGCGGTTCCTGGATATTTCGTTACAGCACAAACGCTTAGAAATCGGCTCTACCTGGATTACACCATGCTATTGGCGTACAGCTATCAACACAAATTGTAAATATTTATTACTAGAATATTGCTTTGAAACAATAGGTATGAACCGTGTGCAAATTAAAACAGACCATGAAAACATCCGTTCACAAAAGGCAATTGAACGACTAGGCGCTGTAAAAGAAGGCATTTTAAGAAATCATATGATTCGAAGAGACGGCACGATACGTCATACCGTTATGTATAGTATCACGAAGGAAGAATGGGCAATTATGAAAGAACAATTTAGAAAGTGGGACAAACAGCATAGACTAATTTATTGAAAAACAATAATTTATTATTGAAAAACGATAAATTTTTATTGAAAAACAATAAATTTTGGTTTATAGTAAATAAAAAAGAAATGAGGTCAAAATCATGAAGAAATTAACTAGTTCGATAGTTTTAAACATCTTATTGATTTTTGGGTTATGTATTACTATTGTTTTGCTGATAGGAACTCCACTGATTATTACAGCTTTTTTCAAAAGTCAGTTTGGGCTATTGGATCATTATTTAGTATGGAGTGTGTCAGCTTGTATTTATTTATGTGCGATTCCATATGTTATTTTGTTATTCAAATTAAAAAAGCTGTCTGATTTAGTAGTGAAAAACAATCCTTTTTCTAACGAAAGTGTAAAATCACTAAAAGTAATTGCGATAAGTTCTTTTAGTGAAGTAATTCTTTTTATTGGATGTGTTAGTTACTTGAAACATTCCGTTCAATTTTTCCAATATACTGTTTTTGGGGGGCCTATCATAGTCGTAGTTTTTATTAGTATAACGATAGGTTTGTTATGTTTTGTTTTAGCAAGATTATTTGAAATTGCAATCGATATTAAAAATGAAAATGATCTAACAATTTAATCATAGGGGGAGTTGATATGCCAATCATAGTGAATCTTGATATCATAATGGATAAAAGAAAAATGAGTTCGACCGAGCTTTCAAAAAAACTAGGAATTACCATGGCTAATCTATCTATTCTTAAAAATAATAAAGCAAAAGCTATTCGCTTTTCCACGCTTGATTCTTTATGTAAAATTTTAGATTGCCAGCCGGGGGATATATTAGAGTATGTAGAGGAATAATTGTTTGAACCTTGTTCTTATTGACGCGTGCTTGAGTTGAAATTAAGTGAGCTGTCTTATTAGGGGTTACAAAATATTAATTTAATAAGGAGGATTCCATGCAGATAAGAAAACTGTATTTACAGGAGGAGCCTCCTTGGCATTTGTTATTATTGGCCGATCCGTCTAAAGAGCTTGTCCAGTCGTACTTAAAATATGGAGAATGTTATGTAGCAGAGGATGAAACAGAAGTGATTGGCGAGTTCGTACTACTTCCTACAAGGCCGGGCACGGTTGAAATAGTCAATGTTGCAGTTGTAGAAAACCAGCAAGGAAGAGGTCTCGGCAAGCAGTTGTTAAGGGCTGCAATAAATATTGCTAAGTCTAGGAAATACAAAACAGTGGAAATTGGGACAGGGAATTCAAGTATAGGGCAGCTATATCTCTATCAGAAATGTGGTTTTAGGATAAACGGGGTCGACAAAGACTTCTTTATTAAACATTATACGGAAGAGATATTTGAGAATGGAATTCAATGTCGAGATATGATCCGATTATCGCTTGAAATATAATAATTTATGTGATTTTCATTGTGAACTTTGTCAATCTAAGGTAGTATTCATTGTTCACTCTAGATGGGATACGTTGCCTCTTTAATTACCTGAATAGAAAGATTTAATTTATAGTTACCGAATGTAAGAACAGTATTAAGAAACTCATTTAATTGCTCTTGAGAATTAACCTTGACTTTCAACAGATAGCATCCTTCTCCGGATATTCGATGTGCTTCTGATATCTCTTTTCTTTCGTTGATAAAACTAGCAAAAGAGCTATGGTTTGTTGTTTTCATAAATACAGTCACAAAGGCTGTATAAGAAAGACCTAATTTCATTTCATCTAGAATAATGGAATAGGCTTTAATAACTCCATTATCCTCTAGTTTTTTAATTCTATTTCCTACAGCTTGTCCTGTCATATGAATCAGTTTCCCTATTTCTTTCCATTGAAGACGTGAATTTTCATTTAATAACCTTATAATTTGAAAATCAATTTCATCAAGCAGCATATAGTACTCCTTTCATCATGAAATTATTTTGAGTAGATGTGTTTCACCAGAATATGGATGGAAATCAGAATATTAATTATGATTTGATTATAATCTATTTCATAAGTAGGGAGGAGCTATAATGAGCATAGCTTTGATGTTAATTGATATTCAGAATGATTATTTTCCAAATGGAAAAATGGAACTAAGCAATCCTATGAAAGCAGCAAACAATGCATGCAGAATCCTGGATTGGTTTAGAGCCAAGAAGTATGAAATTTACCATATTCAACATGTTTCGAACAGATCTGGAGCTGGTTTTTTCCTTCCAGATACAGAAGGGGTAAAAATTCATCAATCGGTTTTACCTTTAGAACAAGAAAATATTATCGTAAAACACGCACCTAATAGTTTTTTTAATACAGAATTACGAAACAAGTTAAAAGAAAAAGAGATTAAGAAATTAGTGATTTGTGGCATGATGACACATATGTGCATTGATGCTACAGTAAGAGCTGCAAGGGAATTAGGTTTGGAATGTACTGTAATTGAAGATGCTTGTACAACAAAAGATTTAATGTATCGAGACCAGTTAATCCCAGCTGAACAGGTTCATTTTGCATTTATCGGTGCCCTAAATGGAATGTATGCAACTGTCTCTACAACAAATGAATTTTTAACACAGAATGCTGCTTTTTTGAACGAAGCATAATGATTTGAGACAACCGAGTTGAAATCCAATCCTGTAGTGATGCAGGATTTTTTTATATGAACGAAAAAAGTATAGGTAGAAAAATATTGTTCCATCTATGAGATAGATATACAATATTTGGTATATATCAAAAAGGAAGGGGATTATTGATGAAAACGATTGGTCTTATTGGTGGAATGAGTTGGGAGTCATCGTTAGAATATTATCGTATTATAAATGAAGAAGTAAAAAATAAATTAGGTGGATTACATTCAGCGAAGTGTCTTTTATATAGCGTGGACTTTGAAGAGATTGAACGATATCAGGCAGAAGGTGACTGGGAAAGTGCCGGTAATTTATTAGCAGATGTTGCACAGTCTTTAGAAAAGGCAGGAGCAGAAATCATCGTTATTTGTACAAATACAATGCACAAAGTAATTGGATATATCGAAGAAAAAGTGAGTTTACCAATTTTACATATTGCTGATGCAACAGCTACTCAAATTCAAAAGCAAGAAATACGTACGGTTGGGTTACTAGGCACCAAATATACGATGGAGCAAGATTTTTATAAATCACGAATAGAGTCTAATGGTATTAAGGTTTTGATACCAAATCATGAGGATAGAGATGCAATAAATAAAGTCATTTACGAAGAGTTATGTTTAGGGAACATTCAGCAATCATCAAGGGATTATTATAAAGAGGTCATTAAGAGATTAGTTGATGACGGAGCGGAAGGAATTATATTAGGTTGCACAGAAATCGGATTATTAGTCAAACAAGAGGATTCAGAAGTTCCATTATTTGATACAACCGTTATTCATGCTATTGAAGCAGTTAATCAGGCAATAGAAGTTATGGAGAAGGTAATACGACATGAATAATAAAAATATGATATTTGATTTTGATGGTACACTTGCAGATTCAAAACAATGTAGTGTTCTAGCAACACAACAAGCTTTTCGTAAATTTGGTTTAGCTGAACCAAGTGTAGAGTTAATTGAACATTATATGGGAATCCCTATTGAAGTGTCTTTTAAAGAAATGGCAGAAACAGAGTTTACAGATGAATTATTTGAAGAGCTACTTGTGACTTTCCGTCAAGCATACAAGGAACATGAGAATGATACGCTTGCTGTATTCCCGTATATTCCAGAAGTTCTGAACAATCTCGTACAAGATGGGAAACAGCTCTTTGTGGTATCCAGCAAAAAATCAGACGTACTACTCCGCAATCTACAAACGTTAAAAATAGATACATATTTTAAAGATATATTGGTTCTGACAAAGTATCCCATTATAAACCGCATCCAGCAGGCATTTTAAAGCTAATCGAGCTTTATCAATTAAACGATTGGGGATGCCATTTTCGATTTGCAAATGGCAAAGGCAGCTGGTGTACACTCTTGTGGTGTGAGCTGGGGAAGTCACAGCAAAGAAAAATTGCAGGGAGAGGAACCAACTTTCTTAATTGATGAGGTGAAGCAGTTAGTTGCACTTGAAGGCTTATTATCAGCATGGCAGGGAAAATAAATGAAAGGTCTATAGAACACTACAAAATAGAATCCGTTTTGATTACCTTTTTTCAAAATGGATTCTATTTCTATGAGTTTTTTGAAAAGTTTCAACGAATTTATTGAGAAAAAATCGAAAATTGTATAAGTTTAATATGCTGGTAAGTAGTTGGCTAAAATGGGAGATGAGATAGAACGTATTACGGGAGAAAAGCCGGTCTTCTCTTTTCCATCAAATAAAAAGGAGTTTGACTATGAAAATCAAGTTCTTATATACAACGATCTTAATCCTTGCTTGCTTTACATTCGTTACGGCATGTAGCAAAGGTGGGGAAACTGCAAAACAAACGGAATCACCAACAGTCGTAAAAGAAGAGTACACAATTCCTCAAGGGGAGGAGGACAAACTTTACGTCTTACATAAAAGTTTAAACACAAAACAAACATACAATTCAGATGAAGTGGTTTTGTTTTTGGAGCCATTCAGTGTACCGACAGCTAAAGCTTTTGATGTACCAGGATATTCCTGGATGGATGATTATGCGCGTAAAGGCTATGATACATGGGCCATGGACTTTAGGGGGTTCGGGAATTCTTCGCGTCCAAGAGAAATGACGGTTTCTGCTAGCTATAATCCTCCAGTAATTCATTTGGATGATGCTACGCAGGATTTAGCAACGGTTGTAAATTTGATTAAGAAACAACGTCATGTAAGTAAAATTCATATTGTCGGATGGTCTTATGGCGGTGTAGTGGCTGGTAACTATGCAATTAGTCACCCAAACGACATCAATAAGCTCGTGCTCTATGGATATATGAATGGCTTTTCATTGCCGATGATGACAAAACCTTATGAAGATGCAACAGGACAATTTAAATATCAGTCAGCTTACCAAACAATCGATTTTGAGAATGGTATACATGATTGGAAGATGATGCAAGGCGATAAACAATTAGTATCCGATGATGCTATGAAAGCAGTGAAGGATGTATTCTTAGCTTCCGACTCACAACGTTATCAATTTAAAGGCGCCATTCGACGCCCGATGGGTCCGGTAGAAGATATGTTTTCAATATGGAGCAATAAGCCTTTGTACGATGCTTCTAAAATAACTGTCCCTACTCTTGTTATTTATGGTCAAGACGATTTCTTCGCAGAGCATAATATGCTGGACAAGTTAACAGGTACAAAGGAGAAAAAAGAAGTCGTTATTCCTGATGCAACAGATTGGGCTATTTATGAAAAAAACCGAGATATATTAACGGGAGAAACTCTTAAATTTTTATCAAATGGCAAAGATTAAGAATTATTAACATGGGTTTCATGTAATGGAAGAGAATCATAAGGGCAAATAAGGTCCTTAATGCAAGAATTTTCCAAGAATGCATAGGCTGGGTGAATATCTCAGCCTTAATTTCTTTATCAATAGATCAAGGAGTACTTTAAGGAAAAATCCAGATAGGAGTTTATCATGGAAATTTCATTAATCAGGCATGGAAAATCTAAGCATATAGATAATAATAGGGTAACATGTAAAGAATTTAAGGATTGGATTAAAAAATATGATGATAGTGGAGTTTTGGAAGAAAGCTCTTACCCTTTAGCAACTGTCGAAAAACTGGAAACATCAAAACTAGTCATTACTAGTGATTTAAAAAGGACTACCGAGACAGTTAGATTATTAAATCCCAATGTAAAAGCGATTTCTTCTCCTCTATTTCGTGAAACTGAATTGCCTGTTCCTTCAACAAAATTATGGAATTTAAAATTAAAGCCTAGTATTTGGGCAGTGATTTTAAGATGTTTATGGTTTAGTGGATACGCTAAACAATGTGAGTCTTTGAGTAATGCAAAACAGAGGGCTAAAAAGGCAGCAGAAGAATTAGTTAACTATGCTAAGGAACATGAATCAGTAGCCTTAGTTGGACATGGTTTTATTAACATGCTGATTGCTAAAGAATTACAAGGAAGGGGTTGGAAAGGAAAGAGAACCCCCAGTTCTAAGCATTTGAACTGTACTACCTATTCTTTTGTGTTAAATCACGGCCCTTCCTAGTATGATGCAGAGAAAGGCCGCTGTTACAAGCTAATTATCTTTTTTATTTTCAATGTCACTAATAGTTAAACAAATTAGACCAATGGATAATAAAGTGATAGCACTTTTACTATCAAGTGTCTGTATCATATTTAGAACAAGTGTAGCAATCCCCATAGCCAGTCCAATCGATTTGAAAATGAACTTTTTAAAATCTTTATTCATTATTTCTTATTTTCCTCCTCAAGATATCCTTCTTGTTTGATAATGAGCGAAGCAGTGTGACCTCTATCGGCTACAAATCCACATTTTTGGCCCCTTCTGATTTAGGAAAGAATGTATAAGATAGAGAAATCACAGCATCAATAGCTAAGATGAGCGACCAAACCCTACTTATATTGTTGATAGTAGGATTGTTAGACGGGAAATTCGTTTGCTTCTCTTCAAACCAATGACTTAACACATTTTCAATGTCACGGAAGCTAGTAATCTGATCAGAAAAACCGAACATTACTAGAAAAATAATATGAGCAATCACATAAACAAGGAAATGGATAAAAAACTGCTTTCTTTCATGTCTTGCATGTTCTTTTCCATAGAGCTTTTTGACACCTTCAACCTTTGGAATCGGTTGGCCCTTCCAGGCTGCTACTTGTCTTTGCATAAAGGCATCAAGTTTTCTAAAATCATTCTTTCCATAAGTAAGAGCGTATACAAGAAATACGATAATTACAATTTGATAGTTAGAGAATATATTTGTCTTCAAGTAATCAAAAAACCCCATAGTTGCAATCCACATATCGTTCACAATAAACAAAACAAAGAAGGTTATACTTAATTTTTTCAATCCAAACCAATATCGTAATAGCAAAAAGGTCGAAACAGAAACCCAAAATACAACTTCGGCAGCAATAAGAAACAGCCACTTATTCTCCAGAATAAAATCCATTCTTTTTATCCCCCTTACTATCAGTTTCAAAGTAAAGAAGCTTACCTTCAACAAAAAGATCCCGTAGATATACGGTTTAAGGTATATTATGTAAAATAATCCATAAAATACACATTTTCTAGTACTTTATATGGTTAAATGAATGAAGTCAAGGGGAGGAACATAGATGGAGAAGAGTGAAAAGACAAAAAAGAATGGTAGCGAAGAATATCAATTAAGGATAATATGATATTTGAATATAATAGGCGGTATTATAATGAGCAAAATGTTAATAAAAACTAGAAACGTAATTTCTTATTAAGGAAGTGTAAGTATTGTCTAATCAATTTAACGATACTATTCTTAATCATTTACATGCAGACTGTGAAAATTGTTTTGGCTTGTGCTGTGTAGCTTTGCCTTATGCAAAATCAGCAGATTTTGCATTTGATAAAGATGGAGGTACTCCTTGTCCGAACTTGCAATCAGATTATCGTTGTGGCATTCATAATAATCTCAGAAAAAAAGGGTTTCGAGGCTGTGCTGTATATGAATGCTTTGGTGCAGGACAGAAAGTATCCCAAGTCACCTATGGCGGAAATGATTGGCGAGATAACCCAGAGTTAACTAAGGAAATGTTTGATGTATTTCCGATTATGCAACAACTTCATGAAATGCTTTGTTACTTATATGAAGCTCTTCGTTTAGAGGATGCTAGGCCTATTTATGAAGAATTGCAGATTGCTATAGAAAAAACGGAATACCTCACGAATCTTAGTCCAAAATCAATCCTAGATCTGGATGTACCAGCGCATAGAGCGACCATTAATGATTTACTTCTACGTACAAGCGAACTAGTACGTGCAAAAGTTTCATGTAAGAAAAATGAAAATAGGGGAAGAGATCTAATTGGTGCCAAGTTAAGAGGGGCAGATCTTAGAGGAGCCAATTTGCGAGGAGCCTTGCTTATAGCATCAGATCTTAGAGAATCTGATATGAGAGTGACTGATTTAATCGGAGCCGATTTAAGAGACGCTAATGTAAGTGGTGCTAATCTTACAGGAAGTATCTTCCTCACGCAAGCACAAGTTAACTCGGCTAAGGGAGATAGAAATACGAAATTGCCATCTTCTTTACGTATTCCTGAGCATTGGCTAGGTAAGTAATATATTTTATACATACAGCATCTCTGTAAAAGCAGAGATGTTTTTTTATAGTACTTTAATTATTAAATCTCAGTATGGGAATGGGGCTGTAGGGAAATCTAAAGAATAGCCTACATAATTTGATGAATGGAAGCTTTTTATATTCACTATAATTGGTATAGACAACTAGTTTTATATATGTTAAGATGACTTTAGAATTAGGAAAGGATGAGGTTTCAATATGAAAACTCTTATTAAAAATTTGCAAGTATATACAAGTAATCAGTTAATTGAAACTGGGTACCTTTTGATAGAAAATAATGTGATTGCTGCTGTCGGTAATATGGAAGCATGCCCTGAACCAGATAATTCCTGTATAACGATAGATTTATCCAGCCGCTACAAGATTATACCTGGATTTATTGATCTCCATATTCATGGAGCGGGCGGAGCAGACACGATGGATGGGACAGAGAATGCGCTGGACACCATGTCAACCGTTTTGCCGAAGGAAGGAACGACGAGCTTTTTGGCGACGACGATGACAACTGCACAAAGCGATATTGAAAGAGCTTTACAAAATGCAGCTTCTTATATAAATAACCATAGGGAGGCAGGTAAAGCTGAGGTACTCGGTGTCCATTTGGAAGGACCATTTATTTCCCCAAAACGAATAGGGGCTCAGAATCCCGACTATGTACAAATGCCTAGCATTGACCTGTTTCGCAAGTGGCAGGAACTTGCTGGCGGCCATATTAAGCTTGTGACGATGGCTCCGGAACAGCCAAATGGCTTGGAGCTTGTTCGTTATTTGACAGAAGAAGGAGTTGTAGCTTCGATTGGTCATTCAGATGCCACATACGAGGAAGTCGTCAAAAGCATAGAGGCAGGAGTAAATCATGCTACTCATTTGTTCAACCAAATGAGACCCCTCCATCATAGAGAACCAGGAGTTGTCGGTGCTGCTTTACTGCATGATGAAATCAAATGTGAAATCATTGCAGACGGCATTCACTCCCGTCCTGAAATGGTACGCCTTGCTTTCAACAATAAAGGACAAGAAGGTCTCATTTTAATTACTGATGCCATGAGAGCAAAGTGTCTTGGGGAAGGAACGTACGATCTAGGAGGGCAAGATGTAACGGTGAAAAATGGGAAAGCAACGCTGAAGGACGGCACATTAGCAGGAAGCATTCTGAAACTAAAGGATGCAGCTAGAAATATTCAACAATTTACACAATGCGGATTGGATGCGGTCATTCAAATGGCAAGTGTTAACCCAGCGAAGCAGTTAAATGTTTATGATCGAAAGGGAAGCATTGAACCCGGGAAAGACGCCGATTTAGTCATTTTAGATGAAAAAGATGATATCTACATGACGTTTTGCCTTGGACGTATCGCCTATACAGTACAGGAGGGATCAAAGTGAACATCATTGAAGTGGAAAATTATGATGAAATGAGTCAACGTGCAGCAGCGTTAATGATTGAAACGATAAGAAGAAAACCAAATGCTGTTTTGGGAATGGCAACGGGGGGTACAGCCGTTGGAACGTATAAATGCCTCATTCAAGATTTTAAGGAAAACAACACGAGTTATAAACAGGCCTATACAGTCAATTTAGATGAATACGTTGGCATGAACCCAAATCATAAGCAAAGCTATCACACATACATGAACAGTAATTTATTCCAGTATATTGATTTGCCGAAGGAGCATCAATTCATTCCCAATGGAAAAGCAGATGATCTTGAAGCCGAATGCAAACGTTATGATGATGCGATTGAAGAGTTGGGCGGAGTGGACTTACAAATACTAGGGATCGGACATAACGGCCATATCGGATTTAATGAACCCGGTACGTCGTTTCAGTCTAAAACACAGGTAGTAGAATTAGCTGAATCAACGAGAAACGCCAATGCACGCTATTTCGATAAGATAGATGAAGTACCAACACATGCGATTACGATGGGAATTGCGACGATATTAAAAAGCAAGAGAATCCTCTTATTAGTGTCTGGTAAAGGGAAGGCAGAAATCTTGCACAAGCTTTTCGTATCCGATCTTACAGAATCCATTCCTGCGACTGCGTTAAAGACGCATCCGAATGTCACGATAATTGCCGACAGGGAGGCGTTAAACTTATGGAAGGATCGGGAAATGGAGGACAAGATAAATGTTTCAAATAGATAAAGATTCCCTTTTACCGATTTATCACCAAATAGAAGAAGGGATAAAGGAGCTGATTGCTAAGGAGGACCTAAAGCCGGGTGAAGTCATTCCGTCCGAACGGGAATGGTCAGAGCGATACAATGTAAGTCGAATGACGGTTCGCCAAGCGATTAATAATCTTGTGAATGACGGATACCTAGTACGTCAGCGGGGAAAAGGAACATTTGTCGCCAATAGTAAAATTGAACAAGGACTTCAAGGGCTAACGAGTTTTTCGGAAGATATGCAGGCAAGAGGCATGGTTCCAAGTTCGAAACTTCTGGAATTCAATCTTGTGAAAGCGTCTGTTACGATCGCTTCAAAATTGAAAATCAATGAAGGGGAGATCGTGTATGAAATTAAGCGTGTAAGGCTTGCGGATGATATCCCAATGGCTTACGAAATGCTGTATATCTCCGAAACCTTGGTACCTAACTTAACGGAAGAAGTGCTTAGTTCATCTATGTATGATTATATGGAAAATACATTGGGTATTCGTATTGCAAAAGGAGAACAAGTACTGGAAGCATCCATCGCCAGAAAGAATGAAGCAGCAATTTTGCAAATTCAGGAAGGAGCATCCGTACTGCTAATTGAGAGAACAAGCTTTTTGGAAAATGAAAAGCCTGTCGAGTTTGTTCAATCGGTTTACCGCGGAGACCGCTATAAATTTAAAATCGAGATGGAGCGGCATTGATAATGAAGAAAAAGACGGAAGAAAGAAATATGCGTAGTTTGAATTTGGATGAAATGTCGGCTCAAGAAATTGTGTCACTAATGCTAGAGGAAGACAGGCATATTTATTTCGGTCTTTCTCCTGCTATTCCTCAAATAGCAAAGGCTGTAGAAGAAATCGTAAAAAGGTGGAAAGAAGGGGGACGGGTATTTGTCGTTGGCGCTGGCACAAGCGGGCGCATCGGCATGCTCGATTCGGTAGAACTCGGTCCTACATTTTCAGTAGAAAGCAATCGCTGGATCACTATTGTAGCAGGTGGTAATGAAGCGATGTGGCAAGCGCTTGAAGAGAACGAAGATGATGAAAAGGTGATTCAAGCTGAATTAAAGAATAGGGAAATAAATAGAATCGATACCATAATTGGTATTACGGCAAGTGGAAGTACCCCGTTCGTCGTATCAGGATTGGAATATGGGAAAAAGCAAGGATCTTTAACCATTTCAATATCTAATAATGAAAATACAAAAGTGTCTGCAATAAGTGACATCGGAATTGAAGCTATAGTGGGGCCGGAAATCATTAGAGGCTCTACGCGACTGAAGGCAGGAACAGCACAAAAGATGATAGTGAACATGATTTCAACGGCGGTCATGGTCCGATTAGGGAAAGTGTACGGGAATGAGATGGTAGATATGAGACTTATTAATCAAAAGCTCGTTCAGCGGGCGATAGGTATCATTCAAACCGTTGCAGATATCCCAGAGTATGAAGCTGCTGAGATATTAAAGAGTAGTCAATACCAATTGAAAGAAGCCCTTTTTATTGCATTAACGGATGTTTCACGTGAAGCATCTGTTCATTATTTGCAAGAAGCAGACGGGCATATAAAGAAAGCGCTTAATTTATTTCTAAATAAATGACAACTACGAAATAATGAAAACTCTATAGTTCACATAAATGATGGGATAGGGGAAAAGTAGCTCTATCCCATTATATTTAACATATCTCCGAAAGAAGTCTCCCTCTTCAAGCGTGTGAAGGGCGTAGCCAGGCGGTAAGGGGGAGATGAATTTCGGATGGCGATAGCCAACACTTTCTCCTCTATGGTATAATAGAACATATATTCGGCATCTGGATGAGGTGAAAGGGCATGGTAAACAAAGGGTATAAATTTCGCATATACCCGACAGAGGAACAATGCGTCTTTTTTGCAAAGACATTTGGTTGTATTCGGTTTGTCTATAATAAAATGCTGGAAGAGCGAAAAGAAACCTACGAAAAATATAAAGACGATAAAGATAGGCTCAAACAACAAAAGTTCCCGACTCCCGCAAAGTACAAAGATGAGTTTCCATGGCCCTAAAGAGGTAGATTCTTTAGCTTTGGCAAACACACAGCTTCATCTCCAAAAAGCATACAAGAGCTTTTTCGATGGAAAAACGGAATTCCCCAAGTACAAGACTCGCAAAGCAAGACAATCGTACACAACAAATATGGTAAACGGAAATATTGTGCTATTGGATGGCTCTATCAAATTGCCTAAAATAAAACAACCTGTCAAATTGAAACAACATCGAAAAATTCCACGACATCATATCATCAAATCATGTACCATTTCCCGAACGAAGACGAATGCATACTATATTTCAATTCTCACTGAATATGAGGATCATCCTCTAACAAAAGAGATCCAAAACGCTGTTGGACTGGACTTTGCTATGAACGGCTTATTTGTCGAGAGTGAAACAGGTAAGAAAGCCAATTACCCCAATTTCTATCGACAAGCCTTAAAAAAGTTAGCAACAGAACAGCATAAGTTGTCACGCAAAACAAAGGGTAGTCAGCGTTGGCATAAACAACGTTTGAAGGTAGCAAGACTTCATGAAAAAATTGCAAACCAACGAAGAGATTTCCTTCATAAAGAATCGTATCGCTTATCACGCATATATGATTGTGTAGTTATAGAAGACCTCAACATGAAAGCACTGTCGCAAGCACTCCACTTTGGGAAAAGTGTCACGGATACCGCTTGGGGCATGTTCACAAAATTCCTCCAATACAAGTTAGAGGAGCAAGGAAAAAAGCTTATCAAAATAGATAAGTGGTTTCCATCATCCAAAACTTGTTCCTGTTGTGGTCAAGTAAAGGAGTCTCTATCTCTTTCTGAGCGTATCTTCCACTGTAAATGTGGTTTTGTGGCAGACAGGGACTGGGATGCTTCTATCAATATCAAAAGAGAAGGATTAAGCTTAGTAGCGTTAGCATAATGAGATAAACTCTTGGAACAAGAGGGTTAGCTCGGTCAGTTTTCGTTGGCTACTAAAAGCAGCGATAAGTCGAGAAGCCCCCACTTCAAAAATCGTAAGAGTTTAAGTGGTGGGTAGTTCACTTAGTAGTCTTTAAAGAAGAAAAGAGTACGATTGGCAAAGCAGGTTCATGCTATGGATAGGTTTCACTTTATTTACAGTATATATAGGGAGGTATATAATTAGAAAAAAATTGAAGAGGGGGATTTTTTTATGTTTTTTGCGTTGTTAACTTACAAACAATCTTTAGAAAAAGTAGATGAATATTTAGAAGAACACAAGCTGTATTTGGATAAAAATTACAAATTAAAGAATTTCATATTTTCTGGTAGAAGAAATCCACGCGTAGGTGGCGTCATTTTAATTAATCAGACATCTAAAGACCAAGTAATGAAAATCATTAAAGAAGACCCATTTTACATACATGATATTGCTGATTATGAATTAATAGAGTTTACTCCATCAAAATATGATGAAGAATTTGGTAGGTTTGTGGATTGTAATCGAAAGTTTTAGTGACATAATTATTACTATTACTAACAAACAAATATAAATAAATAAAGAACCTTTAAGTATTGTATTTCAAGATGAAATCAATACTTTATTGGATTCAAAAACAATATTGCTAAATAATCATACCAGTGCTAGAATAAGAGCATAATAAAATTAGACAAGTTATTATACAAGTAGATAAGATGAAAAACATCTATTTTTATCTCCCTAGAAATGAAAGCGTTTAAACCTGCTGAATGATTATATTGTTTATAGTACTTTCTAGTTTTTATTACGACCAATTAGTGTTCGAACATGATTAGTTGTTAGGATTATATTATTATCTATTGGATCTATAATGGGGTATTTTTTTCAAAACTCATTTTTTATGTATTGTTGTTTCAAGAGTAATTCAATCCGCTGGTTTAGCTTCAGTTGGAATGCTGTATGTTACGAAATATTACCTGCTAATGAACAAAAAAAGAATTAGAAAGGAAGTATTAAAATGAAACAATTACCACATTTTAAAAGAATATTCTTAATTGTAATGGACTCTGTAGGAATTGGTGAAGCTCCTGATGCAGAAAAGTTTGGAGATAAAGGTGCTCATACTTTTTTACACATAGCAGAGAAAATGAACGGATTGAATATGCCGAACATTGAAAAGCTAGGTTTAAGCAATATTGAAGAAATACCTGGAATTAAAAAAGTGGAAAAGCCCCTAGCGTATTATACGAAACTGCAAGAGTCTTCTAATGGAAAAGATACAATGACAGGCCACTGGGAAATTATGGGGTTAAATATTGAAACGCCATTCCGTGTGTTTCCAGATGGGTTCCCCGATGCGTTAATTCAAGAGCTTGAAGAAAAAACAGGTAGAAAAATAATCGGAAATAAACCTGCAAGTGGTACAGCTATTTTAGATGAGTTAGGTGAAGAACATGTAAAAACAGGTTCTTTAATTGTGTACACATCTGCAGATTCAGTTATTCAAATTGCAGCACATGAGGAAATAGTTCCACTTGAAGAACTATACAAAATTTGCGAAATTACTCGAGAAGTAACTTTACGCGAAGAATACATGCTAGGAAGAGTAATTGCTCGTCCATTTATTGGAGAGCCAGGTAAGTTTACTAGAACAGCAAACCGTCATGATTATGCTTTGAAACCTTTTGATAGAACAGTTATGAATGAGTTGAAAGATGAAGGCTATGATGTATTAGCAATCGGTAAAATTTCAGATATATATGATGGAGAAGGTGTAACAAAGTCTCTTCGTACAGTGTCTAATATGGATGGTATGGATAAGCTTATGGAAACAATTCATACAGATTTTACTGGCTTAAGCTTCTTAAATCTTGTAGATTTTGATGCGTTATACGGTCACAGAAGAGATCCTATTGGTTATGGAAAAGCATTAGAAGAGTTCGATGCTAGATTAACTGATGTACTTGCAGAATTAAGAGAAGATGACTTGTTAATGATAACTGCTGATCATGGGAATGATCCAATACATCATGGGACAGATCACACAAGAGAGTATATTCCATTACTCTTATTTAGTAAGATGCTTCAAGAACCAAATGAACTTCCTGTAAGTAAAACTTTCTCTGATATTGGTGCGACTGTTGCAGATAATTTTGGTGTATCATTGCCTAAGTTCGGTCAAAGCTTGTTACCAAAGTTAAGATAGTATCATTACATGAATTAGGACAGTAAGTGAAAATACTAATTAAGTTTAAGTGAAACTGTTCACATTCTTTTGAATTGACCATGTATTCTCTTACACTGTCATCATCTATCAAAATTGAGAGGTGCATGGTTAAGTTCAAAAGGTAAAGGGTTTCATATACTTTGAGATGACATTGTGTTTAATAGAAAAAACATCAATTAGAAAAACAGATTAAGCGATAGGACGTGGAATACATGATAGATCTACAATATCATGCAAAAGAAGTTCGAAAAAGTATTGTAAAAATGGTAAGCGAAGCTAACTCAGGTCATCCTGGAGGATCTCTGTCAGCGGCAGATTTAATTACGTACCTTTACTTTAATGAAATGGAAATTGATAGCACAAATGTGGAAGCGCTTAATCGCGATCGCTTTGTTTTATCAAAAGGGCACGCATCTCCATTACTATATGCGGTACTAGCTGAAAAAGGATTATTAAGCAAAAACGACTTAAACACATTTAGAAAAATTAATTCCAAACTACAAGGACATCCGAACATGAACTACATCGCTGGAGTAGATATGTCAACGGGTTCATTAGGTCAAGGTATTTCTGCAGCAGTTGGAATGGCACTTGCGAATAAGATTGATAACAACCATTATCGAGTATACACTTTGTTGGGCGATGGAGAGTGTGAAGAAGGGCAAGTTTGGGAAGCCGCAATGTGTGCTGCTCATTATAAATTAAATAATTTATGTGCGATTGTTGATTTCAACAAACTCCAAATAGACGGAAATATTATGGATGTATTAAATCCTACCCCTATTGATAAAAAGTTTGCAGCTTTTAATTGGAATGTCATTGAAATAAATGGACATAACTTTGAAGAAATTGCCTTGGCTTTTAATCAAGCAAAAGAATGCAAAGATAAGCCAACGGTGATTATAGCTCATACCACTAAAGGAAAAGGTGTTTCATATATGGAAAATGACTATGCTTGGCATGGAAGTGCTCCGAATAAGGAACAGCTAGCACAAGCTTTGAAAGAATTAGGTGATGATCATGAGTAAAGTAGCAACAAGAGAAGCATATGGTAAAGCACTGGCAGAGTTAATTGTTGAAAATGAACGCATTGTCGTTTTAGATGCTGATTTAACAAAATCAACGAAAACGATTGATGCAAAAAAGGTTTGTCCAGAAAGACATTTTAATATGGGAATAGCAGAAGGAAATATGATGGGGGTAGCTGCCGGCTTAGCTGCTAGTGGCAAAATAGTCTATGCAAGTAGCTTTGCTATGTTTGCCGCAGGTAGAGCATTTGAGCAAATTCGCAATAGTATTGGATATCCCCATTTAAATGTAAAAGTATGTGCAACACATGCAGGAATAAGTGTTGGGGAAGATGGTGCTAGTCATCAATCAATCGAAGATATAGCTTTAATGCGTACAATACCTGGAATGACAGTAGTGCAGCCGTGTGATGAGATGGAAACAAAAGCAGCCATTAAGGCAATCTCTGAAATAGATGGACCTTGTTATGTAAGGTTAGGAAGATGTCCAGTTGAAAAGGTATATGAAAATGAGGATAGCTTTCAACTTGGTAAGGGTGTAGTTTTAAATAAAGGAAGTAAAGTCGCAATCATTGCGACTGGCTTAATGGTTCAAGAAGCTATAAAAGCAAAAGAAGAATTAGTGAAACAAGGAATCAATCCAACCGTGGTAAACATCCATACGATAAAACCAATTGATCGTGAACTTCTTATCAGCTTAGCAGAAGATCATGAGTTAATCATTACTTGTGAGGAACATAGTGTGATTGGTGGACTAGGAAGTGCCGTATGTGAAGTATTATCACCATATAACTTATGCAAGATTAAAATGATTGGTATACAGGATACTTTTGGAGAAAGTGGAAATCCAAATGATCTTTTAATTAAATATGGTTTAACAGCAAGACATGTTGCAGACATAACACTAGAGGCATGTAGGGAAATATAGGGAAATGGNTACTTTTGGAGAAAGTGGAAATCCAAATGATCTTTTAATTAAATATGGTTTAACAGCAAGACATGTTGCAGACATAACACTAGAGGCATGTAGGGAAATATAGGGAAATGGATTAACGAAGTGAGTACGTGGAACGATTCTTCAAAATGGGGAATCGTTCTTTTTTTTTAAATATACAATGAAAAATATTCACAAAATACACATTTGTGACAAGTAAGCGCAATCAATATGAAGATTTGTTGAACATTTTGTGTCTTTTAATACTTTTGTAATATATAATATAAAGTGCAAATAACAGACAGAAGGTGACATTATGGATACAACAAACTCTAAAAAAGGTTATGTTATGATGGCTGTTTTATGGCTTGCTTATGTAACCTTTGCGATGAACTGGGTAGCTGGGTCTTCGTTGACACCGCAAATTACGAAAACTTTTTTTGGCGGACCGGTAAATCCTATTATCTCTCAATTAGTTAATTATTCTATTACAACAGCTCGTGTGTTTGCAAACATTTTAGCAGCGATTGTGCTCATGAAATTAGGGCCCAAAAAAGCAGCTGGAGTGGCGATTGGGCTTTTAATGATGGGGCTTGTCGCAATTTATCTTCCTAATTATTGGGCATATACTGTAGCAAGAATGGTAATGGCTGTAGGGGGCTCAATGGTTATTGTGTATATGAACCCTGTTGTTGCTCATTATGTATCAGATGCAAGAACAAAGTTACGCATCAATGCTGCCAATACGGTTTCGTATAATGTCGGTGCATTTATCGTGGCAGTTGTATTTACGCTTTTCGCTAAACAAACGGTTGTTAACTGGCGTTTAACACTAACATGTTTTGCTGGATTAACGATTATATTTTTTGCTCTATGGCTTTGGAAAGCAGAAAATTTTGAAATGAAAACAAATAATGATGGACAAGCTGAGGCATATGGATATAAAGATGCGTTTAAGGATGGGTTTCTATGGCGTTATGGTATGGCATTTGCTTCCTTCCTAACATTATATGTTTTATCTCTTGTAAGCTTTAAAGCTATCTTTGAACAATATACATTATTGAATGGATCTATTACGAACTTATTAATATCTGGTTTTGGAATTCTAGGAACATTCGCAGGAATTGCAATTGGAAATCGAGATCTTCCACGTAAGCCAACTCTTGTGTTAACTGGAATCGCGATGGTCGGAACATTTGCACTCACTTTAGTGTTTGCTAATACAAATCCGCTTCTTGCATACATTCTTATTTCTATATCTGGATTTGCTATGTTTATACAGTACCCGATCTTTTTGAACCTTCCTCATGAATTAAAGGGAATGACTCCACAAAAACTAACGATTATGTTCGGTTTATTCTGGGCATTGGCTTACGCAGGCCAAACAATCGCTACCATTGTTTGGAGTTATATTTTAGGCACAGCCGGCTACACGCCAGCGATGATTTTCTTTATTGCTGTTTCAAGCATATACATCTTTTTGGTTGCTACCTTCCCAGAAACAAGACAAAAGGCTGGAGCAAGCAAAGCAGCCTAAGGCTCTACAATATATAGAACTTAATCTAAAAATTGTAAAAAAGTACATCTTAAGATATGGTTATCTTGAGATGTGCTTTTTTTGTTACTGGCATGTGAGGGGAGGAACAGAAAGTGAACGATAGATATCCAATTGGGGAATTTCAGTTTGATGGTGAGATAACAGCTCAGGTGATTGAGGGCTGGATAAATAAGATTGAAGAATTACCAAAATTATTACGTGATGCTATAGGAGACTTAGAAAATGAACAGCTTGATACACCCTATCGCTTAGAAGGGTGGACGATACGGCAGGTTGTACATCATCTTGCGGATAGTCATATGAATGCGTATATTCGATTTAAATTAGCTCTTACGGAAGACAATCCTATTATTAAGACCTATGATGAAGGGAAATGGGCAGAACTTCCTGATTACGAATTGCCTGTTAGCCATTCGCTTTCTCTACTTGAAGGATTGCACACACGCTGGGTCAAGCTGTTACGGAGTCTAAGCCCTGCTGACCTGAAAAAAACATTTATACATCCTGACTTAGGTGAAGTTTCAGTAGGAAAAAATATAGGTATTTATGCTTGGCATGGTCAGCATCATCTTGCACATATTACTTCATTATGTAAACGCAAGGGCTGGTAAACAACTAATCTATCTTTGTGATTGTAGAGTATGTAGAGCACAATTAACTTTATGGATAATATCATCTAGGTAATTTCATATATTTGGAGTGATGATAAAATGCTCGTGAAATGGATTCAATGTAACGTGCCAGAAAATAAGAAAGCCTTGTTTTCACAAGCACAGGAGCAATGGGACGTTCTAAAAAACTTAGATGGTTTTTTAGGGCAAGTTGGAGGATGGGATAGGAAGCATACTTCACAAGCAGCAATTCTTTCTTTCTGGAGAGATAATGATGCTTATCAAGCTTTCATGGAGGATCAGCATAATACTATTTTTAAAGAAAATGAACAAGAAAGCACATATGACAGTATCTCTGTTCAGATTTACGAAAAGCTTCAAGATATCAATGAACAAGATATCTTGAAGCTTTTCAGTAAAGGTACGATACTTCGCATCGCAGATTGTCTTGTTCGAGATGAAAAGCGAGATCATTTTGAATGGGTGCAAAAGAATATTTGGAATGTAGGAATGAACAATTCGGAAGGAATGCTGGCAGGTGTCTTCTGTAAAAATGAAAAGAATCATCCATATAGATATTTAGTCGTTTCTTTATGGGAGCACATATATGCACACAAACATTACGAGGCTTATGCTTTGCCATCATTACTTGAACAAGCAAATGTAAAAGAAGATGTAATCCAAATAAAAGGATTACTGGTAGAACTAGAGGAATCATGGTCCGTTCTGAAAAAGTGATTGTATTACATACAAAAACATTAACCGCATGCTTTGAAAATCTAAAATAAAAGAGGTGTCACTTGTGATAAATTATGATGGACGTAAATTCGTATCAATTGAAAATACATCTAACGGTGAAGTCTCATCAAAAACGTTTTTTGAATATAGGCAAGAAGGAAGTATTCTTTCAGCTACCTATAGCGGGGGAGAGATTGTAAAAGGTATATTAATAGGCATCGTAAAGGACTTACAGTTTAGATACAATCATGTCAATACGAAAAATGAAATAAGGGGAGGACAATGTGATTCTACCCCAGAAATTTTACCGGATGGCAGAATTAAACTACATGAAAGCTGGAAGTGGTTTGATCGTGATAAAAGCGAGGGTGAATCTGTTGTAGAAGAAGTATTAAATACAGCAAAACGAATGGAATATAAATAAAATTATCCTCGTAATAGGCCAAGAGAATGGGAGATGATAATCAATGGCATCACATAAAAAGGCCTATGCAGCCGCTATGTTATATGCATGTA
The DNA here is from genome assembly GCF_048159605.1 of Ectobacillus polymachus. Classification (NCBI taxonomy): domain Bacteria; kingdom Bacillati; phylum Bacillota; class Bacilli; order Caryophanales; family Bacillaceae; genus Ectobacillus; species Ectobacillus polymachus. The sequence continues at coordinate 2,187 of NZ_JBLREB010000006.1, read as the reverse complement.
TTATTGGGTTTGCATTTATGTTTGTAAAAATTACATTAACAGTAGCAAGTCCAATCGATTCACTGGCACACCGATTTACAATTGCATTTTTTGCGGCGACACTGATACTTGTGTTTAACAAGATATCCATAAAAATTAAGATGAAGGATGTTCTGCCTATTTTGTGTTTGGCATTGCTATATCCGACATTGTTCTTTACATTTCAAGTATTTGGCCTCGTTTATACCTCTTCTTCAGAGGCAGGAATTATCCAAGCTACGATTCCAATCTTTACTTTAATATTAGCGGCATTTGTATTAAAAGAATACGCCAGCCCAGTGCAAGCTGTATGTACCTTCCTATCCGTTGCAGGGGTTATTTTTATTTTCATTATGAATAATGTGAGTGAGGCGTCTTACAGTGTAAAAGGGACGGTTCTCATTCTTTTATCTTCCTTAGCTAGTGCTCTCTATAATGTGTTAGCTCGGAAACTGACAAGACAGTATTCCCTCTTTACGTTAACCTACTTGATGACCTTTTTTGCTTTTATCGTGTTTAATAGTATTGCGATAACAGACCATATAATAGAGAAATCCGTTCCGTCGTTTTTTACGCCGTTTTTAAGCATTCCGTTCGTTGTATCCATAATCTATTTAGGTGTTCTCTCTTCACTCTGCACAGCATTTTTATCGAATTATACATTATCGAAAATCGAAGCTTCGAAAATGAGTGTATTTAGCAATTTTGCAACGCTTATCACAGTTATAGCTGGTGTGATGTTCTTGCATGAAACAATACGGTATTATCACATTATTGGTACAATTGCCATTCTTGCAGGAGTTATAGGTACAAATTATTTTGGTAAAAACAGAAGAGTAACGAAAGAAATGCATGAGGTAAAAGAAATGAATACATAAATAGTTGTAAATATAGGAGAAAAATTCATAATTATCTATTTACATTCACGTTACGTAAAGGTTTATCATGATTTTGTCAGGAGATGAGGGCATGGAGTATACAGTGCATATGCTGGCAAAATTGGCCGGAGTTACGAGCAGGACGCTACGGTACTATGATGAAATTGGTATTCTTAAGCCGGCAAGAATCAATGCATCAGGATACCGCATCTATGGGCAAACAGAAGTGAATCGGCTGCAGCAAATTCTTTTTTATCGCGAGCTTGATGTCGATTTAGAAACCGTTAAGCAAATCTTGAATTCTCTGTCCTTCGATGACAGAAAAGCACTACAGGAACATCGTGAAAAGCTTCTGACAAAACGCAGGCAATTAGATGTCTTACTTGCGAATGTTGAAAGAACATTATCTGCCAGGGAAGGGAGAATGACCATGAACGATACAGAAAAATTCAAAGGCTTTAAACAAAAGCTGATTGATGAGAATGAAAAGAAGTACGGTAAGGAAGCGAGAGCGAAGTATGGGGACGAACAGGTTGATCGTTCGAATCAAAAAATAAAGGGCATGACGGAGGAGCAGTATGCTGAAGTAGAGAAGCTTGGGAAAGAGGTTCTAGATACGTTAAACAAGGCTTTTGTAACGGGTGATCCAGCAAGCGAACTGGCTCAGAAAGCTGCCGACCTTCATCGTAGATGGCTATGTTATTTTTGGGACCGCTACACGAAGGAAGCCCATGCAGGCATAGCACAAATGTATGTAGATGATAAACGATTTACCGCTTATTATGATAAAGCACATCCAGGCACAGCGAAATTCCTTCGGGATGCGGTATTGATTTATACCGGGATGAAAACGGAATAAATAGGTAGTGGATAAGGGCATCTGGCAATGGGTGCCCTTTTTTTATGTTCATAAAGCTACAATAAAGAATCAAACGATTGGAAAAGCAGGAGATAAAAACAGATAATAAAAATATACGCAAAAATGATCAATGTTAGTATAATGTAATTATGGAAAAGATATACAAACAGAAAGAATTTGCGTCTATGATAGGCGTAAGTGTCATTACATTACAGCGTTGGGATAATGACGGCAAGTTGGTGGCTCACCGAAACCCCAAAGGAAGAAGGTACTATATCTATATTGAATCGTAGTATCGAGAATATACGGGGATTTCGCAAGAAAATAAAGTAGGAAAAACCATCCTCTATGCTAGAGTGTCCAATCAAAGTCAAAAGAAGGATTTAGAAAACCAAGTAGAATTTTTACGAATCTTTGCTAATGCTAAAGGTT
>NZ_JBLREB010000005.1:0-132958 GCF_048159605.1 Ectobacillus polymachus | reverse complement strand
ATAAGAGTCTGGTAATGATGGCGAAGAGGTCACACCCGTTCCCATACCGAACACGGAAGTTAAGCTCTTCAGCGCCGATGGTAGTTGGGACTTTGTCCCTGTGAGAGTAGGACGTTGCCAGGCGGGTCATTCCGCAATAGCTCAGCGGTAGAGCAATCGGCTGTTAACCGATAGGTCGTAGGTTCGAATCCTACTTGCGGAGCCATATTATGGAGAGCTGTCCGAGTGGCCGAAGGAGCACGATTGGAAATCGTGTATACGTCTAAAGCGTATCGAGGGTTCGAATCCCTCGCTCTCCGCCAGAGCCGGCCCGTTGGTCAAGCGGTTAAGACACCGCCCTTTCACGGCGGTAACACGGGTTCGATTCCCGTACGGGTCACCAATTCGAATATGGAGGATTAGCTCAGCTGGGAGAGCATCTGCCTTACAAGCAGAGGGTCGGCGGTTCGATCCCGTCATCCTCCACCATATTAAACAAATATATATTTTAATTATCGTCGCGGGGTGGAGCAGTCCGGTAGCTCGTCGGGCTCATAACCCGAAGGTCGCAGGTTCAAATCCTGTCCCCGCAACCAAATGGTCTCGTGGTGTAGCGGTTAACATGCCTGCCTGTCACGCAGGAGATCGCCGGTTCGATCCCGGTCGGGACCGCCATTTGGCTCGGTAGCTCAGTCGGTAGAGCAGAGGACTGAAAATCCTCGTGTCGGCGGTTCGATTCCGTCCCGAGCCACCATTTACAAATAAAATTATTATAGATAATGTATGTAATTATATTTATAATAATATTAATTGTATTATGAGTTACGTCTTTGCTAATTAACTGAAGATGACAAGTGAAAAATCCTTATAACATATAATCATTTTAAACTTGCCGGTTTAGCTCAATTGGTAGAGCAACTGACTTGTAATCAGTAGGTTGGGGGTTCAAGTCCTCTAGCCGGCACCATTATATGGAGGGGTAGCGAAGTGGCTAAACGCGGCGGACTGTAAATCCGCTCCCTCGGGTTCGGCAGTTCGAATCTGCCCCCCTCCACCAATTATATAGGGGTATAGTTTAATGGTAGAACAGAGGTCTCCAAAACCTCCAATGTGGGTTCGATTCCTACTACCCCTGCCAAAATTATGGCGGTTGTGGCGAAGTGGTTAACGCATCGGATTGTGGTTCCGACACTCGTGGGTTCGATTCCCATCAGCCGCCCCATATTTATTCGTTTTTTGTTGGGCTATAGCCAAGCGGTAAGGCAACGGACTTTGACTCCGTCATGCGTTGGTTCGAATCCAGCTAGCCCAGCCAAAATTCGGGTCATTAGCTCAGTTGGTAGAGCATCTGACTCTTAATCAGAGGGTCGAAGGTTCGAACCCTTCATGGCCCATATTTGCGGAAGTAGTTCAGTGGTAGAATACAACCTTGCCAAGGTTGGGGTCGCGGGTTCGAATCCCGTCTTCCGCTTTTATAATCTGGCGGCATAGCCAAGTGGTAAGGCAGAGGTCTGCAAAACCTTTACCACCGGTTCGAATCCGGTTGCCGCCTCCATATTTTGCCGGTGTGGCGGAATTGGCAGACGCGCACGACTCAAAATCGTGTTCCTTCTGGAGTGTCGGTTCGACCCCGACCACCGGTATCTCAAGACTGTATAAGATCAGTAATTTCAAGGACTTTCACCCAATGTGAAGGTCTTTTTTATTTTCACCTTATACGATTTTTTTGTAGAAAATCGTGTGCGTAAAATCGTATAAGGTGGGTGGCAAGTATGGGTTATCGCAAGGTTGTGCAAGAAGGATGCAAGAAAGCAAGAAGATGAATACACGTTTAAGCAAGCACAGAAACTATTTGAAGAAGACTGTGAATTACGAAATCTGCGTGAGCATACTATTAGGTACTATCGTAATAAGCTAAACGTTACTTGGAAAATGTTATTGGAACAAGGGTTAGATTTACCTCTTAATAAGATTGATACAGAAGTGATACCCAGTCATATCTTCATGATTATGAAGAAAAAAGAATTAAGACAAGTTACTATTAATACTCGTTTGAGAGCTATTCGGGCCTTTTCAATTTTTGGTTGCAAGGGATATTAAAAAAGACACCTATAGGTAGTCTTCAGCTATTGAAGGATAGAAAGAAAGTCGTTCAAACGTTTAGTTAAACAGCAGCTAAAGGATATTCTGCATGCATGTAATATGCGGACTTTTGTTGGGTTAAGAGATTATACGATAATGATGCTATTGATTGAAACGGGTATTAGTGCGAATAACTGTTGGGATAAAGGTGTATTTATCAATATTAATTTGAGCCAGAGCGATCACTTCAAAAGTGAGCCACTTTATTTTGCTTTATTACCATATTTGGAGGGGAGTTGGGAGTTTAGGGTATCTTGCCCCGAGGGGCAAGATACCCTAAACTCCCCGTTACGCCAGACTACAGATTTCTCTTCTCTCTCTTTAAAACTCCGGCAGTTCACTTAAGTTATTTTCTTTCACTCCATCTGGTTCGCTTCGTAAAATGTCTCGGCCATACTTATGGAAGACATCGACATTTGCTAGGTTTCCTGCCTTGGCTTCGGAAATCGCTGTCGGGTAATCCAGTTCCCGGCCTCGGTTCGTCTTGACGGCAATAATATTGTCAGTGTCGTTTTTTCTTACTGCGACGATTTCTTCCGCCTCAGTCTGTCCAATTTTATTGGGAATAGGGGTACCTTGTTGCTTGTATTGCTCATAGGCTTTTTCGAATGAGTCCAATCTTTTCACCTCCTACCCTTAAATTGAACAAATCTTTATGGAAATATGTGTGAATGATTACGTATCTTTGAGATGTATAATAGTTGACAATTGAGATGAGACAAGTATTCCGTTTCAAAATGGAATACTTGTCTCAGAAGTAAAAACTTCCGAGGTAGCCCCAATAGCTAAGTAACCAGATTCTGTCCATGAGCGTAGTGCAGGAAGATTTGTAAGCCATGCAAATGAAATGATATAAAAAGATAAATTGTTAGTATTTAGTTTTTAATTTCAGTTGAAAATGGAAGATTGAAGAATGATGAATTCTTGCTAGATATTTCTCCTGAAAGTAAAATTATAGTAATTGATTATGTGACACACGCGGAATACTGTTCGTTGCAAGTTAAAAAAGAATACATACATGTAGTTAGGAGCTAAACGATATGGAAAAAGGTTATAAGAATTGTCAAAGCTGCGGCATGCCTTTAACACGAGACGAACAAGGGGGAGGTACAGAAAAAAATGGGGATCAAAGCAAAAAATATTGCAGCCACTGTTATCAAAATGGTGAATTTACACAGCCTACTATAACAGTGGAACAAATGAAAGATAAAGTGAAACAAAAGCTGACTGAGTTCGGTTTTCCTAAGTTTTTGACTGGCTTCTTTACTAGAAATATACATAAACTTGAACGATGGTCAAAGTGAAATTTTTACTATAAATGAATTGGAATGCTATAGGATGGTTAATATTTTTGAGCCAGAATACTATAGTATCCTAAAATGATGATACGCTAACTATAAATAAATCTGCGATTATTATTCTCTAGCACTTTCGGGTAATGATTGTAAAATTAGATTTCTATGTAAGCAAAAAAAGGAGCCTGCTCTATAAAGTTGTGTATTTACAACCTTCTAGAGAAAGCTCTCTTGTTAAAGCTAAAACTGGGGAAGTGTCACTATTATGCGCTTTGAATTTGTTGCTTTATCAATTTACGAGAGACGATGGTCTCTGGAGAATGTTGAGCATGGATAGGAATTTCACTCCAATGTTCGGGGGGGATCGTGACAAAATGCTCTTCTCGCTTTTTCTTACGAAGGTAATCCACCGTGATATTGCGTGTGATGGTAAGCAGCCAACTGACAAATTGACCCTTCTTCGAATTATAGCCTCCTTCTGTGGTCCATAATCGGGTAAAAACAAGCTGCACAATTTCTCTTGCTATCTGCTCATCATGGGTAGATTTCATGGCAAAAGAATAAATGAGACGTACATAACGATCATAAAGTTCCTCTAATGCAGGTCGAGATTTATCTAACACAAGGCATATTAATTCTTCATCTGTTCTTTTATGCATGGTAGGAACACTCCTCAATGTTAATGATCAACCCTTTTTTTTAGAAAACGACGGAAACACAAAAGAGGTTTCTATTTTTATTTAAAAATATATGGATATGATGAAAACAAGGGAGCACAACGAGATATTTTTTGAAATTCTATAGATCTATTTTCCTATCAAGACGTGTACTTAGTAGAAAAATAATGATGGGTCTATTCTCAAATTTTATGTGTTTTTTATGACAAAACCTCAAACTATTTCTTTCTGATTTTGTAATATCAGTAAAAATAATAGCGTAATACCTACAATTAGTTCCGTTAGATTATATAACATACTAAACGTTTAAAAAAGTATAAATACCCAAAAAATCCCAAACGAATCTTACACATTCTACGTTATTTAGTCCCCCCTTTTTGATGCGGAAGATGCCAAACTATTTTTTCAACTTATCGATATGAGGTATGAAAAGAAAAGCACAAGTCTACATATTTAGGTTGATATTTATAACATATAAGCTAGGAATTTAATGAAAGTTGTTCGAGGGCATTCTTAGGGAAAACATATTTTTAGATATTATGTACATTAAATATTCTAAATGATATACTATAAAACGGTAAAATTGTAAGATTCACTTTATATAATCTCGGGTGGCGGTCATTTCAGTAAAGGATTCTTTGCCGAAGACCATTATGATATAGATTTATACCAAGAAACATTAGATGACTAGCTTAATAGAAAATAAGAGGAGAATAAACCATGAAGAAGATGAAGAAATTGTTGGCGCTAATTATGGTAGTAGGATTATCAATCGGTGTCTTAGCAGGATGCTCAAATCCAAAGGATACCGTGCAAGAGTTCTTGACAGCAATACAAAAAGGAGACTATGAAAAGGCGAGTACGTTTGTTGAGAAGAAAGACAATGGTTACGAGTTCGGCAAACTGAATGAGACTACAGATGGTATTGACGGAAAAGCAATATTCAATGCAATCGCAAAGAGTTATAAATTCGAAAAGCCGGTAGAAGTATCAAAGAAGAATGATACAGCAGAGGTTAAAGTGAAAATTACATCTGTTGATATGTCTGTTGTGATGACAAAGACAATTGGAGAAATAATGCCCGTGGCTTTTGCTAGTGCTTTTAGCCAAGACAAAGAGCAGTCTGACAAGGCGATGCAGCAGATGATGGCATCAACTTTCATTAAGAACTTATCTGATAAAGATGCAGCAATGGCAACTCGTGAAGTTACGTTGAACTTGAAGAAGGATAAGGATGGAAACTACAAAATTGTCTCCGATGAAAATTTGACGGAAGCATTATTAGCAAACGCAAAAGCAGTAGACAAGATATTTGGGAAATAATCCAGCATTAGTGGTAGGAACGGTTACCTGATTCACTGTTGTTTCTGCATCAAAATAATGATTAAAGATTTGAGTCCATAATAAAGGAACTTCAACGATTATAATCGGTATCACAAAAGCGGTAACTAAAGGCTTCTCACATTTGTGAGGAGTTTTTTAAATTTAATCAAACCGATTCAAGGTTTTCTTCGTTAACTTAATTGAAGAAAATATTGAGGAGGGTTTCTATGAAAAAGTGGATGTTTTTACTATCAATCTTACTAATCGTGAACTTAGCAGCATGTAGCAGTAACAAGGAGAATGCCCAAAGTGCCAGTGCAAGTAAAGAAACTGCTAGTGAAGTAACCAAAAATACCGACACTTCCAGTTTACAATTATTACAAAACGAAAAAGTAGGAGAATACTTAGCTGATTCTAAAGGATTGACATTATATTATTTCAAGAACGATAAATCAGGACTAAGTACTTGTAAAGACGAATGTCTAAAAACTTGGCCTCCATTTAATGCTACTGATTTTAAGGTTCCTCAAGGATTTAACAAAGAAGATTTTAATACCATTACAAGAGCTGATACTGGACAAGCACAAGTGACTTATAAAGGCTATCCTCTTTATTATTTTGTGAATGATAAGTCAAAAGGCGATGTGAATGGCCAAGGTGTAAAAAATGTATGGTATATCGTAAATGTTAAAACTACATTTAACCAATAAAATAGAGTGACGAGAAACCCAAGAGGTTCTCGTCACTCTATTTTATTTTTCTAATTTACTTTCTTAAATGTTGTCAATGTCCAGCATCTTCAGTTGTAGTAAAAATTGCGTCTTTCTGAATCCATCTAAATAAAAAAGCTGATCTTGTGATCAGCTGTAATTTACATAACACACAGAGATTTAAAGGTTCCATGAAGGGGTTACGTTCCTAATATCTTTCTACCGCGGGGATATGTTCCATCTGCATCAGGCTCTAAAGTAATGCCTATCGAATCAAACGGGATTTCAGGATGAACCATTATATACGACAAGGCGCCTTTTCCATTTTGTTCAACATAAAAGGTTCCGGCATTCCGTCTTTGCCCCTTATTAATGAGCCATACCTGGTAGGCTTCATTCCCTTTTGTTGCCGAAAGTCCTTCTAAATTAGCAATGATCTTTGTATCCTTCCCTTGTTTTAAAAGCCATACCGTTCCTTTTGCTGAGTCTTCGGTAGCATCCGCTGAGGTTAATGAGAACACTTTGAGAATCTGTGTAGGCAGAGATGATTGTTCTTCTGTTGCTTGTAGTTTCTTCTGTATGACCATGTTGTTTACTAACGAACCAAGTAATGTAAACAGTAAAACAGCAACAGTCCCTATATAAAACAATAGGGAAGGTTTTCTCCACTTCATAATTGCTTCTTTCTTTTCAGATATCTTTCTATCAGCGTGTTTTATATGTACTTGTGATGGTTCCATGTCCTCTGTTTTAAAAATAGAATTCATGACTTTTGTTTTCAAATCAGAAGGTACATGTACTTCTTCTAAATGAAAAGGAATAACGTCCCAAATATCCTGTAGTTCCTTTGCTTCTTTTTGACAAGATGAACATGTGAGCAGATGTCTTTCGAACATGATACGCTCTTTCTCTGAACATTCTCCAATAATATAGGACATGAGGTGGTTGCAATTAACGTGAGCCTGACTTTTCATATTTTATCCCTCCATCTCGATTCGTAAATGTTTCCGTAATATCTTTAAGGATTGATGAAGTCGACTCTTAATCGTTCCCAACGGTTCATTTCTCATTTGGGCAACCTCGGTTAAAGAATATCCTTCCCAGTATACATGTTGAATGAGTTGAATCTGGCTTTCGGATAACCACTGATATGCGCTTTGAATTTGTTGCTTTATCAATTTATGAGAGACGATGGTCTCTGGAGAATGGTTAGGATGGACAGGAATTTCATTCCAATGTTCAAGGGTAATTGTGACAAAACGTTCTTCCCGCTTTTTTTTACGAAGGTAATCCACTGTGATATTGCGTGTGATGGTAAGGAGCCAACTGACAAATTGACCCTTCTTCGAATCATAAACTCCTTCTGTGGTCCATAACCGGGTATAAACAAGCTGCACAATTTCTCTTGCCATCTGTTCATCATGGGTTGATTTCATGGCAAAAGAATAAATGAGACGTACATAGCGATCATAAAGTTCCTCTAATGCAGGTCGAGATTTATCTAGCACAAGGCATATTAATTCTTCATCTGTTCTTTTATGCATGGTAGGAACACTCCTCAATGTTAATGACCAACCCTTTATTTATAAAAAACGACGGAAACATAAAAGAGGTTTCTATTTTATTTAGAAGTATATGGATATAATGAAAACATGGGAGCATAACGAGATATTTTTTAGGATTTTATGGATCCGTTTTCCTATCAAGACATGAACTAAGCAGAAAATAGAAAATAACTAGGGAAGTAAAAATGAAAGCGTAATTCCAACAATCAGTTCTGTTAGATTATATAATACACTAAATATTCCAAAAAATAGAAATCTTTAAAAATACCAAACTGATTTTACACGTTCTTCGTTATCTTAATAGAGAAAAAATAGGAGGTTTTTATTCATGAAAAAATGGATTTTATTTCTTTCTGTCTGGATGTCCTTCACTTTTTTAGCTGCTTGTAGTAAAAACAGCAGTGTTCAGACGAGTGCAGAAACTACGAGTACTAGTCATGCTATGATGATGGGTCATAAAGAAGATAATCAACCTCCACGTGTCTATACCATGAATGAGATTTCGAATACAGTGTCAGTCATTGACCCATCAACCAATAAGTTTTTAATGGACATCCCTTTAGGAGACGAAGATATTCATCGTCCCCTATATAATGGGTTTATTGACGTACATGGTGCCTGGCTTTCCCCGAATGGAAAAATTCTTCTTGTAACAGCTCGGGGATCGAGTGATGTAGTGAAAATCGATACAGAGACAAATAAAGTGGTGGGCTACCTTCCAGTTGGTCGTGAGCCTCATGCTATTATGTTTACAAATGACGGGAAAGAAGCTTGGGTAACCATTCGGGGGGAAGATTATATCGACGTCATCGATCCCGAGACACTGACTCTTAAAGAAAAGATTAAAACCGTAAATGGTCCTGGAATGCCTGTATTCTCAAACGATGGAAAATACGCATTTATCTCGAGCCAAAAAGAAGATCAAGTTGATATTATCAACATGGATACTCATAAGTCTGTCAAAAAACTAACGGTCGGTGGAAAATTCTCACCCTTTATCATGACTACACCAGATGGATCTGAAGTATGGGTAGTAAATAAAGATACATCTAAAATTACGGTTATCGATGCGAAAGCATTGACTGTGAAATCGATTTTTAATGTTGGACCTAAACCTAACCATGTTCATTTTATTACAACCAAACAAGGGAATTTTGCTTACCTTAGTGTAACGGGGGATGCGAACCAAGTGGAAGTCTATAAGACAGAGGATAAGACTTTAGTAACTAAAATTAACGTTGGTAAAACCCCACATGGTGTTATGCCTAACGAGGACATGAGTCGTTTGTATGTAGACAATGAAGTTTCAAATGACGTGTATGTAATTGACACTACGACTAACAAAGTAATGATTATAATTCCAGTAGGTAAGAAACCCATCGACTTAATTTACAAACCCTAATTTAGTATTCGTGCGAACTGCCAGATTCATTGATAGTATCTAACTGCTTGAATAGTCACTTAAATGGGGATTAAATCAAAAAGTCTAGATTTAAAAAACTCAGACCTAGTGTGGTCTGAGTTTTTTTAATGCTAGCTATTCCTGTACACGTAAGAGAGCTAGCTGTCCTTAGTACTATTTAAGGTTAATGTTCACGGTTTATATGCTAACCATACTTTCGAAGGGTCATTATTTTCTTTCCATTGCTTAGGGACTAAAAAAAATTGCTTTCTTCTCGTTTCTAGAAATATAATACTCCCGATTGTTTCATCAATAATCTTATAATTCGGATAGACTTGTTTAAGTTTTATATTTATATCAGATAATAAAGCCTTTGTATTTAGGAATCTCTCATCAAAACGCTCTTTGGATATACGGAGCATTGCATCTATTTGGGTATGAGGGCAAGTATGTTCGAAAATATAAAAAGTCTTTCTTAACATAATTCCTTCTAAGTCAGCAATACGTTGTAGCAGTGGTACTATATGATTTTTTACAATGATGGTTGCATCGTCATTTTCACTTTTATTTTTATCGTTATGTTTAATTGCAATCAACATATCATGTATTGAATGTAAATATTTATGAACAGAACGCTCCATATGGAAGATTGACCATAAGAAAGATATATATTTTTCTTCATCGAATCGATAGAACAACACCTTCCCCCCTTCCTCAAAAGAATATTTACTAATTTTGATGAGTTTTACTCACAGCATGAATCATCTGGGATTAATTCTAATACATTCTCAAGTTTCCTTAATAATAGCCATTCTTTCATTAAGATTGTTTCAACAAATCTTGTTGCTTCTCTGTTGAATTGGAGTATTTCACAGTTTGTGGGCTCTGTAGGGAAATCCTTACATTCCCCAACGAAAGCTTGAATTTTTTCCGCTTCAGCGTTTAAAAGATGTGATAAAGCAATTTCCTCTAATGCTATTGATTCCAATAAGTCTATAATGATTTCTTTACGATTGGGACGATGGGGCTCAGCGGGTATCGTTGGCATACTCAAGGTAATAGCACCCTCCTTTTTTTAATTTACGTTTTAGTGTATGATTCACCATTACTATCTGTTACAAATGCCCTGATAAAAAGCATGTCTTCTGCTTAGTTCAATTCCCCATTCCCGTGTGACGTTAACGTAGCAATGAAGGTGTTATTGTTTTCTATTACTCGTTATCCTGCATTACATTCTTCAATAGTTGTTGCTGGACTAACGGAATCCGTAAATGTTGTTCATTCTAAAGATCCATTGACTTTTATCCATTTCACATTGTCACATGCACTCATATGATAGTAGTTCAGAGGAGAGAAATTTGTAACGAATTTACTGTATTGAGGTGCATGATATGAAACTTATATTGCTGTCAGGAGGATCAGGAAAACGATTATGGCCGCTTTCCAATGATTATAGATCTAAGCAATTTCTAAAAATGTTGGTGAGTCCAGAAAATAAGCTAGAGTCCATGGTTCAAAGAATTTGGCGACAATTAGGTTTGAGTGGGTTATTGGATGTAACTTATATTTCAACTAATAACAATCAAGCGGATGTCATTCAAAGTCAATTGGATACCGGGGTCCCAATCATTATCGAACCGGAGCGAAGAGATACCTTTCCTGCCATTGCGTTAGCCGCAGCATATTTGTATTCCATTCTTGGTGTTAATGAAAACGAAGTCATCACTGTAATGCCTGTAGATCCGTTTGTGGAAAATCGATTTTTTGATAAAGTCAAAGATTTAGAGTGGGTTATCAGGCAAGAAGATGTGGAAATTGGCTTAATTGGTGTAAATCCTACCTACGCTTCCACAAAATACGGTTATATTATTCCTAGTGAGAAGCTACAAATATATAGTAAAGTAAAGGGTTTCAAGGAAAAACCGTCAGAAGAGCAGGCTAAAAGATTACTAACACAAGATGCGTTGTGGAATTGCGGAGTTTTTGCGTTTAGGCTTGGTTATATGATGAATCAATTAGAAGAAAGAGGTTTGCCTACGCAATATGATGAACTGATTCAACACTATGGGAAGCTTCCTAAAATTAGTTTTGATTATGAAATAGTCGAAAAGGCAAAGCAGATTGTCGTTATCCCATATAACGGTTATTGGAAAGATCTCGGGACTTGGAACACGTTAACTGATGAAATGCAAACCAATATCATCGGTAGAGGCTCAATGAGTGAGGATTGTAAAGGAACACATATAATCAATGAATTAGACATTCCGGTTGTTGTAGTAGGAATGTCAAATTTGGTTGTCGCTACAAGTTCGGATGGCATTTTGATTTCAGATAAAAAGAGCAGCCACCAAATCAAAGAGATTGTAAAAGATTTTGATAGGCGACCTATGTTTGAGGAACGTCGCTGGGGATGGTACCGTGTCTTGGATTGTAAAGAATCCCCTGATGGAACGAAAGTACTGACAAAACGGCTATGTGTATTAGCTGGAAAAAACATCAGCTACCAATATCATCATAATCGAAGCGAAGTATGGGTGATTGTTTCAGGCGAAGGTGAATTTGTTCTAGATGATGTAATATCTTATGTAAAAGCAGGTGATGTATTGAACATCCCGATTGGTGGAAAGCATGGAATCAAAGCAATCAAGGAGCTTGAAATGATTGAGGTGCAGATGGGAAGTAAACTTGAAGAGGATGATATTGTACGTTTGTTTCTGTCATGGGAAGACATGAAGGAAGAAATTGAGGGTAAGCGGAATAATACGAGTAGGTAAATAGTTAAGGAATGTTTTGGTAAAGCCTTGCAAGATTTATGATAATCTTTTCGAATGTGTCTTAGCTCACAAAGTAATGAGGTGGCAGGGTAGATTGTCAACTACTCACCACTTATCGACCTTACGGTGTGATTGAAGTGGGAGCTTGTAACTACCCAGAAGTGCAAGGGTCTTGCAACTCCTTCCTTAGTGTGGTGTTACATCGTGGGCAGATTGACTGCTACCCTACTACAAGGGATATACCCAAATAGCAACCGTTACGCAGGCGGCTTTGCCTAGTGGCAGTACTAGGCTTCCACATCCAACTAGGCAGACGAATACGTCTAAGATTTTACGCTACAAACGACTTTTTGTAGCAACCTCATATCTTGTCAAAGAGCAAAACGAGTAAAGGAGTGCCTTCCATATTCAACGGTTTTCTCCTTTATCCAAATTAAATTATAACACGGAAGGAGGTAGCTCAGGAGTGTTTTGGCTTACGTCAACGCACATTCCTCCCCACCTTAACATTGGGCTACGCCCTGCGCATGTTTGAAGATGGGGTATCCTGTGCGATTTTAGATGAAAATTTTATACTTATCGGTTCATGAGGTATTGGAATATGATGAACTAAAACTATTTACTGAATTAGGATACGAATGTTTTTCACATGGACAATATTCCCGTCCACATAAAGGTAGTAAACTTCGTCCCCCAATACCAGAAATGTCCTATGATCCACATTTTGCAGATCTAGTCGATCGTTTTCCAAAAGATGATTTGCATCCCGACATGGTTGCAGACAAAGACATTATTATTATTATGCATACACCTTCTATGGTCATAAATAATTGGGAAAAGATTAAACACAAACGGGTGATTTGGCGGTCAATCGGCCAATCCGTTCCTGAGGTTGAAGAAATGCTTCGCCCGTATCGAGAACAAGGCATGGAAATTGTTCGGTATTCTCCAAGGGAAAAAATGATTCCAGGTTATATTGGGGAAGACTCCATAATTAGGTTCTACAAAGATCCTAAAGAGTATGATGAATGGATAGGAAATAAATCACAAATTATAACTATTAATCAGTTAATGAAACAAAGGATAATAGATTGCAACTATAATATTTTCCATTTCGCCTGTATGGAACTTCCGGTTAAATTATTTGGTCCGGGTAATGAGGGGCTGCCTGAAAGCGCAGGAATGCTAACATATGAACAAATGAAACAAGAGATGAAGGAAAATCGAGCATTTTTTTATACCGGTACTAGGGTTACGAGTTATACCCTTGGTTTTATTGAGGCATTTATGACAGGTATTCCTATTGTTTCCGTTTCAGAAATTCAAGGTAACCATCCACTTTATCAACAACGTACGTTTGAAATTCCTGAAATTATTGAAAATGGAAGAGAGGGTTTTCTCTCCGATAATATTTTTGAGTTACGGGCTTATTTACATGAATTATTGAACAACTACGAATTTGCCAAAGAAATCAGCGGAAATGCTAGAAAAAAAGCAATTCAATTGTTTGGAAAAGAGAGTATTAAAAAACAATGGGAGAAATATTTAAGCGGGAAGTAATATTACTTTGTATAAAGAACAATTCTATATCAATTGAAAATAGGTCAAACCATCCGATGATATGTTTTCAGTTTTGTAGGGAAGTTTGGTCACTTAATTCTATAGATCATGAAAAGGGAGATTGAAAATATGTCTAAACCTTCAGGAATTGTGTGGATAGGTCCTATTGGTGATATGGGGGGATACGGCAATGTTTCTAGAAACTATTTAAGAGCTTTACAACATATTGGACTCCCTGTACATGTAGTAAATAGTGGGAAAATGAATAAAGAAATTGGGGAAGATGATTTCGAACTGTTATCAAATTTCCTTAGCACCAAAATCAATCTAGGTGATGATCCTGTTCTTGTGATTCATAGTCCCTCAGAGTCATTTATGTATATAGATAAAAAAGGATTTAAAAAAACGATTGGAATTACTCTATATGAAACGGATCGCATACCAATTCATTGGGCAAATTTATGCAATGAGATGGATGAAATTTGGGTACCTACTCAATTTAATTATCGGACATTCACCGAATCTGGTGTCGATTCCTCAAAGGTACAGGTTATTCATTATCCGATTGAGAGTAGCCAATATACGAAACAATTTGATTTATACCCCTTTCCAAGTGAAGTTAAATCCTTTAAGTTTTTGTACTCGTTGGCCTTTGATTATCGCAAAGGCTTAGACTTACTTATTCAGAGTTATTGTGAAGAATTTTCTAGTAGAGATGATGTTAGCCTTATCTTAAAAATATATATTCCATACTGGATTAGCCAGGAAAATTTTTCTGATTTAGTGTCTTCCTATATACCGGACAAAGTAAATAATCCTCATATCCACATTATGATTGAAAATACCCCGCGAGAAGATCTTCTGTCTCTATATTCAAGCTGCACCTGCTATATTTCTACTGAAAGAGCCTGTGGATGGGGTATGCCACAGATGGAGATGATGGCGATAGGGAAACCAGTTATATCTATTAATTGGGGAGGAGTTACAGAATGGATGAATGATCAAAATTGTTTTCTAATAGAACCAGAGCAGGAGCTCGAATTCGTACACCCTGAGTTGCAACGGACAAGGAGCATTCACTATTTAGGACATAAATGGCCAAAGGTAAAAGAACAATCCGTCCGAAAGGTAATGCGGGAGGCGTTTGAGAATCATAAAAAAAGAGAAGAAATTGCATTGCAGGCAAAACAAGACATACAAGATCATTTCTCTCCAGAGGTTATTGCCAAGCAAATGAAGGCAAGATTATTTTCCTAAATTAAAAATCCTTATATAAAGGGTGTTGGTAGAAATAACCAACGTCTTTTCTATAAGGTTTTTTTGTATTCAAAAGGTATTGGCCTTTCTGGATAAGGGAATATAAGAAGGGGATAACAGCATAACAATACAATAGAAAATTTTTCATCAAACACGACTGGGGATGACATCATGAAGAGAACTCTTATAACGGGTATCACTGGTCAAGATGGGTCATATTTGGCGGAATTTCTTCTAGAAAAAGGATACAAAGTTTATGGCTTAAAAAGGAGAACATCAACTGAAAATTATGAAAATATTAAACATATAGTCAAGGAGATCGAATTTGTATCAGGTGATTTGTCTGATTTATCTTCATTGATACAAGCCGTAAAACTGTCCCTCCCTGATGAGGTATATAACCTCGGTGCACAATCATTTGTAGCTGATTCCTGGTTACAGCCTGTTTATACAGGAGAAGTCACTGGTCTGGGTGTACTGCATATGTTGGAAGCTGTAAGGGAAGTAAAGCCAGATGCACGGTTTTATCAGGCTTCAAGTTCAGAAATGTATGGAAAGGTAATAGAAACCCCTCAAAAAGAAACGACGCCGTTTTATCCAAGAAGTCCTTATGGTGTTGCTAAAGTATTTGGTCATTGGATTACAGTTAATTATCGAGAAAGCTATGATATATTTGCATGCTCGGGAATCTTATTCAACCACGAGTCACCGAGACGGGGCATACAATTTGTTACGCGTAAAGTAACAGATGCTGTAGCAAGAATTAAATATGGTCTCCAAACAGAGCTTAGGCTTGGCAATCTTGATGCAAAAAGGGATTGGGGATTCGCAGGAGATTACATTAAAGCGATGTGGCTTATGCTTCAGCAGGAAAAGCCAGATGATTATGTTGTAGCCACAGGGAAAACCCATACCGTACGTCGTCTTGTCGAAATCGCCTTTGATCATGTCGGACTAAAATGGGAAGATTATGTCATTCAAGATCCTGCATTTATGAGACCAGCAGAAGTAGATTTGCTGCTTGGCGACCCGAAAAAAGCGAAAGAAAGATTAGGTTGGGAACCACGAGTTTCTTTCGAAAATTTAGTAAAGATGATGGTTGACCATGATACACGAAAGTACAGGGGAATGTAAATGAAAGTACTTATTACAGGTATTACTGGATTTGTAGGGCAATATCTTGAAACCTTTTTGCGGGATAAAGCTGACGTCTATGGGACATCAAGGGTAAACAGAGGCAAGAAGCATATTTTTGAATTAGATTTATTAACTGAGAATGAGGTCCTTGTATTAATTGAAAAAGTCAATCCTACGCACATTTTTCATTTGGCTGGATTAAGCAATGTAAGGGAGTCATGGGAACATAAGTCTGATTTTATTCAGGGAAATGTAATAGGAACGATTCACTTGTTGGAAGCAGTAAGAAAATCAGATCAACAAATAAAGGTCATTACAGTAGGATCTTCAGAAGAGTATGGGACTATTCCTAAAGGAGTAGAACAAGTCCCAGAAGAAACACCATTAAACCCAATAAATCCGTATGGGATAAGCAAATGCATGATAAACATGCTTACAACTTTCTATTACAAAACGTATAAATTGAATGTGACACATGTTAGACCGTTTAATCATATTGGTCCTGGTCAAAGGTTAGGATTTGTAACAACTGATTTTGCACATCAAATAGCCCTTATCAATAAAGGGCTAACAAAAGAAAATGTAATAAGTATTGGTAATCTACAAGTCATAAGAGATTTTACAGATGTAAGGGATATCGTAAAGGCATATTACGAAATTGGACTGTCAGGAAAGCCTGGTGAAGTGTACAATGTATGCACTGGCAAGGGAGTTTATATTCAAGATATATTAAATATTCTTTTGTCCTTTTCAAATAGAACAATTCAGGTGATTACGGATCCGAATAAAATGAGAATGGTAGATAACCCAAGATTAGTAGGAGACCCAGGGAAATTATTCAGATTAACGAGATGGAAACCAAAGCAGAAACTAGATGATACATTGAGGGATATTTACCATTATTGTTTAAATAAACTCTAGCTATCATTGCTGCTTTATAAGATCAAGGATGTTTTCAAACTTGAACTGCAGTAACATTTCTTTTTTGATAACGTCTTCTAAAGTTCTTTGAATACTTGCGTCTACAGTAAGCAGATTGGAAACAGACACCACTGGAGGAGAAAGTCTGACTCCTGAACTCAAAGTTCCAAGAACAAATTGAAGCTTCTCAGCCTCGGCATTAATAATGTGAGCGAGAGCTAACTCTTCCAAGGCAATGGAAGATAAAAGTAACTGTATAGCCTGTGGCGTAGTAACCGAAATTGTTGGTGTAATATTCGGAATGTTTGGGAAAGACATCATATCACCTCTTTTTATTTAATACTGTTGTATTTTATTTACCTAGACCTAGGAATGATACAATTATTTTTACGTACAAGTTTATTTGTCTCATTTATGAAAAAAAGAACCCTTCCTGTTCACGCTTCGTATGGTGAACAGGAAGGGCAAGTGGATTTTTATACCGTAATAAAATAGAATCTCATTGTTATAAGAGTAGCCTATTGTAAATAGCTCTAGAAACAGGGGATAGAAGTTTCCTTAAGGTAATGGAGTAATGGATATTAAATCAAGGACATTTTCAAATTTAAATTGAAGTAACATTTCCTCCTTAATGGTATCACGTAGAGTTCTTTGAACAGATTTATTTATCTCAAGCAGATTGGATAGTGTAACGACTGGAGGATTATGTTGAGGATTAAATATGCTTAGAGGATTAAATGTGCTTTGAGGAGTAAATGTGTTTTGAGTAGGAGTCAATGTACCAAGAACAAATTGAATTTTCTCAGCCTCAGCATTGATAATGTGAGCGAGAGCTAATTCTTCAAATGCAATGGAAGCCAAAAGTAATGGAATCGTCTTTGCTGTAGAAAGGGAAATAGTTGGTGTAACATTAGGAATATTCGGGAAAGACATTATATCACCTCTCTTTCTTTTAGTATCAATTTATTTTATTACTTGTCCTCTTAGAATGAGACGGCTTGTATACCCTTTTTCTATCACTCGTTATTTTTTATTTATATAAGACTGTGGGTGATAAAGGTTTCATCATCATGGTCGTGCTTGAAAACTAGCAGCCTTTGCAACAATATTACAGCTTTATGAAATAAAGCCTCCCCATTCATCATGTTTTAGTATGATGAACAGGGAGGCTAAGGTTTTTTAATGTATTGAAAATTCGAACTTCATAGCTAGATATGACAGCAATCTTTGCAAATAACTCTAGAAACAGAGGTGATAGAAGCTACCTAAAGGTATAAGTTTCCTTAAAGCAAATCAAGGATATTTTCAAATTTAAATTGAAGTAACATTTCCTTCTTAATGACATCACGAAGAGTTGTTTGAACAGATTTATTTACATCAAGCAGATTGGATAGGGTAACGAATGTAGGAGTAAACGTGTTTCTAGTCGGAGTCAATGTTCCAAGAACAAATTGAATTTTCTCTGCTTCAGCATTAACGATATGAGCGAGAGCTAATTCTTCAAATGCAATGGAAGCTAAAAGTAATGGAATCGTCTGTGCTGTAGAAAGGGAAATAGTTGGCGTAACATTAGGGATATTTGGGAAAGACATTATATCACCTCTCTTTCTTTCAGTTTCAATTACATTGTATTGATTACCCTTAAAGAATGACACGGCTTTGAAGCTATTTTTATCATGTTTTATTTTTAGGAGTATTTCTAGATAACACTGTTGTTATTAGAGTTTCATCATCACAGTCTTCTGCTAATTCTCCGAAAAGGTCTTGATGCTCTTTTATCAGCTTGTGCAAGGCATCTACAGGTGAAACAAATGTGTTTGACAGACTAGCGGCCTTTGCATAACATATTGCAGCTTCCTCAATCTGTCCCAGTTGTTCAAGACAGCATCCTTTATAAAACAAAGCTTGAAAGCTACCTACCCCCTTTAAGGTAAGGTATTGCAAATTATCTTCACCCATTTCGAGGCAGTGATTAAACACTTTTATCGCTTCTGTGTACCATTCTTTGAAAAATAAGATTATTCCTTTATAAAAATGTAAATCTACATAATCTGGATAGAGCAACGTCACCTTTTCGATACTGGGCCATGCCCCTTCAATGCTCCCAGAACTAATTAATATGGCATACTTTAATCTATATATTAAAGCAGGAGGTGTGTGGAGCTGTTTTAGGAAATCTAAAATGGCACGATTGACATGATCAAACGACTTACTATATTCTTTTATATTGTAATATTCACTTGCAATATGATAATGAGTCCAAGGGTTGTGGTCCTGTTGTTTAAGAGACTCTTCTAGCATACTCAAGTTTCGTTCAGATTTCTTTTTATTTTTATTCACAGAATCCAAATACCCATAATGATATACTTTAATGGGCGCAATTTTGATTTGAATCGTCTCCGATTCGGGAAGAATGTCATTAATATTGAGCATTTCATGGATATCGTACATGAATTTAAAGCCTTTATGATTTTTGAAAAGGCGAGTATGAGCAACATCGAATGTATTATTTGAATCTGGTTCTTCACCATAATAATTAACTAAGTGTATGGATAAAATATTGTCATCGGAGTATAGAACATCACGCAACTTATACACATCTGAAGAATCTACTTCCTCATCTGCATCCAGCCATAATATCCAGTCTCCTGTAGCACGATCCAATCCATAGTTACGGGCAGCTGAAAAACTTCCGTTCCAGGGAAACTCGAAAACCTTAGCTCCCAATGATTTGCAGATTTCAACCGTTCGGTCTGAAGATCCTGTATCTACAATAATGATTTCGTCCACTGCCCCTTGTATACTTTTTAAACAGTTTCCAATATACTTTTCTTCATCTTTTACGATCATACACAACGACAGACTTCGAAAGTCCATTTGTTTCCTTCCTCCTTATACATTATTAAAATCATTTTCTATAGTATGAAACGAACTAGGCAAAAGTGATTTTTTGGAAACTTACCAAACCGTATTCCATATAATGGGTGAGTGAAAAAGGAACCATATGATGAACTTGAGGAGGATACCGCTTGAAGACAGATACTCTCAAAATAAACTGGGTTGGTTCTCAATTTGCAGTTCATAGTCTCGCGATTGTAAACAAGAATATTTGTAAGTATCTTAGTCAGTATTTTATCAACCTAAGAAAGAAGATACCTGCGACAGAAATACCATTTCTCCGATCTTTCAGTGAAACGAAGGAATTTTTGCCTTTTCCTGAATCGGACATTACCGTTATCCACCAGTGGCCGCCCGATTGGTCGGATCCAAAAAGCAGGCATTGGATTTGTATGCAACCATGGGAATTTGGAGCAATTTATAGAGAGTGGTATATCCCTATGAAATATTGGGTAGACGAAATCTGGGTTTATAGCTTATACAACAAGGAAAGCTACATACGCAGCGGTATTCCTGAAAACAAAATTCATGTGATTCCACTTGGCGTAGACGAAAACGTATTTCATACTGGTGTTGAACCGCTATCTTTAGAAACGTCTTCCTTTCGGTTCCTATTTGTCGGAGGAACAATTGGACGGAAGGGAATCGATATTTTGCTTGAGGCCTATCTTAAAGAATTTACTGCAGATGATGATGTTTGCTTGTTTATTAAAGACACGGGGACCCAATCTGTTTATAAGGGAATAACGCTTGAGAAAGTAATCCTTGAGACTATATCTGATCCAAAGAATCCTCGTATTGTATATATGGATAAGGAGTTTTCGGAAGCAGAGCTGGCAGGACTGTATAAAGCGTGTGATTGCTTGGTTCATCCATATAGGGGTGAGGGATTTGGTTTGCCTATTGCAGAAGCAATGGCATGCGGTACTCCGGTGATTGTCCCAGATAAAGGGTCATGCCAAGATTTTTGTACGGAAGAAACAGCATTCTTTGTTTCCTCAAAGGAAGTTAATTTACCTGAGAAAAAAGTAGGTACTCTTAATACAGTTGATTATCCATGGTGGCTTTCAATTGATGTTCACGATTTACAGCAGGTTATGCGAGTTGTCTATGAAAATCGTACACAAGTAAAGGAGAAAGGACAAAAAGCCAGCCAGCATATTTTATCTACCTTTACTTGGGAGAAAACTGCACGGGCTGTATCTGAAAGAATAAAGCAGTTCGTACAGAAGGAATCCAATCTAAAATTAACTGATGAGGATATCATAAATATAGAGCTAGAGCATGGAAATGAATTATACGAAAAAAATCGTATGGAGGATGCGTTAGGGATATATCTTAATATTCTATCTATATACCATTCATCGCTTATGGCAAGGTATAATGCAGCAGTTATTTATATCATCCAAAAAAACTTTACCGCAGCGATTGAGCATCTTACCTATATTGCCGCCAACATGGAGAAAGAAAGCAAGGACTTTCAGGAGAACATCTTGCTTATGCTTAGAATTTGTCAGAAAGCTATACAGTAAAAATAAAAATGCCATCATAATACTTTTTATGATGGCATTTTTTGGATTTTTCAGATTCTAATCTTTTCTTTCAGTTTCAAAATATTTACGTAGGACGTTAACGGCTTCTACAACTTCAGTCATTTGATTTGCTAATGAATTAAGTTTCGAGGCTATATTTTGTGATTTTGAAACCGCATTGTCAGGATGGCTACTCGAATTTTCAGCAATATAGGAAATATCGTCTAATTGACCATGGATTCTTTGATTGAAATTTTCTAGATCTTCCCATATTCCTTTCATATCTTGATCTAATTTGTCTTTAATACTAATAAGATTATTGTTTAAGATGCTTACTTGCGATTTCGTCTCGTGTAAATCATCATTTAATTCTTTCGTTGCATTCTTAAAACGCTCTATAAACGCGCTACCTTGTAACTCTAAATACATATCTAACAGTTTCTCAGGGGTAATCGGATTATTCCTCCCGTCACCTCTAATTTGATAGATTCCTTTGTTTGTACAATACGGTTTATATGGACCGCTAGGAATTTCTATACGATAAAACGGTTTGTCTGTATCCTCATTTTCAACAAATACTTCAAGGCCTACAGGAGGGCGACATTCACCTGCTTTTGAGAGAATGGATAGCTTTTCTTTATCACCGATGGCACATCCGTATATGCTCCCGCGTTGTTGTCCATTTAAATCTGTATACTCATCTACTCCGACAAGAATCGTACCGCCAAAGGGGGAATTCGCAAACGATACTAAATCTTCTGGCTTCAGACCCTTCATATCTCGCTTGAAGTCAACGTCATATCCTTCTTCTTTATTTAACAGCTGTAGTGCTTTATTACTAATCAATTGAGAATTGCCGGCCAAAATAAGTACCTCCTACAAAAACTTTCTTAAAAATCATTTTCACAAATTTACTCACTCATTCGATTCTGAACCGCTGTTTTCAGTTGTCTCATTGCTTTTTCAACAATCTCATGCGAACAAGCAATATTCATGCGCATAAACCCCTCGCCATCTTTACCGAATGAGCTGCCGTCACTTAAGGCGAGTTTTGCCTCTTTTAAGAGAAATTCTGCTAGTTGTTTTGGTTCCATTCCAAGATTGCGAAAATCAATCCATAGTAAATAAGTACCTTCGGGAATGGTGACGTGAAGTTCGGGAATATTCTTGTTGATGTAATCTACTACATAATCGATATTTTCTTTCATATATTGCAAGCAATTATCCAGCCACTCTTCGCCTTCGTTATAAGCTGCTTCTGTTGCAACTAAGCCAAATGGACTAATGGAGCCAAGATGATATCGCTGGATCATATTAGAAAATTTCGTTCTTAATTTTTTATTTGGAATGATGACATTTGCGCTATGTAAGCCTGCAATATTAAAGGTTTTACTTGGTGCTGTGCAGATAATGGATTGATTTTTGATCTCTTCTGAAATCATGGCAAGTGGTGTATGAGCATGCTTTTCATAGACAAGGTCTGCGTGAATTTCATCTGAAACGATTAAAATGTTATGGCGTACACAGATATCGGCTAATTTTGTTAGCTCTTCTTTTGTCCAAACACGGCCAATCGGATTATGCGGGCTGCAAAGTATGAAAAGCTTCACGTTCTTATCGATTTTTGCTTCTAAGTCATCAAAATCCATTTCGTAGGTGCTGTTTTGAAAACGAAGTGGATTGACAATAAGATCACATCCCTGATCTTTTACAACCGAATGAAAAGGAGGATATACGGGAGTTTGGATGATGACTTTGTCACCTGGATTTGTAAATGCCTGCATTATAAAGCTCAATGCAGGAACAACACCAGGGGAGTATACGATCCAATCCTTATCTATTTTCCAGCTATGCCGTCGTTCCATCCAATTTACAATGGAATGATAATAAGAATCTGTTAGAAGCGTATACCCGAAAATTCCGTGTGCTGCTTGGTTCTTTAAGGCTTCTATAATAGGTGCTGGAGATAAAAAATCCATATCCGCTACCCACATTGGCAAGACATCAGATACACCAAAAATGTTTTCTAATCCGTCCCATTTAACTGAAGCTGTATGATATCGGTTATTTACATACTCCATCTGCACTCACCTTTCTAAATTTCTTTACTGGTACCTGCTATTTCATCAAACTTTTGAGAAATGTTATACAAGGAATGGTTAGCATACTATTCGACTGACTATATCCAATAGTATAGTGAATAGAAATCATTTTGTCATTTTAGGTGCAAGAGCTGATTTGCTAAAGTGATTAACGTAAGAGGGGAGCCCGAGCTCGGGTCTAAAAGAAGAAAAGCTGTCTCTGAAATCGACTTCTGAGACAGCTTTTTTGCAATAAGTACGTTTTGCATTATGCGAAACGTGTAAATTTATTAAAAAAATTAATAATATGGCGCCATTAGTAAATATACAAGTACGCCTGTGAAGCTTACATACAACCAGAGCGGCATAGTCCATCTTACAATTTTACGGTGCTTTGTAAGTTGACCGGTCCAGCCCCAGATTAGAGAGAAAAGAGCAAGTGGCACGATGATCGCTGCTAAAAAACTGTGAGTGATTAAGATAAAGAAATAGAAATAACGTAGAAATCCGTCGCCGCCGTAATGGCTAGGTGGTGCTAAGTATGCATGTGTTAAATAGGAAATACAGAAAAGCAATGTTGTTGTAAATGCTGCTAGAATAAAGCGGCGATGGAGCTTTATGTTTTTTCTTGTAATAAAGTATAAAGCTGAAAGTAAGAATACGAATGTAAAGCTGTTGAAAATGGCATTCATTTGCGGCAAGATTGTCAAATCAAAGTTTACTGTCCCCTTATGACCGAAAGGGCCAAAGAATAGTAATAGTATAATTCCGTTTACAACAACGGAAAGAGTTACGACAAACGCCGTATAATTACGATTGTTAGGGGACTCATTTTGCACATTATTCATAGATTAGCCTCCTATGTAATGTTATTTTTCTCTTCGTAAGAGAATTCTTTCTATAAACCATTCAATTATATCATGGTGGTTCATGCGAAAAAGTGACAAAAATCGTACATATTTTCTATGATTCCATAACTTTTTAATGTGTTTTCGTATCGATTTTTATTTTATCAAAAAAGAATCAAATACTCACGAATAATGACTTAGCATGCTTTAGAAATGAGTCCCATCCTGGGCCCTACTAACCTTAAATAGAGGGAGAAATATGACAAATGAATAGGTTCATTCATTCGTTTTGTAAATTTTCTATATTATTAAATTTATAACAAATTAACACATATTGTATATTTATTTAACATTAATGGTATTAAATTGGAATTGATAAAAAATGTAGAAAAGAGGCGAAAATATGAAAAAAAAGTTATTGTCTACTGGGATGGCTATCGGAGCTACAATATCACTTATGATTCCTGCTGTTTCTTCTATTCATGCACAAACAAATTTGAAGGTAACAAATGTTGAATTTATCGGCATGGATGCACCGGCAAATATATCCGATATGGCTAGAGTACAAACAAATGCAAAGGTGAAAGTTACAT
Organism: Ectobacillus polymachus; assembly: GCF_048159605.1. Classification (NCBI taxonomy): domain Bacteria; kingdom Bacillati; phylum Bacillota; class Bacilli; order Caryophanales; family Bacillaceae; genus Ectobacillus; species Ectobacillus polymachus. The sequence goes on along the minus strand of NZ_JBLREB010000005.1, from coordinate 108,264 downwards.
ACTCTGATGGATCTACTAAAGAAGTACCACTGTCTTACAATAAACTCTTCCAAACGAATGACAAGGTTGCAACAAATCAAGGTGTAAAAATTGCTGCAGGGACACCAATTGATGCATTTGGCAACCCTATTATGGATAAGAGTGTACCTGGTGATGTAGTGCCGTTTATTTCCGATTCACCAGATGCGAACAGCTTGCTTAATCCTCAATCAGATGGTTCTCTTTCTCTCGTAACACAATATGAATACCAAACACTCGATCACTCAGGTAGCTCTGCTTATGGAAAGGTTCCTGCGTCTTTAACGGTTTCTAAGCTAAAGCAAAATATGGAAACAGGGGAATTGAAGTTAGAATCGGCTTCTAAAGTTGATACTTCTAGTGCAAATGGTGTATGGATTACATGTAACGGTTCCCTTACTCCATGGAATACCCACTTAAGCTCTGAAGAGTATGAGCCTGATGCACGTGCGTTCGAAGCAAATGCTACAACAGACCCAACAAATGTAAAATCATTTGCACAATATCACTTTGGGAATGATTCAAAAGCGAATCCATATTATTATGGCTTTATTCCAGAGGTTACGGTTAACTCTGATGGTTCAAGCAAAATCGTCAAGCATTATAGTGTTGGCCGTAAATCAAATGAGCTAATGAAGGTGATGGCTGATAAGCGTACTGCATTCTTTGGAGATGACGGCTCTTATACGACTTTATTCATGTATGTAGCTGATAAAGAAGCAGATCTATCAGCTGGTACATTATATGCAGCAAAATTCAAGCAAACAAGTACAGAAAATGGCGGAAGCGGTAAATTAGAATGGATTAAACTTGGACATGCAACGGACAGCGAAGTAAAAGCAATCATTGATACTGGTATTAAATTTAGCGATATTTTTGAAGTATCAGATACAGCAAAAGAAGGCTTTACTCCTGTTAAGACATATGCAAACAGCAATAAGGTTGAATATTTAAAAGTAAAACCAGGTATGGAAAAAGCTGCTGCCTTCTTAGAATCACGCCGCTATGCTGCCTATCTTGGAGCAACTGCAGAGTTTAACAAAATGGAAGGTGTAACAGCAAATAATACGGATCATAAATTGTACATTGCTATTACGGATGTAAGTAAAGGGATGGCTGATGGAGCAGGAAAGGACCCAGCCGATGATATTAAGCTTTCAAAAATTAATGCAGGCGCTACTTATGAACTGGATTTACAAGCAGGACAAAAGGATAAAAGTGGGAATGCTATAGCAAGTAACTATGTTGCTACTTCCATGAATGCAATAGTAGTTGGGGAAGATTTAGCTGCTCCTGATGCATACGGTAATACGGCAAATCCAGATAAAGTGGCAAACACTGATAACCTAAGTTATTCAGAAGAAATGAGAACTTTGTTTATTGGGGAAGATAGCGGTAAACATATTAATAACTTTGTATGGGCATATAATATCGATACGAAGAAATTGTCTCGTATTCTATCCGTTCCAGCTGGTGCGGAAGCTACAGGTTTACAAGTTGCAGACGATCGTAACGGTTTCTCTTATATTATGAGTAACTTCCAACATCCAGGTGATGAACTAGATACCTATAAACCTACGGCTATTAGTATTACTGCGTTAAAGGATGAAGTTAATAAATATATAGGCATTGACAAAGCAGGGATGGTTGGATATCTAAATCTAGGGAATATTCTTCACCAAGTAGCACAAGAAAATCCACCATTAGATAATGGTAATAATCAAGGTTCAGGAAACGATAATAACAATGGTGGACAAGCTTCAGGAAACGATAATAACAATGGTGGACAAGCTTCAGGAAACGATAATAACAATGATGGACAAACTTCAGCACCAAATAATTCAGATACAAATACACCTACACCAACAAACACAAGTGATAAGACAAGCGATAATGGTACAACAGCACCTTCAACTAGCAGCAAGCAGCTTCCTGATACTGCAACAACTGTTTATAGTATGTTAGGAATTGGAGCGGTTCTTGCTGCAATCGGAGCTTTCTTCTTGCGTAGAAAGAAAGCAGAAAAATAATGCTACTTAACGTGATTGAGCGTCCTGAAAAGGGCGCTCTTTTTATTTTGAATGTGAATTGTGTCAATATTGTGTCAACGTGTGCGATATTGGACGTTAGGATACAAAGCTTGTTATCATAGTATATATGTGTGAAAGTATGAAAAGACTGTTATACTTACGTTAATTGAATGAAAAATTAGTGAAGAGGTATAAAGAATGAAAACGAAAAATGCTTCCATTTTATTTATTGTTTTTTCTATAGCTTTATTAATTATGGCAGGTGCTATTGCCTTTACCATGATGCAGAAGAATAAGGAAAGTAAGAAAGATCCGTTTGATTACAGTGTTCAACAAACATTAGGAAAAGCGGATGCGCCTATTCATGTAGTTGAATTTGGTGATTTTAAATGTGCAGCTTGCCGTACATGGGATACGACTGTTCTTCCTCAGCTTAAGAAAGATTACATTGACACAGGAAAGGTACAACTGCATTTTATTAATTTTCCATTTGTCGGGAAGGACTCTACTTTAGCTGCCCAAGCTGGTGAAGCAATTTATAAGCAAAATAAGGATGCTTTTTGGAAATTTTATGATGAGATGTATGCTAGTCAGCAGAGTGAACAAAAGGAATGGATTACAGAACAGTTTTTAACCGATTTAGTGAAAACGAAGCTTCCAGAAATCAATCTATCTCAATTCCAACAGGATTTAAAGAGCAAAGAAATCATTGATGCTGTGCAAAATGACAAAGATATTGCTCTAAAACTTAATACACAAGGGGCTCCTACTGTGTATGTAGACGGTAAGCTTACGAATTCTTATTATGACAGCATTAAACAAGCAATTGACGAAAAAGAAAAGAAATAAAGTGTGTATCACGCTATTTTAGGGCAGTAACACCCCCACTTCAAGACTGCTTAGAGAAATCAGAAAAAGGCTAAGTAGGGGATAGCTGCCCGTAAAAGCCTGATTGGGCGGGCTAACCCTCGGTGGGGATGAGAAAAAACCCCCACCGAGGGAAGTTTCACTTTATAAGAAATACATCTGGAAAGGGCGTTCCATGGGCATGGGTCGCCCTTTCTGCTATAAAAAAATAGAAATTTTATATTTTTCGACTTTTTCCGCAAAAAGCATTGAGGATTTGTCGAATGAGTGCTATAATAATACTCGTGTTCTTAATAACGCATAGAGAAAAGGTAATGTTTATATAAAAGCCTTTCTATTCTTGCACTTATATTCTTCATAGCACTTGTTATCAACGCAGTGTTCCGTTTCTTAGATTAAACGGGATATTGCGTTTTTTATTGTTGTAAAATAAAGTGTAAGTAGAACTAGTCTGTGGGAGGACGCGAATGAATGCGGAACAATTGAAGCAGGAGCTTATTGTATATAGTAAGGAAATAGGGATCGATGCTATCGGGTTTGCAGGCGCTTCTCCTTTTGCAGAATTAAAGCAAAGACTGATTCAGCAGGAGGAGCTAGGGTATCGGTCTGGATTTGAAGAACCAGATATCGAAAAACGAACCGAACCGGAGAAGCTTCTACCAGGCGCTAGGTCAATCATTGCAATTGGGTTAGCTTACCCGTCTAAGCTTGCGAATGCACCTCGAAGTAAAAAAGGAGCATACCGCGGGATATTTTGCCGTGCTTCGTGGGGACAGGATTATCATAGCATTTTGCGAAAACGATTAGAGCAGCTTGAAGTATTTCTTAGAGAGCGAGTGCCAGATGCTCAAATCGTATCAATGGTAGATACAGGAGAATTGAGTGACCGGGCTGTTGCAGAGCGGGCAGGTATCGGTTGGAGCGGGAAAAATTGTGCAATCCTATCTTCTACATTCGGAACGTATCTTTATTTAGCTGAAATGATAACGAATATTCCGTTTTCTTCTGATACGAAGGCTGAGAATGAGTGCGGATCATGTAATAAGTGTGTAGAGGCTTGTCCTACTGGCGCACTTGTGCAAGGAGGACAACTTAACAGCCAGCGATGCATTAGTTTTTTGACGCAAACGAAAGATTTCATGCCGGATGAATTCCGTTCTATTATTGGAAATCGGTTGTACGGCTGTGATACATGTCAGGCGGTTTGTCCGAAGAATAAGGGGATTGATTTTCATGTTCATCCTGAAATGGAGCCAGATCCGGAGCTAGTGAAGCCGTTGCTAAAGCCTCTTCTCACTATAAGTAACCGTGAGTTTAAAGAAAAGTACGGGAGTATGTCCGGCTCGTGGCGTGGAAAGAAACCAATTCAACGCAATGCCATTTTGGCGGTGGCGCATTTTAAGGATGAATCGGCTATACCAGATTTGCTGCGTGTGATGAAGGAAGATCCTCGTCCTGTCATGCGTGGAACTGCAGCTTGGGCGCTAGGGAAAATTGGAAAGCGGAATGTATTGGATGATATTGTAAAGGCTAAGGAAAGAGAGACGAATGAACAAGTCCGGCTTGAGATGAAAAAGGGAATAGATTTGCTAACACAATAATTATGGTTATGGTACAACCCTCTTATCATATTGTAATAGGTAAGGGGGGAAGCACGAGTGAATGTGAAGGACCAATTACGGGCTTTAATGCAAAAGTTTTTAAAGACAGTGACAGGAAATGATGAATCGGAGGATATGCCTGCTGATTTACTAGCTATTGTAAAGCGAAGAAAAGAAGTGATGCAGGAGAGAAATGCAGAGGTAGTTAAGTGTAATGTTGTAGTTACAGCTGTGCGAGAATTGACAGTAGGAGATCGAAAAGAAATTCAATATAGTTTGCATATTCAATACTTTATTAAGCAAAACACCCTTATGTATGTGGAAGAAGAGAAGATGGATCGAATCCTTATTCTAGGTAATTTTCTTCCTATTATAGATAAGTTTCTTCATCAGCCGGAGATGGAAGTGCCTTCTGAAGAATTAAATCGTGAAATTACGAAAGGAAAGCAGCCATATAACTATAATCGTCTAGAGGCTGTTAAATATGCAGAGGCATGGTGGAATGGAAGAAATCCAGCATACAAAAATTTTCAAGACAATTGTACGAACTATATTTCACAATGCTTACGTGCTGGAGAAGTGCCGATGAAGGGGTACCCAAATGTTGGAAGCGGATGGTGGCAAAGCCAAAATCAATGGAGCTATAGCTGGGCAGTTGCACATTCCTTTCATGGGTACTTATCTCGAAATACCCAAGGGCTCCGAGCAAGGATAGTAGAAACCGCGGAAGAATTGAAGCTAGGAGATATTATTATTTATGATTTTGAAAACGATGGTCGCTGGAATCATACGACTATTGTGACGGCTAAAGATGCTAACGGTATGCCGCTAGTGAACGCCCATTCTGCCGATAGCCGCCGTAGGTATTGGGCCTATAAGGATTCTAGTAAGTATACACCGCGAATGAAATATAAGTTCTTTCATATTATAGACAACATGTGATTCCTATGCCTCACCTTTTCTCATTTTAAGCCGAAGTGTTATAATACCATGTAGAGAAAGGTAGAGGTGAATTAGAATGGGTATACATGTTGTTTTGTTTCAACCAGAAATTCCAGCTAATACAGGAAATATTGCCCGTACTTGTGCAGCAACAGGAACGGTTTTACATTTAATTCGTCCGTTGGGCTTTTCAACCGATGATAAAATGCTAAAACGTGCTGGTCTTGACTACTGGCAGTACGTTGATGTGAGATATTACGATAGCATAGAAGAATTCTTTGAAAAGAATCCAGAGGGAGATAAATATTTTCTAACGAAATACGGAGAAAAGTCGCATACGTCCTTTGATTATAGTGAGGTAAACAAGGATATCTATTTTGTGTTCGGCAGAGAAACAAATGGTCTGCCAGCTAATGTTATTCAAGAAAACTTTGATCATTGCTTGCGTGTCCCAATGACCGATAAGGTTCGCGCATTAAATTTATCAAATACTGCAGCAATTCTCGTTTACGAAGCACTGCGTCAACAGAACTATCCGGGATTAGATGAGAAGATTACCTATTAAGAATAAATAAATTTCAAAAAACAAAGAGGATGCCCTTTCTATTTTATAGAGGCATCCTCTTTTACTATGCAATTATAATCTGGATTTAGGTTTGTCGTTAAAGCCTGCTGTGAAGATTGCGCTTAAAAAGACGATAATTACCAATAAAATTAGAATGAATTTCATAGTAGTTCTCCTCCTTTTGGTTATCTTCCCAGTACTGCTAGCCTTATTGCAACTGTATTGTCTCATAAACTTCAAGATTTTGGCAATATGTATTCCTACGAATGTTTCGGGACATCCTCGCATAGTTTATAATAATCCTTTTTGTAACAAGAAGATGGGGAGGGCTAGCAATGGACATCTTAAAAAAGATTGAGCAATATAGAGAAGCAGAACAGCAGCTAAAATGGGAAGGAACATTTGCAGAGTATTTAGAAATTGTAAAAGAAAGACCTCAAGTAGCGCAAACAGCACATTCTCGAATTTATAATATGATAAAAGATGCCGGGATTGCGGAAATGGATAGTAAGAAGCAATATCAATTTTTCAGTAATCAGCTTTATGGGTTAGAGGATGCCTTAGAGCGACTTGTAGAGGAATATTTTCATCCATCAGCAAAGCGTCTTGATGTAAGAAAACGGATTTTACTACTAATGGGTCCCGTAAGCGGTGGGAAATCTACACTAGTTACGATGTTGAAAAGAGGGCTTGAAGCCTATTCGCTAACCGATCAAGGTGCTGTCTATGCCATTAAAGGATGCCCTATGCATGAAGATCCACTTCATCTTATTCCGCAGCATTTACGCCAAGATTTCCATGAGGAGTATGGAGTTCGGATTGAGGGGAATTTATCGCCTTTAAATGTAATGCGGCTTGAGAAGGAATACAATGGTCATATTGAAGATGTCTTGATTGAACGCATCTTTTTCTCAGAAGATCGCCGAGTTGGAATTGGTACCTTTAGTCCATCCGATCCAAAGTCACAAGACATTGCTGATTTAACAGGAAGTATCGATTTTTCTACCATTGCTGAGTATGGATCGGAATCTGATCCTCGTGCTTACCGCTTTGATGGCGAGCTTAATAAAGCAAATCGAGGCATGATGGAATTTCAGGAAATGCTAAAGTGCGATGAGAAATTTCTCTGGCATTTGCTATCTTTAACGCAGGAAGGAAACTTTAAAGCGGGCCGGTTTGCACTCATCTCTGCTGATGAATTGATCGTTGCCCATACGAACGAAACCGAGTATCGTTCGTTTATTGCCAACAAGAAGAATGAGGCGCTGCACTCGCGTATTATTGTTATGCCGATTCCTTACAATTTACGTGTAAGCGAGGAAGAACGTATTTATGAGAAAATGATTCGGGATAGCGATGTTTCAGACGTTCACATTGCTCCTCATACCCTTCGTGTTGCTGCGATGTTTACAATTTTAACTCGTTTAAAGGAACCGAAAAGGGCAGATATTGATTTAATGAAGAAAATGCGTTTGTATGATGGAGAACTTGTAGAAGGATTCAATACCATTGATGTAGAGGAGATGCAACGCGAATTTCAGGATGAGGGAATGGGAGGTATCGATCCCCGCTACGTCATTAACAGGATTTCTTCTACGATTATCCGAAAAGAGGTTCCATCTATTAATGCGCTCGATGTACTACGCTCCTTGAAAGATGGATTGGATCAGCATCCATCCATTAATAATGAAGATCGAGAACGATACATGAATTTCATTTCGCTTGCCCGTAAGGAATATGATAATATCGCAAAGAAAGAAGTGCAGAAAGCCTTTGTTTATTCTTACGAGGAATCTGCAAAAACGTTAATGGATAACTACTTAGATAATGTAGAGGCCTATTGTAACAAAGCAAAGCTTCGTGATCCATTAACCGGAGAAGAAATGAATCCAGACGAAAAGCTTATGCGTTCGATTGAAGAACAAATTGGCATCTCGGAAAACGCAAAAAAGGCGTTCCGAGAAGAAATACTCATCCGGATTTCCGCCTATGCACGTAAAGGAAAGAGATTTGATTATAATTCCCACGAACGTCTTCGCGAAGCCATTCAGAAAAAATTATTTGCCGACTTAAAGGATGTCGTAAAAATTACAACCTCCTCTAAGACACCGGATGAAAGTCAACTGAAGAAAATTAATGAAGTTGTCGCTCGCCTCATCGATGAACACGGCTACAACTCCACTTCTGCTAATGAACTTCTGCGCTATGTAGGAAGTTTGTTGAACCGATAACCTACTTACCCTTCAATCTAGATACAATGACGACGTAAAGGGAACGAAGATTCCCTTTTTCGCCGTTTTTTTTTAATACCGATACTAGAAAGAGAGATTATAGAGGATTACATTGCTTAAAAACGGAAAAAAACAAGCTATGTATTCTACAAAATAGTTGTCAATTATTTATGCATGCCGCATAAGATAGAGTAATCAACCATCAATGAAAAAAAGCCGACACAATACGTTATGCAAAGAAGTAGGAAAGTGTGAATTATATTTAATCAAAAAGCTTGATAGAGACTATATGCTGCTCATATTTTAATGAGGAAAAGGAGGGCAGAGAATGACCGATACTAGTAAACAGAATTACACGATTGCTCGCGAAGATTGGTCCCTCCATAGAAAAGGTCATGATGATCAACAACGTCATAAGGAAAAAGTACAGGAAGCGATTAAAAATAATCTGGCTGATTTAATAACGGAAGAAAGCATCATCATGTCAAACGGCAGGGACGTTGTAAAAATACCCATTCGTTCATTGGATGAATATAAAATTCGCTATAATTATGATAAAAATAAGCATGTAGGACAAGGGAACGGCAATAGTAAAGTTGGAGATGTTGTGGCTCGTGATGGAACCGGAAACGGTAAGCAAAAGGGTGCAGGTAAAGGGCAGGGAGCTGGTGATCAAGCAGGTGAGGATTATTATGAGGCAGAAGTATCACTTATGGAGCTAGAGGAAGCTCTCTTTCATCAGCTAGAATTACCGAATTTAAAACGTAAGGAAACGGATGAAAACAAAATAGAACATATTGAATTTAATGATATTCGTAAAACCGGGCTAATGGGAAATATCGATAAAAAGCGAACGATGCTAACTGCATACAAGCGGAATGCAATGACAGGGAAACCATCCTTCTATCCCATTCACCCTGAGGATTTAAAATTCCGAACGTGGAATGAAGTGCTAAAGCCGGAATCAAAAGCCGTCGTACTCGCGATGATGGATACGAGTGGTTCGATGGGAATCTGGGAAAAATATATGGCCCGTAGCTTCTTTTTCTGGATGGTACGGTTTCTACGAACGAAGTATGAAACAGTCGACATCGAATTCATTGCACACCATACAGAAGCTAAGGTTGTATCAGAGGAAGACTTCTTCTCAAAAGGAGAAAGCGGCGGAACCATATGCTCCTCAGCATACCGGCTTGCACTAGAACTCATTGAATCCAAATATACTCCAGCTCGCTACAATATTTATCCTTTCCACTTCTCAGACGGTGATAACCTCACATCAGACAATGCGCGTTGTGTATCATTTGTCAAAGATCTGATGAAGATAAGCAATATGTTTGGATATGGGGAAGTGAACCAGTACAATCGTCACTCTACACTGATGTCCGCATATAAAAATATTGAAGATGAGAAGTTTCGCTACTATATTTTAAAGCAAAAAGCAGATGTCTTTCATGCAATGAAAAGCTTCTTTCGGCAGGAGGCTGCGGAGAAAAGCAGTTAGAAGTCATTATAAGAAAATCTTGTGATGCAGTTCATGCATACACAAGATTTTTTTATGGAGATAAAAAACAATAAGATCTTGTAGTTATTTGTAGAATTTGTATAAATATAGTATGTTTATTATATAAATACATAGTTTGTATGTGTTTGTTGATAAGGGGGAGTTATATGTTTACAACTTATTTTACATATGTCATTTTAGGCATATCATTATCTCTGCCTGTAGGTGCAATGACGGTAGAGATGACGAAGCAAGGGTTAAAGAATGGCTTTTTTCATGGGTGGCTAGTAGGAATTGGTGGTATGACAATTGATTTCACTATGATATTGTTAATCTATTTTGGATTTTCATCGTTTTTAACGAATCCTGTAATAGAGTTAGTAATGTGGGTATTAGGCTTTCTCTTTTTGTTATACATCGGATGGGATAGTATAAAGAATGCAAACCACGATATAGCTTTAGGTGATGATGCTCCAAAGAGATCTTTCTTAAAATCGTATGCAAATGGGTTTATGATTGCGATTTCGCCAGCGAATCTTATTTTTTGGTTGGGTATATTCGGAACGGTACTTGCTGCTTCTTTAAGCCATGTGAATTCCTATACTTTTTTATTAGTTGCTTCAGGTATTTTAACAGGAATTTTAGTTCATGATCTTGGTTTATTGGCTATTATTCAAGTAACTCGAAACTTTATTAATGCAACGTTTATGAAATGGAGTTCTATTATTGCTGGGCTTATTTTAATTGGATTTTCTGTTTACTTTTTTTATAAAAGCATAGTTGGAATTTCACAGCTTCTCTAGTAATTCGTTAGAAGCTAGATTAAAAATTACAAGACAATCTGGGCTCGTTTTCGGACTTAGGTTGTTTTTTAATGTATTTTTATTTAAAGTGATCAAGCATTCCCTTCAAACATCTTCTCGATATTTTGATCCATTATGAATACTTCCATACGTTCTTCGGTTTTCGTACTTGTGTCACTATGGCTTGTAATGACTTTGCTATTTGTATATGTTTCTACAATTCTTTCCAAATCATTGCTATACATTTCACGTAAAACTTGGCGCATTTTTTTGACGAGACGTCTTCCAGCCTCATCATGGACGAGGTGTTTTTCTTCTACCGTCAATACCCCTTTAAAGCGAATAATAACCATATCTTCAATAATATAAGTTTTAGCTTCCTGTGGTCCGCGGCCAATTAGTTCTCGTTGAAATTTGATAAAAGCTTCACTGAGATCTGCTTCTAGTCTTTTCTTTGATTTCCCCAACTTTTTCTCCTCCTAAAAGTAGGTAAATAGCTATGAAGAGGCTGTAGGATTTACCTATATGCCTTATTATTTTCCAGATTCTGCGATTCAACCGTAAGTTTCTTTTCATAATACGTATTTCTCGGTAGCTTGTAAAGTACGTTTTTTTTGAAGGTTAATTTACACTGTATTTACAATATATTTCTAATATTCCTCTTTACAAGTAAAAAATTGGGTCGTATAATCAACTCGTAAAACAAAACTAAATAAGGGCTTAGTCTTGGGAAACCAAGAGCGGAGGAACCAATTTTTTGGGGTTAATTCTACTATTTGTAGAAAGGATGCTAGTACTCTTTCACCATCCTACCCGTCAGCTAACTTCGTAGGCTAAAGTGGAGGAGGTCGATAGACCGTCTTTAGTAGCGGCTTTTTATTGTATGTAACGATAAGATGCCCGTATTACATGCATGCCGGTCTTTTTGTTTTTCCAAAAAATGATCTGTATAGGGAGACAGAACGCAAAGAGGTTGTATAACTTGCTGGGCGTTAGGTAGACCAACGTATACTTTTTTTCATTATTAGAGTTTGGAAAGATGAAGAGGGATTCTATATGTCCGGAGTATAGAATGTATTCCTTCTAATCTCTTTATTACTCTATATGAAGATAAGTAAATGTTGGTCTATTTTTTATTCGTAATGTGAGAAGGAAATATTCTTAAAACCTGTTTCGAATTGAATGAAAGCTAGTTGTTGGAAAATTTTACTTAACTATAATGTTCCATAACAGCAATAATATGTATGATAAAGCTATGCAGAAAGAAAAGGAGAATTATAATGTGGAATGATTTCGTAACAATCTTATTGTTAGTAGTCTCATTTACTGTCCTTTGGGGATTTACGCTTTTTACTGAAAAAGCTTGAGGAGGCTTTCGAAGATGCTTATACCTGGAATAATTGGAGTTGTCATGATTGGATATTTACTCTATGTGCTAATAAAGCCAGAAAAATTTTAAATTGTAACAATAGCTAAGCAAATAGTGGGAGGAAAGAAAATATGACAATGGGACTGATTCAAGTTATTGTCACTTTGGTTATTGCAATACTGCTTATCAAACCAGTAGGGACATACCTTGTAAAAGTGTTCGACTATGAAAAAACAGGGCTTGACCGTATTTTTGGACCTGTAGAACATGGTATTTACCGGCTTATCGGTGTCAAGGAAGAAGAAAGAATGGGCTGGAAGAAATATTTGCTTGCCATGCTTCTTTGTAATTTTGTTATGTTACTGCTTTTGTATGGCATTTTGCGGGTACAAAAATATTTGCCGCTTAATCCGCAACAAATTGATAATATGCCACCTGCATTGGCATTTAATACAGCTATTTCATTTATGACCAATACGAACTGGCAGGCATATTCAGGGGAAAATGCTCTTTCCTATTTCTCGCAGATGGCTGCTATTACATTTCCGATGTTTACCTCTTCGGCAACTGGATTTGCAGTGGCGATTGCCTTTATACGAGGACTCGTTGCCAAGAAAGATAATTTAGGGAATTTCTATGTTGATTTCGTTCGCTCTATTACACGTGTGTTTCTACCATTATCCTTTATCATTGCATTGTTTTTCGTATTTCAAGGAGTACCGCAAACACTTCATGGTTCTGTTGATGCTACAACATTAGAAGGTGCGAAACAGACCATTACGAGAGGACCAGTTGCAACGTTAGAAGCAATTAAAAATCTAGGAACGAATGGCGGCGGTTATTTTGGAACGAATGCGGCACATCCATTTGAAAACCCAACGCCACTTACAAATCTTCTTCAAATTTTAAGTATGCTGCTTTTGCCAACAGCACTTGTTTATACGTTTGGAGTCATGGTTAAAAACAAAAAGCAAGGCTGGACCGTGTTTGCAGCAATGGGGATTATGTTTCTTGCTTTTCTGACGATTGTTTTTGTTGCCGAATATAATGGTACGCCTGCCTTGCATGCACTCGGTATAAACGGAAATATGGAAGGGAAGGAAGTTCGTTTTGGTATATCAGAATCAGCATTATTTACAGCAGTCACAACGGGAGCAACAACCGGAGCTGTTAATAATATGCATGATTCGTTGACGCCAATGGGAGGCCTCGTCCCTTTAGGAGAAATGATGCTTAACAATGTATTCGGCGGTAAAGGGGTCGGTCTTCTAAATGGATTGTTATACGTTATTTTGGCAGTCTTTATTTGTGGCCTAATGGTTGGTCGTACACCTGAATTTTTAGGAAAGAAAATAGAAGGAAAAGAGATTAAGCTTGCATCAATTGCGATTTTAATCCATCCAACGCTTATTCTCGTTGGAACGGCATTAGCCTTTTCGCGTCCAGAGTCTGTTTCAGCCATCTTAAATCAAGGATACCATGGTGTGTCTGAAGTGCTCTATGCGTTTACGTCTGGTGCTGCTAATAACGGATCTGCTTTTGGGGGCCTCTCTGCTGATACTAACTTTTATAATATTATGATTGGGTTAGTTATGCTGTTTGGCCGCTATATTTCAATTATCGCAATGTTAGCAATAGCAGGATCACTTGCAACGAAAAAAGCAGTTACGGCTACGACTGGAACATTTCACACTGACACACCTTTGTTTACCGGGATTCTAATCGTAATTATCGTCGTAGTAGGTGCGCTCACATTTTTCCCTGTTCTCGCACTTGGTCCAATTGCTGAGCATTTGGGAATGTTCCACTAAGGGTAAGGAGGATATAAGATGAATACAGAAAATAAATCAAACGGTATGGTTTTACAGGCCATTTTCGATTCATTTAAGAAGTTAAATCCACTCATCATGCTAAAGAATCCCGTTATGTTTGTAGTGGAAATTGGTACTTTCATCACACTCATTTTATCTATAAATCCTACCATTTTTGGTGAGAGTTCGGTCGGACGAGGATATAATGTTTCTGTTTTTCTTATTCTTTTGTTTACCCTTCTATTTGCTAACTTTGCAGAAGCATGGGCGGAGGGGCGCGGGAAAGCCCAAGCTGATACATTAAGAAAAACAAAATCGGAAACGAAGGCAAGACTACAACAAAAGGACGGCACGTATAACGAGGTACCTTCTACATCTTTACGTAAAGGAGATATCGTACGAGTAGATGTAGGAGAAATTATACCGTCGGATGGGGAAATTATTGAAGGCCTTGCTTCCATTGACGAATCTGCAATTACAGGCGAATCGGCACCTGTTATTAAAGAAGCTGGCGGTGATTTTTCATCTGTTACCGGCGGTACACGAGTTGTATCAGACTATATTATCGTTAAAATTTCAACTGATCCCGGTGAATCATTTCTTGATCGCATGATATCACTTGTAGAAGGGGCTGCTCGTCAGAAAACGCCAAATGAAATTGCCTTAACGACATTATTAGCAGTACTGACACTTATTTTCTTAATTGTGATTATGACGATTGTCCCTATTGCCGGCTATTTGCATATTTCGTTAGATGTTGCGACGTTAATTGCACTGCTCGTTTGTCTGATTCCAACGACGATTGGTGGACTACTTTCAGCTATTGGAATCGCAGGGATGAATCGTGTGACACAATTTAATGTGTTAGCGATGTCAGGAAAAGCAGTAGAGGCTGCCGGCGATATTGATACAATGATATTGGATAAGACAGGAACGATTACGTTTGGAAACCGGTTGGCTGATGAATTTATTCCCGTTGCTAGCGTTTCACAGTCTGAAATAACGTTGGCATCGGTAAAGGCATCTGTAAAGGATGATACTCCGGAAGGAAGGTCTGTAATAGAACTTGCACAAAAACAAGGCATGAAGTGGAGTGAATCAGAATATAAAGATGCAGAAATTATAGAATTTACAGCAGAAACACGTATGTCCGGCTTAAATTTAAATAACGGGATTGAAATTAGAAAAGGTGCTGTAGACTCAATTAAGAAATATGTAGTTTCAAAAGGAGGTACGATTCCAGAAGACCTCGATGAAAAAGCAAATGCCGTATCAAAGGCTGGAGGTACTCCTCTTGCAGTAGCAATCAATGATAAAATCTTCGGCATCATTTATTTGAAGGATATTGTTAAACCAGGACTAAAGGAACGGTTCGATGAACTTCGAGCAATGGGAATCAAAACGGTTATGTGTACAGGTGATAACCCTTTAACGGCAGCTACTATTGCGAAAGAAGCAGGTGTAGACGAATTTATTGCAGAGGCGAAGCCAGAGGATAAGATTGCTGCGATTAAAAGAGAACAAGAACAAGGAAAGCTTGTAGCCATGACAGGTGATGGTACGAATGACGCTCCTGCTCTTGCACAAGCAGATGTAGGATTAGCAATGAACTCTGGTACAATGGCTGCTAAGGAAGCGGCAAATATGATTGATTTGGATTCAGATCCAACAAAATTACTTTCCGTTATTGCTATTGGTAAGCAATTGCTTATTACGAGGGGATCCTTAACAACTTTTTCTATTGCAAATGACGTTGCTAAGTATTTTGCAATTATCCCAGCGCTGTTCATTCTTGCAATTCCGCAATTGCAATTTTTAAATGTAATGGGATTAGCTTCACCAAAATCTGCGATACTATCGGCATTGATTTTTAATGCTATTATTATTCCCCTTCTCATTCCTGTAGCAATGAAGGGCGCAAAATATAAGCCAATGGACGCGAATAAACTTCTTTCCCGTAACTTGTTAATCTATGGATTAGGTGGAGTTATTGTACCGTTTATTGGAATCAAGCTTATCGATATGCTTGTCGCTTCATTGCATCTAGTCTGAGGAATAGAGGAGGAATAAATGGTGAAATCAATATTTGTTGCGCTTCGAACAGCTATCGTATTCATGGTTATATGTGGATTATTGTATCCACTCGTTACAACGGGCATTGCGCAAGTTTTATTTCCAAAACAAGCCGAAGGAAGTCTTGTTAGCCAGAATGGTCAGATTATAGGGTCCTCGTTACTAGCACAAGATGTGAAAGGTCCAGGATTGTTTCATCCACGAGCTTCTGCTGCAAATTATGATCCTACTGCATCTGCAGCAACAAATGCAGCAGTCGCATCGAATGATTATGTAAAAACAACTGCGGATAAGGTAAATGCAATAAAACAAGAGAATCCTAATATAGGGACAGTGATTCCAGCAGATTTAGTGACAACCTCTGGTTCTGGATTTGATCCAGATTTATCAATTGAAGCAGCGAAAGCACAAGTACCGCGTATTTCAAAGGAAACTGGTATTGCAGAGGATCAATTACTTTCTTTGATTACGCAGCATACAAAGGGACGCCAGCTTGGATTGTTTGGTGAGCCTCGTGTGAACGTGTTGGAATTAAACATGCTACTACAGAAAATTAAATAATTGAAAAGAGATAGAAATATAGCTTTTCAGTATGAAATGGACCGTAACTAATTTTTCTTACGGTCCATTTCGTATAGACTAGCTGTGGTAATTCAAAGAAGAAAGGAGGATATGTATGAGCGAAGAACAATTTCGGAGGAAGGCACCTGAAGAGATTTTAAAATCCATACAAAAAATAAAGAAAGGGTACTTGAAAATTATTTTAGGCGCTGTGAGTGGATCTGGAAAGACATATCATATGCTCCAAGAAGGCAATACATTAAAACGAAAGGGAGTAGATGTTGTCATTGGCATTGTAAGTGCCTCTAATCGACCGAATACAACTGAACAAATCGGGTGCTTAGAAATCATTCCAGCTATTGCATGGGAAAAGGACGGCGAAATATACCAAGATATTGATGTGAATGCGGTTATTGAACGTAATCCAGAAGTGGTGCTTGTAGATGCATTGTCTCATTATAATCGTCCTGGAGCTCCTAATCTAACGCGATTAGATGATATAAATGTTTTATTAAGTAAAAAGATTAGTGTGATTACTACTTTTAATATTTATGAACTAGAGGGAGTGGGATATGAAGCAGGAAAGCTAATGGGGAAAAACATGAAAGTAGATTGCTTTATACCTGAAAATACACTTGCTTTAGCAGATGAAGTGAAGCTACTAGATGTAACACCAGAAGTTATCCTTACTCGTTTACAGGAAGGTGCGATTGAACAAAAGCATGAAGAAAGCAAAGGTCGTGATCATTTTTTTCAGCGCAGTAATTTAGCCGTGCTGCGGGAATTAGCATTACGTTTCTTTGCTAGTGAAGTAAATGAAACACTTGATGAGTATCGAGTACAGCATGGGATGATTGGAGCTTCTGGAGCTTCTGAAAAAATTGTAGTAATGGTGCAGTATTATTGGAATGGATCGATTTTAATTCGGCGCGGTCAGCAAATTGCAAAACGACTAGGTGGGGATTTGCGAGTTGTATCCTTTCAGCCGCGAAACAAAAAACTGTCGAAGGATGAGCAAGCCTTTAAGCATAGTATTATGAAATTAGTGGATAAGGTAGGAGGAGCATTTGAAGAAATACCGATTGATAGCAAGTTAACTGTTGCTGAACAAATTGTAGCATATGCAACCTCACAAAGTACGACAAGGATTGTTATGGGACAATCGAAACGCACACGCTTAGAGGAAATTTTCTACGGCTCAATTGTAAATAAGATTTTGCGAAAGGCGAGAAATATAGATGTGTTCATTGTTGCAGATCGCGCAAAACAAGGCGGGGAACGTGTGATTCCAGCAAAGACCGTATCGAAAGAAATGGATCCATATCGTCGTCTCACTCAAATGGAATTAGAGAGTGAAATTCAAAAAATAAAGCGTGGTACATTAAAGGTATATGTTGGGGCTGCACCTGGTGTTGGAAAAACATATACAATGCTTCGTGAAGCGAATGTACTGCAAAAAAAGGGAATCGACATTGTTATTGGATTACTCGAAACGCATGGTCGTAAAGAAACATTAGAACAAATTGGAACATTGGAAGTCATTCCGAGAAAGAAAGTTTCGTATAAAGGCACGATTCTTGAAGAAATGGATACAGCTGAGATTATTAAACGAAATCCAGAGGTTGTTCTAGTTGACGAGCTAGCTCATACAAACGTACCAGGAAGCGAGAGAAGAAAGCGTTATGAAGATGTAGAAGTGATTTTGGATGCGGGTATCTCTGTTATTTCAACTATGAATATACAACATGTAGAAAGCTTAAATGATAGTGTAGAACAAATAACGGGTATACGAGTGCGGGAGACAGTCCCAGATAGCTTGCTACGTAAGGCAGATGAAATAGAATTAATTGATATTTCTCCTAATGCCCTTAGGCAACGGATGCGTGAGGGATATATTTATGAAACGGTGAAAATTGAACAGGCGTTGGCGAATTTTTTTCAGAAGGGAAATCTGATTGCACTCCGTGAATTAGCACTTCGAGAAATTGCAGATGATGTCGATGAACGTCTAGAAGCTTGGGAACGTACACGTACACTTCGCGGGCCTTGGCGTCAACAAGAAGTCATTTTTGTGTGTGTAAATTTACGCCCAGATAGTGAACGATTAATACGCAGAGGATTTCGCATTGCATATCGTCTTAAGGCGACTTGGTATGTAGCATTCGTGAAGGATCATGAGTTATCAGTGGAAGAAAGGGTAGTGTTAGATCGTATTCAGCAGCTTACACTACGATTAGGTGGAACATTTGAACTGTACACGGCTGCTGATCGTCGGCATGTATTTAGTGAACTTGCCTATCAAATGGATGCCAAAGAGGCAACGCAAGTCATTATTGGTCAGTCTGCTAGAACCAGATGGGAAGAAATTAAAACCGGATCTATTGTCCAACGTTTACTGCGCGAGGTCCGGCATATGGATGTATTAGTTGTTTCTGATCATCATTCACAAACGTAAAGAAGCTGACTCTAATAGAGAGCCAGCTTCCTCTTTATCCTATTCGTCTTCAGCATCTAAATCTCCGATAAACAGTTGATTTGTATCCTCATCATAATCAAATAAGTCTGCATAGCGCCCCCAGTCGATAAGAGCGTCCAGTTGTTTCTCAGATTCTTCGGCATTAAAATGCTGGTTCAAAATCTCAATGAAAAACTCCCAGTTCATTGTTTTGTTTGCTTTTGAATGTAGTACATTTACAATGGTTGTCATCATCGGAATCCGTTCCAAAATTTGCTGTTTAAATAAATCCTTTCGTTCTTGTACAGAGCTTTCTGCAAATTGATAACCAATTTTTGTTAAGGATATATCCCCATTCATTGTATTGGTAAAACCTAATAAATCTGCAGAGTCAACGAGTGGAAGGAAGTCTTCTAGGTCTAGCATAAGTTCGTCTCCAGCTAGCTTATACAAATCGATTGTATCTTCATTTAAATCTTGCAACAACTCAAGAAATCCTGCAAGCGCTCCGCCTGGTACAGTAGAAGGGATTTGTGGCCATTTATTCGTATTTTTCTTTTCTGTGATATTCTTTTCTCTTCGAGTAAGAAGAGAGTATAAATGGTCGACAATGCTTGCAAACATTGGATTTTCTTTATCTCGAGGCCGTTCAAGCATGACAGAAATATCTGCAATAATGTGAGCAGGATCACGTGATAGAACAATAGCTCGATCTGACATATATACAGCTTCTTCAATACTATGCGTAACCATAATAATAGATTTTGTCGGGATTTTTTTCTCATACCAAAGGTCTAAAATATCATTTTTTAAGTTTTCGGCAGTCAGTACATCTAGTGCAGAAAACGGTTCATCCATTAATAAAATGTCTGGCTCCATTACAAGTGCTCGGCCAATTCCTACGCGTTGGCGCATACCGCCAGATAGCTCCTTCGGATAGGCATTTTCGAAACCTTCTAACCCGATCATTTCAATGATTCCATCGACCTTCTCTTTCTTTTCCTTTACAGATAAATTAGAGTTCTCTAAACCGAGTTCAATATTTTCCTCTACTGTTAGCCATGGAAAAAGTGCGAAGGATTGGAAGACCATACTACATCCAGGATTGATATTATGGATCGTTTCTCCATTATATTGCACGATTCCTTTAGAAGGGGGAACTAGACCAGCTATTATTCGTAATAATGTTGATTTTCCAGATCCTGAAGGACCTAGGATACTAACATATTCGCCTTCTTGAATATCAAGTGAAATATCTTCCAACACAACTTTGTTTTGCGATTTTTCTTTTTCATATAGCTTTGTTACATCCTGTACTTTAATGAGAGACATATGACCTTCCTCCTCTAGTCTAGATGATATTTCGTTTCTGCAATATGATACATTTTTCTCCAGAAAAAGCGATTCACTACTACGACCAGTAAGGCCATAACGAAAATCCCCCAAATAATTTGCGGCCAGTTTCCTGCTGTTGTCGCTTGAGTAATATAAGAACCAAGTCCAGTAGCTACGAGAGTATTTTGTTTCCAAGAGACAATCTCTGCTACAATGCTGGCATTCCAAGCCCCACCGCTAGCAGTAATCCCTCCGGTTACAAGATAAGGGAAAATACCTGGAAGAATAAGAGTTGTCCATTTCTTTCTTGTAGATAATTTTGTCATTTTTGAAGCTTCTCGAAGGTCGGACGGAATTGCCATTGCACCAGCAATTACGTTAAATAAAATATACCATTGCGTACCTAGCATCATCAGAGGTATGGCACCTATTTCAAAATTGACATTGTATTTTACATAAAGAATCGTTAAGAAAGGAAATGCCATGTTTGCTGGAAATGAAGATAGGACTTGGACAATTGGTTGTGCAATTCTAGATAAACGTGGACTAAATCCAATTGCAACGCCTACAGGAATTGTCCATAATGCTCCGAGAGCAGTCGATATAATGACACGTCCCATTGTTAATAAGC
Organism: Ectobacillus polymachus; assembly: GCF_048159605.1. Lineage (NCBI taxonomy): Bacteria > Bacillati > Bacillota > Bacilli > Caryophanales > Bacillaceae > Ectobacillus > Ectobacillus polymachus. Next base: position 87,468 of record NZ_JBLREB010000005.1, on the reverse strand, counting down.
CAAGACCCACAACATGCATCATTTCTTTTAGACCTAGTGATGAAATATATTTAACACCTTGAATAGAATAGACCCCGACATAAATGATAATTACTAGAAAAATAATTGAACCAACTATACGACTTACTATTGGCTTTTTAATAATATTTGGCAGAGAGGGAAGTTTATCTTTATTTAATGTTTTGCGAGTTCGGTATAGTAATTCCTTTCGTCCTTCATCAAAACGATCACTCATTTTTTTTACAAAATTAGCACGTGTAATAATAGTAAGGACCCAAGAGGTTTGGGTTGAAACAGAAGCCGTCTGTTCATTGCGGAATTTCTGTGACCAAGTGACAACAGGGCGCCAAAATAATTGATCGACCAAGACAATAAGAATAATCATTGTCATAATTGCATAAAACATAGCTTTCATATCACCGGCAGCTATGGCAGTTGCCATGTAAGAGCCGATTCCAGGTAATTGAATATTATTATTTAAAACAGAAATGGATTCGGATGCCGCAAGGAAAAACCAGCCGCCGCCAAATGACATCATACTGTTCCAAACGAGTCCAATGGTCGCATGAGGAAGCTCCAACTTCGTAAAGCGCATCCAAGGGCTTAATTGACTCATTTTCGTAAATTCAGATAAATCCTTAGGTACAGATCGTAAGGAATAGTAAAAGCTAAGTGTCATATTCCAAGCTTGACCTGTGAAAATTGCAAAAATAGATGCACATTCTACACCGAGAAGACTGTTAGGAAATAAGGCCATAAATCCAGCTACAGTTGCAGATAAAAATCCAAGAACTGGAACAGATTGCAAAACATCAATGATAGGAATCATAATACGTTCTGTCCATTTATTCATAATAGCAATCTTTGCATACACTAATGTGAAAAGTAGAGAAGCTCCAAAGGCTATAAACATTCGCAGCAAGGAGCGACCTGCATAATAGGGTAAGAAAGCAGGGGACAAGTTAATGTCGATTGTTTGTTGAGGAGTGAAAGGTACTTTCATTCCTTTTCCTAACAGAATAAATAGATACAATAATCCGAAGATAGATAATAGCACTACGATATCAGCCCAACTGAATCGTTTTTCTTGCTTCGTTGATGATAAGGCTGCTTTCACGTTGCTTTCCTCCTTGTTTCATCAAGGTGTGTACATTGTATGGGCGAAGGATACACAGAATTGATGATTAGTCCATTTCTAATGTAAAGACAAATCTTTCATACCCCTTAAAAGGGGGAAACCCCCTTACTTAAGGAAAGCTTCACTTTATGTAGGATTTTTATCCCGCTTTAACGGGCAGTAAGACTCCAACTTCAAGGATTAGAGAAATCGAATACTTAGTGGAGTAGGGCTGCCCGTAAAAGTCCGATTGGTCGGGCTAACCCTCGGTGGGAAAGAAAACCCCCACCGAGGGAAGTTTCACTTTATCTTTTTTACAATAATAGTTTGGCGATTCTATTTTAACATTCTTGTCCTGAATAGTTATGTGAATCATTATGACTTTACATTTTTGTAATATTACTTTACATGGCCATTAACATTCTGATCCTTGCGAAGCTTCCACAGACGGAATGCATGGTGGACAATCACTTTTAAAACCGCATAGATTGGAATAGCTAGTATGAGTCCAAGAACACCGCCAAGACTGCCTGAAACGAGAAGCAATGAAATAATCGTTAGCGGATGAATGGATAAGGAGCGACCCATAATTTGTGGTGAGAGAATATTTCCTTCGATTTGATGTGCAATAACTACAACAATCAATACTTTTACAACCATTCCAGGTGACATGAGCATTGCAACGATAACAGCAGGAACGCTAGCAATAAAGGGTCCTAGAAAAGGAATAACATTTACTAGCATAGCGGCAACGGCAAGAACAAGTGAATAATCGATGCCAATAATAACATACCCAATATATAGCATAATGCCTACGCACATACTTATAAAAATTTGTCCTTGAATATAAGAACTAAGCGCTTTGTCCAAATCAAGCAATATTTGGTATCCATTTTCACGCTGTGATTTTGGAAGGAAACGGACAATTAGTTTTGGAATATTTTCCCCTTCCTTTAGCATGTAATACAAGATAAACGGAACCATAAGCAAAACCATTACAATGTTTGTAATAAGACCGATAAAGTTCACAACATTTGTTCCGATGTTCGCTAAGCTATAGGATAGATACTTATATACTTGATCCGTTAGATTGATTAACTTGCCATTTGTTTGAAAACGGCTAAGCCATTCATCATGTTGTAGTTCTATTATTTTCAAACGTGCAGAATCTAATAAATAAGGCGTATTATCTATGAGACTGGTCATCTGCTTTTGCAGAATAGGACCGAGGTTATAAACGATAAGAAAAATAATACTAGCTGCTACAAAATAAATAAGAAGGATTCCAAGAGATTTGTTTACTTTTTTAGATTCTAGAAAAGAAACTAATGGGCGAAATAAGTAGTACAAGACACCAGCAACTAAAAACGGAGTAAATAGAGTTTGAATGATGACGCCAATGGGATGGAAAATAAAATTAATTTTTGTTCCTACAAAAATAATAAGGAAAATGAGTAAAATTCCATAACCAATTCGGAACAATTTCGTTTGGGGCATGCTCTCACCTTCATTTCACAAATTATTAAATCTAAGCTTAAGCTTAACAAATCAAATTGAAATCAACTACTTCTTTTTCATATTTCAAGAGGGAGATTGTTATATGGGACGAAATACGAAAGTTTATTACATAAAAGGATTAAAACCGTGGAAATCTAGAGAGTAAGTAACCTAAGTTTTGGATGGTGAAAATAAAATTGAACTTTCATACTCGTCGTGTACATAAGAACAAAAATGAGTTAAACAAAAGCTTAGCTACTTCTCCCTTGCAGAAGCAAATGGATACCAATATGGAAATGTTACAGACCATTATGGGTGATAGTGAAGATATTATTACTCGAAAGATTACAATGAAGGGAGAAGAGGAATTCGCTGTAGTTGTACATATTTCAGGAATATCCGATGAAGAACACATCGAACGAACAGTCATTTCACCTTTACTTTCCGTGCAAATAGAATGTAAGAATCTACAAAAGGCTTTCATGCAAATGAAACAAGCTATTACAGCTTCAAATGTAAAAATAGGTGAGAATTGGAAGGATGTAAGTAACGCCATTCTCGCTGGGGATACTGCAGTATTTATAAACGGATGGAACCAGGCAATATTAGTTAATACAACTAAGATAGAGGCACGTGCAATAACAGAATCAAGCACACAAACAGTCATTCGCGGACCTAAGGATAGCTTTACTGAACATTATGGAACGAATGTAGCTCTTGTTCGCAGTAGATTGCAAAGTCCTAATGTTCGCCTCGAGACATTCAATATCGGTAAAGAAACACAAACAAATGTTGGACTTATGTATATCAAAGGGATAGCTAATAATGAAATAGTTGAAAAGGTAAACAAGAGTTTAAAACAAATCGATATTGACGGTGTATTAGAATCAGCATATATAGAAAGCTATCTTCGTGACGATACACTCAATCTATTTCCTACTTTACTAAACACTGAACGGCCCGATGTAGTAATTGGGAATTTATTAGAAGGGCGCATTGCGATTTTTGTTCATGGTACTCCTTTTGTGTTAATAGGCCCAGCAACCTTTATTCAATTTTTTCAAATCTCTGAAGACTATTATGGAAATCAATATATATCCACCTTTATTCGTAACCTTCGATTTCTTTCTTTTTTTATCTCGACATTCCTGCCAGCTATCTACATAGCTCTTGTTTCGCATCATCAAGGTCTTATACCGACTCTGTTACTTATTAGTGTAGCTCTGCAGCGTGAAGGAGTTCCGTTTCCACAAGTTATAGAGATGTTTGTCATGCTACTTGTTTTTGAAATTTTGCATGAAGCGGGTATTCGCATGCCTCGAGTAGTTGGACAAACACTATCAATTGTTGGTGCCCTTATTCTAGGGCAAGCTGCTGTACAGGCTGGCATCGTTTCAGCAATTGTTGTCATTATTGTAAGCATTACAGGGCTGGCAAAATTCACGATACCTAATCAAAACATGGCAACGGTCTCTCGTCTCTTTCGATTTTTCTTTTTATTACTTGCTGCCTTTCTTGGATTGTATGGAATTATTCTAGGCATTCTTGCTGTTGTCCTTCATTTGTGTAGTATACGTTCATTTGGAGTTCCGTATATGGCCCCACTCTCGCCATTAAGAATAAATGAATTGAAAGATGTATTTATTCGTCTTTCTTTACCAAGTTTGCTAAAACAAAGACCTTCTCCTGCATCAACTCAAAATAAAACCCGAGGAGATATACGTAATGATCCTAAGCAGGAAAATAAAAAGTAGTATCTTCCTTCTCATAGTAAGTAGCTTTCTAGTTGGTTGTTCCAATTATAAAGAGTTAAATCAATTAGCAATTGTTGTAGCTATGGGTATTGATTATAACGAAGAAGCTAAATTATATGATGTGACGCTTCAATTTGTAAATCCTCGAGGAGTTCCTACGAATGTATCACCTGGTGCAAGTGATTTAGCAGCACTCAATGTGAAAGGGAGCGGTCAAACGATAACAGAAGCTGTCGTTGAAACAGCACTAAAATTACCACGTAAAAATTTATACTATCATACTTCTTTAATTGTAGTAGGAGAAGCGCTTGCAAAAAAAGGTATATCTCCAATCATGGATATATTCGAACGTGAACCAAAAATTCGAACGAGTATTCCTATCATCCTTGCACGAGATGTAACTGCTAATGAGTTGCTTAACATTATACCTGTGTTTGATAAGATTCCGAGTAAATCACTTGTAGGAAAATTGGAAAATACTTCTGATACTTTTGGTGGTGGCAACAATGTAACTGTATATAAAGTAATATCTCAATTAAAAAGTCCAGGCAGTGAGCCTGTAATAAGTGGGGCAAGTGTAAAGGGTGATAAAAAAACTGGCTCAGCCAAAAGTAACCTAGAACATATTACAAGTACGCATACGTATTATAACGGAATGGGTATCTTTCATGATGGCAAATTGGTTGGATGGTTAGATGGTGAAAAAGTAAAAACGATTCCAATTCTGTCTGATAAGTTAAAAACAATGAATATTACAATACCTTGTGGTAGTAAGGAGCAATATCAATCGATTTTAGTAAGCCATTCGAATCGAAAAATCAAGGTAGAAATGAAACGTGATGTACCGGATATTGGTATTAATGTTTTTATAAGTGGATATTTAAGTGAGGCTTTGTGTAAAGAAGATATATCGAAAGAAACTGTTATAAATGACATTCAAAAACGAGCTGAAAATGTGATGAAAACAAATATTGAACAAGCTATACAAGAAGCTCAAACTCTACATAGTGATATTTTTGGATTTGGAGAAGTGCTGTATCGATCAGATCCGAAGACATGGAAACAAGTAAAGGGAAAATGGAATGAATTATTTTCGAAAGCTAATGTTGCAGTAAAAGTAGAAATGGATTTGGAACACACAGGAATGACTACAAAGCATTTTTAATGAGAGGAATGGTAAAGTGAAAGGAATTAAAATAAGTGGTACTCAGTTTATTTTCTTAATTGTTATGTTTGAACTGGGGAGTGCCTCCTTGTTAGATGTTGCTTCCCCTGCAAAACAAGATGCATGGATTGTATTATTAATAAGTGCATTGCTTGGTATGGTGAATTATCTTACTTATGTAGCGTTGTTTAACAAATACCCTACTGTTCCTCTTACAGGATATGTACGCCAAATTTGGGGAAAGTATCTTGGGTGGATTGTTGGATTCATCTATATCGTGTATTTCATGTATATCGCATCAAGATTACTAAGAGACTTTTCAGAACTGCTCATGGTATCTGCATATGTGCAAGAGTCGACTTTCATACTTGGACTTTGTATGGTAATTGTAATTATATATGGGGTTTATAAAGGTTTTGAAGTGTTTGTTAGATCGATTGGAATCATTGTTTTCATGTACTTAATGATTTTATATTGTATCATCACAGTAGAAGTAATAAGTGGTATTATTTCTTTAGATAATATAAAGCCAATCTTAGGAGATGGGTTAATGCCCGTTTTTAAACAAATATTTCCTAAGACACTAACGGTTCCTTTCGGAGAAATGATAACATTTACCATGCTATTGCCTTATTTACAAAATAAAAATCAAGCAGGGAAAGTGGGCTTAATTGGCATCTTGGTTAGCGGTATTCTTTTAGCAAATGATGCGCTGCGGCATATGGCAATAGTGGGCATAGATGTGGAACAAAGAGCGATTTTTCCGGTTTTAACGACAGCAAGTTATATTAACTTTGCTGGATTTATACAACGCATAGAGTCACTTGTTATTATTTTGATGATTATATTAGGATTTGTGAAAATTTCTGTCTTCTTTTTTTGTGCCATAATTGGTATTAGTGATTTGTTTCGAGTATCAACACCGAATACACTTATTTATCCAATTGGAATCATTATTCTGATTAGTTCTCTTATGATTGCTTCAAATTATGAAAGCCATATTCAGGAAGGATTAAAGTTTGTTCCGTTTTATTTACATGTACCTCTTCAAATCATCATTCCTTTTCTCCTACTGCTTACTGCAATTATACGAAAGAAACTGGCTTCACGATAGATATTTAAAGTATCTTCTATTATGTATCTTTCCTTATTTTCGCCGCTTTCGCGTAATAAACACAAATGAAAGAAGAAACAAAGTACCAAGTATATAATCCTCTGTTTCCATTCTATGTATTGCACCTAGTAAGGAATGTAGAAAGTATGTTAGCGGTTGTTGCTGCACTAGATCCAATAACAAAATTAAACTAAGCATGCCGGCAGATAGTACGATAGATATAAGCAATGTTTTCATAGCCGTATCCTTTTTCTTCTTATTATTTACAGATTTATTGTTTCTATACAGTAAATCATTTATAGTTATTGGTGTGTAATAAGAATAACTTATATGAATGATATAATACTAGTTGGTAGAGAGGGCGGGATGAACAATTGTTCTCATGGACAAGGAAATATCTCCAGAATTATGGCTTTCAACGAATTTTAATTTTATTGTTTTTAGCTCTCCTTTTGTACAGCCTACGAAGCATGATAAATTTCATTTTACTTACCTTTATCTTTACTTATTTAATGGATCGACTACATAAATTCATCTCATCACGGCTTCAAAAAATTATCCCGCTAAATCGTAAATTCACAGTGGCTTTACTATATATCGCACTGGCATTTGCATTATTCATTGTGATTTATAAATTCTTACCAGTTGTTACCTCGCAAATTATACAACTCGTAAAGCAATTAACGACGTTTTATAATCATCCACCCAATGATCCCGTTGTTCTGTATATCATAGAAACGATTAAGCAAGAAGGACTGTCTGGATACACAACACAATTTGTTGATTATATGTACAGATATGCAACAAATGTTGGTAAATTAGGCTTTTCTATCTTTTATTCACTCGTTTTAAGCTGTATTTATCTGTTAGAAAAACCGAAAATTATAGAGTTTACCAACCGTTTTCAGCATAGTAAGGTTTCAGTTTTCTACACAGAAACAAAGTATTTTGGTGAAAGATTTGCCAGATCCTTCGGAAAAGTGATAGAAGCACAGTTTGCGATTGCTTTTGTGAATAGTTTATTAAGCGTCATTGCTTTGTCTTTTATGCATTTTCCACAGCTGATAGGCTTAGGTCTTATGATTTTCTTTCTAGGGCTAATTCCTGTTGCAGGCGTGTTCTTTTCGTTAATTCCATTATGTACGATTGCATACATGATAGGAGGGGTAATGTATGTTGTCTACGTCATTATTATGATTACAGTTCTTCATATGCTTGAAGGCTATGTGTTAAATCCAAAGCTTATGTCAAGTAAGACAAATCTACCTATGTTCTACACGTTTATCATTCTTATTTTTTCCGAGCATTTTTTTGGAATTTGGGGGTTAATTATAGGTATTCCTATTTTTATGTTTTTACTGGATATTTTAGATGTAGAAACGAAAAAAGATGCAGATAAGGTATGATGGAAGATTTTTGTTTTCATTATTAAATTTTAACAGTTGTATAGAATATGTTACTATGAGGGTAGGAAACTTACATCTTTAAAAAACGATTGGAGGAAGTTATCCATGTCAATCTTCAAAAGATTACGTGATTTAACAATGTCAAATGTATATGCTCTTATTGAAAAAGCCGAAGATCCAATTAAGATGACAGATCAATATTTACGTGATATGCAAGAGGATTTAGCAGAAGCTGAGAAAAGTGTTGCAGCACAAATTGCCCTTGAGAAGAAATTCAAATTACTTTACGAAGAACAAGAAGCATTAGTAAATAAACGTGATGAACAAGCTAATTTAGCTGTACAGGCGAAAAATATTGATCTTGCACGCAGAGCGCTGGAAGAGAAGAAGAATGCAGAACAAAAACGTGACGAGTACAAGGCAAGTTACGAGCAAAATAAGGTAGCAGCTGAAAATCTTCGAACAAAGCTGGAAGAAATGCGTAAGCAAGTGACAGAACTAAAAAATAAACGTGAAACACTCGTAGCAAGAGTAAATGCTGCGAAAGCCCAAAAGAATATTAACCAGGCAATGTCTGGTTTTGATTCTAGTACTGCATTAGCAGGATTAAAGAGAATGGAAGATAAGGCACTTCAATTGGAAGCAGAGGCAGAAGCAAGCGGGGAAGTGTATCAAAAAGAAAAATCCCTTGATGAAGAGTTTGCAAACATGGGTAAAGATAAAGAAGTCGAAGACGAGTTAGCAAAGTTAATGAAGAAATATGAACAATAAGAAGTAGGTAAGCATAGTTTTATATTGTCACCTAAGCATGTTTGCATTTTAAGAAACATGCTTAGGTAATATATAGAAACTTACATGTGAGGAGAGAACAGGCAATGACGTGGATGAACGTTGTGGCAATGCTCGTTTGGACGATTGCGGGAACGGTAACCCTTTTCATACTTATGTGGATAGATTCTTTATTTACCAAATACAATGACTTAGCAGAGATGAAAAAGGGAAATACCGCGGTTGCAACACGCTTTGTTATGAAATTGTTTGCTCAAGGTTATATTTTGTCACAATCGATTTTAAAATCCAATGATTTATGGCAAGCATTACTCGCCTCCATTGTTTCCTTTATAATATTAGTCATTCTCCAATTTGTCGTGCAAATGATATTACATCGTATGGCAAATTTTGATTTAGATGAGGGAACATTGCAAGGTAAGGTTGCATTTGCTCTCGTAAGCGGTTCCTTGCATATAGTGGGAGCGCTTATTTTAGCTGCTTGTCTATAAAACTAGAGGGAGAGTAGACTTGTGAGTATATTTAATCGTATTAAAAATATTATGAAGAAGCCCGAGCCTCCAAAGCAGGAAAAGAGCGTATTAACATTAGTACCCGGAGACATTTTGGAAGTATCGTTAATTACCTACGAGATTATTGGTAAAACGAGTTTGAGAGATCGAAATGAAATCTTTTTAACTTTACAAGATGGCAATACAATAAGATATCTAAAAGTAGAAAGCAGAGAAAAACTGTATTATGAATTATATACACCGATTGATGGACGTCTCGATTCTATTCAAGAGGTACCGACAACAATCAATATGGATGATGTAGCGTATCATATGGAGGAGCAATTTAGTGCTCAAGTAATGAATCAAGGAAAAACTCCATTTTCATCCTCCGGTGAACAATATATTTGGGAATTTCAATCTGACAATCACAAGTTATTGCGGCTTGAATGGCAGGATGGACGTATGATGATGTATGAAGGAGAATCTATCCTGACTGCTGATGTACAAATTATACGAGGAACGTAGGAGGGACGATTATGCTAAAGCGGTTCGTTACTAGTTTGAAAGCAGCCATTGCAGTTGTACTTGTTTCTTCGTTATTGTTTGGCTGTGCGAACCAGCAATCGGTTAGTTCACTCTATCCTCTCGATTCAGCCGTAAATAACGGAAACCAGCAATCATTTGTTTATCGTGCCGAAAATAAGACTGTCCCTGAGGTGGCTAGCCAGCTTAGTGATCAGAAAAAACCTGAACAAAGCTCAAAAGTAGACGAAAATCAAATGTTTCTTGTCTACCCTGATGAATTATACAATATTCAAAAGGATAAAGATAAACCGACTGATACTTTAATCGAAGTTAGCAATAAAGAGTTTGTTCGAAATAATTATAGTCCTTCCTTTTTAGAAGGGTATTTGTTAGCGAGTGTATTAGATCGTGTATTTTTCCAAAACGGTTCGAATTATGGTGACTATCGCGGGTATACGAATCGAAATACCTATAAGCCGCGTATTGATTATCACACACCAACGGCAGACGAAAAGAAAACACTTCCTCCTCTAACCAAGCAAGGGGTAGGGAATATTATTAAACGAAGTGATTCTGGAGGGGCCGGTACATCAGCAGGATCCCAAGGTACTATTACGAATAAGAGCACACCGTCAACGGATGGAAACCAGGGGAAGGTAATTAAATCGGATACACCATCTAGTAATGTAGGACCAAAGCAATCCAGCATTACGCCCCCTAAGAGTAATTCACCTCCAAAGACGAAGGTTGGAAGCTCAGGAACGATAACAAAACGTAAATAATTAAAACAGGAGCGATGATTGAGACAATCATCGCTCCTGTTTTTCTGTTGATGAATAAGTTGAGACGAGATAATAGCTAAGCATGGCAAGTAAAATAATAAACGTACTATAAAAATAAAGAGAGCGAAATCCAATACCAGCGGCAAATCCAACGACAATCGATCCAGTCCCTATACCTAAATCAAATATGGAGAGAAAGGTAGCAGTGGCTAAGCCTTTTCGAGAAGGGGCAGCCTTTTGAATGGCAATTGTTTGAAAAAAGGGAAACACTGTTCCCCATCCTAAACCAATTAATGCTGCAGATAGAAGAAACAATTGTGCTGAATTTGCAATACTTAAAACAACCATTCCTATAGCAAACAAAAGAATGGAAGGGTAGATTACTTTGCTTGCACCATATTCATCAAACCATCTTCCGGTAAAAGGTCTTGAAAGGACGAGCACAATTGCATATACAACAAAAAAGTAGCTTGCCGAACTTGCTAAACCTATTTCTTTCGCATAAACAGATACAAAGGAGAGGATAGAAGAATAAACGAGCGCAAACAACAAAGCTACTAGTGAAATGCGAATGGCAGAAACCTCAACTAGGTTCGAAAATGAAAATGCTGCTTTTCGTAAGGAACGATCCTTTTTTGATATATCGTTTGCAACTTTGATTGAATAACCAATGATAAGTGAAAGGAATGCAAATACCGAACCTATAGTAAATAAGTAGAATATGCCAAAGCTTTGATAGATCGTTAATCCTAGAAAGGGACCTAATACCATTGCTAAGTTCGTTGACATTGCAAAATACCCCATTCCTTCCCCTCTCCTGGAATCTGGAATGACATCGGCTACAATAGTTCCCGTCGCCGTTGTTGCCATACCAAAACCGATTCCATGAAAGAAACGTAGAACTAATATGCCTATAATCCCATGTGGAATATAATACAAAAGTGAGGCAATAAAGAAGATTGCTAATGAAATAGTAAAAAATGCTCGCCTACCTATTTGTTCAATCCACTGACCAGCAAACGGACGAATAATGATAGCAGCAAATAAAAATACGGTAACCATTAAGCCTGCAGAAGAAGCAGAGCTATGTAGTGTTTGAATGGAATATATAGGTAACGTAACGAGTAGACAATAGAACACTAAAAACAGAAAAAAATTACTAAATGAGACACGTATGAAATTTGGTGTCCATAACTTTGGTTTTGTCATGGATGGTCCTCCTAAAAGTGATAAGTTCCTATGTTTGTTTTTGTAAGTTATTTACCTAGGTAAATTTATCATAGGAAGAGAAAATGAGTCAAGCACTGAAAGCTAATAAGATAGAAATGATGGAAAAGAACGTGCTACGATGATAGCACGTTCTTTCATTCTGGCAAATTAAAATTCAAAGCACAAATAGCTTAATGTACCAAGATCATACGTACGGTTAATAATCTTTGCTTCTTGATCCGGATTTCCGCTTCCCATTGCAATAAATAGTGGTACAAAGTGTTCTGGGCGTGGTACTGCAAGGCGAGCATTAGGTGCTAATTCTGCATATTTGAAAAGGGACTGTAAATCTTTTTTCTGAATATGATCGATTAACCAATCATCAAATTCAACAGCCCATTTTTCAGGTGTTGTTTGATCCCATTCGATCATACGTAGGTTATGAACGGTTACGCCGCTACCGATGATAAGAATATCTTCTTCCCTTAATTCACGAATCGCTTCTCCGATTTTATATTGTTCAGCAGGAGAAAGATAAGGATGAATGGAAACCTGTACAACAGGAATATCAGCTTTTGGATATATTCGATGTAATAGTGTCCATGCCCCATGATCTAAACCACGTGACATGTCTTTTCTAACAGGTATTCCACTCTGTGTTAGCTTTTCTGCAAGTACGGCAGCAACCTCAGAAGAACCTTTCGCACGATATTTAATGGTATATAATTCTGGTGGAAATCCTCCGAAATCATAAATGGTATCATATTCATTATCAGAAGAGGAAATAGTAAGTTCGCTGCTTTCCCAGTGAGCTGTAAAAACAATGATTGCCTTTGGACGAAGTTGTTCGCCAAGATCAGCTAGAAACTGTGTATAAGGTGTTTGTTCTATCGCAAGCATGGGAGATCCGTGTGCTAAAAATAAAGATGGCATCATCCTAATTAGCCTCCTTAATTGTAAATTAGTTAATTACTTTATGTAAGTAAGTTTACAATAGTAACTATATTCCGTCAAGTGAAAAATTCGTATTTCTTCCAATATATCTTCCTGTAAAAATTGATACAATATAAAGTGAAACTTCTAGAGGTTTAACAAAGGTAATTCATGGCATTAAATTACCTTGAATAGACTTTATTTACGTACTATAGTATGTACGTAATGACAAAGAGAGTAGAGTATATTTTTTACCCATGTAATCATAAATATCAAATTCATCCTACTCTAAAAAAAGTATTTGTTTTGCATTACATTAATTGATAAGGGGAGAATGTACTTGACACTTCTAGCACTTCAAATACTAGGAATGGCTATTTTTGCAGGAATCCTTGGTTCTATTCTGGGATTAGGAGGAGGCATTATTGTTACGCCGATTCTAACGTTATTATTTGGAATAGACATTGATCATGCAATTGGAGCAAGTATCATTACAGTTATTGCAACGTCAAGTGGAGCGGCCATTGCTTACATACGCGATCGAATTACAAATATTCGTATAGGAATGCTCTTAGAGATTGCAACTACGGTCGGTGCAATTTCAGGTGCGTTTATTGGTGGTCTTGTTTCACCGAAATTTCTTTATATTACATTTGGCCTTCTTCTTCTATACTCCGCAGCTGCTATGATAAAGAAAACGAAGAGTGAACTGCCAGGAGATGTTCCTACACATCCGCTAGCGAAAAAGCTTAAGCTAAATAATAAGTACTATGACAAGGTGCTACGTAAAGACGTCTCTTACCAAGTAGATAATGTGTATGGTGGTCTTGGGGTTATGTATGGTGCTGGTATTATTTCAGGGCTTCTTGGTATCGGTAGTGGAAGTTTTAAGGTGATGGCAATGGATATATTTATGAAGCTTCCTTTAAAAGTTTCAAGTGCAACGAGTAATTTTATGATGGGGGTTACCGGAGCAGCAAGTGCTGGGGTTTATCTTGTTCGCGGAGATATTGATCCGAAAATTGCTGCACCAGTTGCGATTGGCGTTCTAATAGGTTCTACTATTGGGGCCCGATTGATGCAATTCATGAAAAGTAAAACCATTCGAAAGATATTCATTCCAATTCTTGCGTATATTGCAATACAAATGATGATCCAAGGAGTGGGATTGAAATGATGCAGCAAGAGAGAAAACAAAAACAACCAGTTGATATAGAAGTAGTTGTTAGTTTATTTATTCGAATTGGCGTTATCATGAGTGGAACAGTGATTATAACTGGGATGCTTATGTTTTTACTGTCAGGTCACAGCGGTTATCCAGGCGATACATATCCTACTTCAATTCGAGAGATTATTATGGGATGTTTGTCATTAAAACCTTATGGTATTATGTTAACAGGTTTGGTCTTGCTTATCCTCACACCAGTACTTCGTGTAGCGGTAACTATTATTGTTTTTTTAAAGGAAAAGGATTATATATACGTTGCTATAACCTCTATCGTATTTATTATTCTTATCATTAGTCTAGCTCTAGGAAAATGATAGTATGGTAGTACTGGAAGGTATTTAATCTCCCTCTATTTAAAGGCAGTAAGGTCAAAATGGTAAAGGTTGACTGGAAAGAAAACCCTGAGGTAAGGAAAGCATCATACTCTATGTTAGGAGTTTATAGCCTATGAATCTTGAAGAATTCCATTATGTTGAACATATTGAAGAACTTAGGAAACGTCTTATTATTACGATTACTTCTTTTGTTATATTTTTAATTTTGGGGTTTGCAGGGGTAAAGCCGTTGTATCAGTTTATTACGAGAAATTTAACGACAAAGCTGGTTGTTCTTGGACCAGGAGACATTTTATCTCTTTATATTACATTAGCAGCGGTAATAGCTATATTATGCACCATACCAGTTGCGGCCTTTCAGTGCTGGCTTTTCGTCAAACCAGCGCTACGTGAATATGAGAGAAGAGCAACACTTATGTATATACCTCTATTATTTATACTATTTGCTATTGGTCTAGTTATCGGTTATTTTTTTGTATTGCCTAATATTCTTTCCTTTATTACGTTTCTTGGTGGAGATGTGTTCCGAGAAATGTATACAGTGGAAAAATATTTTGGTTTTATCATGCATCTTGTTATTCCATTTGCTCTAAGCTTTGATATGCCTGTTGTGTTTATGTTTCTTACAAGCATTGGCCTTGTTAAACCAATGTATTTACGTAAAGCCAGAAGATATGCATATTTTATTTTAGTTATTGTAGCATGCTGTATTTCTCCGCCAGAACTTGTTTCTCACTTATCTGTAAGTGTTCCGCTTATTCTTTTGTACGAAAGCAGTGTACTTGCTTCCTTTCTTGCATATCGAAGTAAACAAAAGCGTGAACAAGCTTATATGACAACCATAGAGGGGTAGTAAAACAAACTTCTATAAACAAAAAAAAATCCTAGCTATAAATGGCTGGGATTTTTTGGTTAGTTTAAAAATTATTTAGCAAATGCTATCTTTGCATTGTTTGTTTGCATTGATTTCTCAACAACGGCTAACTTCTGCTGTACTTTCGATGCGTAAGTGAAATCTCCGAAGCAATATGGATAGCGAAAATTACCTTTAAAGCCTCCGCATGTATACATGGTTGGATTTTTCTCCACTTGCATTTTCGAATATGCTTTTGCTAATTCTTCCGTATGCTTAAATCCATTTTCAGCTACAAAGTGAATATAACCGGGTCCCATATTGTAGCTTTGAATAATTGTGTCCATGTCAACATTGTTTTTTTTACCAAGCACATACATTTGATAAAAATGAGACACACCTTGTTCAATACTTTCTGAGGGATTGAGAATTGCATTTCGTTTTAAACCAGCCGATTCTGATGCTTGCATCGGATCATTGCCCTCTCCACGACTTTCTTGGTACATAATGGCTAGTAAAACATTGGTAAAATCACCGAGCTGATATTTATTTAATTCTTTTTGAATTTCGGATTTATAACCGAGTACTTTCGTTGGGGAACCGGCTGAATCAGTCGATTGGAAGTACGGGAAAATCATTACGTTGTTATTTAACCAAATCATTAATAAAAAAAGTACAATAGGCAGTAAAAAGAGGGGAATGAATCCCCGCTTTATTACTTTCATGCTAGAATCCCTCCGTTGCTACCGAATATATATATTGAAATTACATCCTAATGTATTGGTAATTATAGTTACAATCAAATTGACAAATGAATGATGATTATGTAGTTCGTTATAATAGTAACACACATCATGGCGAAGTCTTATTACATGTAGTTTACAAAATGTTGAAAAATGTTGAGGAAATATTGAGTTTATTCGACAAATTTTTTAGAAAGATATAATTGTGTAATAGAAAGCATCCCTCCTCATTTTTGAGGAGAGATGTTCTACTTGTCATGGAAGCAAAGCTTTGAAGATTGTTAAGCCAATCCCAATTAAAAATCCACAAACAGCCCCGTTTACTCGAATCCATTGAAGATCTTTACCTACGTTTTGCTCCATCATAGATACTAATGTTTCGTTATCAAGCTTATCTAAATTTTCTTGAACAAGTTTTCCAATTTTTGAATGGTTTTTTTCAATAAGAAGAGCAGCTTGTTCTTGAATCCAGTTTTCCATTTGTGTACGGTAGGAAGCATTGTTTTTCAGATTGTCCCATAAACGAAGGAGATATGGAAAAGTATCTACAACGCTACTATCATCTAATGCTTGTATCATATTATGCTTTATTTTTGAAAATAAGTCCGTAAGTTGGCTTGTGCCATCCCAGCTTGAAAGGAGTTTATCTTTCCATGTATCAATTGTAGCTAGTAATGCTTCATTTTCTTTTGCTTTTTCAAGCTCATCTCTAATTGATAGTAATACACTCGTTCTATTTTCATTATTATCGTTTTGTAAGCTTGTAATACCACTCCGAACAAAATCTTGAATGATTTGCCCCAGTTTGTCTTCGTCTACAATATTTATAAATGATTTCAGAGCAAATTGTAAAAATCCGTCTAGTTCAATATTCATCAATGCCTTCATAGCTGCACTTCCGAGCTTATGGCGTGCATCGTCCTTTTCCACCCAGTGTTGTACTTTATTTAGCAAAAAGTCTAGTACGTTTTCTTCATAATGATGGAGAAGAACGGTATCAATTGCGGAATGTAACAAAAGGTTCGTATCAATTGAACGGAGATAAGAATGTAACTCTTTTGCAGCATAGGCAGCTACTTTTTTTTCATCAATATGCTGTATGGCTTGCTGCAGGACCTTTGCTATTCCTTTTTTTAATGAAGGCTTTTCCAGTTCTAAATCAATTGCTTCTACTATTTTATCGACAATATGAATTTTCTGTAATTTATTGGTAATGCTTTCTTTCGTAAGCCATTCATTTTCAAGCATATGAATAAGACCGTTTGTTACTCGCTGCCGATTTCGTGGTAGAAGGGCAGTGTGTGGAATTGGAATACCAAGTGGATGGCGAAAAAGTGCTGTAACTGCAAACCAGTCTGCTAATCCTCCTACTAGTCCTGCTTCAAATCCTCCCTGTGCAATTGCTCCGACTACAGATTGTTGAAATGGTAATGTTGCAAGAAAGCCGGTTCCCATAATCCCTAAGGAAACGCCTGCTATCTGTTTTGTTCGAATTCGCATACTTTGTTTTTCACCCTTTACAAATACCTTACTATATGGGATACGATTGTATGATACCAATGGAATCCCATATGTTACTTTGTTTTCTTTATTATAACGTATTTGACTGTTACATATGAATAGAATTGCATGTGTGGAAGGAAAGATCCTAAATTGAATAGGAAAGATGTAGTAGAAGCACTGTACCGGGAGATTAAGAGAGTAGGTAATGCATTCAACGCAAAAAGGGGAAGGCTAATCTTTTTTGATTAGCGCAATCACCCTTATTATGCGGTTGCTTCTGAACTGTGACGTTTCATAAAGATCCAGCTGAAGGTAATAACCGGAATTAAATTGATTAGCATGATCATTGTAAGCTTAAAATCTGTTCCGATCAATACAGAATGAATCGTTACGAGAATGTACATAATCGGTGTAATGGTATGGAGTTTACGCCAAATTTTGATACCAATTACTTTTCTCACTTTTGTCGTCAAAATTGTAATGGTTAGTAAATAAAGCGAGATAATACCTAGTGCCATTGGAAGCGGCTTATAGCTAGTAGAGAACGGGATTAATAAATCACTCCACGTAAATTTCACGTAAGTATCAAAGAATAGAAATCCAAGATGAGCAAGGACGAGAATATATGCCCAGTTCGATAATGGTTCATGGAGGTTTAGCCATGAATTCATTTTCCGTTTTTTCCGTTTTAAAATCTGGGTATATAGTCCTATAATGGTTGCCAAATATAGTAATACGTATGCGACTGTTCCTGTTGCACGAATAAAGTACCAAATATATTCACTCATTATTCTTCCTCCTTCCATAAAGAGCCGTCTTGGTTCACAAGTACAGCATGTATTCCTTTTCTATGAATCCATTGCTTACCTTTCTTTTCTCCTAATAAGAGAACTACCTTTGCCCATACATCTGCTTCGACCGCTGTTGGTGCGGTAACAGTTGCAGAGATAATTGGACTTTTCGCACAATGACCTGTTGAAGGATCAATGAGATGGTGATGATACTGCCCGCCCACTAACCATTTTCGTTTTGCGGACGTTGATGTAGCAAGTCCTCCTTCTGTAATATCGATGGATGAAATGAAACCATTCTTAGAAAATGGATTTTCAATATCGATGTGCAAGGATTGTGGCAGCATTCCAAAAATTCGTATATCACCGCCAATATTGATAAAGCCATCTGCATGTGGTTCTAGTAGAGCTGCAATATAATCTAAGGCCCAGCCCTTTGCTATGCCGCCTAAATCAATTCTAGTATGAAGAGTAACAGTTCCTTTTGCTGCATCTAAAGTAAAAGGAGGTTGTGGAACGATTTCATGGAATGAGAGTGGATGTGTTTCCACTTCCTTGTCTCTAATCTGTTCTATGGACTTTGTATACCCTTCCTGTTCTAAAGAGGTTAAAATGCCTGGATTAAACATTCCATCTGTATCGTTGTAAAATTCTTCTGCTTTTTGTAGGATCTCAAATAAGGAAAATGAAACTTCTCTTTCTTGGCCTATATATTTATTTAATTGAGAAAGCTCGCTGTCTGGTCGAAAGCGACTGCATGTATTTTCAATGGCCTCAAGCCAAATTTCTACTTGATGTAGAATTTCAGAATCTAAATAGGAAACAATTCCAAGTTCAACTGATGTACTCATGGCGCGAAAGGAATATTTGTTCATGATTAGCTTCCCCCAGTTGTTGAGCTGTAGTGCTTGCTTCTTGAAGGAGTGCTACTATATCCTTGAGATGAATGCACGCTGCTTCCTTGAGAAGAACTTGAAGTGATCCCACTATCTGAATTCGTGCTACTAGAACTTCCGTCATTCGAACTTGAATTAGAATTGGAGCTGGAGCTGGTAGAATTTCCATTATCAGAATTCCCGCTAACTGAATTATCATTGCTAGTGTTGTTACTATTTCCAGTATTTGAATTATTATCTGAGCTAGAATTAAAATCAGAAGGACTGCTATTAGTTTGTTCGGAATTTGTGTCAGGTGCCGGACTTGTTTGTCCTTCTGCCTGTGTTTGATTTTGGACCTTTTCACTTTGTGCCGTAGTACTTGTATATCCTAAATAAGAAACCATACCTGCGACAAGAGAAACGCTGCTTATTCTAACACCCCAAGTAATCAATTTCTTTTGGTTCATGGTAATGAACTCCTTTTTGTTTTTTTGTCCTCTTATGTATCGTATGATAATGGTTAATTTTTAAAATAATCTTAAATTATGAAAAAAATTATGTTTGTCATACGAATTACAAGTAGTTTGTCTATGCTTTATTGACATTCCATCTTTTCGCAGATGTTTGTATAATAAGAAGATAAGGAATGGTATATGTCGATGAAAGTAGAACAAACACGACTTGTATGTTGCTAAATGCAAAGGTACATATAAGAAAATCGTAAAGGAGTGTTCCGAGATGGCTCAGTCCTTTCTTTTATTTATTTTTGCAGGACTTGCTGAAATTGGCGGAGGGTATCTTATCTGGCTCTGGCTTCGAGAAGGATACGGTGTTAGTTATGGTGTAGTAGGTGGCTTGGTTCTCGTCCTATATGGAATTATTCCTACCTTTCAACAATTTCCATCTTTTGGACGGGTATACGCTGCATATGGCGGTATTTTTGTTGCTTTATCACTTCTGTGGGGATGGGCTGTCGACCGTAAGTCACCTGATTTTTATGATTGGATTGGGGCAAGTATTTGTATTGTTGGTATGAGCATTATACTATGGGCACCGCGGCATTAATAGTAAAGGGGGAGTATCTTTGAAGATAGAGGAACAAATAAAGATGAAAATGAATCATAAAGGTATATCAATACGTAGTATAGTAAAACGAGCCTTTTTTGTTACGCTAGGTGCTTTATTGATGGCAGTTGGACTGGAGGTTTTTCTAATCCCAAACAATGTAATAGACGGTGGGATTACGGGTATTTCAATTATGCTTTCACACCTAACGGGGTTGCCTTTAGGCATTTTTATCTTTGTCATCAATCTCCCATTTTTCTTTATTGGACGTAAGCAAATTGGTAAAACATTTGCTATAACCACGTTATACGGAATTATTGTTTTGTCTGTTAGTACTGTATTATTACATACTGTACCAAAGCTAACGGGAGATATATTATTGGCGACTGTTTTTGGTGGAATTATTGTAGGGGTTGGAGTAGGATTAGTAATTCGCAATGGCGGTTCCTTAGACGGAACGGAAATAACGGCTATATTAATTAATAGTAGGCTTCCGTTTTCAGTAGGAGAAATTATTATGTTTTTTAATATATTTATCCTTGGAAGTGCAGGATTCGTATTTGGCTGGGACCGTGCGATGTACTCACTAATGGCATATTTCATTGCATTTCGTACGATTGATGTTGTGATTGTAGGGCTGGATGAATCAAAATCTGCATGGATTATTAGTGATCAGCACCAAGAAATTGGCGAGGCCATCTTAGCACGATTAGGTCGTGGTGTTACCTATTTAAGTGGGGAAG
This sequence comes from Ectobacillus polymachus, assembly GCF_048159605.1. Classification (NCBI taxonomy): domain Bacteria; kingdom Bacillati; phylum Bacillota; class Bacilli; order Caryophanales; family Bacillaceae; genus Ectobacillus; species Ectobacillus polymachus. The sequence continues at coordinate 66,544 of NZ_JBLREB010000005.1, read as the reverse complement.
GTGCTTATACGGGTGACGACAAGAAAGTCATCTTTGCAGTTATCACACGGCTCGAAGAAGCAAAGCTTAAGTCCATTGTTGAAGAAAAAGACCCATCGGCCTTCTTAGCTGTAGCGAATATTTCAGAAGTCCGGGGAGGCCGCTTTAAAAAGAAGGGTATACACTAATACAAGCAAAAGGAATGACGGTTATCAGTCATTCCTTTTATTTGTATAGAGGGGCATCTTAGTAAGCAGGATCCGCGATAACTTTCCAATTATGATTTACTGTAGCTTGTATGACTTTATTTTCGATAATGTAGTTTGCAATCAGCTCTGCCATATCCATCGGAATTTCTTTTATCACAGGTTTATTTTGATACATCATAAAGTTTCCACCACCGCCTGCACGGTAGCTGTTCATTACAACGTCAAATTCCTGATCTAGTACAATTGGTTTTCCTTCGTAGTCTAGCTTTTGAACTCGCTTTCCAACAGGTTTAGAAATGTTTAAAATATACGAAATACCTTCCCACATATCATAATTATAATGTTGTGGCTTTGGTTCCATATAAGCGGGATTCACAACAATATCTCCATCGTTATTTACCATAAAATATTCTGCAGATTGTTCAAGAGCATCCTTAATATCACGCCCTGTAATTCGAATGACCTTTAACGTATTTGGATAAATATAGTTGGATACAATGTCACGCATCGTAATATTTGAAGGGAATCCCGGTGCATGATTATGAAAAAGGGCAGTGTTTGAGATGGAAACTTTTGCAACGTCCATTTGCACTTTATTAATAAATTCAATAAGAGCATTATCCTGCAAGCGTACTTGCATCGCATCCTTCACAATCATATTTCCTTCTATTTTTCCAATAGGCTGATCAAGCCATTGCTGTGTCATTTCTTCATACGAGGCAGCAAGCTTCAGTACATCTTCATCCGGCGTAATATTCTCCGTTGATAGTAATTCTGATTCACTGCGCGTAATGTTCCATTGGAAACCATTATGTTCGAATGTTACGCTCACTTTCCCTAGTGCATGGCCGTTAAAGCTAGGTTGTATTACCGTCACTCCATTTACTTTCTCACTAGCTATCGAACGATGCTGATGACCTGTAAGAAGGATATCAATCCCTTCAATTTCGTAACACATCGCATATCCTTGATTTTCGCCAGTTAACTTCTCAATTGGTTTTCCTGTTTGCAGGTCTCTCTCGAATCCACCGTGATAGGAGACAATAAGTAAATCTGGTTTTTCATACTCACGGATGTATTGTACCCATTTTTTTGTGGAGGCAAGAGCATCTTCAAATGAGAGTTCCGTTATATATTCTGGATTTTCCCAATTTGGAATGTAATGGGTGGTCACGCCTAGAATCGCAATTCGAATATCCTGATTTATCGTTTTAATTAAATAAGGTGTACCAAAGAATGGTTTACTAGACTGTTTATCTAGTATATTCGCTGATAGATAGGGGTAATTCGATGACGTTACTGCATGCTGCAATATATCCATACCATAATTAAACTCGTGGTTACCGATGATGGCAGCATCATAACCAATGTAATTTAAAATAACGGACATTAGATTTTCCATATGTTGCAATGACTTAGCATAATGATACATAAGGGGAGTACCTTGAATCAGGTCGCCATTGTCAATCACAATAACGGATTCATTCTGTGATCGTTCTCGTTTAATGAGTGTGGAGATTTTAGCAATGCCGACTTCAGCTGGTTCGTTATTGCCGTATTGAATGGGATATATATTACCATGAATATCGCTTGTCTCTAGAATGGTCAATTGTATTTGCTTACGCACGCTCACTTCGTTGCCTCCTTATAGATAGTTAAAAAGGGAAATAAGTAATCTGTAATAATAGTATAAAATGGGATGAAATACATTTTGTAAATGTAATATGTAATTTTTGTATAATTATTGTGGATTTTAGATTTAAATGGAAATTCTGTGATATATTTCTGCTTGTGACTATGAAAATCTAAAAATAGTAAAAAATGGGGGTTACAACATGTTCAAAAAGGTTTTTGCAATTGGGGCATCTCTTGCACTAACGGCAGGTATTCTAGCAGGCTGCGGAACAAAAGATACGAGTACAGCCAGTACAAAACCAGCACAACAAGGTTATGTTCCAAAGTCCTTAACAGTTCAATTCGTACCATCACAAAGTGCTGATACACTTGAAGCAAAGGCAAAGCCATTAGAAAAATTATTAGGTGATAAGCTGGGAATTCCAGTAAAAGTAAGCGTTTCAACTGATTATAACACGATTATTGAAGCAATGGCATCCAAACAAGTAGATGTTGGGTTTTTACCACCAACTGCTTATGTATTAGCTCATGATAAGAAAGCAGCAAACGTAGCTTTGCAAGCACTACGCTATGGTGTTGATGATACAACAGGTCAACCAACAAAAGATTTAGTAGACTACTATAAATCAGAATTTCTTGTGAAAAAGGATTCCCCTATTAATGATATTAAAGACTTGAAGGGCAAGAAGATTGGATATCAAAACGTAACATCTTCAGCTGGCTATGTATGGCCTGCAGCTGTTCTTCAAGATGCAGGAATCGACCCGTTAAAAGATGTACAACCTGTAACGTTAAAAGGTCATGACCAAGCTATTATTTCTTTATTAAATGGAGATGTAGATGCAGCAGTTGTGTTCCAAGATGCACGTAATACAGTGAAAAAAGATTATCCGCAAGTATTTGATCAAACAAAAATTATTAAGTTTACAGAAAAAATCCCGAATGATACCGTTTCTGTTCGTTCTGACATGGATCAAGCTTGGGTAGAAAAAATCCAACAGGCATTTATTGATCTTGGTAAAGATCCAGAAAGCCAAAAAATTATCAGAGATATTTATTCACATGAAGGATATGTGAAATCAGATGACAGCAAATTTAATATCGTGCGCGAGTACAATACAAAAGTAAAAACAAAATAATGATAAAACGTATGTAAATCAGGGAAAAGTGGCCAGCCATATTGTATGTCATTTTGATATGCAATATGGTTAGCCTTTTTTCTAGTTATGCCATACACAATTCTTTCATATTTAACAGAAGGTAGGTTACGTATGTGATTGAGTTTCATGATGTTTCGAAAGTATATCCGAACGGAACAATTGGATTAAATAAGCTGAATTGTACAATTCATAAAGGAGAATTTGTCGTCATTGTAGGACTTTCTGGAGCAGGTAAATCAACGCTATTACGTTCGATAAACCGTCTGCATGAAATTACTACTGGTGACATCAAAATTGATGGGAAATCTATTACAGCAGCAAAGGGCAAGGAGCTTCGCCATATTCGCCGTGATATCGGCATGATCTTCCAAAGCTTTAATCTTGTAAAACGTTCTTCTGTATTACGGAATGTATTATCGGGTCGTGTTGGCTATCATTCGACATTACGTACGGTGTTTGGTTTGTTTCCAAAGCAAGATGTTGAGTTGGCTTTGCATGCTCTTGACCGTGTAAATATTTTAGAAAAGGCATATTCGCGTGCGGATGAATTATCTGGTGGGCAGCAACAGCGTGTTTCAATTGCTAGAGCTCTTGCACAAGAGGCTAAGGTTATCCTAGCAGATGAACCGGTAGCTTCACTTGATCCGCTTACGACAAAGCAAGTTATGGATGACTTAAAGCGAATTAATCAAGAACTTGGTATAACAACGATTGTGAACTTACATTTTATTGATTTAGCAAGGGAATATGCAACGAGAATTATTGGCTTGCGTGCAGGAGAAATCGTTTTTGATGGTCCTGTAGAGGAAGCTACAGATGATGTATTCGCTGAAATATATGGTCGTCCAATTAATAAAGATGAGCTGTTAGGAGAGGTTGCCAAATGAGTGACGGAGCTTCGAAAGTAAAAATGCCAACTCCTCCAAGTAAGCTAAAGCATATCTTCACGGCAATTTTGTTACTAGCCTTGTTTTTAGCAAGTGGAAAGCAAGTGGATGCTTCCTTTTCAAAGCTCGCAGAGGGATTACCGAATATTATGGATTTACTAAAGCAGATGGTACCGCCTGATTGGAATTACTTTGCAAAGGTAACAAATGCCATGCTAGATACGATACGTATGGCTATTCTTGGAACTACGTTTGGCGCTATTCTTGCTATTCCATTTGCTTTATTCTCAGCAAATAATATTGTTCCATCTCCCTTCGTATACGGACCTGTTCGGTTTCTCTTAAATCTAATTCGTACAGTTCCGGATATCCTGCTGGCGGCGATTTTCGTGGCAATTTTCGGGATTGGAGCGTTGCCTGGTATTTTCGCTCTTACCGTTTTTTCGACAGGATTAATTGCTAAGCTGTTATATGAAGCAATTGAAGCAATTGATAAAGGTCCGTTAGAGGCAATGACAGCGGTAGGAGCAAATAAAATTCAATGGATTTTCTATGCAATCATTCCGCAAATTACAGTGCAATTTATTTCCTTCGTTCTGTATACGTTTGAAGTAAATGTTCGGGCGGCTGCTGTTTTAGGTTTAGTAGGGGCAGGAGGAATTGGATTGTACTATGAGCAAACATTAGGATTTTTACAATATCAACAAACCTCTTCTATTATTATTTATACGTTAGTCATCGTGTTACTCATTGATTACGTTAGTACTAGCTTACGGGAGAAACTACTATGATTACGAATACGAAAATGATACAAAAACCTAGAAAAATAAGTTTATATCGTTGGCTTATTGCTGCCTTGCTAATTCTTATTTATATTTGGGCATTTTCGGGAATGCCGATTCATGGAATTAAACCGACAGCAGCAAGGGTTACTACTTCAATCCTGTCAGGCATTTTTCATCCGGATTGGAGCTATGTGCTGCTTCCTGATGGAGAGGACTTAGTTCATGGATTAATTGACACACTAGCTATTGCAGTGTTAGGAACATTTATTTCAAGTATCTTGTGTGTACCGTTTGCATTTTGGGCAGCTACCAATATGAGCAAAGGAAAGGTTATCTCTGGATCGGGTAAATTTGTACTTAGCTTCGTTCGCACGTTTCCAGAAATCGTTATGGCACTTTTATTCATAAAGGCCGTAGGACCAGGCTCCTTTGCGGGAGTTTTAGCACTTGGATTGCATTCAATTGGTATGCTGGGAAAACTATTCTCCGAGTCTATTGAAAATATGGATTTAGGTCCTACCGAAGCTCTTATCGCGACGGGTGCCAATAAAATTCAAGTGCTTTGGTATGCGGTGCTGCCACAAGTATTGCCTGACCTTCTATCCTATACATTGTATCGCTTTGAAATCAATGTTCGTTCTGCTGCGATACTAGGGGTAATTGGTGCGGGTGGTATCGGTACGCCTCTCATCTTTGCTCTTAGCTCACGTAATTGGTCGCGTGTCGGTATCATTTTACTTGGTATTATTATTATGGTAACTTTCATTGATTGGATATCAGGGTATATTAGAAGAAAATTTGTGTAAATGTATTCTTTCCTTAAGGACTGGCAGACGCTAGTCTTCCGGCTACTTTTAGGTAGTAAGACTTTCATTGATGGAACGTTATAAATGCATATCGCTCCTAACAAAATCGTTATTTTGTTAGGAGTTTATTTTTTATTGTAAAGTCGGTATTATGGAAATGGTAACCTATTCTGATAGGATTGTAGAATAGAGAGGAGCAACTCACTTGAAGCAGTACTGGAAAGAAAATAAAGCTTATATTTTGCTTGGGTTGTTTGTGATCCTCTGCCTGTTCGTTACCTATAATACAGGCATCCTATCTAAAATAGATTTGGATTATCTTAGTCATTGGATAAGGCGAGAAGGAATATTAGGCATGCTGATTTTTATAGCAGCTTTTACGATACGTCCGATTTTCTTTATCCCTATGCTGCCTCTTACAATGTTTGGGGGTTATACATTTGGTGCTGTTACAGGTGCCATCTTAAATATTATTGGAGCAGGCAATAGCGCTGTGCTTGCATTCTATATTACTAGAAAAATAAAAAACGAAAAGATAAAAACGTTTTTGCAAAAACATAGAAGACAAGATATAAGTGAAAAAATTGAGAATAACGGATTTCGTGTTGTGCTCTATATTCGTTTGATCCCATTCATTCCGTTTGATAGCATTAATTATGGGTTGGGATTTTCAAATGTAAAACCTCGTGATTACATAGCTGCAACCTATATCGGCATTATCCCTGGAATTTTTGTTGCTAATTTTGTTGGTAATTCCCTTCGTAACATATGGAGTATACAATTTGTAATTGCTATAGCTTTATATGGATTCGTTTTGATCATTCCATTTTTCTATAAGAAGATTAAAAAATAAAATAGGTTAAGAAATAGTATAAGAAGAGATGGATAATAAGTTAGAAAGAGAGGTAAACAGCCTATGTTTATCTCTCTTTTTGGTTGTATCCTATATCTTCCATCCGTATAATGTTGCTAAGAGTATAGTAGTATATATGTTTTTCTATGATTATTAATCATCTGAAGGATATTGCATTTTCATAAGGGGGATGGAAAGGTGAAATTTTTAGTGGTAGGTGCTGGAGCAGTAGGTGGATATTTTGGAGCAAGATTAGCTGAAAAGGGAGAAGATGTGACGTTTTTAGTTCGTGAAAAAAGAAAAGAACAATTGCAAGCAAGAGGATTGCGAGTAAAAAGCATCCACGGAGATACAATCATTCAGCCCAAATTAATCGTAGCAGGAGAGCCAGGGTCCTTTGATGTCGTTCTTATCGGAATAAAGGCCTACCATTTAGAGCAAACCATACAAGACATCAAGCCATATGTACATAAGGAAACCGTCATCATTCCAATGCTAAATGGCATGGGGCATATTGATATGTTGACGAGTGCCTTTTCGAAGGAATCAGTAATCGGTGGATTATGTTTTATTGAATCTACTTTGTCGAATGAAGGTGATGTCATGCAAACGAGTCCGATTCATCAATTTGTATTTGGTGAATGGAATGGAGAAAGGACAGAGAGAATTCATAATATAGAGAAGGCATTTCAAGATACTCGTGCTATGATAAAAGTAAGTAATAATATTATCCGTGACATGTGGCATAAATATTTGTTTATTACTACTTTTTCAGGAGTCACTACTTTATTTCAAAAGTCAATTGGTCCGATACGAGATGTGAATAGAGGGATACAATTGATTGAAAGCTTATTAAAGGAAACAGCACAAATCATGCGAACAATACAAGCTCCTATTATAGATAATATTGAAGAAAAACAAATGCAAACAATGGGAGAAATGGACTATGATATGAAGTCTTCTATGTTGCGAGATATGGAAAAGGGTTTATCCGTAGAGGTAGAAGCACTACAAGGGTATTTGCTAACGCTAGCAGAAGAGCATGGTTTGTCAGCACCTACTTTACAAAGCGTATATGTAAATCTGAAGTTGTATGAGAAAGATATGGAGTAAACTCTGTAGTTTATCCAGGGTGCGCACGCAGGGTTTCTATTATGCCTTGAAGTTGAAGTGTTATTGCCCTTCCATCACGGATTAAGTAAAGACATGCAACATGAAGGAGGATCCCGTGTATACGAAGCATAGACTTTTTCAAGAAGCAGAACAATTTATTACAGCCTGTTATACAGAACTGAACAAATCAATCGAAGAACGTGAAATACGGTTACGTGAAATAGAGCAGAGGATAAATGAGTACGGTACTTATGAGCATACGTTTGAAGAGTTGGAACATGGAGCTAGAATGGCATGGCGTAATAGCAACCGTTGCATCGGGCGTTTGTTTTGGAATACATTAACTGTTTTTGATAAGAGGAAGCTGCAAAAAGAAGATGAAATATTTGATGCCCTATTAGAACATATTACATATGCAACGAATGATGGGAAAATTCGTCCAACTATCACGATATTTCAGCAACAAGAGAATGACCAGGATCATGTGCGGATTTGGAATCATCAGCTTATTCGTTATGCGGGTTATGAAACGGAAAATGGAACGATTGGTGATCCAGCATCTATCGCTTTTACTCGTGTTTGCGAAGAACTTGGGTGGCGCGGAGAGCGAACTCATTTTGACATATTGCCGCTTGTCATACAAGTCGGTAGCAAGATGCCAGTTTGGTACAACCTTCCTCGTGAGCTAGTACTTGAGGTACCGATTGTGCATCCAGAGTTACAATCATTTGCTGAATTGCAGCTTTGTTGGTATGCAGTTCCGATAATTAGCGAAATGAAGCTTGAAATAGGAGGCATTACCTATACAGCTGCTCCGTTTAATGGCTGGTATATGGAAACGGAAATTGGAGCACGAAATTTAGCAGATGAAACTCGTTATAATATGCTGCCGAAAGTAGCTTCTTTGTTTGGCCTTGATATGTCTAGACAGGCAACTCTATGGAAAGATAAAGCACTAGTTGAACTTAATATCGCGGTACTTCATTCCTTTAAAGAAAAAGGAGTTAGTATCGTGGACCATCACACAGCTGCAGCACAATTTCAGCTTTTTGAAAGTGGAGAAAGCGCGGCAAATAGAGATGTCAAGGGAGATTGGACATGGCTCATTCCTCCTGTTTCTCCAGCAGCTACGCATATCTTTCATAAATCCTATTCAAATGATATTGTATCACCTAAGTATTCCTATCAAGATAAACCGTACGCATAAAAGAAGGGGTTCCCAAAGGAAGAATGGGGGCCCCTTACCTTTTATCATCCATATACAGCGTGTACGCGTGCAATGCATGATATATTCTTTACTAGCGAGATAAGTCCCTTTTCACAAGGGATTCCCGCAGAAATGTTTGTTAGAGAAGGAATCGATTAAGGTTAGCATGCATGATTGACAGGGGAAAATCTTACGTTTATAATTTCATTTATTATACTCATATAAATGAATAACATATGTGTTGAAGGGCACACAGCAGCATTTTTCCCTGTTATAGAGAGCTGATGGTCGGTAGAAATCAGTACAAAGATGGGTGTAAATTACACGCTAGGAGCATCTTTTTTCATAATTTGTGAAAAAAGCCGGTTAAACTGTTACAAGAAATGAGCGGCGGATGTTAGTCTGCAACTAGGGTGGTACCGCGATAAAATTGTCCCTACTGATACATACGGTAGGGGATTTTTTTATTCAGTTATTTATTGGCAGTAGGAAGGCAGAAGAGAAGCCTTGCGTTGAAGAAAGGATAGGTAAAGAAAATTCTTATTTTCAGAAAATTTCAATTTGTGTAAAAAGGAGGAGAAAACATGTCTTCAGAAACGAAGCTGCAGAAGAATTTATTGCCAAGGCATGTTCGTTTAATGGCGTTAGGTGGGGCAATTGGAACAGGTATTTTTAAAGGTACTTCGGAAACTATTTCCGTTGCAGGTCCAGCAGTTATTTTTTCCTATATATTTGCCGGGCTGTTATTACTAGTGGTTATGAGTGCAATCGCCGAAATGGCAATTGCATTACCAGGAATGAATATGAAAGGATTTATCCGAGAAGCCTTTGGAGGCAAGGTTTCTTATGTTATTGGCTGGCTCTATGCGTTAATGTGGCTTATCGTTTGTATAATTGAAGTGATAGCTGCAGGAAGTTTTCTGCAATATTGGTTTCCTTCCATTCCACTCTGGTTGCTAAGTGTAGCTTGTGCTGTTTTTATTATTGGAATTAATACACTCAATGTAAAAAATTACGGCGAGTTCGAGTTTTGGTTTGCAGGGTTAAAGATTGTTATGATTATCGTATTTATCTTTTTAGGTGCAGGTATTTTATTTGGTATTATTCCTAGTCATGAAACTCATTACATGCAAAACTTTACTGCACATCAAGGATTCTTTCCTCATGGATGGTCAGGTATATTTTCAGCACTTATTATTGTTATTTTCTCCTATGGTGGGACGGAGCTTGTAGGTCTTACTGTGACAGAAACAAAGAATGCAGAGCAGGTACTTCCGAAAATAATTAAAGGAGTAATTGGTCGTATCATCTTGTTTTACACATTGCCAATTTTAATTATTTGTGGTTTGATTCCTTGGAATACGATTTCACAGCAGTCGAGCCCATTCGTTCAAGTGTTGGCTACGGCTGGCTTTAATAGCGGGGCCCACGTTATGAATTTTATTTTAATTACTGCTGTTTTATCTGCTGCTAATTCTGGCATTTACGGTTCAACAAGAATGCTGCATTCCTTAGCAACCGAAGGCGAAGCACCGCAAGTGTTCTCCTATGTTTCTAAAAAGGGTGTGCCTGTCTATAGCTTATTGTTTGCTGCTGTAATCCTGATTGGCGGATCGCTCATTGCCTATATCTCTCCGGATCAAATATTTAGTTATCTAATGGCTATTCCAGGATTTACTGTTTCTATATTATGGATTGCAATCTGTTTAGCAGAAATTAAGCTTCGTAAAACGTATGAAAGAAAGCCTAATTTTCTTGTCTGGGGATATCCTTACATTCCGCTGATTACAGCTATTATATTAAGTATAAGCTTTATTGCGTTTATGCTTAGTGCACAAAATCGATTAAGTGCTATTGTTTCAATAGGAATCGTATTCGTACTGACTATTGCTTCTATGTTTCAAAAAAAGCATAGGGAATAGAAATCAATGAGAAAAGCAGAGCTAGATTACAAGCTCTGCTTTTTTGTATTGCAAATTCTTATGTTAAATGAAATACATGCAGTAATCCATACCCGAGTAATGATAGCAGGATGGAACCAATTAACCCAGCTGCAAACGAAGGAAGTCCTAGCTTTCGGAAGGTTCGTAATGAAACATTTAATCCAAGGCCAGCCATTGCCATAGCAAGTAACATATATGCGATGTTTACAAGATCATTTGCAATGGATTGAGGTATAATTCCTAATGAATGGATACAGCTCATGGCTAAGAAACCGATAATAAACCAAGGAATAGGAAATGATTTTAACATCGGGTTGTTGCCATCTTCTGTTTGAGAAGGATTGGTTTTATTCATCCATATACCAATTATAATAGCTACGGGAGTAAGGAGAGCAACTCTCGTTAATTTTACAATAACAGCAATATCTACTGATTGGTTTCCACCAACGGCAGCTGCAGCAATGACGTGAGCAATCTCATGGAGTGTTGATCCTGCAAAAATTCCGTATCCATGCGGTGATAAACCTAGAAAAGGATAGAGAGTAGTATAAAGTAATGTAAAAATAGTTCCGAGAATAGCGACTGTAGCAGCACCTACTGCTGTCTCGTCATCTTTTGCTTGTATTTGCGGTGCAATTGCGACAACAGCTGCTGCCCCGCATATAGCTGTACCGCAGGCTGTTAAGATGGCCAGATTTCTATCTACATGAAATAACCGTGAGAGACTATAAACGACAACAAGTGTAAAAATAAGTTGTATAATGACAAGGAAAAAAACAGCTGAACCAGCATGGTAAATATCGATTAAATTTAGTCTCATCCCAAGTAAAATAATCCCCAAACGCAGAAGCTTTTTACTTGAAAAAGAAGTACCCTCTCTTATTAGAGGAGGAACCTCAACAAACGCGTTAAACAAGATACCTAGAAGAATGGCAATAACAAGTTGCCCCATTATTTTGAAAAAAGGCAGATATGCAATATATTTTGCTGCAATTGCTATGATTAAAGTTAATACCACACCTAGTATAAATTCATAGACTTTTTTATTCCGTTCTATATGCTGCACGATTATCACTCCTATATAAGTTCTATGTTAACTGTAACCGGAAATCAATCATTAATAAAATATATATTTTTTATTGTAGTCATTAAAAAATCGTATAATAAAATATAGAAAAGGAGGGTGTGCAATGAAAGTAGATATTTTAGAAGTATTTGTTACCGTTGTAGAGTTGAAAAACTTTTCTCATGCTGCAGAAAAATTACACGTATCACAGCCAAGTGTTAGTTTAATCATTCGTAATTTAGAAAGTGAATTTGGTACGAAACTTATACATCGTACTCCGAAATACGTGCAAGTCACGGAAGCGGGAAAAATTTTATATCATCATGCAAAACGTATCCTTGACCATTATGAAAATGCAAAGCAAGAAATACATCAGTTGCTGCATGTTGTAACCGGAACATTGCGAATAGGTGTTAGTTTTACAATTGGAGAATATATTCTTCCAAAGGTACTTGCTGATTATGCGAAGCAATACCCTCAGGTAGATATTCAAGTCATTATATCGAATACGAAAGAAGTGATAAAGGGAGTAGAAACAAATCAACATGATATCGGATTAATCGAAGGAAAAACTACTCATACTGATGTCGAAGTAATTCCATTTATGCAAGATGAAATGATAATTGTCGCGCCTATTCATCATCCTTTATCAAACTATCAATCACTACAACCTACTCTATTGCAAGATCAAGTTTGGATTCTAAGAGAAAAAGGATCGGGAACTAGAACATATAGTGATGTATTTATAGAAGAAATGCATCTAAATATGAAGCGTCATTTTATTTTTAGTAGTATTCAAGGAGTAAAAGAAGCTGTAAAGGAAGGCTTAGGAATCGCATTGCTATCAAAATGGACGGTGCGAAAAGAGTTAGAAGCAGGTGAATTACAAGTGTTGTCTCTTCCAAACAAACGGATATATCGGCCGTTTTCATTTGTTCGAAAAAAACAGGATCCACTTACGAAAGCAGCCGAAATATTTATTAAGAAAATGGAACATTTTGCTCTTGCTCATTAGCTTTCGTGTTAAAAAGGAATAAAAGTTGACAAAAAGGATGAAGCATTTTAATATATACCCCATAAGGTATGTAAAAGGTATATGAATAATCACCTATTATGAAAACTCTATAAAGTGAGGTAGAAAAACATGAGTACAAATACAATTATTACTATTGTATTAGTAGTTTTAGCAGTTTGGCTTCTTGCTCAGCGCTTCATACCAGCAAAAGGGATTAAGAACATTACGACAAGTACATTAAAAAATGAGCTTGGAAAACGAGACAAGCAGTATATTGATGTGCGTACACCGGGAGAATTTAAAGGAAATCATATTCATGGGTTTAAGAATATTCCATTAAATCAGCTAGTACAGAAATCGAGTAGCTTAAAAAAAGATCAAGAAGTAATCGTGATTTGTCAAAGCGGCATGAGAAGTAAACAAGCAGCAAAGCTATTAAAAAAACAAGGATTCCAAAATATTACAAATGTTGTTGGTGGTATGAGTGCTTGGAGATAATACATGGAAAAGGGAGTGTATGAAGAATGAAACAAATTTCAGCGAAAGAAGTAGCAACAAAGCTTCAAAATGGAGAGAAATTAAATATTATTGACGTACGTGAAGTATCAGAGGTTGCACAAGGGAAAATTAGCAGCGCAGTTAATATTCCTCTTGGACTATTAGAGTTTCGCTTAAACGAATTAAATAAAAATACAGAATACGTTGTCGTATGTCATTCGGGTGGACGTAGCAGCATGGCAACAAATATGCTTGAAAGCTATGGCTTCAATGCGACAAATATGACAGGCGGTATGCTTGCATGGGAAGGACCTATAGAATAAAGAGAAACTCCCAGTAAGCACTAAGTGAGACAAGACTTATTTTCTATAATAAATAACAAGTCAGGATGCTACTATCTTGGCTTGTTTTGTTATGTAATGAAGGAAACACTTTAAATATTGTTCGATAGGTTTCTTAAGGGAAAATTAAGCCTTTTATTTCATAATGAATCTGTCAAATTTTTTCAAAATTACGACTGGAAAGTAATACTGAATGTAAGTTAAAATGGTTCCAATAGTATCTATTCTATTCTCTACTGTATATGAAAGGAACGATTTGAACAGCGGTTTCAACAGGTTTTTATTCGCTTTCGTACCGTATATACACTTTCACTAGAATTCTTATAAAATAGAGTAAATGTGAAAAAATAAAGATCAGGTTACTAGGTATGTAATAAGAGTTAGTTTCTAATTATGTATATAATTAGAAAGGTGTAATCACTATACTTTTTAACAGGATTATAAGGAGAGAATAGAATGCGTCTATTAGTTGTTGAGGATAATATTGCTTTATTGCAATCGATTGTTGAACTAGTTAGTAACGAATTTGAAACGGATAGTGCATCCAATGGTGAGGATGGATTTTATTTAGCTTGCCAAAATATTTATGACCTCATCTTGTTAGATGTGATGCTGCCAGGTATGAATGGATTTGAAATTATTCAACGTTTACGTAATGAAGATATTCTTACTCCGGTATTGTTTTTAACAGCAAGAGATTCATTAGAGGATCGTGTTAAAGGCTTGGACTTTGGCGCTGACGATTACTTAGTTAAACCATTTCAAGCGCCGGAACTCATGGCACGTATAAGAGCTTTATTAAGACGAAGCGGCAGCCTTACCATGACACAAACTCTTGTTTATAAAGGAATTGAATTATTTAGTAAGGAAAAAAGCGTTGCTGTTAACGGTCAAGAAATTAAATTAACATTTAAACAGTATGAGCTTCTTGAATATTTGATTCAAAACAAAGGAGTCATTTTGACGAAAGAGCAAATATACGATCGTGTATGGGGATTTGACTCGGATACGACGATAGCGATTGTAGAAGTATTTGTCCATCATTTACGAAAAAAATTGGAGCCATTTGGATATCACAATGATATTAAGACGATTCGTGGAGTCGGATATATGTTAAAGGAGTAATCATATGTTTAAACGCACACAAATTAGACTGACTCTTTTAAACTCCCTGATTTTTGTAGTGTTAATTGGAGTATTGGGATTTACGATCTATTCTTACATGCAAAACCGTCTTTATAATGAAGTAGATAATTCTTTACTAATGGTAACAAGTCATCAGAATCAACAACCAACCCACCGTATTGATGAGCATTTGAAGCCAAGTTATCTTGCATTTACACGTGATCCAAGGATAGATATGATGATAAGAGACTCGAATAACCAAATTATTTCTACAAAAGGTGATGTAGGAATTTTAATGCAAAATGAGTCTTCTATCATGCCTAAGCAACTCGATACAATCTATGAAATTAAGGTAGAGAATTATACATTTCGGACACTAGCTGTAAAAGATGACAATACAGGTATTACACTACAGGTGTTTCGCAATGTAGACTCAGAAATTAATTTGTTGAATCGATTATTGCTTATTATGCTGATTGGCTGTGGAGGTGGGGTTCTATTTGCTGTAGCAGCTGGCTACTTTTTGGCAAGACGAGCTCTTGTCCCGATTCAAACAGCTTGGGAAAAGCAGCAGCAATTTGTATCAGATGCCTCGCATGAATTACGGACGCCATTAGCTGTTATTCAATCCAAAACGGATTTATTATTTCGGGCGCCTTCTGCTACCATTCAAGATAAAGCATTTGATATCTCGGTTATTTCAAAAGAGTGTAGACGATTGTCTAAACTTGTATCAAATCTCTTGACACTGGCCCGTTCGGATTCAAACCAAGTTGAAATCGAGCGAAAGGAATTTAATATAAATGAGATGTTAGATGACATTATTCATTCCTATGAAGACCTTGCTTTATATCAAGACAAGAGCTTGCTTTTACAAACGGAGGCAAATATAAAGTTTATAGGAGACAAAGAAAAACTACATCAGCTTCTTGTTATTTTATTGGATAATGCATTGAAATATACGAATCAAGGCGGTACGATTACTCTGTCTTGCTCACAAACTTTGTCTACTATTACACTTCAGGTAAAAGATGATGGAATTGGTATAGCAGAAGAGGATTTATCTAAAATATTCGATCGGTTTTATCAAAGCGATAAAGCAAGAACGTTAGCACAAGGTGCTGGACTTGGACTCTCCATTGCAAAGTGGATTGTCGAAAAGCATCATGGGAAAATAAAAGTACACAGTCAGCTCGGAAAGGGTACAAGCTTTGAAATCATATTGCCAAAAAACAAGAAAAAATAATTAATTTTCGATGATATATGTCAGATTTCTTTTACTTACTTAAATTTCTTGGGAAATATTCGACATTTTTTAGGCTCTTATTAGGTAAACGAAAAACATATGTTTCATGAAATTTGCAAGAACAAGGGTAAATAACTATAGGCACGAACCTATGTATAATAGAAAAAGAAGCTAATCTTTGCTATTTATAGAGGATTAGCTTCTTTTTTGGAATTTTAAAATGACGAAATGATAATTTGATGAATGACTAAAGTAAGAAAATATCATATTATGAATGAGGTATCCGTGTTTAAAATTTTTTTACGTAACGTTCACATACGATTATGGAAAAATTTTAAGTTTCGTTTACAATAGAATAGTCTTACATATTAGCTGATGGAGGAAATCATAAATGCAATTCGATCATCAAACTGTAGTGAAATTTATTGAGGCCATTGTCATAGTAGGTGCACTATTTGCTCTGTGGTCTTCTATTACAAACTTCAGCAGCATTAAACGATTATTAATAGGACGTCCTATGCGTACAGCAGAATTACATGGTCAGCATACGAAATTATACTGGCTTATTGCACTTCCTATTTTGTCTGCTGATTTGTATTCTTCAGTTTCATACGGACCTGAATCAGGTATAACCGAGCTAATTAATTTAGGCCCGGATGCAAGATGGTTTATCATACCGATTACAATAGCTACCGTTGTATTACTTTTTATTTTAATCTTATCTTATATTATGGGGATTTTAGCATACCCAAATGGAGGAGGAGCTTATGCGATAGCGAAAGATAACTTTAAGCATCGATACATATCTTTGATCGCATCAAGTTCCTTACTTATAGATTACATTCTTACGGTAGCCGTATCTGTTTCAGCTGCAGTGGAAGCTGTTGCTTCAGCATATCCTGTTGTTGCTCCTTATGAGACACTAATAGCAGTTGCCTGTGTATTGCTACTAGTAATGGTTAATTTACGTGGAGTTGCTGAATCTGCAAAAGTACTTGCTTGGCCAACATTTGGTTTTATGGCTTGTATGTTTATCCTTATTTTCACCGGATTCTTTAATGAGTTTACACATGGCTTTGTTCAACCACAAACACCATCCTTTGGTACCATACCACAAGGACTAACAACATTGCTTGTTTTGAAAGCATTTAGTGCTGCTTGCTCTGCACTAACAGGAATTGAAACCATTTCTAATGCTGTTCCTATTTTTCGTAAACCTGAGCAGAAAAATGCAATTAAGACATATATCGCTTTAGGTACAGTGACAGGAGTTACATTACTAGGATTTGCTTATCATTTGTATGTACAAGGTATTTCTCCTAATCCGAATAATACGATGCTTTCCCAATTAACAGGCATTTATTTTGGACATGGTTTTCTGTATCAACTTATTATTTGGTCTACATTTATCGTGTTAATATTAGCTGCAAACTCTACGTTTACAGGTTTTTCTCAATTAGCTGCTCTTGTAGCTGCTGATGGATTTCTTCCACGCGGGCTAGCAAATCGTGGCGACCGTCTTGGCTACTCAAATGGTATTATTGCTTTAGCAGCGTTTGCTAGTATTTTAATTATTACATTCCGTGCTAAAACAAATGCCCTTATTCCACTTTATGCAATTGGAGTATTCCTATCATTTACGGTTGCCCAATTTGGATTAATGCGCAGATGGAAGCGAGTGAAGGGTCCAAATTGGCAAATAAAATTAGCAATTAATACATTTGGAGCCTTTATTACCGCGATTGTAGCTGTTATTTTTGCAGTTACAAAATTTACGGGTGGGGCATGGATTGTTCTTGTCGTTCTACCAATTCTCATCTTCTTCTCGTTAGCAATTCGTAATCATTATGATAATATTGCAGAGCAATTGCGGATCGATATAACGAAAACACATCCAACTGCAAATAAGGTAGTTACGCTTGTACTTGTGTCTGGTGTGCATCAGGTTGTGAACAATACGTTATCCTTTGTAAAGGGCTTGGGTGTTGATCCAATAGCCGTGTATGTCGGCTATGATGAAGAATCCACAGAAAAAATGGAGAAAAAATGGAAAGAATGGGACTCTCCTTGTAGGCTAGTCGTCTTACGAAGTAAATATCGTTCTCTTCTTGAACCATTAGTACGTCTTATTCGGGCGCTTGAATCGAACCATGAAGGATCTGTTACCATTCATGTTGTAATTCCGCAATTTATTCCGAGAAAATGGTGGCATAATTTATTGCACAACCAAAGTGCGTTAATGCTTCGACTTTGGCTGATACGTCATAAAGATATCGTGATTACATCCGTTCCATATCATTTACAAAAATAAATGATAGAACCTTTCTTATTTTAAAATAAGATGAGTCAAAAAGGACGCACCTTTCCCTATTGACTCATCTTTTTGTTTTCTTAAGCTAATCTTAAGGAATATTTTGCATATTAGTAGTTGCACGCGTTTACATAATTTTCGGTTTGAAAAATAGTTACTTTATATGAAATCCGAGGAATAAGGCTAAACTAAATATGGATAACTACTGATATGGAACGACATATAAGAACGATATTAAGTGAGTTAAGGAGGAATCGTTTGTGAAGAAAGTTGTGTTGTCTGGGATTTTCGTAACATTGACTGCTGTAACAATAACAAGCATAACGGTTTTAGCTAGTCAAAAAGAAGCGGCACCTAGTGTGAATAATAGGCAAGAAATGAAAATAAATGAAAACTCACAAGAGGTTATAAATAAGGCGAAGGAATTAGGAATTAAAACAGATGGTAAAGATTCGATTTTGCTTGATAAAGAAACGCATAATACAGAAATTACGAATGAAGCCCAAAGTCTAGGTATAGATACGAATGGGAAAACAACGGATGACCTGTATATAGAAATATACGAAACAAAAATGAAAAATGAAGCAAAGAGTCTTGGAATCGCGACTGAAGGTAAAGACGTATCACAATTAATGAAAGAAATAAATGATATCAAAGTTATGCAAGAATCAAAACAGCTGGGTATTGCAACAGATGGTAAAAGTACTTCTACTATCGCAGATGAAATATATGGAACAAAGATGAAAGACGAGGCAAAACAGCTTGGCATTCAAACGGATGGAAAATCATTAGAAGAAATTGTGCAGCTTATAGGTGAGGCAAAGGCAGTTAAAGAGGCGCAAGCACTCGGAATATCTACATATGGAAAAGATATTTTTCAATTAGTATCAGATGTAAGGGATGAAAAGGCGAAACAAGTAGCAAATGAACTTCATATCGACAGCAACGGGAAAAGCACAGATGAACTCGTAAAAGAAATTGCTGCTGTGAATCCAGATAAAGTGAGCACCATTGAGTTTTCACCATGGACATCTACCTCTGAGGAGGAATTGTATTATTATTTGTTACCTGACTAATAGGGTGATGAAAACGACTGGGTTGCGTTAGTATACTGGTCATTATTTGTTGGAAATTAGCATAATCCCACCTAATTGCTCCCTTTGACTGTACGCTTTTCTATATGATAATATAAAGTAATATAGTAAAGTGAGGAGGTGTCTTCATTGGGAACGTGTATCGAATCGGACAGTTGGCTAACCTTACGAAAGTTTCAAAGCGAACCATTGTTTATTATACGAATCTAGTAGCTCGTTCCGATTCCAATTATCGCTATTACGATGAAATAGCACGCAAGAGCTTCAGTTTATTGAACCATGTAAAACGCTTCATATGCCAGTCTTGGAGGCTAAACTGCTGCTTGAACAAAAAACGAAATCCCGTATATGGAGACAGCTCGATCGGGGAAGATAAGGCTTCGTAAGCATATTCATTTATCAAAAAAGTTTATTACCTGCAACTATTCTAGAACGGTTTAGAACATTTTGTCTTGCTATTTAAAGCACTAAATGGCAGGAGAGAAATCAAAGTGGTCAGTAGGGGAATGAAAGGAAATTCTTACTTAAGGGAAGTTTCACTTTATGATAAGAGGAGAAGATATGAATACAGGAGGTGGATACCTTAGTTCATGGAACTAAGGGAATTGTTTGGACATATTTAATTTGGTCATGGTGGCGATTTTAGTCACTTTTACAGGCTTCTTCGTAGCTGCGGAATTTGCAATTGTAAAAGTGCGTAGCAGTCGAATTGATCAACTTGTGGCAGAAGGTAGGCGTAGTGCTAAATCCGCTAAGCAAGTAACATCTAGTTTGGATGAATATTTGTCAGCATGCCAGCTAGGAATTACAGTTACATCACTAGGGATTGGTTGGTTAGGAGAGCCAGCAGTTTATCATTTACTTCAGCCACTCTTGCAACATCTGCAACTTGCTGATGCGGTCGTAAGTACACTTTCGCTTTTTCTTGCATTTTCTTTCATTACATTCTTACATGTAGTAATAGGAGAGCTAGTGCCGAAAACATTTTCAATTCAAAAAGCGGAACAAATAAGCTTACTATTTGCAGGACCTTTAATCCTCTTTTATCGGGTAGCCTATCCTTTTATTTGGCTATTAAATACCTCTGCCCGTGTCGTTACTGGTTTATTTGGATTAAAGCCAGCTTCTGATCATGAGGTTGCTCATTCTGAAGATGAGCTTCGTCTTATCCTTTCTGAAAGCTATGAAAGTGGAGAGATTAACCAAGCAGAATTTAAATATGTAAATAACATATTTGAATTCGATAACCGAATTGCGAAGGAAATAATGGTTCCTCGTACAGAAATAGTTGGGCTATATGTGAATGATCCAGTGGAAGACCATATGGAAATTATTCAAAATGAAAAATATACAAGATATCCTGTATTTGGTGAAGATAAAGATGATACCATCGGTATGGTTAATGTAAAGGATTTTTTTATTTACTATATGAATAAATCTACAGAAGAATTGTCATCAATACGTAACTTTATGCGACCGGTTATAGAAGTTATGGAGACAATTCCAATTCATAATTTATTACTGCAAATGCAAAAGCAACGAATTCCTATAGCTATCCTTTATGATGAATATGGCGGAACCGCTGGACTTGTTACTTTGGAAGATATTTTAGAGGAAATAGTTGGCGAAATACGTGATGAATATGACGAAGATGAAAGTCCACCGATTCAGCATATATCTGATTATCACAAAATAGTTGATGGAAAAGTACTAATTAGCGAAATTAATGATTTATTCGGCCTACACATGGATGAAGAAGTCGTAGATACAATTGGCGGTTGGATTATGATGCAACAGCATGAAATTAAAGAAGGTCAATTTGTAGAAGGCGACGGCTACTTATTTAAAGTGCTAGAGAAAGATTCTCATCAGATCAAACGTGTGGAAATACGTAAAATAGAAATAGAAGAGCAAGCAGCAACCGTTTAAGATTGCTAGCTTGCTCTTTTTTACACGCTTTTAGACATTTCAATAGAAGCTAATTTTGTTTTTCTTTGTTTCTTTGCTTTTCGGAAATGGAAAAGTTCATACATAATTGGTACGATGATGAGTGTTAATAATGTGGAAACAGTTAGCCCTCCAATTACAACAATAGCTAGGTTTTGAGAGACGAGATTTCCGGATTCAGATTGTTTAAAGAGAAGTGGAAGCATGGCCCCGATAGTTGCAACTGCTGTCATTAAAATTGGACGCATTCGCGTAGAAGCAGCCTCTACAATTGCATCACGAATAATCATCGTCTTTTCATTTTGTTTTACTCGGTCAATTAACACGATTGCATTCGTTACGACGATTCCAATTAACATTAATGCTCCGAGTAGAGATGTCACATCGACAGGTATACCACTGATTAATAATCCGAGTACGGCACCAATTGCAGCAAGTGGTAATGAAAATAAAATTGCAATAGGAGCACGCATTGACTTAAATGTGATAACCATGATGAGGAACACGAGACCAATTGAAAGGAGCATCGCATTAAATAGATCTGTAAAGTCATCTGCCTGCTGAGAACTTGCACCACCTACATAAATCTTCATCTTGTCCGGTAATGTAAGTCCCTTTTCTGTCTTGTTACCGAAAATATACGTGTTCAGTTCTTTTGTAATAAGAGAGAGTTTTGCAGGATCTACATCAGCTGTAACTTGAATATAGGTATTTCCGTCCTTATGATAGAGATTTGTCGGCTTTTCTTCCTGTTTTATGTCAGCAATATTTGATACAGTTGTTAAGCCGGTTGGTGTTGCAATTGGAATAGTATTTAAATCTGCTTTTGTTTTTGGATTATTTACAGATTCTAAGACAACGCGAGTATCTTCGTTTCCTACTGGCAGCGTTCCTAATGGTGTTTGGTTTAGCATTACTGCTAATTGACGGCTAATTTGTTGTACACTTGCAAGAGATTGATTAATAACGAAAGAATAGACAGTTTTCTTTTCTTCCTGATTTGTTTCTACCGTTTTTACTCCATCAATTGTTTTGGCCTTGTCCTTAATTTCGTTGGCGGTTTTTTCTAAATCGGCCAATTTATCACCTGTTACATCAATTGTAATAGAGGTAGAACCTCCGCCCATCATTGAAGATGCTTGTACAGATAGTTTAGCATTTGGATAATTGTCTTGTTGGTTTTTGACTGCATTGATAAAAGCATCTTGCTCTTTATCATCTTTCAATATAACTGAGTAGCTAGCTTTGGTAGGTGAAGTTACTTCTCCAAATTTTGCTGCATCAGCTGAGTTTCCTAGTTGCATAATTGACGTCTTTACTTGTTTTTGATCTTGAATAAATGCATCAAGCTTTTCTGCATTCTTTTTCACATCTTCAATTGGTGTATTATTCGGATAGCTTAGTGTTGCCATGATACCATCCGCTTTTGATTTGCTGACCGCTCCTTTTGGCATTGCGATATATGCACCGATTGAACCGACGAATAAAACAAATGCAAGAAGTAAAACAATCCATTTATGATTCAGCGACCATGTTAAGAGCTTAGCGAAACGAAGAGGTGGCTTATGTTCCTTAAGCTTTGAATGTTTTAATAAGGTTGAGCTCAAAAGAGGTACTACTGTCAAGGCAACGAATAGTGATGCAAGCAGCGAATACGTTACCGTTAAAGCGAATGGACGTAAGAAATCTTGAAGACTTCCGCTTACCACAAGCCCAAGTGGTAAGAATACAGCAACTGTCGTTAATGTGGATGAAGTAATTGCACTTCCTACCTCTTTTGTTGCTTCAATAATAAGGGAAGGTGAAAACTTTTCATTCTGCATTTTTCGGTAAATATTTTCAATTACAACAATGCTATCATCTACGAGACGTCCAACTGCAACTGCTACGCCGCCTAGCGTAAGGATATTTAACGTAATACCTGATCTTGATAACAAGAACAACGTAAAGCAAAGTGACATTGGAATCGAAACAATTGTAATGAGTGTAGAGCGAATACTTCGTAAAAATAGCATGATTACGATCGTAGCTAATAATGCTCCAATTAGTACCTCTGTCATCATACTCGTTACAGATTTTTCTACCATGTTACCTGTTGCAATAAAAACGTTTGCTTTTACATTTGAGAATGTATCATTTATCTTCTTTGTTGTGCTTTCCACATCATGACTTACAGTAACAGCATTAGATTGACTATCCTTCATTACGATAAGAAGAAGGCCTTCTTTTCCATCAACACGAGTAATAATATTCTGAGGTGTTTTCATTTCAATGGTAGCAACGTCAGCTAACTTCACATCTGGAGCTACTTGGACTTGTTTGAGGTCTTCGATGTTTTTTACATTTCCGACTACATTTAAATTGCTAGCCTTCCCATCAATTGTCTTCTCACCTAACGCTACGGAAAGATTTTGTCCTTGCAGGGTAGTCATAAGGTTTTCTATGCTAACTTTTTTCTCTTGCATGTTAGTACTATTTAATTGAATGGATATATACTGCTCCGCAGTTCCTATTGTTTGGACATTCGCAACACCTTTAATATCTTTATACATTGGAACAATGTCTTTTTTTGCTTGCTCTAAGTTTGCTGAGTTGATTCCATCATTAAATAGAATAGAAACATCGGCTATTGGAATCATGGATGTGTTCAGCAATACGACATTTGGTTTCATTACATTTTCAGGTAGATTGAGAGAACTTAGTGAATCTTGTACATCTTGCTTTGCATCTTTTAAGTTTGTTTTTGACTGAAAATAGATTTCTACTTTTGTAAACCCATCACCTGTAGTGGAAAAAATGTTTCGTTTTCCTTTTACATTTGTTAATGCTTTCTCAATCGGAGTTGTAACTTGTTTTTCCATTGTGTTAGAGTCAACACCTTGACCAATCACAACGACAGAAACTACTGGTTGATCAGCAGACGGTAAAAACTCCATCGGTAAAGTAGTGTAACTGATAATTCCCATGATCATTATCAACAGTGACATAAGCGTAACAGCTGCTTTGTTACTAAATGACCATTTTGTAAACCAAGACATGTAATCACTCCTTATTTAATGGGAAATTTTTCAATCCCAAGAATTATAACATTCCAATTTAACTGACTACAGATAAAAATTTAAATTTACAAGATTTTAAAAATGTAGAAAGGGAAGCGTATTCTATACATGGTGTTTGTGAATTTTCTACATTTTTTACTATTCTTCATAAATCACCTCCACCTTGTTTATCTTATAAGGTTTTAAATTTTCAAAAAAGTAGAAGATGTCATGATATGAACATGACAATGGTCATGAATTTTTTGATTCCTTTCGCATGATTGACAATGAAATTTCTTTTTTACATACAAAAAACCACAGTACAAATGACTGTGGTAGAACGGGATTAGAATATTATTGAATCTATTTCATATTATTTATTACTTTTTCACGGACGGTTTGAATATGTGCCATTTTATTATCCCAGCAGGCTTGGCTTAAATCTACTGGATATTCTTCAGGATTTAATGTTCGTTTGTATTCATCCCATAGAAGTTTAAGATTTTGAGCTGCGTATGCTTGAATGTCTTGAATACAAGGAAGCTTATATACTACTTTTCCATTTTTAAAAATATCGGTATGTAATTCCTTTGCTTCAAAGTTAGTAACAAATTTACTAATGAACGTATGAACGGGATGAAACATCTTTAATCGTTCCTCTGCCTGTGGATTTTCCATTTCTAAGGCAATATAGTCTCCTTCAGCATGATCATTTTCTTTATTAATAATTCGATATGCCTTTTTTAAACCAGGTGTCGTTATTTTTTCAGGGTTAGACGATATTTTGATCGTATCTACCATTATGCCATGATCATCTTCTATAGAAACCATTTTATAAACAGCCCCAAGAGCTGGTTGGTCAAAGGCAGTAATAAGCTTCGTACCAATTCCCCAAGCATCAATCTTGGCATTCTGTGATTTTAAGTGCATAATTGTATATTCATCTAGGTCACTGGATGCAAAGATTTTCGTATTATGATATCCAGCTTGATCTAACATTTTCCGTGCTTTTTTAGATAAATAAGCCATATCACCGCTATCAAGGCGAATGCCGATAAAATTGATTGCATCACTTAGTTCGTTTGCAATGCGAATAGCGTTAGGGACACCGGATTTTAAGGTATCGTATGTATCAACGAGAAATATGCAATCTTTATGCGTACTTGCGTATTTTTTAAAGGCAGTATATTCATCCCTGTAGGCTTGTATAAATGCATGGGCATGAGTACCAGATACAGGAATGCCAAAAAGCTTACCAGCTCGGACGTTACTTGTTGAGGAAAATCCTCCAATAAAGGCTGCACGTGTTCCCCAAAGCGCAGCATCAAGCTCCTGTGCTCGGCGGGAGCCAAATTCCATTAATATATCATTACCAGCTACATACTTCATACGAGCGGCTTTCGTTGCAATTAATGTTTGATAGTTCACAATGTTTAGCAATGCCGTTTCTATTATTTGTGCTTCTGCAAGTGGTGCTTCTACTCTTATAATTGGCTCATTTCCAAAGACAAGCTCGCCTTCACGCATAGAGCGAATCGTACCCGTAAATTTCATGGTCTTTAAATATGCTACAAATTCTTTAGAATAGCCTAATTCATCTTGTAAATAAATAAGATCTGATTCCGAAAATCGAAAATTCTTAATGTATTCGATTACTTTTTCTAGTCCGGCAAATAGGGCATATCCATTGCCAAACGGCAGTTTACGAAAGTATATTTCAAACACTGCGCGGCGTTCATGAATACCGTCCTCCCAATACGCTTGTGCCATGTTAATTTGATACAAATCCGTATGTAATGCTAGGCTGTCGTCTTCAAATCGTTTCTTCATATGTTCATCCTCCGTTACATCTTTATCCCCTAATAAGTATGTGCTATATGTAACCATACATTCCAGATAGAGTATCTATTTTCCTGTTTAACTTTGAAAAACAGCATGAAAAATTACACCTCCTGGATTCATTATCTGTCTTTTTAAGTTTTTCTTTTTTTTGTATACTACCAATATAGAGGTGATGGCATGAAATACCTTCGTTTTTTATGGATTATGATGCTCATTATGTTTCTGTTTTGTGGTTGTTCGCAGCCATTACAACAGCAGAACTCCTATACAAGTAATCCTAAAAGTACAGAATCCATTTTAGATGAAATGGAAGGCCCTCCTAATAATGGGCATACGTTAGAACGGCATGTTGGTAAAACGGATGAACAGTTGAAACAACGATTGCAACAGGAAAACGTAACGGCAGCTAGTACATATTATGATAAAGCAACTGCTGTGAAGGCGGTAAATGATGTACTAATAAAACATGATAAGGAAATCCAGCAATGGCTGAAGGACGGTAAGCAGGATCGTCTCGTATTAGCCACTCATCATTCCTTTTCGGTTGGTAAGTCAGTACTACGAAAAGATATGAAAGTTTATAATCAAGTTTTTGATACCATTACGGTTCTCGCCAAAAATTCAGCAAATTCGCGAGGTTACAGCATATTAACTTCGTATCCAAACTTATAATAAGGGGGGGTTCTTTGTATCCGCAATTCATGTATTTTTTACGAGCGTATTGCACGCTAACCTTGTATGAAGAGGAAATGTGGAATGTGATTCGAGAATTTAAACAGCATGAGAGTGATGAGATAAAACAGCAGCTATTTTCAGAATTGCAAGCTATTAAAAATGAAGAATCATGGGATAGAGTAGTAGAGTGGATTCGAGAATATGGAAATAGGGAGTTTTCAATTCAAAATGCTAAGGGCTGGATTTCATTTCTTATAAGCGAATTGCAAAAAGAAAAGGCGTGAGGGTTCACGCCTTTTTGTATGTGCTTTTTGAAATACGGCCGTTAGAAATAACTACGCCATTTTGTGTAACGGTTTTATAGGTGTCCACGTTGATCGCATTACTCGTCTCACTTGTAACTTGAGAAGAAACTTGAACATTTTTTCCTGTTGGTGTTCCAAAAATACGAACAGTAGTAGCATTGCTTGCAACCATAGCTTGAATATAGATATAATGTCCAGTATTGTTTTTAAATTTAAAGTCTGGACCATAATCGGCAACCGTGGCATCTTGACCAAGCGGCACATAATGAACAGGTAAGGAATGGTTGCTACGTTCTACTATAGATAAATCTGCTCGTAACACTGCTCCATATAGCGTGCTGCTTACTTGGCAAACGCCGCCGCCAGCACTTTGCTCCACTTTTCCATTTACATAGATAGGTGCAGATAGATAGCCATGAGCAGCATCGGTAATACCAACACGGTCGTTAAAACTAAATTCTTGATCTGGTGCAATGAGTGCGCCTGATAGGGATCCAGAAGCACGTTGTTCATTAAATACTTGAGTTGAATCTCTACCGTTCATTGGTGTTTGAAATTCAGCAATTACTGATTGAATCCCCATGTTTTGGACGTCTTCGGTAGTATGTTCAGGTTTTACAGCAACAACAGGTACTGCAATGTTAGCTGCTTTGTCCGTAATCGCCTTAGCTGTCAATGTTTTCAATTGGTCTTTATCAACCTTCGATCCGTCCTTACTAGAAGAAATGGAAATGTTCGTTCCGTTAATCGACAAATTTGCGTTTACAGGCTCACTTAGTAGATCATTGTATTTATCCTTGATAAATGCATCATATTTTGGAGTATCTAAATACGGCTCCACGTTATATTGTCTGTGTAAGCCAATACTTTGCGCTTTTTTTCGTAATTGATAGCGGTCAAGAATAGAACCTTGTTGTTCTTTAAATATTTGATCCACAATTTCTGTTCCATTGTATTGGACACCTAAGTCCTTCCAGCTGTAAGTGTTACTTTGATCATTTAAGGTGTATGTAATCTTTTGTTGGTTTAATTGTTCTACTTTTTGTGTAATGATGTTTTGTACTTCGTTTTTTGTTTTGCCATCTAGAGAGATACCTTCAAACGAAGTGTGTGGCAAAACGTAGGTATCTAGTTCCTTGTTTAGAGCGGAAGCATAACTGTATCCAAACACAGTGAGACCAACGCCACCAGCAACTATGGCTCCTATAATATAGTTGCGAAGCTTCATTTCTTTCCCCCCATACTATAGCCCTTGTAGAGAAGCTAATAGCTAGTTTCTTTTTTTACCTAGTATACTATGTCTTAATGAAATTGTGTAATAAAAATATAAAGAATGTTACATTTATGTAACAATGAGAGTGTTTCATTCTCCTATATTTCTATTATATATGAAAAAAATTCGAAATGTTATATATTTAGTTATTTTTGTAAATTAATGTAACGTATTATTGCTGGTAAAGTGGAATTTTGAGGATTTTCTAGGTTAATAAGGATAGGTATTCCATCCCTTAAAGATAAATAAGAGGCAGATACATTTGTATATCTGCCTTTAATAAATTATGGAGTTGTTTGCTCCAAAGATGCATTCGCAATATTTAAATGGGATTGCAATACATGGATTGTTTTCTTTAGTTCTGCATCATCAGGTACATAATAATAAATGTCATGTATATATTGATCTTCGCCCTGTATTTGAATTCTATCCATATTAAATGGCTTACCTATCATATTTCTTGCTATTTTTATACTATCATCAAGAGTTAAATTTGTTTTCATGTCTGTTCCAATTGCTTCCATAATTGTACCTAACTTAGCTATTGTTTCTACAGATAGTGCTTTTTTAGCAATTGCTTCGAATACAATTTGCTGCCTACGGCCTCTCATGTAATCACTGTCGATGTGCCGTGTCCTTGCAAGGGCCAATGCTTGTTCCCCATTTAAATGATTTTGTCCCTGTTGTAGCTTAATGACATTTGCTTGATCATGGCTGTCCTGTTCCATAGTAGTGATGGGGACATTTACGTCAATGCCGCCAAGTGCATCGACAATTTTTATAAAGGATTGAAAGTTGAATTTTACATAATAGTCTACGGGAACATGTAAGAACTGTTCCACCGTTTGAATTGTACTATCAACTCCTCCAAACACATGTGCATGAGCAATTTTATCTTTTTTTCCACGTGAGGGTATATTTACATAACTATCTCTTGGTATGCTGAGAAGTTTTACAGATCTGTCATCCTTATTAATAGTTGCAAGCAATAGGGCATCCGTTCGAATAGCGTTTCCATATTCTTTTTGTCGTCCGTTGCTTTCATCGACTCCCATAATTAAAAGAGAGATGTGATCGGTAAGAGGTTCTACTGCTTTTTCGCGTTCAGTAGATACATTTCCTCGCTCTAGTTCTTTATAGGAGTGATTAGCAGTTGCCTTTACCTTCATATATAAATAGGAACAGTAGCCACCAGCAAATAAAAAAGGAAGGATGAATAATAGGATAAAAAGCTTGTTTCTTCGGCTTTTTCTAGTTCGATTTTGAGTTTCTATTACAGTGTCCTCCCTTTTCAAAAAACATTTTCTAAAATCTATTCAAAAAATAATGGATTTCTATTACAGAAAAAAGGTCTAGTCGCTGTATAATATAATGTAGAACTAAGAATTCTGAAGTAGAATACAGTGTTTTTTTATAGGATAAACAGTTAAAATAAAGATATTCGCGAGAGGAAGAAAATAAGTTGAAGCTTTGTAATATTCATCATATGGCAATTATTTGCTCAGACTATGAAGTGTCCAAGCATTTTTATGTGGACATATTAGGACTTTCGGTTTTAAACGAAGTATATCGGTCTGAGCAGCAGTCATATAAGCTTGATTTAGCCCTACATGAAGAATATGTAATTGAGTTATTTTCGTTTTTGCATCCACCAAAACGTCTTAGTTATCCAGAAGCAACTGGATTACGGCATCTCGCATTTGCAGTAGAAAATATCGAAGAAGCTGTTAAGGAGCTAAATGAAAAAGGAATTGAAACAGAAGAAATACGTATTGATTCGATTACGGAAAAGAAATTTGTGTTTTTTCATGATCCCGATGAGTTGCCTTTAGAGTTGTATGAAGTATAATATTCTGTTAATTGGTGGAAATTATCATGTGTTTGTTTTTGCTCAATGAGGAACAATGAAAGTACTTAATTTTGTTGAAATACAGGAGGTGACACCTTAGTTTTCGGACTGAGGGTCTTTGTTGGATGGATGGAATTTAATTATTATATTTATAATCATTGCAATTGCTGGCTTTTTTGTTGCGGCAGAGTTTGCAATCGTAAAGGTCAGATCGAGCAGGATTGATCAACTTGTAACTGAAAAAAAGAAAGGCGCATTAGCTGCAAAAAAGATTATTTCAAATTTAGACGAGTATTTATCAGCAACACAGCTTGGAATCACGATTACTTCGCTCGGTCTTGGTTGGCTTGGAGAACCGACTATCTATAAATTTCTTGAGCCGTTGCTGGAAGCTATCCATATAGCGCCTGCCATATCAAATACAATAGCGTTTGTTGTTGGTTTTTCGCTTATTACATTTTTGCATGTTGTTGTAGGTGAGTTAGCTCCTAAGACATTAGCTATTCAAAAGGCAGAACAAGTTGTATTACTATGTTCTAAACCACTAATATATTTTTATAAAATTACGTTTCCGTTTATATGGTTGTTAAATTCTTCAGCTCGCTTTATTGCTGGTCTGTTTGGGTTAAAACCAGCCTCGGATAACGAAGTCGCTCACTCTGAAGAAGAATTGCGTCTTATTCTATCTGAAAGCTATGAGAGTGGAGAAATTAATCAAACTGAGTTTAAATATGTAAATAATATTTTTGAATTTGATAACAGGATTGCCAAAGAAATCATGGTTCCTCGTACGGAAATTGTTGGACTTTATGTAGAAGAACCGATGGAAGAGCATATTAATACAATTCGCCATGAGAAATATACGAGATATCCTGTGTTTGGAGAGGACAAGGATGAAGTTCTCGGAATGGTCAATGTGAAAGACTTTTTTGCCCATTATATTAATGAAGAGGATCAAGGATTTGAATCTATTACATCGATTATGCGCCCTGTTATAGAAGTTATGGAGACTGTGCCTATTCATGATTTACTTATTCAGATGCAAAAGAAACGGATTCCATTAGCTATTTTGTACGATGAATACGGTGGAACAGCAGGAATTGTTACCCTAGAAGATATTCTAGAAGAAATCGTCGGAGAAATTCGTGATGAATACGATGGTGATGAAAAGCCGCCAATTCAGCATGTAAATGAAGATTATAAAATATTTGATGGGAAAGTATTAGTAACTGAAGTGAATGACCTATTAGGGGTAAATATTGAAGAAGAAGATGTAGATACGATTGGTGGATGGATTTTAACCCAAGATTCAACAGTTATCCAAGGTCAAACGTTTAAAATAGATGACTGGGTGTTGAAGGTTATTGAAATGGACTCACATCAAATTAAGCGTGTAGAAGCAAAGCTTATGCATAAAGAAGTTCCAGTAGACGTTCCAATAGTTTAGTGTAAGCAGGCAAATGCCTGCTTATTTTGTACAGGAATTGCTTTTTAGAATAGGAGGTGGAAGATTGGAATTATTTGTTAAAACAGAAAAGCAACGTCATATGATACAACAACTTGAACAATTACGTCCCAGGTTTGCAGAGCGTGAGTATATGCTTGATGAAATAGGTTCATTTCCATTTCAAAACATAGAAGATCTAAAGAATATAGGCTATACTATGATGCCCCTACCTAAAGAAATGGGTGGTGAAGGCATTTCCCTGTATGATTTTCTCTTATATCAAGAGAAAATAGCTCAAGGGGATGGTGCAACTGCCTTGTCGATAGGCTGGCATATGGGGATTGTAATGCAGTTGTCTGCAACACGTCCCTGGAGTGAGGAAATGTTCTCTTGGATGTGTGAGCAAGTAAAGAAAGGAGCGCTCTTTAATCGAGCGGCCTCCGAGCGCGCTACAGGAAGTCCTGCACGAGGCGGCAAACCTACAACAATCGCATATAAAGAAGACAATGCCTGGATTATTACGGGCCGTAAGACGTTTACCTCTATGGCACCAGTATTAGACTATTTCCTTGTAACAGCGAGGATTGCTAATAGCGATGAAGTAGGTGAATTTCTTATTCCACGTGGTACGAACGGATTTTCCATTGAAGAAACATGGGATAGTGTAGGAATGAGAGGAACCGCAAGTCATGATATTGTGCTGGATAAGGTAAATATTCCTCTTTCCTATTTAGTAGAAACAAAAGGAAACAGTAAGATAAACGGAACAATTCTTCATATACCAGCTTGCTATTTAGGTATTGCTATAGCTGCACGAAATTATGCTGTGTCCTATGCAAGAACACATCAAAATAATAGTATACAAGAGCCGATTGCTACCCTTCCGAATGTTGTAAGATTAATAGGTGAGATGGAAGTAGAAATTATGAATGCACGTCATTTTATGTATAGTATTGCTGAAAAATATGACCTTGGCTATCGGAAGGAGATAAAAGGGGAGCTAGCAGCAGTCAAATATGTTGTAACAAATGCAGCAATTGCAGTTGTAGATAAAGCCATGCGAATTGTCGGCGCTAGAAGTTTATCAGCTAAAAACCCATTGCATCGCTATTATGTAAATGTCAGAGCCGGATTACACAATCCACCAATGGATGATATCACAATCTCTTTACTTGCAAAATTAGCTATAGAAGATTGAAAAGTCAGAGTAGCATGCTATGTCTACTCGGGCTTTTTGTTTTTTAGTCTCGTTCCCTAAGGATGGAAGTTTCACTTTAGCAAATAATTGTAGTATTCAAGACTTTACTTTATACCCACAAGGGTATATGATGAACTTGTTAAGGATGATTGTACCTGCAAAAGGGGGACCTATTATGAAAATTGTAATTGTTGGAGGCGTGGCTGGAGGAGCGACTGCTGCTACTCGTCTGCGTCGATTAAATGAGAAAGATGAAATTGTTTTATTTGAACGCGGAGAATACATTTCGTTTGCAAATTGCGGATTGCCATATTACATCGGAGAAGTAATTCAAGAACGTAAGAAGTTGCTTGTTCAAACTGTCGCAGGTTTATCTACAAGATATAAGCTAGATATTCGTGTGAATAGTGAAGTAACGGCTATTAATCGTGATCGAAAAACAGTCTCCGTCACAAATAAAGAAAACGGAGAAGGCTATGAGGAGAGCTTTGATATTCTCATCCTTTCACCAGGATCAAAACCAATTGTTCCGCCTATTCCAGGAATAGAAGAAACGAAAGCATTATTTACATTGCGCAGTATTCCTGATACAGATCGTATTAAGGAATATGTAGATGAACAAAAACCGAAACGTGCTGTGGTAATTGGTGGAGGGTTTATTGGTATTGAGATGGCTGAAAATTTAAGAAAACGAAATGTAGCCGTAACAATAGTTGAAAGAAATAATCAGGTTATGGGTCCGGTTGATTTTGAAATGGCTGCAATCGTTCATAAAGAATTAGAAAAGAACGGTGTAAGCCTCGTTTTAGAGGATGGGGTGGAATCATTCCAAAATGAAGGTACGATTGTTAAGCTTGCGAGTGGTAAAGAAATCAAGACGGATATGATTATACTTGCAATTGGTGTTGTACCTGAAAATACACTAGCAAAGGAAGCAGGTTTAGAATTAGGACTTCGCGGCGCTATTGCGGTAACAGAAAACTTGCAAACATCAGATCCATCTATATATGCAATTGGAGATGCCATCCAAGTTCGTGACTATGTAAATGGGCATGAAACTTATGTCCCGTTAGCTTGGCCAGCAAATAGACAAGGACGACTTATAGCAGATTATATAAATGGAAAAAATGTGAAATATAATGGTACAATGGGAACATCAATCGTTCAAGTATTTGATCTAACGGTCGCAGCAACAGGAAATAATGAGAAAACATTACAACGCCTAGATATTCCGTATGAGGTAGTACATATACATCCTGCTAACCATGCTACGTATTATCCAGGGGCTGCGGCACTTTCATTAAAGCTGATTTTCAATAAGGAAACAGGAGCAATCTACGGTGCTCAAGTAGTTGGCAAAAGCGGGGCGGATAAACGAATCGATGTGATTGCAACTGCAATGAAAGGAAATCTAACTGTATTTGATTTAGCTGACTTAGAAATTGCCTATGCACCTCCATTTGCATCTGCAAAAGACCCTGTTAATGTGGCAGGATATGTTGCTTCAAATGTCGTAAATGGTGAAGTAAAAACGGTTCAATGGAATGAAATCGATCAGCTTATTGAGCAAGGTAATGTTCTAATCGATGTTCGAAATCCGGATGAAGTTGCAAAGGGAAGTATTAAAGGCTCTGTGAATATACCACTTGATGAACTTCGGGATCGAATGGATGAACTTGATAAAACAAAGACTATTTATCTAAGCTGTCAAATTGGTTTACGGGGATACATCGCTAGTCGTTTGTTAGAACAATATGGATTTGATGTGAAAAATTTAGATGGTGGATATAGAACGTATTCAGATGTATTTTGTTAATAAAATGAAGATATACGATATATAGAATACATGAAGTAATTTAATATTTTGAGTTTTGAAATATGCTATAGTAGAATGTTCACTATAAAAGTACAGCGATTTGATAGGAATCTTATAGAAAATGATTGGAGGAAGAAAAAATGGCGATTGTACATGCTACAGATGAAACGTTTAGTAAAGTGATAGAAAAAGGATTAGTATTTGTAGATTTTTGGGCACCATGGTGTGGACCTTGTCGTATGGTCGGTCCTGTATTGGAAGAAATTGATAGTGAAATGAGCGATAAAGTACAAATTGTTAAAGTGAATGTAGATGAAAATCAAGGAACAGCAGGACGCTTTGGTGTAATGAGCATTCCAACATTAATTCTATTTAAAGATGGAAATCCATTAGGTCAAGTTGTGGGCTATCAACCAAAAGAATCCCTAGTTGAGATTTTAAATGAATATATATAAGATATAAGTAGTTCATTCTTTTAGATTTTCAGGTGAAACGAAAACGATAGAGTGGATTAAATAGAGATAGAAATTGAGGGGAAACACATGTGTCAAAATAAATTTAATTACAAAATTTCTGAAGACGACGTTCAAATGCTTCGTGCTCTTGCTCATCCTTTGCGATTACGTCTTGTTCAAGAGCTGATAAACAGAGGAACATGTAATGTATCTACATTACAAGAAATTTTAGAAATTCCGCAGTCAACTGTTTCACAGCATTTAACGAAGCTAAAGCAAACAAAGGTTGTACAATACGAACGCAAAGGACTAGAAGTGTACTATAAAGTACATGATGAAAAGATTAATGATGTAATGAATACTTTATTTTCTTAATTCTATGAGAGTATGTATGTTCACGCTATTTGCTTGTACCTCCTAGCTCCTTTACATTTATAATACGCTGTAATAAGATACCTCTAAAGGTATTGAAAAGGAGAAATTACAATGGAATACACGCAAGAGATGAAGAATCGTTTAAAACGTATTGAAGGACAGATTCGTGGTATACTTCGAATGCTAGAAGAAGAACAAGAATGTAAGCAAGTTGTTACACAGCTAAGTGCTGCTCGCTCTGCTATAGATCGTTCCATTGGTGTTATTGTAGGTTCAAATTTGGAACAATGTTTACGTGACCAAATGGAAAATGGCGAATACGAAAATCGTAATTTAGTGAAGGAAGCAGTGGAGCTCTTAGTGAAAAGTCGCTAATCGTATGCAGAAGGAGAATGCTCATGAAAACTATAATGCCTCAAGACGTTGAAATGCAGTTGAAGCAAGGGAAATCCTTGAACATTATTGATGTGAGAGAGGATGAAGAAGTTGCTCAAGGAATCATTCCAGGAGCAAAACATTATCGTCTAGGTGATTTACCGATTACCTATACAGAATTAGATCAAAGTAAAGAATATATCATTGTTTGTCGCTCAGGACGTCGTAGTGCGCAAGCATGTGCATTTTTAGAAGAAATGGGATTCTCCGTTGCGAATCTAGAGGGCGGAATGCTGGATTGGACTGGAGAAGTAGAATAAGCCAGGGATATCGATATCTTAGGTAGAAATAGGAAGTACCACGGTTATCAGACTGTGGTACTTTTTCTTTGTCTGAATTTGAAAAATGTAAGAATATGTGTTCATAATAGGGAAATCCTAACAGAAGGTATAGGAAAGGAGGGATCACGCTTTGCATGTAAAGAGAGTGAAACAAATTCTGTCATCACCTGCCACTGTTAACGTAGAATATCATGGAGTACCAATTTGGATTACTAACTGTAATGAGCAAAACGAAACAGCAGAAATTCATGATATCGACAATCCTAATGAACAAGTAGAAGTTCCAATACAAGAATTACAAGAAAAATAAAGAAGAGGATGTCCTTTCAGGCCGATGAATGCTTCTTTACCTCAACCAGCATTGAAGTTATGCCAATGATTCATATAAGACGGCAAACAAATTGGGGCAAACATCCCAGGACCAATCACAAAACAGTTGCAAGCGGCGTTTGAAGCGAGTATCTCGGAATAAGTAGGGAAGCTTGAGTGTGGGGCGAAACGTGTCGGATTTTGCGAATAATCGATAAATCGAGGAAATTCGTTTATAAAAGCCTTCTTTTCGTCGATAAACGATGCTTTTTCGTTATAAATATATCGATTTCGTCGATAAAACCTCCGCGGTCCATTCAGAACTTCTTAATATAATAAAATAATCGTGTAAAGAAAAAGCTGACTCTAAAAAGTCGTATTTAACGACCTATTGAGTCAGCTTCTTTTTATTTGTGTTTTTAGAATTAATCCATCATCTTCGATATTTTCTTTGAAAGTAAGAGCAGGACAATACCAAGAACGGCTGTTACACAACCAATTGAAGTGAATACTTCTAAATACCCTAAAGATTCTGTAAAGGAAGCTAAAATCCCAGCTAGTAAGTTTGCAAAACCACTACCTGCTAGCCATACTCCCATTAAAAGAGAAACATATCTTACTGGGGCATAAGAGCTTACCATTGATAAGCCAACTGGAGAAAGGAACAGCTCACCAAATGTATGAAGCATATACGTTACAATGATAAATAAAAGGTTTGCTTGCTTAACAATATGCGCTTCATCGCTACCTGTTTGCATAATCGCAGGCAATAGAACTAAAAATCCTAGTCCAAGAAGAATCATACCTAATCCCATTTTTGTCGGAATCTTCAAATCGCCTCGTTTTGATCTTGATAGCTTCATCCAAATTGCTGACACAACGGGTGCGAAAAGTATAATAAATAATGGGTTAACAGATTGGAACCAAGCAGTCGGAATTTCCCACCCGAAAATGGTACGGTCAATAAATTTATTCGTATATAAAGTTAATGAACTTCCTGCTTGTTCAAAACCTGCCCAGAAAAATACGACAAAGCAAGTAAGGATAATAATAGCTAGGGTTCTTTGTTTTTCTTTTTTTGTTAAAGGAGCTTTAGCACCAGTAGCAGCAGTAGTTTTATTAACTGGCTTATTTACTACTTTCGTTCCAATGTCGCCAAGATATTTCGGAGCAAATATGTTAAAAATAACTTGACCAAGAATCATACCGATACAAGAAGCTAAAAATCCGTATTTAAATCCAAAATGATCGACACCATTCACAGTTGTTTTAAAATAAGTTTCTGCTAAAAATCCAACAACTAATGGCGCAAATAATGCCCCTGTATTGATTCCCATGTAAAAGATAGTAAATGCACTGTCTCGGCGAGGATCGTTTTCTTTGTACAAATCTCCCACAAGTGTAGAAATATTTGGTTTAAAAAATCCGTTACCAATAATTAATAATGCTAATCCAATCCAAAATCCTGTTCGGTTATCCCAAGCAAATAAAGTAAAGTTTCCAAGCGCCATTATGACACCGCCAATGGTAATGGCTATCCGTCGTGGAATATATTTATCAGTGAGATATCCACCAAGAATTGGAGTAAAGTATACGAACATAGTGAATAGTCCGTAAATTTGCACAGCAAAGCTTTCATTAAATCCAAGACCACCGCTAACAAACGCAGTTGTTAAATATAACACGAGTATTGCTCTCATTCCATAATAGCTAAATCGTTCCCATGCTTCTGTTAAAAATAGAAAGTACAATCCAGGTGGATGTCCTTTTTTCCTTGGTTGTTGTGGCTTGTTTGTATCTATAGCTGCCTCCATTATGTTTCCCCCTATATTCGATTCGTTCATAAGAACGGTTGCTGAGTAGTTACTATCATCTTAATATACGCAAGGAAGATAGTTTTATCAGAATAAAAATAATGATATTTTATATTCTAATAATATAGACAATTATAAGTCAATAGAATTATATGGAAATATCATAAATTTGTTGATATATATGAGTTAATTTGTAAAAAATTTATTAATATGCTATATTTTCTGAGTTTTCTATGTATAAAATAAATTGGGAATAATGAATATATTGTTAATGTCACCAAATTAAATTTTATTAAAATAATAACACAATCTTGGGTTAAAAATTATTTTAAGATACAAAATACATTTTAAGTATTTGTAAAAAAGAATAGGCATATTCATTAATAAGAACTTTGATATCGGGCATACTAGTAAGGGAGGTGCATCTGCATAATGGAAACATTTGATTTTTCATCTGAAAGAAGACCAGCTTATTTAGTTGGCGACGAGAATGACATGATATTGTTATCGCAAGAGGAATATATAAGCAAATGGAATGGAAGCGTGCCTAAGCATGTATATAAGGGGCATTTTTATAGTACGTATGATCTTGGATTAAATAACGGATTGTTTTTTGAAGAGACAGCTAGTATGATTGCTGAAATCCGGAATGGACAAGTATGTAAAACGAGAATGAACGGTACTTTTCCTTTTGCAAGTGAGGGGTAAAATGTATGATGTAAGAAGCAGTAAAAAAACGTGTTTTTTACTGCTTCTATTTTTGTAAGGGGGATATGATCTGTAAAGCTATTGGAAAGTTTCTCTATTGAATCGTTCGTAATAGTAATTTTGTTAATAATGGTTTGACTTTTTTACGCAAATCTTCTGCATGGTTGGCTATAAGATAATGATGATTATAAATATTTTGCATTAGTTCTTTTGTTTCATCCTTCACTTCTCCATCTTCAATAAAAATCCCAATGACATCGATTCCTAGTTTTCGTGCTAGTTTAACTGCTTCATGAGTATCAAGTATCCCTTCTTGATGATAATCAAATGCTGACGGTTCACCATCAGTAAAAACGAGTAAAAATTTATGCTTTTCAGGGCGCTTTGCAAGTTGCTCCGCCATGACTCTTATAATATACCCATCACGATTGTCCTCTTCTTCACTAATCTGCATAATTTCAGGACCTTGTCCATGAAGAGAATTTTCAAACGAAATGACTTCGTGTATAACATTTGGCTTATAATCCTTCTTTGCATTCGAGGAATCTTCCCAAAATCCGCTAATGTTATGGGGAATACGTAAGGACTGCAAAGCTTCATGAAACAGAACGACACTTTTCTTCGTTTCTTCCATTTTATTGTACATGCTGCCAGAGCAATCGATAAGCAGACTAAATACAACATCTAGTTCTTTTGATTCATTTCCCTTTTTATAAAACAGACGAGGCTGCTTTTCTGTATAAATGCGAAGAAACTTTTTGTGTAGACGTCCATAATGCGTATCTCTACTTGCATTTTGTTTATTTTCGATGGTTTTTTCAATCGTTTTTTTTAGCTCTCTTACATCTTTTTTTACCATGGTATGAATCATGTTATATTTGATTTTTTCATCAGATGAAGGCTTTCGAGCTTGCTTTACGGTATGAACGACCCCTGTATTAAATTTTCCGTACTGATACATGGTTAATGTAGGAGGCTTTGAGATAGCTTTTGGGTTATCTTGTCCAAAGGAAGATTGGCTGCTCTTCTGTGAATTTCCTTTCACTGAACCGAGTGCTTGATCCTGATCCTCGGATTCACGAGCAGTTCCTGACGTTATATTTGTTTTTGTTCCACGTTCTAATTCAAAATGTAAAAAATTTTCATGTTCCTGATTTTTATTCTCACGATGCCAAGTGGATAATGTTTCATCCATTGTGTCCTTGTTATCCATATCTGTTACTTGCTGCAGATCACAATTTTCTAGTTTTTTACGGGATTCATCAGTTTCTTGTAATTTGGATGCTTGCAAGGGAGCCAGTCCAAAATAAATATTAATCATATCATCAGATAGAAAGTCTTCGAGACGATAGCTTATGCTTTTAATAATGCGTATCGTATCCTCTGTTGTTTGGCTTTGAAAGATTTCGTATAACATAGGATGAATGGCTTCCCAGTAGGGATTCGGAAAGCTTACATACGTATCGCTAGTTAATGTCATATAACATAGGCAAAACAGCATATCAGCTTGGAAATCTCGGATGCGATTGATTTCATACTGCGATTCAAAATAGTTTTGATACATCTCTTTTCGTCGTTTAAACAGAATCTTCGTCCCTGAACGATTCTGAATTATTTTTTCTTCTACGCGCAAGTCCTCCAGCAAAACAAACAATTGGGTTAGAAAGCTGCTTAAAGAAGAATACTGGAGCTCTAATGCAAACTCTCGTATTACTTCCATATTGCTATTGTACTTGTATCCGAGTGCTTTTAAATATACTTCGCTTCTCAGTCCTGTTACACGATCGGAAGCTTGACGTGAATCCCAAAAGTGACTGATAACAACCTTGGCTTCTCGGTCATCATAGTAGGCCTGAAAACCATATTCTAACGAAGCATCGGGTTCTTTCATAAGTGCAATAGTAAGATTTTCTAGTTGTAAGAAGAGGGAAGCATCAATTTTTTTATTATCAAATACTTGTCTCATCTTTATTCCTCTGCAAAGTAGCTTCGTGCAAGTTCACGAAGAGTTTCTTGTTCGGTTTCATCGCTCATTTTACTTACGATGCTACGTTCAATTGCACGAAGAACAGGAATGAATGTACTTAAATCGCATGCATCAATAATACCGCGAATGCTTGCCGCTTCCTCGCTAATGCGACCATCTTTCACAAGCGGAAGAAGATCGCTTGCGAATTGGGTAAATTTCTCTAACACCTTGCTGTTCGTTTGTTTAGATTCTGTAGAAAGCAATTCTTGTAATGTTTCTCCTTGTATATACGGTACCTCAATAACCACAAACCGATTTTTTAATGCCTCATTCAGTTCACTCGTACCTACATATCCTTCATTAATAGCAGCAATAACCCGGAAATCTAAATCAGCATTTATAACCTCCTGCGTGAAAGGGTTTGTAATACGTTTACGATAATCTAACGCTCCGTGCAAAAGGGGTAACGTTTCTGGTTTGGCCATATTGATTTCATCGATGTATAAAAAATGACCGTATTTCATTGCCTTCATGAGAGGACCATCTACAAACACTACCTCAGATGAACCTTCGTTTGTTTTCAGTGTGTTATAGCCTACTATACCTTCTATGTCTAAATCTACGGAGCAGTTAATGCTGTGCATTGGTTTTTGAAATAAATAGGATAATGTCTCCGCTAATACTGTCTTCCCGCTTCCGGT
Organism: Ectobacillus polymachus; assembly: GCF_048159605.1. Taxonomy (NCBI): domain Bacteria; kingdom Bacillati; phylum Bacillota; class Bacilli; order Caryophanales; family Bacillaceae; genus Ectobacillus; species Ectobacillus polymachus. Next base: position 24,834 of record NZ_JBLREB010000005.1, on the reverse strand, counting down.
AGGACCTTTGAGTAATATATTTTTTCCAAGCAGTATTGCCGTGATAGCATCTTCGAGAATGGTTGGATCTTGAGCTTTATATATTTTAGTTCCTATGAGCATACGATTTTCTCTTTTTGATTTATTTTGCTCATGTATGGTAATGAGTTGTTTTCGCAAGGGTTCATGTATGTTAAAGGATTCTATCATTCTACTCCCACCAATCTATTTATTAACATTGCATATGTTATAATACCTTGATTTTATTTGGAGTGTAAAGAATGTAGACGTTAGGCTATCTAAAGCTATTAAACATCCTAGTATTAACATGCTTTAATATGACAAAAGTATTCTCTTTTTAGGAACATTCTTTTTTCTTATTTTACTTTTCAATTTGGAATTTATTTTGTAGGATAGTAAACGTACGATTTTTCTATGGGAGAGTTAGCATAGAGGAGAGGAGGATTCTACATGAAATTTTCAGTTCGAAAAGATTTACAGTTTGGGATTATTACCCTTAGTATTATACTGGTTGGAGTATTGCTATGGATAATAGGTATAATCGCAACTGGATTTCTTTCATTTGTGACAATACTATTCGGACTAGCTTGTTTACTAACAGGTGGGCTTTTTACGTGGGCATGGTTTCACTCCTATATTGAGCTTACAGATGAGTATGTAATAAGTCACTTCGGTCCACTGGAGACCAGGGTTACTCTAGATCGTATTCGAGAAGTACGCTTTACGAAGGATTCATTCCCAATACTAAGCACGTCCTCCGTTCGAATGCAGCTTTGGTTATATCCTCAAGAAGTGGTAACCATCATAGGTGTGCAGGAAGAACAGGAATTTTTTGAAGTAATCCAACAAAAACTGCCGACAGTTATTATAGTAGATAGCAAAGCCAGCATATAGAAAGAGCCTGTTTTAGGCTCTTTTTTTTTATCCTACTTGATCAAAGATGTTAGTATATTCAAATTGTATGGTATGCTAGAAAAAGAATATAGAATAATCAGATAATACAATTTGAAGGGAGAAGTAGGATTGATGAAACAAATTCCCGTTTATATATTAAGTGGCTTTTTAGGTAGTGGGAAAACAACTGTATTGCTCCATCTACTAGAGTATTACCGCAAGCAAAATGAAAGACCAGCAATTATTCTAAATGAATTAGGAAAAGTAAATGTAGAACGTCATTTGTTTTCTGAGGAGCGTGTAAACGAATTACTAGATGGCTGTATTTGCTGCAGCATGCAAAGCAACTTTCGCGGTGTATTGAATCAACTAGCTGACAATTGTGATCAGATCGATGTCCTAATCATTGAGGGAACGGGTGTTGCCAATCCGATTGAATTAGTAGAAGTATTAACAGCTAGTCCATACCGTGATTTCTTTTCACTACAATCTATCATTGGTATCGTTGATGCTGCACGGTTTCTTGAATATATCAATTTGTTCTTAAGCTCTTCATCGATGCGAGCATTGTTTAAGGATCAAATCAAGTGTTCTTCATTTCTTGTATTAAATAAGATAGATGCAGTATCTGAGAAAAAATTACAGACGATAGAATTAAAATTACAGTCATTTATAGGTGAGAGTGTTCCGGTATACAAAACATCATACGGCCAAGTAGAAGCGGAGGAATTGTTACAAAAACGAATGATTACTTCTGTAACATTAGAGGAAAAGCATCACCATCATCATGGAACCATTCAAGCTATTCGTTTAGAAGCCATTCCGCCTCTTGATAGAAAGAAGCTGAAGGAATGGTTCCATTCTATATCTGAGTATGTATACCGAGCAAAAGGAGTACTGCGTATTGCGGAAAAACCAGAATTGTATGAGCTTCAATATGCTTCCGGAAGTTTAAAAATCAATGCCATGTACATCGATGATGGTACCGTTTCTTCTAATTTAATCTTGATTGGAGAAGAGGATGCTGCAAAAAACGCGGCACAAAGTTTTAAACAGCAATTTCTGTCATAGTAAAGTACATTTGCGAAAAGGCCTAACCTTATAACTACATGGACTTACTCAAACTGGGATGGTTTTATCCCTTTCAAGTAAGTTCATGCCATTATTTCCTATCTAATAAAGTGAATATAAGTGTTTCATAATTACATTTCCTTCTTCAATCCACAAATGTTAGAATTGCATCTATTCTCCATGCTAAATAAAGAAACATAAGATGCATAAATTCCCATCCTTTCATCACACACCAACCCACGTAGAACTTTTCAAATTTCAATAATAAGATGGATATGATAACTTTTGTAAGGGCATTAAGTTTATCCCGCTTTAACGGGCAGTAAGACCCCCACTTCAAGGCTTAGAGAGATCGGAGAAGGCTAAGTGGGGGACAACTGCCCGTAAAAGTCCGTATTCGTCGGGCTAACCCTCGGTGGGGGATGAGAGAAAACCCCCACCGAGGGAAGTTTCACTTTATTAGAATTTAAGTAATGCTACTATTAAAATAAGTGATAGAAGCTTTTCAAAAAGGAGAACGGTAACATGGCTAATATTAAAGAAATCGCAAAACGGGCAGGAGTTTCTGTTACAACCGTTTCTCGTGTATTAAATGGTTATCCATATGTAAGTGAAGCAAAACGTAAGGCCGTTTTGGATGTCGTGGCAAAACTTAATTACACGCCAAACTATAATGCTGTTTATCTTGCAAAAGGAAAGACCAATTCAATTGGTATTGTAGTACCGTTCGTAAACCATCCTTATTTTTCAGCTATTTCACAAGGAATTGCCAATGCGGCATTGCATTATAATTATCGTCTTGTAACATGTCAAACGAATTATGATCCAGAGGAAGAGATGAAAGCATTACAATTGTTACAAATGAGACAATTAGATGGATTGATTATTTGTAGTAAAACACTCGATTGGACTCAAATCGAACCATTTACTACATATGCTCCCATTGTCGCATGTGAGGATACTGGACATCATTCTATACCGTGTGTACATATTAACCATTATCAAGGCTTTACTCTAGGTATGCAGCATCTAACCCAGCAAGGGCACCGCCATATTGGATATTGCATTGCCAGACGTAATAGCTTTAATAGCATACAGCGAAAGCAAGCCTATTATGATGCTTTAACACAAATACAAGAACCTATCCATTCGGAATGGGTATTTGAAGGGTGTATAGAGATTCGAGATGGAGTACGAGTCGTCCGAGAATGGTTGATGATGAAGGAAAGACCGACAGCTCTGCTTGTATCATCCGATCAAGTAGCAGCTGGTATTGTAATAGAAGCAAGAAAGCAAGGAGTAGGTGTTCCTGAGGATTTGGCTGTTGTTGGATTTGATAATCATCCTATTTCTGAAATCATGGACATTACGACGATTGAGCATCCTAGTGTAGCATTAGGAACAAATGCATTTGAATTGCTCTTTAAGCAAATTAAAGGTGAAAAACCCCTGTCGCAAAGTATCGAACTTCCTATACGGCTTATTAAACGTTACACAACTTAGTGAAATATTACAAATATAATACTTTTCATTACAATATGTTGCTTTACATTCGAATCTGTAAATAGGATTTAAAGAGACTGTAAAATAAGACCTCTCAAAATATGTTATAACTATATAAGAGAGGAGTCGAGACATGAAATTTAAGAAAATAGCGGTAAACTCTGTATCAGCCCTTTTATTACTATTTATGGGCACAGTGAGCACTCATGCCGAAACGAATCAATCTAATGCTCAACAGCAATTACAACAAAGTGATACTAACATACAAGCGAAAGAGCAAGAAAAAAATCGTTTGCAACAACAAGTTCAATCTATGCAGCAAGATTTATCAAATGTGAATAGTTCGATTGCCAAAACAAAAGGTGATTTAGAAAAAACACAGAAGGATATCGATCAAACGAATCAGCTAATTGAACAAAAGAAGGAAGAAATCGTTCATTTGGAAGATAAAGTAGCTGCTCGTAAAGATGTTATGAAACAGCGTATGGTTTCCGTACAAAACAACGATAGTACGAACGTAATTATTGATATTTTAGTAAACTCGAATAATCTTGGGGATATAATTGATAAGATGGGAGCAGTTGCTACAATATTAGATTCAGATAAGGAAATATTAAAGCTTCAACAGGATGATCTTGCAAAAATCGAAAAAGATAAGCAAGATATTAAACAAAAAGAAACAGCGCTTGAGGCTGATCGTGCGAAGCTTGCGAAAAGCCAAGCAGATTTAGAATCTGATATGCAAAAGAAACAGCAAGCTCTTCAAGATGTGCAGAAGCAATACTCTGACGTTTCAAGTCAGTTAAACTTGGCTGTTCAAGAAAAGCAAAGTATTGAAGATAGTATAAAAAGCATGCAGAATACAATTACATCAGACCAAGCAGCAGTGAATGCTTCTAAGGTGTCTAATAATACACCTTCTTCTCCTGCTCCTTCTGGAGGTCGTGAATTGTATGTGAAAGCAACTGCATATAGTGTTGAAAAAAGTATGAAAATTGGTGAAGGCGTATCGAGCATTGGAATCAGCCTAAAGGGATGTCCGAAGGTAATCGCAGTTGATCCAAGCATTATTCCACTCGGTAAGCATGTATGGGTAGACGGATACGGAGAGTTTATTGCAGGAGATACAGGTGGAGATATTAAAAATAACCGGATTGACGTTTTGGTTCCTACCGAAGCAGATGCAAGTAATTTTGGAGTTAAATACGTAAAGGTTATTGTTTTAGATTAATAAAATTATGTATAAAATAGTCTGATTGTTAAATCAGACTATTTTTTTATTGTTATAAGGCTTTAATTTTTCACTATTTTCAATATTATCTTACTAGTGCAACAATCAGATAAAGTATTGACTCTATTTTTTATTCATTGCTATGATTAAGTATTCGTTGAAAAATGGGTTAATGGAAAATTTCTATAAAGTAAGAAATCTTATTGATTGTAATGCCGAATCAAGTACAGACATTTCCATTTTTTTGTGATGAGATTACAGCTATAGAAAGGACATCATTTATGTTTCATCTTTCAGAAAATAATACTTCTATTAAGCAAGAATTCCTAGCAGGTGTTACTACGTTTATTACATTTGCATATATTTTAGTTATCAATCCTAAAGTATTATCAGATGCAGGTGTACCGTTTGATCAAGCATTTACAGCTACGATTTTAGCTACTATCGCAGGTACAATTGCTATGGCACTTCTTGCGAATTATCCAATCGTTATTGCTCCCGCAATGGGAATGAATGCTTATTTTGCTTATTCGGTTGTTCAACAGGGAGCAGGAATTACGTATGGTGTAGCATTTTCTGCTGTTTTCGTAACGGGAATTATTTTTCTCTTGTTATCGCTAACCTCTTTCCGGCAAAAATTAATTGAAATGATACCTGAAAGTTTAAAGCATGGTATTGCAGCAGGTATTGGACTTTTCATTGCCTTCATTGGCCTGCGTTTATCAGGAATCATCGTTGCCCATCCTACTAATTTAGTTACAATCGGTAATTTTCACTCTTCGTCCGTAGTTCTTACACTTATAGGACTTACCATTGCAGCAGTTCTAATGACTTTACAAGTAAATGGAGCACTCTTTATTAGTATGAGTATTACCGCAATTCTTTCGTATTTTACGGGGGACTTAAAGTTTAATGGATCTGTTATGCAGATGCCTCATTTACCGATGGGGATGATTGTAAGTAATCCATTTCATGCTATTCAAGATGTTATTCATTTTGGTATGTATGGCATTGTTTTTTCCCTTTTACTTGTATTATTATTCGATACAACAGGAGCCTTACTTGGGCTTGTAAAGCAAGCTGGATTACGAACAGATCATGAAGAGAAGAGATTTGGTAAGGCGTTTGTAGCAGATGCCATTGGTGGAACGACAGGGGCTATCTTTGGTACAAGTCCAACGGCTGCTACTATAGAATCTTCTGCGGGTATTGCTGCAGGAGGAAAAACAGGTTTAACTGGAATTGTAGTTGTCTTGCTTACGGCTATTACGGCATTTTTTAGTCCTGTGATTTCTTCCCTATCGAGTGTAGCAGCAATCACTGCTCCGTCCCTTATTATCGTAGGAAGTTTAATGGCAAAAAACATTCGTGATATTGATTGGAATCAGTTTGAAGAAGCACTTCCAGCATTTCTTACAGTTATTTGCATACCGTTAACATCTAGTATTGCAAATGGTATTGCGGTAGGATTTCTACTTTATCCAATCTTAAAAATTGCTAAGGGCAAAGCGAAGGAAGTTCCGTTTCTTATGTATGTATTTGCAATTTTATTTGGTTGTCACTTGTTCCTATAGTATAAAAACTCTTTATATGTATAGAACCCCATCGGTACGAACCGGTGGGGTTAATTATATTAATATGTTTTTTGTTCCTAACGTAAGCAAAGACAGGGGAGGATCTCCCAATAGGTATATTCTTACTAGATTAGGATAAAAAAAGGTTCCGCATTAGCGGAACCTTTTTTTATTTATTATTTATTGCCCCATAGTGAAGAAGATCCAAACGGTAAGAACTACTGTAGCAAGAGCCACGAAGAAAGAGAACAAGATTGTTATTTTCTGTGTGATACCTTCTCCTTCAGATATGTGCATAAACATTACTAACTGTATTAGAGCCTGAACTATTGCCAAAGAAATAATTACAGTTAATATTGTAGCTAATGGAAGAGATGTATATAACGCAACGTACATAGCTCCAAAAGTTAATACAAGTGAAAAGATAAATCCTAAAACGTGGCTCCAAGGAAACCCAGTATGGTTTTGATGAGTATTTTGTTCCATCGTTACGCCACCATCCCATTCAAGTAAACTAATGTGTAGATGAAGATCCAAACGACGTCAAGAAAGTGCCAGTACAAGCTTATAATGAACACTTTTCTTGCTGTAACAGGAGTTAAACCTCTTTTAAGAATCTGTATAATAACTCCGGTTGCCCAGAAAATACCTACTGTAACGTGGAGCCCGTGTGTTCCAAGAAGAGCAAAGAAGCCAGATAAGAAAGCACTTCTTTGCATTGTTGCGCCTAGATGTACATAGTGAATAAATTCATTAATTTCCATGTACAAGAAGCCGCCGCCTAAAAGCAATGTAATGACTAACCATGTTAACATGCCTTTTAGGCTGCGCTTGCGCATTTCATGAATTGCAATACCACAAGTGAAACTACTCGTTAAAAGAAGGAGTGTTTCAATAACAACAGGTTGTAATTCAAAAAGTTTCATTGGCGTAGGGCCGTTATCTACACGGCCAGCCAGTACTAGGTAGGTAGCGAAAAGTGTCGCAAATAGCACGATTTCCGCTCCTAGGAAGATCCAGAACCCAAGAATATTCAAGCGACCTTGGTGGTCTTGATATTCTAACGGGGCATTTTTATATTCTTCACTAATTGCTGCCATTCTGCTTCACCTCTCATGCTATATTTTCTGTTTTATTAATTTCATCAACACTTACGTGATATCCGTCATCATAAGTAAATGAGCGAATAAACATACAAATAAAGACTCCAATTATACCAACAATAGCTAGTGGGATCCATTCCCATACCATTGCAAATCCAGTAATACCCAAGATAACTGCCATAATAAATGGTAGACCAGTGTTACTAGGCATATGAATTGGTTTGATATTCTTTACATCAACCGGAGATTCTCCTCTTTTCTTCATATACCAAAATGCATCTAATTCTTTAATTTCTGGTAGTGCTGCAAAGTTATAATGTTGCGGAGGTGATTGCGTAGCCCACTCAAGTGTTCTACCGTCCCATGGATCTCCTGTAAGATCGCGTTCGCCGTAGCGTGCGCTCCAATAGATGTTATATGCTAAAACAGCAAATCCGGCTGCCATCATAAATGCACCAACAGTTGAAAGTTGGTTTAATCCAGTCCAGCCAAGGCTAGATGAATATGTGTACATACGACGAGTCATTCCGTCTAAGCCTAAGAAATACTGAGGGAAGAAACAAACGTTAAATCCAATAACCCATAACCAAAATGTCCATTTACCAAGACGTTCATTAAGCATATGACCGAACATTTTTGGATACCAATAAATAAGACCACCAAACATTCCAAACACTGTACCACCAATTAAAGTGTAGTGGAAGTGAGCAATAAGGAAGTAACTGTTATGGTATTGATAGTCCGCTGCTGCCATTGCAAGCATAACCCCTGTTATCCCACCGATAACGAAGTTCGGAATAAATGCCAATGCCCAAAGCATTGGAGTTGTAAAGCGAATTCGTCCTTTATACATGGTAAGCAACCAGTTAAATATTTTAACCCCTGTAGGAATCGAGATTGCCATTGTTGTAATAGAGAAAAATGAGTTAACTGCTGCACTATTACCCATTGTAAAGAAGTGGTGAAGCCATACTACTCCACTTAAAACGGAAATTGCAAGCATGGAATAGACCATTGCTGTATAACCAAATAGACGTTTGCGTGAAAATGTACTAATAATTTCTGAGAATATACCGAAAGCAGGAAGAATTACGATATATACTTCAGGGTGACCCCATACCCAGAATAAGTTTGCCCACATCATTGGCATACCTTGATGTGCCATCGTATAGAAGGCGGTACCGAAAGTACGGTCAATTGTCATAAGAGCAAGAGCTACTGTAAATACAGGGAATGCAAAAATCATAATGATACATGTAATCAAAATAGACCATGTGAACATCGGCATTTTAAATAGAGTCATGCCTGGTGTTCTCATTTTTAGAATCGTAACAAGGAAGTTAATTCCTGTCAGTAACGACCCTATACCGGAAAGCTGTACCGCTATGGCATAGTAGTTATCTCCAATGCCTGGACTGAATTCTGGACCAGCTAGTGGCATATATGAAGTCCAGCCATTTTCAGGAGAGCCACCAATAACGAATGCAATATTATATAGCATTGCTCCTACAAAGAATAACCAGAAGCTCATTGCATTTAAAAACGGATAAGCAACATCACGCGCCCCTATTTGAAGAGGTACGGCAATGTTCATCATACCAAAAACAAATGGCATTGCCATGAAGATAATCATAACTGTACCATGAGTCGAGAAAATTCCATCATAGTGCGACTCAGTTAAGTATGGATGGTCAGGAAATGTTAATTGCAGACGCATCATCATACCGTCCATACCACCACGGAAAAACATGATTATAGCTGAAAGAATGTACATAATACCGATTTTTTTATGGTCAACAGTTGTTAACCATTCGGTCCATAGCCATTTCCATTTTTTATACTTTGTCAGTACAAAAATGATCCCTAAGCTTACGAGAGCGATAGAAACATCGGCACCGTAAATAAGCGGGTCACCGGTGACAAAAAAATGATCAAGCTTCACTGTCTTCACTCCAATCTGAAGTTAATATTACTTTTTGTTTTTGTAATAGTTGTAATCACAATATTCAAGAGATTTAGGATCAACATATTTTAAGTGATTGCTAGAGAATGTCATACGACCTACTACACCTGGTTCAATAATATTGTTGTATTTATCTTCCGATAATTTAGGTGCTGTTTGTTGTACTTCTTTTACCCATTTGTCGAAATCATTTTGCGATTGAGAAACAACCTGGAATTCCATTTCTGTAAAGTTCTTACCAGAGAAAGCAGCACTTCGGCCTAAATATTCGCCTGGTTTATCAGCTTGTAAATATAAATCCATAACCATACCATTCATTGTGTACTTCATACCGCCAAGTTCAGGAACCCAGAAAGCATTCATTGGTCCTATAGAAGTAAGCTTGAATTGAATTGGTACACCAGCTGGTATATTCACATAGTTAACGGTTTCAATATTTTGATCGGGATAACTAAAAATCCATTTCCAGTTAGCAGATGTTACATAAATTTCAACTGGCTTTACATTTTGTTGTGTACTGCTTACTGGAGGCTTATCGTTGGCATATGTTGTAGTTACTGTAGGAATAGCTAATGCAATGACGATTAAGATAGGAACAGCAGTCCAAATAACCTCAAGAAGTTTATTTCCTTCTATTTCTGGTGGTTCATAATCCTTGTTATCTGGTCGCTCACGGTACTTAATTATAACAATCGTAAATAAAGTGAAAACAACGACGACAATAATTGCCATTAATAGAAGCGACCAAATAATCAAATCGGCTTGACTTTTTGCGACTGGACCTTGTGGATTTAAAACTGCCAATTGTTGACATCCCCCAAGGAACGACACAATGAGTGATAGTGGAAGCAGCGCAGCAAACTTCCAAAACGCTTTTTTTGGTTGCACTAATAAAACTCCTTTCTTTTTTAAGTTACACTTACCTAATAAAGTAATATAATCTTATGCTAGCAATATTAGCAATAGATTGACGTATATTGTTGAAAATTAGACACAAATACATCTTATTTACGTTAAAAAAGCATTTCAACGTAATTACATTGTAAACTATTTTAGAAGAATATCGCTAGTTTTTTGCATATTTTTTTCTGTAACATTTTGTCATTACAATAATATCTAAATAATTATAGAAAAATGGATTAAATGCTTGATATATCAAGAATGAAAATGCTTTCTATAAATAGAGATATCAAGCGGGATTTCTGGAGGGTTCAAACGAGCATTCGCATAATTTAGCAAATAAATTAAGAATACTGTAATCGTTATTGTGTATATTTATACATTTTCTACAGACATATACCCGACATATTAGTCCTCTACAATAGGGGTGTAATTACAAGAAATAAGGAGGATTTTTCATGAATAAAAAAATGATTGTACTTTCACTAACAGGACTTTTGTTTACGGGAGGTATATTTGGAGCTAGTAATGCCTTTGCGGCTGAGGCAAATACTCCAGGTACTGGTACTCATGTGATATCAAAACAATTAAAGCAAACCGCTGCTCATTTTGGAATTAACATTGATGGCAAATCGAAACAAGAAGTACAGAAAGAAATTCGCAAAGCAAAAAAAGATAAACAAAGTCAAAAACTCATGAAATTAGCAAAAAAAGTAGGGGTACAGGCTTCAGGAAAAGATGTAAAGGAAATTCGTAAAGAAGTGAAAGAAGCAATCCAAAAGAAACATATCGATCAATTATATAATGTAGCGAAACGTCTAGGTGTTTCAACAGATGGAAAATCTGTTGACCAAATAAAAAAAGAGGTTAAAGATGCAAGAGTAGCAAAGAAACAGCAAAATCAACAAGTAAGACCGCAAGTTTAATTTCTTCAGTAGCTTTTCATAAGAAGATATAATAGGAAGGGGAGATATATTCTCTCCTTCCTATTTATATAGATTCAATTTTGACTGTTATATTTATACGAAAGACATGTATGATAATGGGATAATAGTAAGTAACTCTTACCTAATTAAGGTGTGATTGATATGAAAAAGATTTTAATAGTAGAAGATGAGCAGGCGATTGCGAAAGTACTAAGTGCGTATTTAAAACAAGCTGGATTTGAAGTGATTACTTTGATAGATGGTAATCAAGCAATGAAAATATTTGAAGAAAGTAAGCCTTCCTTAGTAATTCTTGATGTCATGCTACCGGGGCGTAATGGCTGGGAAATTCTTGAGAATATACGTATAAAGAGCTCGTGTCCAGTTATTATGCTTACGGCTTTAGGGCAAACAAAAGATAAATTAAAAGGGTTTTCAACAGGAGCAGATGATTATATTGCAAAACCATTTGCACCGGAGGAAGTGGTTGCCCGTGTGACTGCTATCCTTCGACGTTCATCTTTGTTTGTGGAGGAAGGGAAGGTCGTACTTTTTGGCGGGCTAAAAATAGATTTTAGTGGAAGTTCGGTTTATGTAAATGGAGACATAGTAGAGTTAGCTCCAAGAGATTTATCTTTGCTCTTTTATTTAGCAGAACATCCAAACCAAACATTTACACGCGACCAACTTCTCGATCATGTTTGGGGAATGGATTATGAGGGAAGTGACAGGGCAGTTGATTTGTCCATTAAACGATTACGTCAAGTATTAAGAGAATGGAGCGAGGAAGAAGGAGAAATTAAAACGCTTAGAGGAGTGGGGTATCAGCTCTGTGTTTATCAATAACAAAGTGCCTATATTACAATATTGGACAAGACGCTATGTTCTTATTTTATTTACAAGCCTACTAGTTGTAGGATGTATATCTGGTATTTGGATTCGAGTGTCAACGAAGGAAAATCGATTGCGAATTCTAGAAGTCTACTCACAAAGCTTAGCAGAAAAGATAGCTCCATTCATGAACGAACAAAATACAGCAAATAGTTTGAAACAGATTCGACTAAGAGAAAAGAATTTTTTTGAAAAGAAAACAATTGTGAAAAGTACGGACATACACTTTCGTGTTGTCGATAATTCTGGTGCCATATTTTTTGAACATAACCCTTTTTTAGACTATGTTCCACCTGTAAGTACTTCAATGGAGCAGCATACAGAAAAGTGGCGAGATAATAACGGAAAAGTATGGAATGAAATTACATCTCCAATTATACAGGATGATAAAGTGTTAGGAATGCTTTATGTTATTGTCCCAGACCAAGCCCTCTTTGTAAAAGCTGATATTACAAAGTATTGGTACTTGCTCGTATTCTTGCTTACATTAGGGTTTGCAGGTTGGTTTGTCGTTTACTTGCTTTCAAAAAAGCTAAGTACACCCATTCAAAGGCTTGCAAATGCAGCGGAACAAATTAGTATGGGAAACTATGCTGTACAAATAGATGAAGGATTGGCGGAAAAAGAGCTGTATGAACTCAATACATCATTTCACTCGATGGCAGAGCGATTGAAGGAGTTAGAGGAATTGCGAACAGTTCTTCTAGCAGGTGTAACACATGAGTTAAAAACCCCGGTTACTTCTATTAGTGGTCTCATTCAAGCGGTTAGAGATAAGGTTGTTACGGGTGATGAAGCGGATGAATTTCTTGAAATGTCCCTTTCACAAGCACACCGATTGCAGCATATGGTTCATGAACTTCTAGATTTTAATGCATTTGCTTCTGGTGTGATTCAAATAGAGGCTACTGTTTTCTCCTTACAATCTATGTTACGGCAGGTTGTGCAACAATGGAAAGCAGGGGAGGAGAACGCAAAGGTTTCACTTGAATTCATTACGCCAGAAAAAGATTTATTCATTGTGGCCGATCAAAATAGAACGCAGCAGATTCTATTAAATCTGCTAAATAACGCTCGCGATGCAGGTGGCGAACGGTTATGGATACAATTATCGGCAAAAGATGAGAACGAACAGCTTTGTGCTGTACGAGTAACGGATTGTGGCGTTGGGATACAAGAAGATGAACAGAAGCATATCTTTGAACGTTTTTATCGAGGTGAAAATAAAAAATATCAAAAGAGAGGCCTTGGCTTAGGATTATCTATGAGTAAAATGCTGGCGGAGGCAATGGGCGGATCACTAGCGCTGGAACGGAGCATCCCTAATACGGAAACAACGTTTGTATTACTGCTTCCGAAATCGAACGCATGATAAATTTCTTGCAGACCCATCTATATCCTGTACAATAAGGATATAAGGCGAACTTCCATAAGTAGGATATTTTTTCTACTGAATGGTAGTAAATGCCGAATATTGTATGTAAGAGCAGGTATCCCCCATTTAGGCTTTATTAAAATAGCGGGGATAAAAGATGTAGGAGTAGGAAACATGATAAAAACGAGTAAAGTATTTGTTCCTCTTTTGTTAATTATTTTGGTTGGATCTGGCTGTAGCAATGAAGTCTTTGATTCTGTTAATCAAGGGAAAAATAAAATTGTGCAGACAGTACAGCAATGGAGATTCGACCTTGCCGGACCAGCAAAAAAACAAGCGATGATTGACAATGTGCCATTCATTCAACAATTACCAGAATTACGAAGAGGGTGTGAAGTAACAAGTCTTACTATGCTATTACAGTATGGTGGAGCAGAAACAGATAAAATGAAGCTAGCGAAGGAAATTGAACGTGTACCTTTTAGGCAGAATAATATCCACGGTAATCCTAATGATGGCTTTGTAGGCGATATTTACTCTGGATCCAACCCAGGGTATGGCGTTTATCATAAGCCTATTTTCCGATTAGCCCAAAGCTATTTACCGAATAAAGTAATGGATTTAACGGGGCATGGCATTGAAGATATTTATAAAGCAGTTAGTATGGGCTCTCCTGTTTGGGTAATTATTAACTCAACATTCGAGCCATTACCAGACTCCGAGTTTGAAACGTGGAATACAGCTGAGGGTGAAGTTAAAATCACCTATAATGAACATAGTGTAGTTATTATAGGATATGATGCAAATAATGTATATATCCAAGATCCTCTTGCTGATGGACCAAAATCATCAGTACCACGTGCTGATTTCGAAAAAGCATGGGAACAAATGGGGAAACAAGCTATTACTTTAGTTCCAAAATATTAAATTCATTATAAAGGAGAAATTATTTATGTATATTGTAACTAACCGTATCAAAGTAAAAAAAGGTTTAGCAGACAAAATGGCACCTAACTTTACACGCCCTGGTGTACTTGAAACATTTGAAGGTTTTGTAAAAGTCGAAGTTGCAGTTGCTAAAGATTTTGAGGAATATGATGAAATGAGTGTAAATATGTATTGGGATACACTTGACCATTATAAAGGATGGCGTGATAGTGATGCCTTCAAATCAGCTCATAGTCGTCCAGCAAAAGATGGAAACAGTAACTCAGAGGGAGCATCCTCACCACTGCTTGGTAATCAAGTCGTTATTGCGGAGGTTGTTTCTACACTCGAAGGGAATAAAAAGTAAAAATTGACCAAAAAGAAAGAGCATGTTTTACATGCTCTTTCTTTTTGTACTTATATACAGTTGTACTTTATGTTAATTAATTCGAATGAAAGTAATTTGTTAAGGGAATACCAAGATAAATTATTGTGTAGCAGGAGGTGCAGCCTAAATCAATCGTTTTTAGAAGAAAATCATGTATGTAATGGTTGTGAGGAATTGAATTTGATTTACGTAAAATTTACAATGTTTACTTTCGTTTAATGAAATAAGTATGGTAACTAGTATTTATGTGAATGGTACATGCATCTATTCAGAATTGGAGAGGGTTATAGCCTATAAATATAAGTGATCATGAAAGAATATCGGTATTTACTTAAAATTAAAATTTGATTAATACTTGCGTAATATTATTGCTCTAAAATTAAATTGTTCCTGAGGACAAGTAATACGAATCGTCAATAGGAAACCTAAAATTGTATGGGGGTACAGAAATGATTAAGAAGAGTTTAAAACTTACATTTGCTGCATTACTAGTTACTGGTGCACTTGCAGCATGTGGCCAAACTACTGACAACAAGAATACAGCTACTCAAACGCCTAAACAAGAGATTTCTGGTACAATTACAGCTGCTGGATCTACTGCATTACAACCTCTTGCTGAAGAAGCTGCTACAGCATTTATGGCTACTAATCCTAAAGTTTCTATCACAATTCAAGGCGGAGGTAGCGGAACTGGTATTAACCAAGTAGCTTCTGGTGCAGTTCAAATTGGTAACTCTGATATTCCTTCTGCTTCTAAATTAGATCCTGACAAAGCTAAAGAACTTACTGATACGAAAGTTGCTGGTATCGCATTTGCAATGGTTGTTAACAAAGACGTTGATGTAACAAACTTAACAAAACAACAAATTCAAGATATCTTCTCTGGAAAAATTACAAACTGGAAAGATGTTGGCGGTAAAGATGCTAAAATCAACGTAATCAATCGTCCTGCTTCTTCTGGTACACGTGCTACTTTTGAAAAGACTGTATTAAATGGTACTAAAGCTAATGACGGCATCGGTACTTCTCAAGATGCTAACGGTTCTGTAGAAACTGCCGTTAACTCTACTTCTGGATCAATCAGCTACCTTGCAATGTCTTACCTAGTTGGAGATAAAAAAGGTGCTCTTAAAACTTTAAATATTGACGGCGTAGCACCTACTACTGAAAACATCGCTGCTGATAAATATCCGTTCTGGTCTTATGAATACATGATTACAAAAGGCGCACCTACTGACGCTAACAAAGCATTTATTGATTACATCGCAGGAAAAGATTTTGAAAAGAAAGTTGAAGACATGGGTTATATCCCAATGACTAAGCTTAAAAAATAATTGAATTGAATCGAAGTATTACATAAACAGGCTGGCTTATAAGTGCTAGTCTGTTTATGCAATTTATTAAGTAAGGTGGATTGCTTGATGAAGGGGAAGAAAAAAATTAACTACGTTAAGAACGAGTACATAGGAAGAGCACTCGTTACATTTTGTGGATTTTTAATTGTATTGACAACGTTGGCGATTATTATCTTTATATGTCAAAAAGGAATACAATCGTTTTTACAAAATGGAATACCTGTTTCACAAATGCTAACAAGTTTAGATTGGGCGCCTAATGCATCTGATCCAAAGTATGGAGCACTCATCTTTATATTAGGTTCAACAGCTGTTTCCATTGGAGCAACACTTATTGCTGCGCCAATCGGAATTGCATTAGCTGTATTTATGAACTATATTTCACCTAAATTTGGTAAAAAAGTATTACAGCCAGTTCTTGAATTATTAGTTGGGATTCCTTCTGTTGTATATGGACTACTAGGGGTAACGATTCTTATTCCGATGCTACGTCAAATATATGGTGGAGTTGGTTTTAGCCTGATAGCAGGTATCATTGTTCTAAGTATTATGATCCTACCGACTATTGCCAGTATCGCTTCTGACGCAGTTAAAGTAGTACCTTTTGAATATTTAGAAGCATCTTACGGACTTGGCTCCACAAAGTGGCAGGCTATAAGCAGAGTTATTGTGCCAGCTGCAAAAACTGGGATTTTAACAGGCATTGTTTTAGGTTTAGCTCGTGCTTTTGGTGAAGCATTAGCTGTTCAGATGGTAATTGGTAATACAATTAAGCTTCCTAGCGGCTTGTATAGTCCTACCTCAACGCTTACTGGAATATTAACCATGGATATGGCTAACACGTTAAATGGTACAGCTTGGAATAATGCTTTATGGTCATTAGCGATGATTCTATTAATTATTTCATTTATATTTATTTTAATTGTGAGAGCTATAGGGCAAAGAGGTGGACAAAAACAATGAACGCAAGAACTGTAAATAAAATTTGGACAGTTATACTTTATGCAATTGCAATATTAGTTACTTCACTACTAGTGTTTCTAATGGTAGAAATTATTTCGAACGGTTGGGGATTTTGGGATCCAAAATTTCTTTTCGGTAATCCTAGTAATATTCGCTCAGGCGGAGGAATAGGACCTGAATTATTTAACTCCTTTTATATGTTGTTTATTACCTTACTTATTTCTGTACCTCTAGGTTTAGGAGCAGGTATCTATTTAGCTGAGTATGCAAAACGAGGAAGAATTTTAAATTTTATTCGCTTATGTATTGAAACGATGGCTTCTTTACCTTCTATCGTTGTTGGATTATTTGGTTTACTAGTGTTTGTTACGATGACTGGTTGGGGATATACATTAATCGGCGGTGCACTAGCGCTTACTATTCTAAATCTTCCGGGATTGACGCGTGTATGTGAAAATGCAATCGTAGATATTCCTGGAAGTATAAAAGAAGCGAGTTTAGGAATAGGTGCAACAAAGTGGCAAACAGTAGTAAAGATTAGTATTCCTTCTGCGCTTCCACAGATTATTACTGGTGTAATATTAGCTGCGGGAAGAATATTTGGGGAAGCAGCTGCTCTTATTTATTCAGCAGGATTGACGACTCCTATGTTGAATTCAGCTGCTGATCTATCTAGCCCAAGTAATCCATTTAATCCATTCCGTCCTGCTGAAACGTTAGCGGTTCACATCTGGAAATTAAACTCAGAAGGAATTGTTCCTGATGCCAGATTAATTGCAACGAAGTCAGCGGCTATCCTTATTATAATGGTATTACTATTCAATATTTTAGCTCGTTTATTTGCAAATGTACTGCATAAATACTTGTCTGGGGCAAAAATAAGACGTAAGAAAACGAAGTCAGCGGCTTAAACAAAAGTAACAAGGAGACAGCTTCAAAGGGAAACATTCCCTTTGAAGCTGTTTTTTTATTGCAGGTGGTGGGAGATGTTTTCCATCTCGATTGTCCGAATGTTCGAGGGGCTTAAGTGATGGGTAGTTCAAATAATTGACGGATAATATAATCCTATAGTAGCATACCCATGTGGGTAAAATATTGAGATTGTAGAACTGTAAACTAGCTTTCCATTTTACGATCCCATCATATAAGGTGGTACTTGATGTATATTTTTTTGTTGCTAATTTTTTTAATTTGTTATGAATTATTTGAGCGTTATGTTCCTGTCTATGGTGTAAATAAGATTGCAAATGAAATATGCAAAGACAAGAGAAAAAATGTAGTCTGTTTAGATGTACGAGATTATCAAGATTCTTTTAACAATCCCATTGAAGGTAGTAAAAACCTCCCATATGGATATTTAAAACGAAATTTAAAAGAGATTGAAGATCGGGATATTGTTATTATTGCGTCAGATTCTCTTCTAAAAAATTTGAGTATTCGTTTATTACGTAGAAGAGGATTTCGTATTCTAGGATACTATATAGTAGATGAATATATACAATTACGAAAATCTACTTGTCAAGCAGGAGTCTGAAATGAACCTGCCTGTTCTCTATAAACAGTTAGTTTTCCACCTTAAGAAAAACTATCAATCAGGGGGCGGTGAAAAAGGCGCTTGCTTTGAGATAGTAACAGAAAATAAAAAGAAAATAACCATGATCTGACCCCAATAAGTTGGACATATTATTATGCTACTTGCTCGGTGGAATAAAGCCTGTATTGTACAGGGCTTGTTCCACCGAGTTTTTCTTTCATTCGATCATTGTTGTAGTAGTTAATCCAATCTTCTACAGCTTTAGCGATGTCATCATAAGTTTTGTAATCGTACAAATAGACTGTTTCACATTTCAGGATGTGGAAGAAGCTTTCCATTGCAGTGTTATCCAGATAAGTTGCTTTCCTCGACATTCTTTGAAAGACATCCTGGTTCTTTAGTTCTTTCACCCAGCGCTGATGTTGGTATTGAAATCCCTGATTGGAATGAACAGTTGTCCGATCAGGTAATTTAGTAAGAGCTTCTAATACTTCGTGTAACGGTTTTTCCTAAGTATGACTATGATGGTAACTTTAAGCTAGAGGTATTAAAATGGATGAGGTCATTAACCTTCCTAAAAACGTGTATTTCTATTATCAAAATCATAAAGACATGAAAAACAGCGATTTAGAATTGATTGAAGAAATAAAGGCGATTTGAAAACAACATCCAGCTTACGGTTATCGCCGTATTACACTGGAGTTACATCATCGTGGATGCAAAGTCAATCACAAAAGAGTACTACGTATATCGAAGGCACTTCCTCCGTATTTCTTATATCGGTTCATCCAATTAAGAATGGTTTGAGGGCTGCCAATGCCATATTTTTTTACGGGTTTTGATAAGCAGCCTTTTCCTACTAGATACTTTAAAACAACTTCTTCTCTACATTTACTTGAAAACTTAGTCACATAAAAACCCCCTAAGTTGGTTTTTCTAGTCCAACTTAGGGGGTTCACTTCAGATGATGATCTTCTTTTTTTATGGATTATTTTAGTGCTTCCATCGATGAACGTTCACTTTAGTAAACATCGAACCTATTAAATGAATTGCATTTCCTTTGTTTGTTCATATAATGTTCCATCTTTAATCATAACGATACGGTCACATAAATCTAAAACACGATTGTCATGGGTAACCATTACAGCTGCTTTTCCTTTTGTTTTTACTTCATGTACAAGCATTTCGGCAACCTCTCTACCGCGTTTAGAATCTAGACTAGCTGTAGGCTCGTCTGCAAGAATTACTTCTGGTTCATTCATGAAAGCACGTGCAATGGCAACACGTTGTCGTTCTCCGCCAGAAAGCTTATCCTGATAATGATACATTCGGTGTCCTAGGTCTAGATGCTCTAGTAATTCTTTCGCTCTCGCTTCGGCTTGCTTGCTTGATTTTCCAGCTAGTCTTGGTACGAGTAACAATTGGTCTAAGACATTCAAATATGGTACGAGGTTAGAGGATTGAAATACAAACCCAATATTATTAATACGTACATCGTTCAATTCTTTTGTTGAAAGATTTGAAATGTCGTGGTTATTAATTGAAATTTTCCCGTTTGTAGGAGTAAGTAATGCACCCGCGATAGATAAGAACGTACTTTTTCCGGAACCAGATGGACCTACAACCGCTACAAACTCTCCCTCTTTGACACGTAAGGATGCATGATGCAATGCTGTAACTGCTGTTTCTCCAGATCCATAAACTTTGTTAATATTTTCAAGTACTAATTTATCAGTCATTATTCAGCCCTCCCAATTGCTGTAACCGCGTCTATTTTTGCAATTTGTTGTAAAGATAAAAGTGCTCCAATTACTGCAACAACAATTAATAACGCAGAATATTTCAACATTACATCTATTCCTAAATCAAATGGCATTCCTGCTGGAAATAATGCACTAACGCCAAATGTGAGTGCTATACTAATTCCAACAGCTGTAATTGCTAAGATTAGTACTTGACTAATTAAGTTTTTCGCTAAATAAGAGGTTTTTGCACCAATAGCTTTTAATACACCAAATTGATTTGTTTTTTGTAATGTAATGACGTAGAAGAATACTGCTTGCACAAATGCTGCAATTACAATTAAGAATGTAATCATCATTGTAAGTGAACCTTGTTCTTCTTTATATCCAGGAATACCTTGCACAGCTTGATCTTTTGTTAAAACTGATATATGAGAAACATTTTTTTCTAATGAGGTTTGTGCATCTTTCGTTCCTTTTACAACGATTGCATTGTAGGATGGTTTTTGTTGTCTTCCTGTTGATTTCATTATATTGTTCAAGCTATCTGTATCAGTGTACAACACTGGCATATGACTAAACGTTTGTCCTTTTGCAAATCCAACAACCGTAACACTTACACCTGTATCTTTATTTTCTAAAGTATCACCTATTGCAATTCCATTTTTTTCTTTCAGAGATTCATCAACAACTACTTCGTTTTTACCTAAGTTTGCTATGCCCCTACCTTCTGAAATGTTTGGCATAATCATACTTTTTGGATCTATGCCAAAGATTGTAACATCGACTTTTTTATCTTTTCCGGTTTGAGTGAAAGACGTAGTAGTTTGAGCTAATGGTGTAGCCTCCTTCACTCCATCCTGTTTACTAATTTCATCTAATGTATCTGTAGGGATTGAAGAACGAGCTAGTTTTTGGTCTGCATTGTCTTGTAGGACGAAGTAATCACCATTCATATTTTTCAAAGCAGATGCATTATCTAATGCAAGTCCATTTGCTAATCCTGAAACAATAAATGTTAGCCATGCGACAAGAAGCATAATAAATCCAATTAACAAGTAACGAAACTTGGCGTGTTTAAGTTCACGTAATGCAAGAAACATTTTGTCATCTCCATTCTTTATCTTCCTTCTTAATGAGAAGCAACCACTTCTTTTGTTCACAAATAAAGCATAAAGAAAGAAAATGAACAGAATGTGAACAAATCGTTACGCTTTAAAATGAAACATTTAATGAATTTACATCAGCTTTTATTGAAAATATATAAAAAAGCAAAATAAGATGGCGATTCGCCATCTTATTTTGCAATGTTTTAAAGTTGAGGAAGAATAACTTCAAAGCGTGTTCCTTTTCCTATAGTACTATGTACCGTAATGGTTCCTTTATGAAGGTCAATAATTTTCTTGACAATGGAAAGCCCGAGCCCACTCCCGCTTTCTTCTCGTTTTCGAGATTTATCACCTTTATAATATCTATCAAATACGTAAGGCAAATCTTCTTCGGGAATCCCTTTTCCTGTATCTTCGACAATAACATGAATTGCTCCGCAATTATCCATTTGCGCTGAGACAAAAATCGTTCCCCCTTTTTCGGTGAACTTAATACTGTTATAAATTAAATTCATCCATACTTGATGTAACAATCGTTTGTCACCACTAATCGATAGAGAGGGAAGATCTATGTCAATTGCTAATTCTTTTTCTTGCCAATACCATCTAGTTGTAAGGAAAATTTGTTTGATTTGTTCTGATACATCAAATGTAGTTAACTCCAATATATTGTGCTCTTTATCTAATGAAGCCAGTGTTAATAGCTGCTTGCTCATTGCAGATAATCTTCTGCTTTCTTCTTCAATAATAGATAAATATTGTTGACGCTGCTCTTCACTTACTTGCTCTGTACGTAACGCTTGTGAAAACCCTTGAATTGATGTAAGCGGAGACTGAATTTCATGCGAAACATTGGAAACAAACTCCTGTCTCATCTCTTCTAAACGCTTTAAGCTTGCAGTCATACGCGTGAACGACTGTGCTAGTGTTCCAATTTCATCTTTACGATTGACTTCAAGTTGTATGTTATATTGTCCTTCTGCAATCTTCTTCGTAGCCATCGTCAATTTGCGAATCGGCTTTACGATATATCGTGTACTAATAAAAACTAATAAAACCGTTAAACCAACACCAAATAATAATAATTGTGCAAAGAAAATTCTCATTTCCCCAAACTGTAATTCAATATCGGGACGTAGAAACAATGCATATCGTTTCCCGTCAGACTGAAAAGGAATTCCAACCGTATTCCTCAATTCATTATCAAAGAAGCCAGTAATGAATAGTTTTTTTGGGAAATTAGCAATCCCGTGATAGACCTGTCCATTTAATACAGAGGACACAACATTATTATCGATATTTTGTTTTCTAAAGGAACTGCCAAAGTATGTTTTTCCACCCTGATCATCAACTAGATATATTTGATAGCCCATTTTTGCTATGGTATCCATATATTTAGGAATATCCTTATTCGGCATGGATGCAGCAAATCCAACCGTATCCTCGCCCATTTTTGTCATCTTTTGATCATTGATTGGTTTTAAATGGATTTGATAATACGAATTTGCTATAAAAAAAGCAAGCAGACTACTTATCATAATAATGACAGTAGTCGTCATAACATAATGTACGTATAATGTTTTCATGCCTCGTTCACCTCAAGCTTATAACCGACACCACGAACTGTTGAAATGATAAAATCATCTGTTCGCTTGGAAAAACGCTCACGTAATCTTTTAATATGAACATCAACGGTTCTAATATCTCCATCAAAATCAATTCCCCAAATAAGCTCGATTAACTGCTCGCGTGTAAACGTACGCCCCGGATAGCTTGCGAGTTGCACCAAAAGCTCAAATTCCTTTAGAGGAAGCATAATCGTACTTCCGTTGCTTTTCACTTCATAGCTCTTTCGGTCAATTATGGTATTTTTTAGCACAATATTATCTGAGCTAACAATTTGATAACGGCGTAGAAGTGCTTTTACCCGAAACAACAGTTCTTTCGGCTCGAATGGTTTTATTAAATAATCATCAGTCCCAGCTGAAAAGCCCTGTTCCTTATCATTAAGTTGATCCTTTGCTGACAGAATAATAACGGGTATATCATAATATTTTCGAATTTCTTCGCATAATTCATAGCCATTTTTATTCGGCATCATAATATCGACAATTGCCAAATCAATACGTTCTTCTTCTAAAATGAGCGATGCCTTCTCGCCATCTTCTCCTTCAAATATTAAATATCCTTCTTGCTGTAAATAATGACGAAGCAGTTTGCGGATATGATCATCATCGTCTGCTACTAGTATATTTATCATCAGATGTCCTCCTTTAAAAAAGGTTTCGTTAATAAGTATGATTTATAGATCGCTTTGAACGTATGTAAACCTTATAACTATCATAGCAGAAACAGATAAGAAAAAAATTCTATAATATGAAAAGCTATATGGCTGTTGCTAATTACTATGATAGGTTAATTAAGCAGCAAGCCTCCCGCCTCAAGATTCTGAAAAAACAATAGGTGAAGATAGCTGATGACATATGGTCTGATTGGACGAGTTATGATCGTGTAAGGGAAGAGGGAAGCTTCACTCCATTTACGTGATATTTTACTCATTCAAGCTTTCTGTTATTTTTTAATAAAGACTTTGTTAAACTTGCCTGTTGATTTTCGCTCTAGGCGCTCGCTTTCCGCTGCGGTTTGGGATCCTCCGCTCCAATCAACGTTGTGGCAATATCAACAATGAGCTTTAACATGGCCTTTATATAAGAAGTAATAAATAAGAAGTATTCGTTCCTTTTAATTTTATTTAATAATGCCTTGCAAAGGATATATTATTGTGATAAGATATTTCTTGTCGATTCGGAAGGTTATTAAAACTGAATCAAAAAAACATTTGACATCATTTCTTTGAAATGATATATTGTAAAAGTCGCCACAAGGCGATGAGAGTTCTTTGAAAACTAAACAAAACATGAAACGTCAGTTTTTTAATAAGCTTAGACAAACTTAACTTTTATGGAGAGTTTGATCCTGGCTCAGGATGAACGCTGGCGGCGTGCCTANGAGTTCTTTGAAAACTAAACAAAACATGAAACGTCAGTTTTTTAATAAGCTTAGACAAACTTAACTTTTATGGAGAGTTTGATCCTGGCTCAGGATGAACGCTGGCGGCGTGCCTAATACATGCAAGTCGAGCGAGTCCTTCGGGGCTAGCGGCGGACGGGTGAGTAACACGTGGGTAACCTGCCTATAAGACTGGGATAACTTCGGGAAACCGTAGCTAATACCGGATAGGTTTTCAGTTCGCATGAACTGAAATGGAAAGATGGCTTTTGCTATCACTTATAGATGGACCCGCGGCGCATTAGCTAGTTGGTGAGGTAACGGCTCACCAAGGCGACGATGCGTAGCCGACCTGAGAGGGTGATCGGCCACACTG
>NZ_JBLREB010000004.1:0-225957 GCF_048159605.1 Ectobacillus polymachus | reverse complement strand
TTAGGCACGCCGCCAGCGTTCATCCTGAGCCAGGATCAAACTCTCCATAAAAGTTAAGTTTGTCTAAGCTTATTAAAAAACTGACGTTTCATGTTTTGTTTAGTTTTCAAAGAACTCTTCATCGCTCAAAAGCGACTTCTTTATGTTAACACCATTCTAAATTCGTGTCAACATCTTTTATTTCGTTGTTTCATCGCTGTATTTCATCAGCGACGTGTAATAATATATCATGTCATAATCACATGGTCAATAGAATTTATAATTAAATTTTAATTTCATTTTATTGGAAAATCAGGTCGTATTTATGACTAAGAATTTATATAATATATTATTATATGGCAAAATGAGGTGTTAGCCAAATGAGAATGAAATATAGCAGTAAAATCAATAAAATTCGAACGTTTGCGTTAGGAACTGTTTTTGCTGGACTTTTTCTTTCTTATGTAAGTGTATTTTTTCGTTACTCTCCTCTCATTATGTCATTATTCATTATTGTAGGTTTTCTTGCTATTCTATGTAGTACTATCATTTATTTTTGGATTGGTATACTTTCAACGAAAACGGTACAAGTTATTTGCCCAGAATGCAAAAAAACAACAAAAATACTCGGCAAAGCCGATGTCTGTATGTACTGTCGTCAGCCGCTTACCTTAGATGCTTCATTAGATGGGAAAGCATTTAACGAATCCTATCGTAACCGAATAAAGTGAAACTTTCCTTAGCGATGGGTTTTCTCTCAGCCGATGGTTATCCATTAACAAAGTTATAGGCAGTCCCCCTCTTAGGTCTTTCATTATTTCTCAATCCTTGGAACAAGTATCTTACTGCCCTTAAATAGCGGAATAAATAAAAAAAGCTGGCTGTAAAGGATCACATCCAATACAACCAGCCTGATACCGGCTCATGCCGGTTCCTCTATACGTTTCTTAATTTTCCAACACATGATTACATTCTGGACAAACACCGTACAATTCTAAGCGATGACTTCGAATTACAAAGCCAGTTTCTTCCGCTGCTTTTTGTTCCACTTCTTCTAAATGAGTATAAGGAAAATCTACAATTTTTCCACAGCTTTCACATATCACATGATAATGATCGCTTGTTACATAATCAAATCTACTCGATGCATCACCATACGTTAGCTCTTTAACTAAACCGATTTCCTTAAATACACGTAAATTATTGTATACAGTCGCAACACTCATATTTGGAAATTTATCTTCAAGTGCTTTATAGATTTCATCAGCCGTTGGGTGTGAAAAAGAACCAACAAGATACTCTAAAATAGCATGACGTTGTGGAGTCATACGTACACCTGTACCTTTCAAAAGTTCCAGCGCCTCTTTTAGTTCGTCATTAACCACCGTCATGCACCCCCATTCTATAGGAATTCCTATGTTATAATATTTACAATTAGTTTACAGCTTCATATTTCCCATTGTCAACATTTATACTTTAATGGTACCGCAAATCTGTCTAAATTATGAGAATTGCAATAAACTTATTTTGCAAGCAAAAAAATAGTGCGAGAAATGTCTCGCACTTGGAAAGCTATCATCTGAGGAGGTATGCCCTATACTGTAGACTATGACCAGATAGCAACATTGTATAGACGAATGCCTCATTTTACTTAAATAAAAGAAGCCTTAATCTAACTCTTCTTTAATTGCAGCTAATACTTCCTTAGCGTGTTCTTTCACTTTTACCTTACGCCACTCTTTAACTAGCTTACCCTCTTTATCAATTAGGAATGTTGACCGTTCAATCCCCATATATTCTTTTCCAAAATTCTTTTTAAGTTTCCAAACACCGTACAGTTCTGTTACGACATGCTGTTCGTCCGATAATAATAGAAATGGTAAATTGTGCTTTGCCACAAAAGATTTATGCTTTGAAAGCGGGTCACGATTTATTCCGAGTATTACTGTATTCTCGTCATTGAATAAATCAAGCATATCACGAAAATCACATGCTTGCGTTGTACATCCTGGTGTCATATCTTTCGGATAAAAATATATCACCACATTTTTCCCACGAAAATTTGATAAAGTTACTTCTTTTCCGTTACTTGCAGGCAATGTAAAATCTGGTGCAAGCTCTCCTATCTTACTCATTGTAACAACATCTCCTTCGTATTCTACACCATTAACTATACCAGATTTAATCGCGTTTTTGTTCTGCAACGATCCGAAAGACGAAGGCAAACGGCATCGTATACCCAATTAAAGCTTCTACAATTACAATTGCTCTTCCTATTCCTATCGGAGTTATATCACCATACCCGACAGAAAACAAAGTAATAGCACTAAAATAGATGCATATCCCTATCAGTTCAACTGCTTTATCCTCAGCAGTATTCCCATGTTCATTAAGAACAGGCAATCCTATTTCTTCTAACAGGAAATACCCTAATCCAAAGGCAATAAGTACTGTTAAATAAACTAGGCTTAGCAGAAGTAAATTAGAAAACGAAAAAAATGAATGGGTCGTATAGGATGATTTCCAAAGGCTGCGTATGCTATGCACAATAGCTAGAATAACGAGTATTAACACCATTATCCAAATCATGTTTGTCCACCTCATCTCATATGTATGAGGAAGAAGAGTCAATTATTTCAATTACCTGCACCCCGGTAATGTTTTACCCCTTTATTCCAAAGAAAAACAGCGAAAGTGAAAAAGAGAACGCCCATTACTGGTGTTAAAAACGCATAAGAGTACCATTCACTCTTATGCAAAAAATACGAAGCTGGATACACTCCTACGAAAGCAAATGGTAAAATCCACGTTAAAATAAACCGAATGACTTTATTATAAATATTAATTGGATACCGGCCATAGTTTCCAATGTTATACATAAGCGGCATAATCGAGCTTCTTGCATCAGACCAAAACCCTATGCTTGCAAGCGAGACAAATATTCCGCCGTATACAAGTGCTCCGCCAATCGCCATAATGATAAACAAAAAGAAATCATACCAGTGAAATGTTAAATGCAGCTGGATGGAAGCATAAACCATGATAAGTATACCTGTAATGCCTCCTATAAAAGATTCAAGCTCCATCCGTTCTAATATGATTTGAAATAAGCTATGAATAGGTCTAGTTAAAATACGGTCCATTTCTCCTTTTACAATATATCTATCATTAAAATCCCAAATGTTAAAAAAAGCGGAGAAGATTGAGAATGGTACGAGGAAAAAGCCGTAAATAAAGATAACTTCTTCTCTTCCCCAACCTTGAAGGGACTGCGTATGACCGAATACAACAAGAATAAAAATCAGATTAACAGCCTGCATCATCATATCCGACATAAGGCCTACAAGAAGATCACCGCGATACTGCAGCTTTGTTTTCATATACTGTGCTGCATAATGAAACAGTAATTGTATATACATCATGCTCCCTCACCCTCCTTGCACAATTAATCGTTTTTTTGCTAGTTTCCACATGAAAACGATAGGAAGGATCAAAGCGACGGACCATATCATTTGAAACATAATAGCATGCCAAACCGCTTGCCCTTTTAACCCTTCTGAGAAAATCATGCTTGGAATGTAGCTTATGGCTTGAAACGGAAAGAAGTTCATCACAGTTTGAGCCCACAAAGGATAAAAGCTAATCGGAAGCAAAAGCCCGGAAAATAAATCAATAACAACTCGTTTTGCATACATTAACCCATCATTATTAAATAAAAAGAATGTCATCATACCTGTAATCAAGTTAATCTGTGTATTAATGATAAAGCTAAATATAATAGATAGAAAAAATAAAAACCACGTCTGTACATGGGAAGTGACCGCTAGAGAAAATAGAAATGAAACGAGGATCATTCCTGGTATCGAAAAGAATAGAAACCGAAAAATTCCTTCCCCTAGCCCTTGCATAACCTTCATGCCAAGATAACTATACGGACGAATCATTTCAATGGCTACACGTCCTTCGCGAATTTCCTCCGCAATTTCACGGTCGATATTATTGAAGTAAAAAGCCCGAGCCATCCAGCCAACCGCCACATACGTTGTCATTTGTGCAACTGATAACCCTTGCACACTTTCTTTTCCACCGTATATCGCTTCCCACAAAAAGTAATAGGCTCCGATATTTATCGTATAGATTAGAATTCCACTATAGTAATTTGTCCGATAGGCAAGCATCATAAGAAAACGTATCCGAATCATTTCAATATACTTAGCCATGAACATTACCCTCTTCATAAATATTACGAATGATTTCTTCGGTCGATACTTCTTCTATCTTTATATCTTTAATTTTAAACGATTGTACGACATTGGAAATTAATGCAGAAATCACACTTTCTTCATTAGGTAATTTTGCAGCCCAAACATTTTCTCCATCCTCTTGTTTCCATATAACTTGTCCTGACAATTGCTTGGTAAGTTGCTCTTTCGAAACAGGATTTACAAATTGAAAATGAATGATTTTTTCTTTTCCCCAATTAGAACGAAGCTTATCAAGTGAACCATCATAAATTATTTTTCCTTCATCTAACATGACAACACGATCACATAAAGCTTCGATATCAGATATATCATGAGTTGTTAACAAAATTGTCGTTTTGTATCTTTCATTCATTTCTTTCAAGAATTCCCTTATTTTCAATTTAACTAGAACATCTAATCCAATCGTCGGTTCATCTAAAAATAAGAGGGGTGGATTATGAATCAGTGCTGCAGCAAGCTCACATCTCATTCGTTGTCCAAGTGATAGCTTACGAACAGGTTTGTCTAGAAGTGGGCCAATTTCAAGCGTTTCAATCACATGATCCATATGCTCCTTGTACTGCTTATCAGATATTCCATACACTTTCTTTAGCAATCGAAAGGATTCCTGTACAGCAATATCCCACCAAAGCTGAGAGCGTTGCCCAAATACAACACCAATTGTTCTCACAAACCGTTCTCTTTCCTTATGAGGATTCATGCCATTCACAACAATTTGTCCAGATGTTGGTGTGAGTATACCCGTTAGCATTTTAATCGTTGTCGACTTTCCTGCCCCATTCTCCCCGATATACCCTAGCATTTCACCTCGTCTAACTGAAAAGGAAATGTCGTTTACAGCCGGAACAACCTTGTAATTTCGCGTGAATAAATCACGAAAGGCTCCCTTTAATCCTGAACGACTCGAATGGGAAACAAATTCTTTTCGCAACTGTTTTACGTCGATAATCGTGTCCATTTACTTACCTCATTTTCATATTTTCATAACGAATAGTTTACCTAACAGGTGCCCTGTTCTCAACTAATAAGTATTATCCTATATCCTGTGTTACAATAAAAGAAACGAAAGATATTTTGAACTTATCAGGTATTTCCCTAAAGGGCAGGATAGTGAAAATTGTCACAATCTTTCAAGGGTATCTATGTAAAGGAGAGGAATAGAAGTGAAATTTACCAACTCAGAACAATTACATACCGAAGCGCTAGCAAATATTGTTGGCGGCGTAAACAGTCCATCACGTTCCTATAAAGCAGTTGGAGGCGGTTCTCCAGTTGCGATGAAACGGGGAAAAGGAGCATACTTTTGGGATGTTGACGATAATAAATATATTGACTATTTAGCAGCATACGGTCCTATTATTACCGGTCATGCTCATCCGCATATTACGAAAGCAATTCAAGAAGCTGCAGAGGATGGCGTTCTATTCGGAACACCAACACCTTACGAAGTGACTTTCGCAAAATTATTAAAAGAGGCAATTCCCTCATTAGATAAGGTTCGTTTTGTTAATTCTGGTACAGAAGCCGTTATGACAACCGTTCGTGTTGCCCGTGCATACACAGGAAGAACGAAGATTATAAAGTTTGCCGGCTGTTACCACGGTCACTTTGATTCTGTGCTTGTGGCTGCGGGATCTGGTCCTTCTACCCTTGGCACTCCAGATTCTGCTGGGGTTCCCCGTAGTGTTGCACAAGACATCATTACCGTTCCATACAACAATGTTGAAGCATTTAAAGAAGCATTAGATAAATGGGGAGACGATGTTGCCGGTGTATTAGTAGAACCCATTGTAGGAAATTTCGGAATCGTTATGCCAAATGAAGGATTCCTTGAACAAGTAAATGAAATAGCCCATAAAGCCGGTGCACTTGTAATTTATGATGAAGTAATTACAGCTTTTCGTTTTACATATGGCGGAGCACAAAATTTATTAGGTATCACTCCCGACTTAACAGCACTAGGCAAAATCATTGGCGGCGGTCTGCCAATCGGTGCATACGGCGGTAAGAAAGAAATTATGGAACAAGTTGCTCCATTAGGCCCTGCCTACCAAGCAGGAACAATGGCAGGAAATCCAGCCTCTATGCGTGCAGGTATTGCATGCCTGGAAGTTCTTAAGCAAAATGGCGTATACGAAAATTTAGATGAACTAGGTAAATTATTAGAAGAAGGAATCCTCGCTAAGGCAAAAGAGCATAATATCACCATTACGATAAATCGATTAAAAGGTGCTTTAACTGTATTTTTCACGAATAAAAAGGTAAAAAATTACGATGATGCTAAGCTATCTGATAGTGACCTCTTCGGTAAATTTTTCAAGCTTATGCTAAGCCAAGGTATAAATCTTGCACCGTCCAAATATGAAGCATGGTTTTTAACAACAGAGCACACAAGACAAGATGTTGAAGATACAATCGCTGCTGTTGATTTTGCATTTAAAGAACTGGCTACTATCATCTCCAATCATTAAAATGGAAGAAAAAAACAGAGGAAAAACCTCTGTTTTTTTCTGTATACTATTTCATAAATTTAAGTTTAATAGTATAATTATTCATACCACTAAAAATTGAAGAAACGAACTTATTATATTTTACTTGTTAAAACCTTCGTTTTTTCTTTATAATTAGACATTATACGTTCAAAAAAATCTAACAATTTTGAATAGTTATTTTTTCCAACATTGAATGGAGGTGACTGGCCCCATGGCCAACAATTTGACAAATAATTGGACTCCTGCCCTTTTTCGCGATTTCCGAAAAGCGGAGCATGATGCTTGCGGCATTGTTTCCGTTATGGAAAAAAAGCGCCGTCCTACTAAAGCAAATATTGATTTATGTATAGATTCATTGGTCAAAATGAATCATCGTGCCGGTTTTATTAATGGCGAAGGTGATGGAATTGGTATTCACATTGACCTCCCAACAGAACTTTGGAAAGAGAAATTAACGCGTAAAGATATTTCATCTTCTCTCGTAGACCGTCCGGATTTTATTGTAGGACATCTTTTTCTTAGTAAAAAAGTTGACACGTTATCTCTACGTGAAGAAATAAAAGATACGTTCACAAAATCTGGTTTTGAGCTCGTTTACGAAACGGATGCCGTAACAAATACTGATGCACTTGGCCCACTTGCGAAAGCAGAAGAACCTGTTTTTTGGCAAATTGCACTTCTTCCAACCAAAGAAAAAGAAAATATTGAACTTGAATTATTTAACTTAACTATAGAAGTAGAAAAGAACGAAGCGGTTCATGTATCTTCTTTAAGTGCCCATCATGTAGTTTATAAAGTTCTTGGTGCTGGAGATACTCTCGTAGCGTATTATCAAGATTTAACTAATCCGATTATTGCTTCCACGATGACACTTGGTCATAATCGTTATTCAACAAACACGCTTTCTAACTTCTTCCGTGTTCAACCATTTAGTGTTTTAGGACATAATGGAGAAATTAATACGATTGCGAAGCTTCGTGATCAAGCTGAAATGATGAATGTACCTCTTACACTAGGAGGTAGTGATTCACAAGATTTAAACCGAACGATTGAAACATTGCTTGCTCGCTATGATTATAGTTTGTTTGAAGCACTCGATGTTTTATTTCCACCAATTGTTAATGAAATTAAACATTATAAAGAAGAGCTGCAAGATTTATATGCGTATATGCGTGAAAGCTGGGGTCATTTCGCACAAGGACCTGCTGGTATTATTTCTCGCTACAAAGATGAAGCAGTTTTCAGTGTTGATGCATTAGGTCTTCGTCCTTTATGGATGGTACAAACTGAAACTTCCTATGTATTTGCATCTGAACCTGGTGTCGTTTCACCAAGCGATTATGTTGCCGAACCGAAAGCACTAGCTCCTGGTGAAAAAGTCGGCTTAAGATGGAATCATGACGATATGGTTCTATACGAATACGCAGCTTACCAAGACGAAGTATTTAAGAAATTAAGCCAACGCATTAAAGCAAGCGGCTATCGCGAGAATTTAAATCCACCAAAACCAGCTCATGTAGAAGCTGTAGCTCCAAATGAAAAAGTAGAGGATCGACAATATGCAGCATTTGGCTGGGATCGTGAAAACATTCAACTCATGGAGCAAATGGCGGAAAAAGGTGCAGAGCCAATTCGTTCTTTAGGCCATGACGCCCCTCTTGCAGCATTGGATCCAGATAGAAGAAATATTGCTGACTTCATTAAGGAAAGCGTAGCTGTTGTAACAAACCCTGCTATTGACCGTGATCGAGAAATCGAGCATTTCTCTACGCGAACAATTATTGGAAAACGTCCATCCTTACATGAAAAACATGAGAAATCATTTATTGTAGAATTGCTTTCCCCTGTTTTAATTGAAGGGCAAGACGGACAAATTGCTGCTGAACAAACAGGCCAGATTACCTATGAAGATCTTATCCATTTATTTGCCCTGCACGACACAGTGTATAAGATTTCTGCAACATTTACAAAAGATGAAACATTGAAGGATGCTTTAGACCGCTTAGCAGACGAAGCACTAACTGCCGTTAAAAAAGGCGTAACACTTCTCATTGTAGATGATGAAAAAGCCCATAAAGACGGAAACTTATGGATAGATCCACATCTCGTTATTGGAAAATTACAACAAGCTCTTGTACATGAACAACTACGTAGAAATTGTTCGATCGTACTACGCTCCGGAGCTATTCGTTCCTTACATGATCTTGTGACTGTATACGGCTTAGGAGCAGATGCAATTAACCCATATTTAATGTTCGCTACAGTAAGCGACAACACAATTACTCCTTGTGTGAACTTATTTAGCGCTTTGAATAAAGGACTTGAAAAAGTAATTAGTACAATTGGTATTCACGAATTACGTGGATATGGCCGTCTCTTCTCTTCTATCGGCTTAAATAAAGAAATTGCAGATATTTTAAATATCGTAAATTTCCTTGGTTCCGACAAACTCGCATATAATTTTGAACTATTAAAGGAAGATGCGATTAAACGCTTAGCTGATTATGAAACAGAAGGAACAAGAATGCGCAAAACATTCCACGTCTTTCCTCGCATTTGGAAAGCCATTGGCGAAGTGGCAAAAGGCAACGGCTATGATGAATATCGTGAAAAATTAAATGATGTCGAACAAAAAACACCAATATCCATTCGTCACGTAATGGACTTTAAAACTGGATCACAACCAATACAGTCAGAGAAAGTAAGTATCCATGTAGGAGAGCATAACCTGCCATTTATTATTAGTAGTATGTCGTTCGGATCACAAAACGAAGTAGCCTTCCGTGCCTATGCAGAGGCTGCAGATCGCTTGAATATGGTCAGCCTAAATGGTGAGGGCGGCGAAATTAAAGATATGGTCGGAAAATATCCGAAAACACGCGGCCAACAAGTAGCCTCAGGACGTTTCGGTGTTAATGCTGAATTGCTAAACTCTTCTAACTTAATTGAAATTAAAATTGGGCAAGGTGCAAAGCCTGGCGAAGGTGGTCATTTACCTGGATCAAAGGTAACTGCAAAAATCGCAGAAGCGCGGAATGCAACGATCGGTTCCGACCTTATTTCGCCTTCAAACAACCATGACATTTACTCAATCGAAGATTTAGCACAAATGGTTACAGAAATTAAAACTGCTAATAATCAAGCAAAGGTAGTTGTCAAAGTTCCAGTTGTTCCTAACATCGGTACGATTGCCGTTGGTATCGCAAAGGCTGGAGCTGATTATATCGGTATTAGCGGCTTTGACGGTGGTACAGGTGCTGCCAGAATCCATGCACTGCAACATGTAGGATTGCCAATTGAAATTGGTGTAAAAGCAGCACATCATGCATTAATAGAAGCAGGAATGCGTAATAATGTTGAAATTTGGGCTGACGGCGGTATGAAGAGCGCAGGAGATGCATTAAAGGTTATCCTTCTTGGCGCGAACCGAATTGGCTTTGGTACACTTGCCATGATTTCTATCGGATGTACAACGTGCCGTGGATGTCATCTTGATACTTGTCATGTTGGTATTGCAACTCAAATTGAATCAGAAGCGCAAGCGAAAGAACACGGTTTACGCCGCTTTGTACCACGACAAATAGATCTTGCCGTAGATGGATTGATGAACCTATTCTCTACATTTGGTGAAGAGCTCAAACGTTTAGTTGGACAATTGGGCTATACGAATTTACAAGAAATCGTAGGTCGTTCTGACTTGCTTATTCAAGCTCGCGGCTTAGATCAATTAGATTTAACCAATATGTTAGCAATTGATGTAGAAGAATATGTACCAAGTGCATCTGTAGATACAGTAGAAGAAGCTGTACCGTTTACTGTAGAGTCAAAAGAGCTCCTTGCAGTAGGTGTAGATCAACGCGTAATGGGCGGTCTTGAATCCTGCTATCGTGTTCGTTCAAAATTAGCTGGCACGACAAAACTCGAACCAATTACATTAAAATATGATGGTTCCATTCCTGGTAATGGCTTAGGTGCTTACAATAGTGAAAATATTTTCATTCATGTCAGCGGCGGTGCGCAAGACGGAATCGGAAAAACAGCACTTGGCGGCGGCATTTACATCATGAAAGCCAAAGGGAAAGACGGTAAATTCTACAATGGTTCTGTAGGAAAAGGATTTGGCTACGGTGCTCAAAAGGGCTCCCTTTACGTACAAGGCAATGCAGATGCACGTGCAGGAATTCGTCTATCTGGAGCGGATATTATCATTGGCGGACGTCTGCAAGAACCTCTTCCATCTCATGAATATGGAAATATTGCCGTACATGCCAATATTAAAGGATTCGCATTTGAATACATGACAAACGGACGCGGTCTTGTACTAGGCGATCCAGGTCCATGGATTTGTGCAGGTATGACAGGAGGAGCTATTTATCTACGTCATCAGCCAGAAATGGGCTTAACAGAAGAAGCTCTTCGCAATCGAATTGCAAAAGGAGCAAATGTAACCTTGCAGCCTTTAACTGCAAAAGGCACTGCCGAAGTTACAGAGATGCTTCTTGACTACATTCGTATTCTAACTGAGCATGAACAATACGAAGAAGTAAGCGTAGTTTCTGCCTTGCTTGATGATATTGGAAGTCACTTCCGAGAAGTCATTCCAACAAAGTTGCAAGCAGATCCTTCCCTATCTACAGAATGATAAGATAAGCAAAAAAAGAAAACCTGCTAGTAGCAGGTTTTCTTTTTTTTGCAATTCTATTATTGAGAAACGGATTCTAAATTTTGAATATGATACAGCTCATAATAATATCCATGCTTTTTCATCAAGTCATCATGGTTTCCCATTTCCTTAATTTCTCCATCTGCAATATACACAATTTTATCGACATGCGTAATTGTAGACAGACGATGCGCAATAATAATGGCAGTCCGATCCTTTGCAAGCTCCTGCAGTGCCTCTTGAATATATTTTTCATTTTCCAAATCAAGAGCAGATGTTGCTTCATCTAGAATAAGCATAGAAGGATCTTTCAAAAATACACGAGCAATGGCAATTCGTTGGCGCTGTCCGCCCGAAAGCTTCATTCCGCGTTCCCCAACAATCGTGTCATAGCCATTCGGTAAATCTAAAATAAATTCATGTGCATGAGCCGCCTTAGCCGCTTCTATCATTTCCTCCTCTGAAGCTTCTGGCCGCCCATATAAAATATTGGAACGAATCGTATCACTAAATAAAATATTATCCTGAAGTACAATCCCAATATGGCCACGTAAACAGGTTAATTCATAATCTCGCACGTCTATGTCATCAATTTTAATAGAACCCTCTGTGACATCATAAAAACGCGGGATTAAACTAACAAGAGAAGATTTTCCTCCTCCGCTAAGCCCAACGAGAGCAATTTTTTCACCAGGTTGTATCGTTAAATTGATATGCTTTAACACCTCTGGATCACGTTCATTGTACCGAAATGACATACCCTCAATTGAAATTTTTCCATCGATTTGGTTTCGTATGATTGCATCTGGACGATTTTCAACATCATAAGGTTTATCTAGAAGCTCAAATACACGATCCATAGATGCTAGAGATTGAGTCAATGTCGTCGATGAATTGACAAGACGACGTAGCGGGTTATATAAGCTATCCATATAACCTACAAAGGCTACCATCGACCCTAATGAAAGCTGCCCTTGAATAACTAAATAGGCTGCTAGCCCAATGACAACAAGAGGCCCTAAATCCGTTAACGTATTCACGGAAGCAAACGTCTTAGCATTCCAGTTTGTATGCTGCAAGGCTCGATTTAGAAATTCTCCATTTTTCCCTGCAAACTGCTCTTTTTCATATTCTTCTAAAGCAAAGCTCCGTGTGACCTGTATGCCTTGAATTCGCTCATGTAAGTACCCCTGCATAGTAGCAAGTGCTTGGGAACGAGCTCGCGTTAATTTACGCAGTCGTGCAAAAAAATACTTTACGGAAATCATATAAATCGGTAAAACAAGTAGTGAAATAAAGGTTAACTTCATATTCATAGAAAACATAACTGCAATTGCAATTACAATCGTTGCTGTATCTAGCCATACGTTCATTAAACCCGTAATGACGAAATCCTTCGTCTGCTCTACATCGTTTATAACACGAGAAATTACTTCTCCGGTTTTTGCATTTGAATAAAAACGTAGGCTTAGCTTTTGCAAATGGGCGAATAAATGCTTTCGTACATCATACAAAACTAAATTTCCGATTTGCTGGGCATAATATTGGCGATAATATTCAATTGGCGGTCTAAGAACTGCGAATATAAATAAAGCAATCCCAATTGCTATAAATAAATGATTGTTTTGCACAGAAATAGAATCTTTGCTATGAATAACGTCATCAATTAAATACTTTAACAAAAACGGAATAATTAAAGGAATCGCAAATTTAATAAGTCCAATCACAATTGTTATTGCTATTTTCCATTTATAAGGCTTAACAAACTGTAAATATCGTTTTATACTGTTCAATCCATTTCCCCCTTTCATAAAGATATGAAGCCCACCCACATAGATTCCATAAAAAAAAGAGTCCTCAGACCATCATGAGACATATCAAGTAAGAAAACCTGCTGAATATGCATCAGCAGGCAGCTAATCTCTAAACATTAAATATCGTTCGTACCAACTATCAACAAAGTCTGGGGCAAAGGGACCTTTTCTTTGAAGAATCCATTGAATGAGAATATTCATATTTTGCTTCAGAATCGTATCAATGACTTTGGGATACTGCATCTGTTCCCGGTGCAATTCATATTCATCTTCATCTAGCAGAACATAGGTCATATCAGGATACACCTTAATGTCTAGATCATAATCAATATACTTTAGTGCCTCCGTATCATAGGCAAATGGAGAACTTAAATTACAATAATAATAAATTCCATCTTGCCTAATCATCCCGATAATATTAAACCATTGGCTTCCATGAAAATAACATATAGCCGGTTCCCTCGTTACCCATGTGCGTCCATCTGATTCCGTTACAAATGTTCGATCATTGGCTCCAATTATAACTCTGCTTGTTGCTTTTAAAATCGTCGTTTCTTCCCATATTCTATGAATACTTCCATTGTGCTTATAACTATGTATTTGAACCCTTTCACCTTCTTTGGGAATATCCATATTTCTCCCTTCTTTCGTCTCAAAGAGGATTGTATTGTTTTCATTGTTTTCTCCTATTATAACTGTTAAGATTAATTTTTTAAACTAAAGTCTGACCTTAGCATACTTTGTGGTGAATGCATAAAAAAGCACTCCTTATAAAAAAGGAGTGCTTCTGCCGTTATTGCCTAGGGAGTTTTATATTTTCCTGAAGCTAGTGATTTATTCGCTTCAGCCTTTGCATTCAGATCCTTCACTTGTTGTACATCAGTTTCTGTAGAGAATTCAGTACCAAATTGTGCATTTTGTTGATTCATCTTTTGGATGCTAGCACCAGAGGTTGCTTGATTTGGTTGTTTGTTATTCATGATTATCACCTCCACAAAACATAATGTAACCAACTCCGTTTTTAAATATCCGATAAAAATGATTGAGGTGAAATGAGGATAAAGAATAACATTCATACTTTTTATACACAATAAATAAAGAGTATCTATTAGGAGGAGACACGAGATGTACGTAGGACGAGATATGACAAAGCTATCCATGATTTCAAAACAAAAGTGGGATAAAGAGGAATTAGCATACTTTCATCATTCATTACAGCAAATGTTGCCTTATTTAAATGCGGAAGGACAAACGATATATAAAGAAATTATGAAGGAAATCGAAGCTCGTGGAGGCCTTCACCGAAAAGAAGCTGATTGGACACAAGGAACGAACAGTTCCTATGATTAAAAAGCGCACTCCTTTTAAAAGAAGTACGCTCCTGTTATTTCCATTAATCTGACAATACAAGCTGCTCGTACATTTTTTTGTGAGATTGAGAAAACGTATAGAGTGAAAATTCATCTCGATTAATTACACGCAATGTATCTGATTCTTTCACATCAATGGCTGTTCCCTTATAGACGGTAATATCCCATATACGATGAGAAAACGTATGTGAAATATTCGTTACATGTTCGGCAATATGAATATCGATGCCGAATTGCTCCTTTAAATAATAAACTAGCTGCTGGCTAGGACTGCTAATTCCATCTTGCAATTCAACATTAGGGAACTCCCACATATTAGCAAGCAAGCCTGCACTTGGACGTCTATGTATAACATATCTTCCATCCTCTGTTACCAATATACCTGCTGCAATAGGAACTATCTTCGGATTCTTTGCTTTACTTTTTACAGGAAGCTCCTGCTGAACTCCTTCTTGAAAAGCGCAGCAATGCGATTGGACCGGACATAGCAAACAGGATGGATTTTTAGGAATACAAATAAGAGCTCCTAGTTCCATTAAGCCTTGATTGAAATAAGAAGGATTCTCTTTAGAAATCACTTCACGAATCACATTCTCGAAGAGCTTTCGTGTCTTCGGTTTTGCAATATCCTCCCAAATTGATAAAATACGGGACATAACACGCATTACATTTCCATCAACGGCTGGCTCAGGTACATCGTAGGCGATACTTAAAATGGCTCCCTTCGTATAAGGTCCAATTCCTTTTAACTTACCGATATCTTCAGCCGTATTTGGTACGATGCCGCTATAACTAGCCTGCACTTCTTTCACAGCAGCATGCAAATTTCTAACACGCGAGTAGTACCCGAGTCCTTCCCACGCTTTGAGCACCTTCTCTTCGTCCGCGTTCGCTAGTGTCTCTAATGTAGGAAACTGTTCCATGAAATTGTTGTAATAAGGTTTTACTGCTTCTACTCGGGTTTGCTGCAGCATAATTTCCGACACCCATACCCGATACGGATCTTTATTTTTTCGCCAAGGCAATTCTCTTTGTTCTTTATTAAACCATTGAATTAAATCATGGCTAAATTGTTCTTTATTAAATTCATTTAGAAATTCAAGATGTTCGTTCAAAAATTCTCCCCCTACCTTAAAACAATTCGTTTTTGCATATAAATACTATTATAATAAAAGTAGATACATCTTTACTGTATGAAAAATATAGCAATATTCTGTTTTAAGAAAAGATGCACAGATACAGAAAAAATGGATTCATTGGAGGTTATTTTGTGGATACAGCCACTCATCTAGCAATGGGAATTACGCTTGGCGGACTCGCCACGATTGATCCAGTTATTGGGCAGAACAGTTTAGGGCCGCAAGCAATTATGCTTGCAACAATTGTCGGTTCAAATATTCCCGATATTGATACCATTTTGAAATTACGAAATAACGCTAAGTACATTCGTAATCATCGTGGTATTACCCATTCGATTCCAGCAATTTTTCTTTGGACTTTTTTAATCGGTATATTTGTCCATTTGAATTTTCCTGATACTTCCTTATCTCATCTTTTTATTTGGTCATTTATCGCTGTATTTCTTCATGTTTTTGTTGATATATTTAATGCTTACGGTACACAAGCTCTACGTCCATTTACACGGAATTGGTTAGCTCTTGGTGTGATTAATACATTTGATGCGATTATTTTCTTTATTCATGTAATTGCAATCTTACTCATTTTCGCTGGTACAGATAAAGGAATGACGGCATTATCTGCCTATATTATCATGGCTGTCTATTATATTGTTCGAATTACGATGAGAACACATATTGAAAACATCGTGAGAAAACGATTTGATCATGTAGAAAAGGTTATTATCTCTCCGACATTGCGGTTTTATCATTATCACCTTGCCATCGTAACAGAGAAATATTATTATGTAGCACATATTCATCGTGGCAATATCTTGCTTTTTGACAAATTCGAACGCGTTCCGCTTCCTGATAATGCCATTATGCAAGCAGCACGAAAGGATGCAAATATTTCGGCATTTCTTTCCTTTTCTCCCGTTTATCGCTGGGATATATTTGAGTTTACGAATTGCTATGAAGTCCGATTTATTGACTTACGATATCGGAGTAAAGACTACTATCCGTTTGTTGCAATCGTACAGCTCGATAAGCAATTAAACATAATGAGCTCGTATACTGGATGGATTTTCAGTGAAGCAAAATTACGAAAAAAACTCGATATTATAGTGGATTGAAGTAAGACTACTAATGCTTCGGATAATCAGCTTGATTTAGTAGATGCTTATACTTAGGGTTGTTCGACATAATCAGATGAAGGTGTTCACCGTGATTCTCTATCCATGTCTTGACAACCCTTTCTGTCATTTCTGCTCCATTGTATATACCAGCTCGTGCATAACTAGCTTCGAAATCCCCCCACAATAGTTCAACCCATGAGCGCCCTTGTGCATATGACAATTTTTTATTCTTTTCTAAAAGCAAAGCCGTCAGTTTTTCGATAATATCATTCATATCTTTTTACTCCTTTAGTAAAGTTTGTTACTCACTTACTTACATATTTCTTCGCTACTGTGCACATTCTATAGTTGATACATCGTTGTATCAATTCTACTTAAGGAGGTCCTTTCCTTGGGTAAAGGTAAAGAAGCCTATTCTGAAAAGAGAAATAATAGTAAAATGGATGGTCATGCAAGAGCAGAGGCTCGTTATGCTTCTAAAAGAGCTGATGGTACTATTGCTATGCATCCACAAGAACGCATGCGTGCTGCAAAAGACTAGTGAGGTGACTTATTCAATGAGCTATCGTAATGGATTAGATCCACGCTCTGAACTGTTTCGTCACAATTGGACGCGGCCAAAACGGGCTAAATGCCAAGTAAATGGGGAAACACAAGAAACACAAGCTTTAATTGTTTTGGCAAAAGAAACGAGAAAACGCCGATTCTAGAGGATTGAAAAACCAGAGAAATTATTTCTCTGGTTTTTTTAATAAAGAAATCGGAAGTGCTTGTTCTTCTTGATCCTTTTTACCATCTCGATAACCCCAAGCAAATACACCTTTAAAATACGTAATCGTAAAATGAACGCCTGGTTCGTCTGTAATTTCATATACGCCGCCTACATTAAATTCATTCGGATCCATCGTGTACGCCTTAGCCATCGCCATCTTACGCATTATCACTTCGTATTCGTTTATCATCCCCATCTGCTGGGCTTTAACTGCTTGTTCTTTCAGCTTACCCATTTCTTCCTGCAATTCGTAAATTGAACATTCGCTATATCGTTTTTCCATTTGTTTGTTCCTCCGTACAATCATGTTTATTAAAAGCCTCTTCCATTCTAAGCGATATCCATATTGTACTATACAATGAACGGTTATTCCTCCGAAAGCTCTTGAATGACACGTTCAATTGTTTCTAACTGAAAGCCCTTTCGATATAGGCTTTGTTTCATTTTCATTTTATAAGTATCCCTATCTTTTTTGTACTTATCATGGAGCTTGCTGCCTTGTTTAAGAGCTGCTGTCCATTCTTCATCAGCATCTTGATCCTCTTGCTCTTCCATTGCAATTGCAATAATGGAAGATGGATAGCCTTTACGCATTAGCATTTCTTCAAGTTTTTTCTTCAACTGAAATGCAGATAGGTTTTTTAATGTTTTCCGTTTTTTTTCGCAAAGCTGAATCGCATTTGTAATTTGCTTATCTTCCGTGTATTCATGTAAACTTGAAATAACTACATCTTGCGGAATACCTTTCCCCATTAATTCACGGCGAATAATAATTGGCCCCTTACTTCCAACATTATATTGCGTTCGAACATAGGCAATGGCATATTCTTGATCATTCACATATCCTGCTTGTATAAGCTTATGTATCGCTTCCTGTATTACTGCTACGCCGTAGTCTTTTTTGCTCAAATGCTCTTCTATCTCCTGCTTTGTTCGCATTTGATAGGACAAGAAGACAATTGCTTTTAAATAACATTGGCGTACTTCCTCATCATAAAGAATATCAGCGAGCTCTAGCTCATCTATTTCCATTCCCTTTCGAAGACCATGCTTTGCAAGTGTGCTCTCGTCCACGCTAAACCCGTATTCCTCACCGTAGCCTTTATCTATGTAAATGTTGTATCGTTCCTTCGAAGCCTTTTGAACTTGCATTTTTGTAATGACAGCCATTTTATTCACCTCTTTATTGGAATACTAATTCGCCTACAAAATATTGTAGCACATGTATCCCATTTTCGAGTTTTTAACATATATATAGTAGGGAGTGGTAGTTATTAACATCATTATTACTGGAGGTACAGGTTTCATCGGAAAAGCCATTTGCTCTCTATTGGCAAGCAAGGGACATACAGTATACATCCTAACAAGAAGTAGTAGAGCATCTACGCAATCTAATATATACTATATGAAATGGCAAGCAACTGACGAAGAACTTCCTATTTCTTCTATTGATGCTGTTATTAATTTAGCTGGAGAACCTATTAATAGCGGGCGCTGGACAAAAACGAAGAAAGCACAAATTGTAAGCAGTCGCGTGAATACAACCGATGGATTGTTAAGACAGCTTGCAAAACTAAAAAAACGACCGCGTGTATTTATAAACGCAAGTGCCATCGGGTATTATGGTACATCTTTAACTGAAACATTTACCGAAAATAGCCGTTCAGGCAACGACTTTCTTGCAACAACTGTCCAAAGCTGGGAAGCAAAAGCAAGCTATGCAAAAAATCTAGGAATACGGACTGTTTTTACTCGATTTGGAATCGTCCTTGGTAACGGAGGGGCATTGCCAAATATGACCTTACCTTACCGTCTCTTCATTGGTGGAACGATTGGGTCCGGAAAACAATGGGTTTCATGGATTCATATTCAAGATGCTGCCCGTATGATTGCATTCGTATTGGAAAATGAACACATTGAAGGTCCTATTAACGTAACCTCACCTACACCAATTACCATGAAGGAGTTTGGACAAATAATCAGTAAAGTAATGAAACGACCCTATTGGATTCCGGTTCCATCTTTCATACTAAAGTGTGTTCTCGGCGAAATGAGCACACTTGTTTTAGAAGGACAGCAAGCAATTCCAGAAAAAGCATGTAAGCATGGGTTTACATTTTCTTATCCTCATCTTGAGGAAGCATTATCAATAATTTTAAGGTAGCTAAGGGGTTTATGATGAAAATATTATTTCAAAACGCGACCATTTATCCAATTACAGCACAAACATTACTTGGAGATCTTCTAGTAGAAGATGGAAAAATCAGTTCCATACAAGCAAACATTACACCTAGTAGTGACATGCAAATTATTGATGCACATGGCTTGTATTTATTTCCAGGCTTTATAGATGTTCATACTCATCTTGGCTTGTATGATGAAGGAACCGGCTGGGCTGGAAATGATGCAAACGACACAATTGAAGCT
This sequence comes from Ectobacillus polymachus, assembly GCF_048159605.1. Classification (NCBI taxonomy): domain Bacteria; kingdom Bacillati; phylum Bacillota; class Bacilli; order Caryophanales; family Bacillaceae; genus Ectobacillus; species Ectobacillus polymachus. The sequence continues at coordinate 205,921 of NZ_JBLREB010000004.1, read as the reverse complement.
TTGACTCCTCATATTCGTTCAATTGACGGTATTTATCCGCTTGATATTGCATTTCAAGATGCAATTAAGAGTGGAATTACAGCTGTGCACGTAATGCCGGGAAGTCAAAACGTAATTGGTGGAACAACCTGTGTTATGAAAACTGCCGGCAAAAACATTTCAAATATGATCTTACAAGAGCCTGCTGGTTTAAAAATTGCACTAGGGGAAAACCCAAAACGTGTGCATAGCAATGGCAGTGATGCATCTATTACGAGAATGGGAATCATGGGGATGCTTCGTGAATCATTTTATGAGGCCCAGCAATACGGCCGTGCAACTGATTTTCGAATGAAGCCTATTTTACAAGCGCTAAATCGTGAAATACCGGTTCGAATTCATGCACACCGAGCAGACGACATTCTTACTGCCATTCGATTAGCAGATGAGTTCAAACTAGATTTACGTATTGAACATTGTACCGAAGGACATCTGATTGCAGATGAGCTTGCTGGACGTAACTTACAGGTAAGCGTTGGTCCTACGTTCACAAGAAAATCAAAGGTTGAATTAAAAAATAAATCATGGAGCACCTACGCTAAGCTTGATGAGGTTGGTGTTGAGATATCAATTACGACGGATCATCCGTATACACCTATTCAGTACTTAAATTTATGTGCAGCGATAGCAGTTCGTGAAGGTCTATCAGAAGAAACTGCCTTGCGGGCAATAACTATTAATCCTGCTAGAAATGTTAACCTCGATCACCGTATTGGAAGCTTAGAAGTAGGCAAGGATGCAGATATAGTTCTTTGGTCACATCATCCTTTTCATTACTTGGCGAAGCCATATTTAACCATGATAAATGGTCAAATTATCCACACAAAAAATTAAAACAAATATGTTTATTTTTTAAACAATATGAAGTATTATACAAATAGAAAAATGAATATAAACCATAATCAATTTGTTTAAATTGATGAATGGGGAAGGCAAATGGTGCGCCACCAGTTAGGTAGACTGGTTCTAGTGGGTTCGATTCCCACCCCGAAATTTTTTTTCAAGCTACATTAAAAAATTTCGAGGGTGGGTTTGTTATGAAAGCATTCTCCCCTCGTTAAAGGAGGATATAGAATGTTAAAAAAACGCGACCTACACGACTGCTCTGCTCTTTATGATTTGATGGTACATCCAAATGTCTTCCCATTTGTTCGTCATAAAGTATCTTCCTACGAGGAGTTTCTGTTTGTAACGAAGCAAATGATTGAAGCCGAAGAATGTGGTGAACTAATTTCAAGAACGATCTTAGACGAATGGGGAAATCCAATCGGTACCATTACATTATATGATATTGTAGAAGGTGCTGGGTTTCTAGGAACATGGATTGGTCAGCCTTTTCACGGAAAAGGCTATAACAAATTAGCTAAGGATTCTTTTTTCCATGAGGTTTTTTATGAGCTGGGTATGGAAACGATTTTTATGAGAATTCGCAAGGTAAATACTCGTTCGTTAAAAGCTGCGCTAAAACTACCCTATGTAACGTTTGCCAATGAAACGAGAAAATCGATTTATGAGCAAATTAATGGAGATGGAGATACGTACGATTTGTACGAAATATCTAAGGATCAATACACGCTTCACACATTACGTGAAGGAGTAGTACTAGATACAATTTTAAAAGAGGCATAATCGTATAAGAAATCATCCTATTGGAAACGATACATAATGATTCCAATAGTAGGGGTGATTCTAAATGGATAAGAAAAAACGTGAAAAAATGAGAAATAAGCTATCTGCAACGCAAGAGGTTTTGTATCAACGAGAGTTCAAACGTGCTGACCGAGTTGCTGGATTCAAGCCAAATGGAATTTATTAAAGCTGGGAACGATACCTTTTTCTTACAAGTGCGCTAAAAAAGATGCACAGGATACATTTCCTTGCATCTTTTTCTATTTTTTTCTACACGCTTTTTTTCCACATTATTATTAATTGTGAATAACTAACCGTAAATTACTCAAATCTCTTCAAACAAATTGTAAAGTACTCCTGTTTTATGTGGATATTTTTGTAATTACTGTGGGTAATGTGGATATTTATGTTAATAACCGGATAATGTAAGCATGTTTCAAAATAATTATTGTGGATAACTAAACAAGAAAAAAGCATCTCACCTAAAATGGGAGATGCCAAGGTTATCTTACCGGTTCAAGTACTGCTTCTTGTTGCTGATGCTTCTCTAATACAGCCGAAACCACTTGTCTTGCAGCATTCGGCTTATGAATTCTTCTTAATGCCCCTCGCATTTGTTCTAATTTATGATCATCCTGTAGCAATTGATTGGTTTTCAGAAACACATCATCGCCTTCACGAATAACCACTGCTCCACCTATTTGTTCAAAATACACCGCATTTTCCGTTTCTTGTCCTGGTACTGGGTGATAAAGTACAACTGGCACTTGTAAGGAAGCGACTTCACTAAGCGTGATACCGCCTGGCTTTGTAATGATACATGTGGAAATACGGAATAATTCATCTATTTGCTCAACATATCCGAAAACATTAATAGAGTCTCCATGTAATTCTCGAATTTCCTTCTGCAGCTCTTCATTTTTTCCACAAATAACAACCACTTGCAAGTTAGCGACACTCATAAATAGCTCACACAGTTCCTTGACATTCCCTAGTACACCATGCGCTCCAGCTAAAATGAGCAACGTTTTCTTTGAAGGATCTAAACCATATTTTTCATAATGATCTTCCGAATAGATCCGACTTTCAAAGTTTTGGCGAATCGGTATTCCCGTAACAGTGATTTGTTCACGAGAAATTCCTATATTCGCAATCAACTCCTTCACATATTCAGTTGCTACAAAATATTGATTCACATAGGTATGTACCCAAATTTTATGAAGGCAGAAATCAGTTATTACATTATAAACAGGAATTTCTAATCCCATCTTCTTTTTAAATTCTGGAACAGCTATGATTGGAAAAGTATTAATGATAATATCTGGCTTTTCCATATGTAAAATTGAAGCAAGCCGTTTTTTTCCAAAATTCGAATACCACTTTGCGAATTTTTTATTGTAAATCTTTTCTACTCCGTAATAAAACAATCGGTATAGCTGTTTACCAATTGTATAACTTTTTAAATATAAATATTTTGTTATATCGGTAAGAACAGGATGTGATTCTGAAAACAAATCACGTACAATAACCTGTTGTACTCCACTTTGATGAAACGCAAGTTTTAGTGTTTTCGCTACCTGCGCATGACCGTTTCCATAGTGCGCAGTTAAAATTAACACTTTGGGGTTATTGATCAAACAAATTCACTCCTAGCTTATCCTGCTTGTAATACTGCGATGACCTTACAAACAACTTACTATATTTTTCATATGAGTTTCCTGGTGCTCTAGGTGGCTGGTCATAACCTTCCTAGACGATCATAACTGTACCAATACCCCTACTCCGCATTTATTCTCATTTATTATACGTTTCCAAACACGCTTTCGCAATGTTGAAGTAATGTATGGCACAGAGTCATGATTACCATTACGTTTTACAAATTATTAATATATATTAAATATTCCTTTACAAATAAAGAATTCCTTGTTTAGTATACTCCATTCTCCTTCTCTTCTCCATAATAAAAGAAAGGTAAGCCAGCCTGTATGCAGGAATGCTCGTAAAAAGAAAAACCTAATTCATAGGAATTAGGTTTTCTGTTAAGATTTGTCTTGCCCATGCAGCACGTTCTTCTGTAGGTGGTTCTATGCCTTCAAGCGGATACGTTAAGCCCAGCTCTTTCCATTTATATACACCAAGCTTATGATACGGAAGAACCTCGACTTTCTTTATATTTCGAAGCGTTCCTAGGAACAATGAAAGCTTGCGAAGATCCTCTTCTTTATCTGTAATCGTTGGAACAAGAACATGTCTAATCCAAATAGGCTTTCTTTTCTCTGACAAATAACGAGCAAAGGATAAAATATGTTCATTGGGTTTACCCGTGAGCTTACGATGAACATGTGAATCAATGTGTTTAATGTCCAATAGTAATAAATCGGTATAATTCATTAGTTCCCCGAGCTTCTCTTGAAATAGCATCTCCTCACTATAGCATCCACCTGAAGTATCGATAGCTGTATGGATACCGAGTTCCTTACATTGTTTAAATAATTCGATTAAGAAATCAAGCTGTAGAAGGGGCTCCCCGCCGCTAACGGTTACACCGCCTCCCTTAAGAAATGGAAGATAACATTTCACATCCTCCATAATTTCTTCAACAGATACTTCTTTCCCGCCTCCAATATTCCACGTATCCGCATTATGGCAATATTGACACCGCAGTAAACAGCCCTGTAAGAAAATCACATAGCGAATGCCTGGCCCATCAACAGTACCGCATGATTCGATAGAATGAATGCGCCCTTTCATTCATAAGCGCCCCTTTCGTTACATAGATTCATGCATTGTACGATGAATCACTTCTATTTGCTGCTCACGTGTTAATTTAATGAAGTTAACCGCATAACCAGATACACGTATCGTTAACTGTGGATATTTTTCTGGATGATCCATTGCATCAAGAAGTGTTTCTCTATTAAATACATTGACGTTTAAATGATGACCTTCCTTACTAGCATAGCCATCTAACATCGTTACCAGATTTTCCACTTGTGTATGTTCTTCTTTTCCAAGTGCCTTTGGAATAATGGAAAACGTATTGGATATTCCATCTAACGCGTAATGATACGGAAGTTTAGCAACAGAAAGCAAGGATGCTAGCGCTCCTTTCGTATCGCGGCCATGCATTGGATTCGCACCTGGTGCAAACGCCTCACCCATGCGGCGACCATCTGGTGTATTTCCTGTTTTCTTACCATATACAACATTAGAAGTAATCGTTAAAATCGACATCGTATGAGTAGAGTCACGATACGTCTTATGTTTACGAAGCTTCTTCATAAAGCGTTCTACTATATCAATGGCAATGCTGTCGACACGATCATCGTTATTTCCGTATTTCGGAAAATCTCCTTCAATAGCAAAATCTACGGCAATACCGTTTTCGTCCCGAATTGGTTTTACAGTAGCATATTTAATCGCACTAAGTGAGTCCGCAACAACGGACAAACCTGCAATTCCTGTTGCCATCGTACGAATGATTTCAGTGTCATGTAATGCCATTTCAATGCGTTCATAGCTATATTTATCATGCATGTAATGAATAATATTTAACGTATTTATATATAAGCCAGCCAACCAATCCATCATTGTATCAAACTTCTTCATTACCTCTTCATATTGCAGGGTATCGGCTGTAATTGCTTGATATTCTGGTCCAACTTGTACTTTTAATCTTTCATCTTTACCGCCATTAATAGCGTATAACAATGCTTTTGCTAAATTTGCCCGTGCACCAAAAAACTGCATTTGCTTTCCAATTCTCATAGCAGAAACGCAGCAGGCAATTCCGTAATCATCACCATATTCAACACGCATCAAATCATCATTTTCATATTGAATGGCTGACGTCTGGATAGACATTTTTGCACAATAGCTTTTAAATGCTTGCGGCAATTTCGTAGACCAAAGTACCGTTAAATTTGGTTCCGGTGCAGGCCCTAAATTCGTTAATGTATGAAGAAAACGGAATGAGTTTTTCGTAACAAGTGCTCTTCCATCAAGTGCAACCCCGCCTATTGACTCTGATACCCAGGTTGGATCACCGGAAAACAGTTCATTATAATCAGGTGTTCTCGCAAATTTAACAAGACGAAGCTTCATGACAAAATGGTCAACTAGTTCTTGTGCTTCTTCTTCTGTCAATGTTCCATTTTGTAAATCACGCTCGATATAAATATCTAAGAACGTTGACGTACGTCCTAAGCTCATCGCCGCTCCGTTTTGTTCTTTAATAGCAGCTAAATATGCAAAGTAGAGCCACTGGAATGCCTCACGAGCAGTTGTAGCAGGTTTTGCAATATCGAATCCGTACGAAGCTGCCATCTTCTTTAATTCAGATAATGCCCGAATTTGCTCGGCAATTTCCTCGCGAAGGCGAATTACTTCCTCACTCATTATGTTCGATGTACTTTGAAAGTCACGCTTTTTCTCCTCAATCAAGCGATCTACACCATATAGCGCAACGCGGCGATAATCACCGATAATACGCCCCCGTCCATACGCATCAGGTAGACCAGTAATTATAGCTGATTTTCGGGCAGCCTTCATTTCATCTGTATATGCGTCAAATACACCTTGGTTATGCGTCTTTCGCCAATCTCGGAAAATTTGACTTATGTCTTCTCTCACCTTAAAGCCATAGGACTCACATGCTTGTTCTGCCATCCGAATACCGCCAAATGGCTGTAGTGAGCGTTTAAATGGCTCATCTGTTTGAAAACCAACTATAGCTTCTAATTCTTTATTTAAATATCCAGGATTATGAGAGATAATCGTTGATACAATCTCAGTATCCATATTTAAAACGCCTTCATTTTGTCGTTCTAATTGAGTAAGTTCCATCACTTGTGCCCACAATGCCTTTGTCGCATTGGTAGCATCTTTCAAGAATGATTCATCGCTATCATAACAGCTTATATTTTGCAGAATAAAATCTCGTACATTAATTTCTCGTTTCCAAGTTGCACCTTTAAAGCTTTGCCAAGCGTCTATGATCTTTTCTACCATTTGAGTCATCTTTAATCTCCTCCATTCCATTCATAAGGGATAAGACTTTAATATAGCAGATCTCATTACTAGCATACTATTTGATAGGAAGTAATGACGTAAGTAGATGTGAAACCTTTGCGAATCATTTCACAAACAAATGTATCTCTTATGTAAACCTAGAAAGATGCACCAAAAAAGGTGCACCTTTCTAGGTTAATTTGGCCGAAAACGAACATATTTTTGATTAGCACATATCCATTCATTTCCACCGACGTTATACCAGCCGTTTTCTTCATAATAAACCCGGTACGTTTCTCCTTTATGCACAACTTTCACTATGCTACTATCTATACTTGGACCTGAGCGAACGTTTAATGCATCGACAAGAATGATTGCATTGCCAGAGGTAATCTGCTGAGGTGAAGAAGTTTGTTCATTTGGCGCAAACTTAACATATTCCTGCTTTCCACTAATCCACTCATTCCCACCTACGTTGTACCAGCCATTTTGTTCACAGTATACGATATATACTTCTCCCTTATGCACAACTTTCAAAACAGAGCCATTTAAGCTCGGTTCTGAACGAACATTTAGTGAATCAACAATAATAGTGGCAATTCCTATTCCAATTGGTGATGGCTGAGGTGCTGGACTACCTTCTCCAGTTGAAGCAGCATATTCATTCACTACATCTTGCACGAAATTAGAAAAAGTGCGCCCTGTATAGCGCAAGGCAGTCGAGGGATCTTCTCTACGGGTTGGATCAAGCTCTTCATGCCCTACAATACTAGTAGCAGGATCCAGTCCAAAACGGTAGCAAATATAAGCAATTACCCAAACGTAACGTTTATATGCCTCCTCGTTATTAATTGAACCATCATCTGAAAAGCAAAGCTCAACTCCAATAGCTGCATCGTTTGCATCCACACCAAAGCGTTCATTATCCCCTGTTACATTATAGCGAACGTGCCACGCTTTTTCGGCTAGACCCGTCAAGGCAGGGATACATTCTATAATTTGTTTATCATCTACAAAAATATGAGCAGAAGCACTTATTTCATTACGAGAACTTTCATAATAGCTTACATTTTGTGCAGCAGTTGAATTCAGATTTCCTGTATCGTGTGCAACAATAAAGACAACTTTTTGCATCGGAATTTCAGGTCTTCGCAGGCTCGGTGCCGTTAAATAAAGCGGAGTAACATTATATTTCATTACAAAATTCATTTCTTCTCCTCCTTACCCTTTTCGCTATTTTTTTCTTCATATTAGATATAAATCGATTATTTTTAAAATTGGGAAGTACGAAACAATCCGAATCAGATTGCCTCGTAGTAGCAGTATATACAACCGCTATTAAATCGCTTAGTCCATAATAGAAAATGTATGCAGGATTGATTTTTACTATCTATTAAGGTGGGATAATTTATTGAAATTCGTTCCAAACTAACAGCATGACCTTATAAGATAGGAATGATGATCATGCGTAAAACAAAGATTGTATGTACGATTGGACCGGCTAGCAGCAGTTTAGAAATATTAAAAGAACTAATGCAGGCGGGAATGAACGTGGCTCGTCTAAATTTTTCCCATGGTAACTATGAGGAACATCAAGCACGAATTGAAATGATTCGACTCGCTTCCTTACAAACTGGAACAGCAGTTTCTATTTTATTAGATATTAAAGGACCGAAAATTCGAACACATGAGTTTGAAGGAGGACAAGCCGAGCTCAATGACGGTGCGACAGTCATGGTCTCAATGAAGAAGGTGCTTGGTACTAGTGAGTGCTTCTCCATTACCTACGAGGGACTGTATGATGATGTAAAGGTGGGCACTCATCTTCTTCTTGACGATGGCTTGTTAGAATTAGAAGTAACGGAGAAAGAGAACGGTGAGCTAAAGACTAAGGTCATCCACGGCGGCATCTTGAAAGATCACAAAGGAATTAACGTTCCAAACGTAAACATTCGTCTTCCTGGTGTTACCGAAAAAGATATACAAGATATTAAATTTGGAATTTCCCAGCATGTAGATTATATTGCTGCTTCGTATATTCGAAATGCATCGGATGTTCTTACCATTAAACATATTCTACATGAACATCACGCATCGCATATTCGTGTCATTCCAAAAATAGAAAATAAACAAGGAATCACGAATATCGATTCCATTCTAGATATTGCAGATGGATTGATGGTTGCAAGAGGAGATATGGGTATTGAAATGCCCGCAGAAGAAGTTCCACTTATTCAAAAAATGCTAATACACAAGTGTAACGCTGTCGGCAAACCTGTTATAGTCGCTACGCAAATGCTAGATTCAATGCAAAAACAACCAAGACCAACACGAGCAGAAGCATCGGATGTAGCGAACGCCGTACTCGACGGTAGCGATGCCATTATGCTCTCTGGTGAAACGGCAGCCGGGCTATATCCTGTTCAATCCGTTCAGACCATGCATAGAATTGCCTCTTCTATCGAGAAGTCACTTAATTATGAGGAGCTACAACGACATCGTATGCAATATCCTTATTCATCACTTATTACAGAAGCTATCGGACAATCTGTCTCACATACCTCCCTCTCGCTACCTATAACGGCCATTCTTGCACCCACGAGAAGTGGATATACGGCTAGAATGATTTCAAAATATCGTCCGAAGGCTCCTATTATCGCTATTACCTCAGATGAAACCGTATATCGGCAGCTTTCACTTGTCTGGGGCGTTACTGCATTCCTAACAAAGCAAGTAACAACAACCGATGAAATGATACAGCATGCAGTAGAAACAGCCAAAACAGCATCTCTCGTCTCGCCGAATGACACGATTATCATTACAGCTGGAGTTCCTGTTCAAAAAGTAGGGACAACAAATTTGATGAAAATACAAACCGTATGATTCTTTGATGGACAAGAAGTGAAAATCTTTCTATCTCTTATTAGAGGTAATCACATATGTCTTCTATATAACAAAACCCACAAAATCGTATAACGGACTTTGTGGGTTTTTGAATATACTTACTGGAATCTTTATTCTATCCTGCCATAAAAGGTGACAAGATACGCAAAATACGATCTTTATCTTCCTTCAACACATTTGATGTAATCATTTCCATCGTACGCGGACGCGGAAGGCGAACGCGTACTTCATCAATAATCATTGAAGGTTTTTGAGATAGAATAAAAATACGATCAGACAAAAGCACTGCTTCTTCTAAGTCATGCGTCACCATGACAATCGTTTGCTTTCCTTTTTGCCAGGATTGCAGCAGCCAGCGATGTACATCCATTTTTGTAAAAGCATCTAGCTTACCAAATGGCTCATCAAGCAGCATAATCGGCTTTTTACATAAATACGTCCTTAAAAAACTAATGCGCTGCCGCATTCCGCCTGACAAAGCCTCTGGATAATGATTGGCGTATTCAGCAAGTCCAAACTGCTCAAGGACCTTCATTCCTTCAACCATTCGTCTCTTTTTTTCTACTTTGTTAATTTCTAAAGGAAGTACAATATTTTGCAATATCGTTCGCCATGGAAGCAGCAAATCTTGCTGCGGCATATAGCTGATCAGATCTTGACTTTCAATGGACTGATCGCCAAACAATACGTCCCCATCGCTACCTTCAAGTCCGGCAATAATATTCAGCAAGGTGCTTTTTCCACAGCCGCTCGGACCCACAAAGGAGACAAACTCTCCTTCATTAACCTGGGCCTGAATGTCTTGTAAGACTGGCATTCCTTGAAACGATTTCGTTATGCCTGTTAGTTGTAATCCACTCATTTTGCTTTCGGAAGAAATTCGTTTGTAAATGCAGCATTTACATCAATTTTCTTGTTAATGACCTTATTGTCATATAGAAAATTCATATAATTCGTCCAAACGCTTTCCTTCTGTACCCCCCACTGTGCACTATCATCTTGATATTTCGTACTAACCCATTTTTGACTTTCTTTAACAAGGTCCTTGTTAATATCCGGCACATTTTGAATTAAAATATCAGCGGCTTCTGAAGGATTTTTAATTGCGAAATCATAACCTTGGGCAGTTGCGGCCATAAATTTCGTAACAAGATCTTTATTTTCCTTCGTATTCTTTTCACTCGTTATAATAACAGGACTATAGTAATCCAATGCTGGGTTCAAATCCTTTACCATAATGGTGTTCAAATCAACACCTGTACGTTTTGCTTCAATGCCATCCCAGCCGTAATAAATCCATTCGAAATCTGCATCATGTCCAATTGACTTTAGAAAATCCGTTTGACCCAATACAATTTTATTAACTTTATTAAAATCAGCGTTATCTTGCTTCATAATACTTGCAATCGCTGCTTCTTCAGCAGGAGAGCCCCAACCGCCATAGCGTTTTCCTTCAAAGTCCTTCGGAGATGTAATATTATCTTTCTTTAAGGATGCAAAGGCAGAAGTGTTATGCTGCATAATCGTTGCAATCGAAACCACTGGTACATCTTCTGCACGTGCGGAAGTAACATTTTCTTGATAGCTAATACCAAAGTCAGCCTTACCAGAAGCAATCATTTGTTCAACTGTAACGTTATCTCCTGGTTGAATAATATTTACATCTAACCCTTGATTTTTATAATATTCCTTTGTTTTAGCTACATAGAGTCCAGTATGATTTGTATTAGGAAACCAATCTAGTACAACCGTAACCTTCTTCAAATCCTTTGCAGTCTGTTTCGTTGGAGCAGATTGACATCCAACAATTGACAATAAAAATACAGTAATAATCGTTAATAAGATACCTTTTTTCACTTGTTGTCTTCCTTTCTATATATCCAAGGTGCAGCAATCCTTGCGAGTAATTCTACGGCAAAATAAAGTAATAATGTAATGCCGACAATAACAGCTGCAATACCAAACACACGTGAGGTTAAGAATGACTTCGTTGCACGGGTAAGCATAACACCAAGGCCTTCACTCGCACCAAGCCATTCTCCAATAATAGCCCCCATCACACTATATGTGACGGCGATTTTTAAACCAGAGAAAAAATACGGTAGCACTGCTGGAAACTTAATTTTTTCGTAAATTTGCCATGTCGAAGCTCGCATCGTCTTCATCAAATTAAGCATAGCTTGATCAACAGTTTGAAATCCTTCAAGTATGCTTAATGTAATTGGAAAGAAGCAAATTAATACAACGACAAGAACCTTGGGCAGCATCCCATACCCAAACCAAATAATAAACAAGGGTGCAATCGCTACAATCGGAACCGTTTGCGAAATAACTAATAATGGGTTTATAAGCACGCGAAATAGCGGTACCATATCCATCACAACTGCAAGCAACGTACCAAAACAAACAGCAATGACAAGACCTATTAAAACCTCATCTAGCGTTACAAGCGTATTCACAAAAAGAAGTTCTTTCATCCCGACCAGCTCTTGGACAATGGACGAAGGCTTCGGCAGAATCCACGTTTCAATATGAAAAATTGATACAATAGCCTCCCATAGGATGAGCAAGAAAAGAAGCCAAAGTATCGTAATAATACTATTTGATTTCTTTCGCTTCATAGTTTTCACGATACTTTGCAATTTTTTCATCAATTGTTACACCCGTACTTGGACGATAATGGATTTTTATAGATGTAATTGTCTCAACTGCCCCAGCATCAATACAAGCTTGTTGTGCGTTCTTAATAATCTCCAGCAATTCATCAAGATCCCCTTCAAGCGTTGTTTCCATCGCCCCTACTTCATATCGAACCCCAGACTTCTCTACCACTTCAATTGCTTTATCAACAAGCGCATACAAATTGCCTGTTTTCGCCTGTGGAACGACAGAAAATGAAATTGTAACTTGTTTAGACATACAAACACCCTCCTAAAAGATGAAAAGGCTTTCCTGCCAATGCAGAAAGCCTATTTTTACAGATTCATAGAATGTTACTACGATTCTCTGATACACTTTCCTACGCTGGCATTACCCAGATCAGGTCTACGGTCGATGTGATTTCACATCCTCTCAGCCGTTACGGCTCCCTGTATCTATTCATCTATTATTCATATTGTAACACGGTGTTACCCAAAAAACCAATTCATGAAATTTCATATATAGGCTTTTACCACTTTAGAACAGTTTATATGCTAGTAAAAAGTCAACAAAAAAGCCACTTATCACTTTAAAGAAGAAAGAAAACATTTCTCCTCATAAAGCTATAATTGGCCTAATTCCCCTAAACAGAATCATTATTTATCACTTATGATTTCCCTTCCAATTGGAAGGGAAATCGTAAAGCACGTGCCTATATCCTTTTCACTTTGCACTTCAATCTTCCCTTGATGATTCTCAATAATTTGGTATGTAACCATGAGACCGAGCCCAGTTCCTTTTTCCTTTGTTGAATAAAAAGGGCGGCCTAATTGATCTAGTTTTTCTTTCGGGATTCCTTTTCCTTGGTCGCATATGCGTATGGTGGCGTATTCTTGTTGTTTTTTTACGTTTGTAGAGATTATTCCGCCTTTATCCATTGCTTCAATTGCATTTTTAATTAAATTAATAAAAACCTGCTTTAGTTGACTGCTATTGCAGTATACAAAAATAGTTTCTTCCGCTTCACTTACAATTTGAACACCTTTCAATACCGCTTGCGCTTCTAAAAGAGTCGTCACTTCATGAATAATTTGATTAATGGAACATACAGTAAAGGTAGAAGCTTGCGGTTTTGCGACCATTAGTAGCTCGCTTAATATCGTTTCAATACGATTAAATTCAGAGTCCATAATTTCATAGTATACTTCCTTATGACTGTTATTCACTCTCATAAGTTGTAGAAATCCTTTTAAAGATGTGAGTGGATTACGAATTTCATGAGCGATTCCTGCGGCGAGCTGCCCAACAGCAGATAATTTCTCTGATTGCCTTAGCATATCTTCCGTTCGTTTTCGTTCACTTACATCGCGAAATGTAATGACCGTTCCAACGATTTTTCCTTGTTCACAAATCGGAGTAGCTGTATACTCTACCGGAAAGGTGCTACCATCTTTTCTCCAAAAAGTATCCTCTACCACCTGAATCTCGTAATTGCAACTTGCTAACGGATAGCCCGTTTGATTGATACCAGAATGAAGAGAGTAAGTACGAAATTCTTCCTTCACGAAGCCCGTCATTCGCTGTGCTGATTGATTCCAGAATATTATATTTCCTTTCAAATCAATCCCATATATTCCTTCTGCCACAGAGTTTAGGATTAATTCGTTTAAATCATTTAGCCGAGCAATTTCCGTTTTCGAAAATTTCGCCTCCGAAATATCCTTTGCAATGCCATAAATACCGATGATTTCTTGATTTGCAATAACAGGATTTAGTAACAAATCCACATCAAGCATTTTATTATCTTTGTTCTGAATCCTAACTTCTACGTTAAGTCTTTCCCCTAAAGATGCCTTTTCCACAGATTGAATGGCTTCCTCATCATGACAAATCATAAAGAAGGAATTCATAATCATTTCATCAGATGAATATCCAGTTAATTCAACGAACTTTTGATTTACTGCGAGTATCGTTCCCTCTAAGCTCATTAAAAAAACAATATCAGGATGATAATCAAAAAGCGAGTTATGATAGTAAAGTGTTTCTTGAATCAACTTTTTGTTCATTGTGATGTCTTGAAATTGTATAACGTAGTAGTCTTGGACTTCGTAGGCTTTTATTTTAAACCAACAATGTAGAGGTGGATAATATTCTTCAAACTCAAAATACGTTTGATGAACAAAAGCATTTCTATACTTTAAAAATATACGTTTTGCATCCTTATTTATCTTTAAAATATTTTTCCCTATTATCTCCTCCTTCTTGACCTGCAGAAGACGTTCTGCCTCCCTATTCATAAACGATAAATTCCCTTTATTATTAAGGCAGAACACTCCATCCCTCAGCATGTCTAAAATACTTTGTTGAATAATTACGTTATTATCGGAATTCATCCTATTAATAAACAAATAGAATTCTCCTTTCACAAAGTATTTATGCGTTACTCCATATTCTGTATTTCAACTTTTATTCTATCAAATATATTCCAAGTTTGATAACTACATTTTTGTAAATAAATGTATGGTTGAGTATGAAATAACTTATCTATCCATTACTAAAAACTATAAAGAAATTTTGCAATCAATAAAGGATTATACCCTATCTTTGTAGTAATAGTAATATAATGGAAATTTATTAATTAATATTCGTTACAGATTCCCATCCACCTTCCTCTAATAGAAATAACTTGTTTTCTAAAGAGAAAGAGTGATAGATAAAGAAGCTACACTTGTATTGCGTGTAGCTTCTTAGAACTCTATTTCATTTTTTTACGCTTTAACTTTACTTTCTTTTTCTTCAAGCATAGTGCCGTTCTTTGCAAAATTTGTATGCCAAGAAAATGCTTTTTCTAACACATGTGGTGTATGACCACCACGGAGCATTGCTTCATTGAAGTATTCTAGTAGTTGCGACCGGTACATTGGATGTGCACAGTTTTCGATAATAACGTGTGCACGTTGTTTAGGAGTTAATCCACGGAGATCAGCAACACCTTGTTCTGTTATTAACACGTCTACGTCATGCTCAATATGATCAATATGAGATGCGAATGGAACAACACTCGAAATTTTACCATGTTTCGCTATCGATTTTGTTACAAACATTGTAAGGCGGCCACTACGTGTAAAATCTCCAGATCCCCCGATACCATTCATCATATTCGTACCCATAACATGAGTAGAATTTACATTTCCATAAATATCAAACTCAAGGGCAGTATTAATTGTTATTAATCCAAGTCGACGTGCAACCTCGGGATTATTTGAAATTTCTTGAGGACGCAAAACAATTTTATCTCTATAATTTTCTAAATGATTGAATACATGATCCATTTTAGCTTGCGATAATGTAAAGGCCCCGCCAGATGCAAAACGAATTTTTCCAGCATCAATACAATCAATAACTGCATCTTGCAATACTTCAGAATATAGAGTTAAATCTTCAAACTCTGAATCTAGGAATCCATAGAATACTGCATTCGCAACAGAACCTACACCTGATTGAAGAGGCGGTAATGGAAGTGGTAATTTTCCGACTTTTACCTCTTTACGTAAGAAGTTAATTAAATGATTTGCAATCATCTTCGTTTCTTCGTCGGGATCCACTAATGTTTTAGCTGTATCTTGTTGTTCCGTTATTACAATTCCTTTAATCTTTTCAGGATCTACTTTGATATATGGATTACCAATTCTTTGGTCTACTGCAGTTATTGGAATTGGCGTACGTCCTTCGTGTGGACCAGGATTGTATACATCATGAAATCCTTCTAAATCAATAGACTGAGCCGTATTTAATTCAACAATTACTTCCTTTGCCATTTCTACGTAAATACTACTATTTCCACCTGAAGTTGTTGGTACAATATAGCCTTCTTCTGTGATAGAAAGCGCTTCCACCACAGCGATGTCAACAGAGATTATTTGGTTACGCAGCATGTCTGCTGTATCAGATAAGTGAGTGTCCAAATACTCAACATTTCCATTATTGATTTCCTTACGCATCGTTTTATCAGATTGGAAGGGAAGACGAAGACCTACAATACCAGCTTCTGCTAATACTTTGTCAATTGCCGGTCCAACAGAAGCACCTGTATAAACATTAATTTTAAAGGGTTCACCCGAATTTTTTGCTCGTTCAGCTAGGGCAACTGGGACTACTTTAGGATCGCCTGATGACGTAAATCCACTAAATCCAATACTCATTCCGTTCTTAATCCAGCTTGCAGCTTCTTGTGCGCTAACAACACGATCAAGTAAACGTGGGTTTCTTATACGATTTTTATATTCCACTTTTATCCCTCTCTCCCATTTTTCATATATTGTAACCGATAACATAATAATAAAAAGAAAATATGGATACAATTAGTAAAAACGAGGATAAAGAACGTTTTTTACGTTCAAAACAGTGAGAATATTTAAAATCCGAGTATTTTCCGAAAATAACTAGAATAAGTTTGACTCACAGGAATTTTAATACCATTTTTCATGACTAATATAAACGTAGAATGAATATCTGGAAATATTTCCTTAATAAAGTTCACATTAACGATAAAGGATCGATGACATCGTATAAATATATCCTTCGGTAAGAAATATTCAAACTCCTGTAAGGAATATTTATGTGTTCCTACATATTCCTCTGAGTATACAAATGTTCTTCTATCCTTCGCTTCTACATAGATTACCTTTTGAAGCGATACGGGAACATATCTATCATTTAATTTTACAGTTACAAATGATTTTCCATTTATTAAGGCAGGATAAATAGATGTGACACATCCTACAAGGTCGCCTTCATAAAAAAACGGAACAGCCCGGCCCTGATAAGGCACACCGAATATATCACGGCTAACAAATTCAGCCACCTTCTGTTTCGTCATTATTGCTTTATAGGTAATCGTTCCTTTCTTTACAAGGTCACCCGGTTT
Source organism: Ectobacillus polymachus (assembly GCF_048159605.1). NCBI lineage: Bacteria > Bacillati > Bacillota > Bacilli > Caryophanales > Bacillaceae > Ectobacillus > Ectobacillus polymachus. The sequence goes on along the minus strand of NZ_JBLREB010000004.1, from coordinate 188,772 downwards.
GATTTTTAAATCAATACGATTGCTTGGTCGGTAATAAACATATTCTTTTGTATTCGATACAGCTAATGATGTTTCGTCTGAAAGCAACTCACTCATAACACCTAATAAAGATTCCACTGTAAAACCTTTCATCGTCCACACCCTTTACTTTCAGATTTTTGTAAGTATATTTAATTTTACAATTTTTTTCGCATATTTTCCATTACCGCTAATTGGAAGTACATAAAAAAAGACTACATGCAGAGGTGCTGCATGTAGTCTTTTTTAATATAATCGGGAATGCTTCGATGATCCCGTATCAACGAGCAGGATAACACCTACTGATGAAGGGAAAGTTCACCTTATTACGCTTCAATATTTTCCGTTGTTTCTTGAAGCATTGTACCATTTTTAGCAAAGTTAGCATGCCAAGATAACGCTTTTTCAATTACGTGTGGAGTTTGTCCACCTCTTGTAAGAGCTTCATAATAATATTCTCTTAATTGTGGGCGATACATTGGATGCGCACAGTTTTCAATAATAAGTTCAACTCGTTCTCTAGGTGCTAATCCCCGTAAATCTGCGTATCCTTGTTCTGTTACAATGACATCTACATCATGTTCCGTATGGTCTACGTGAGAAACAAATGGAACGATACTAGAGATTTTTCCATCCTTAGCAATGGATTTCGTTACGAAAATTCCAAGACGAGCGTTACGAGCAAAGTCTCCTGATCCGCCAATACCATTCATCATCTTCGTTCCCAAAACATGAGTGGAATTTACATTTCCGTAAATATCCAATTCCAAAGCAGTGTTAATAGAAATTAAACCGAGTCGTCGAATAATTTCCGGATGGTTTGAAATTTCTTGTGGTCGAATCATAACTTTGTCACGATAGTTTTCAAAATTAGAATATACTTGGTTCATTTTTTCTTCAGATAATGTGATAGAACAGCAAGAAGCATAACGAACCTTGCCAGCATCAATTAAGTTAAACACAGCGTCTTGCAATACTTCAGAGTATACTTCTAGGTCTGTGAATTCAGATTCTAAAAATCCATCTAGTACAGCATTCGCAACACTACCGATACCAGATTGAAGCGGCGCAAGATTTTTTGACAAACGACCTTCTTTAATTTCATTACGTAAAAATGCCATTAAATGATTTGCCATAGTTTGTGTTTCTTCATCTGGTTGAACAATAGTAGAAGGAGAATCTGGATGATTTGAAAAGACGATTCCCTTAATTTTATTAATATCTACCGGAATACCCTTAGAACCAATACGATCATCTATTTTAGAAAGTGGAATTGGTCCACGTTGTCCTTGAGGCCCTGGAGAATATAAATCATGCACACCTTCTAATAAAGGAGTTTGTGCTAAGTTAATTTCAACGATAATGTTTTTTGCATTTTGTGCAAATACCATTGAGTTTCCAGCAGAAGTAGTTGGAATAATCATTCCATCCTCTGTAATGGAAACCGCTTCCAAAATAGCAAAGTCAATTTTGTCCAATACATTTTGTCTTATTAATTCTGCAGTATGAGAAAGATGTTGATCGACAAAATAAAGCTCACCCTGGTTAATTTTTTTACGCATTGTAGGGTCTACTTGGAATGGTAGACGTTTGTTTATAATACCAGCTTCAGCAAACATTTTATCTATATCACAGCCTAAAGATGCACCTGTATATACATTCACTTTGAATGAATCTGTTTCAGCTCGTTTCACTAATGCGAAAGGAACTACTTTTGCATCTCCAGCTCTTGTAAAACCACTTAATCCTAAAGTCATGCCGTCTTGAATCCAAGATGCCGCTTCTTCCGGTGTAACTACGCGGTCATGTAAGCTTTTGTTATGAATACGCTCCTTAATATCCATTTATAAAATCCCTCTCTCTCCCATTTTTTCATTTATTCTAACCGAATATATGAAAAGTAAGAATATTCGGATAAAATCATTATAATTGTTTATATTTTTTAAAAATTTAATATATTTAAAATTACTAGTTCACTTATTGAAAAATATGTGTTATAGTACAGTCATGGGTGCAAAAATGCTTATTTAAAACAGGAAAATAATTTCTATAATTCAATCTTTCCAAAGTAAGTACAACAAACCTCTATATGTCGCGATAATACTTACATGAATAGCAAACCAACTTCTTGTGGGAACTGAAAAAATACTTTGATAAACACCAATTGATTGTTATCATTCTTTTCTTCTGTTCTATTACAACTTGCCTTTTCTGTACTAATACATTATAACAATTATTTACTTTGTATCATAATATATTGTATACATTTATGCTCTTTTTTGAAAGGTGCACCATGTATGAATATGTTGTTCTACTACATTTACTTCACAATAATCTAGATGGAAAATCATAGCGCTTTCAAAAAACAAAATGAGTTTATAATACTCCGGAAGCATGTACCAAAAAACAAATCAAGTTTAAATATTCTTTCATTTCAATAGTGCTAATAGTAGTTTACAACTTTTTTCGATTATTGTCTATGTAAGTCTTGCATTATTTATCCATTTTTTTACTATTTTGTAATTTTTCAATGTCGAAGCAATGTATTAATCTTAAAAAAATGAAAGAGAAAGTCCGCTTTTTTTGCGAAGGGTCCTTCCCTTTAATGTGTTTACCAATGCTTAGTTTCTCTTGTTCAATGTATCATTTAGCTTATTGATTCTATACTTCCATATATAATACTGTGAAAGCCAAATCAATATATAGATAGCAACAAAGATTAAAAAGTAGTTGAAGATAGATAGAGGATCTGGCTTCATCCACCCAGCAAAGATAGCACAAGGCAAATACACAATGCTTAAAATAAGAAAATGAACCGTCGTCATTTTCGCTAAGCTCCAATTGTCCAAATCAAACAAAATAGAACTACTTGCAAACGTAAAACCAATAATGATGCTGACTACATACTGAATAGCATATACGGTAACCGGATTTTTAGAGGGGTCCATGGTAGCACTATATGCCATATGCCCAGCTACTAATGAACTAATTAATACAATCGTAGAACTAATGAACACCCCAATCGGAATTCCAATCAAGCCTCTTAGCAATGCTTTTTTCAACATAATCTATTCACCTCATATTCCTAGGTATTTTTTGATTTTGGACATATACCTTCTTGAAACAAACTCCCTTTCCCCAGTTTTTAAAATTAGCTCGATGGTACCCGCATATGAAATATCAAGTCTATCAACTTGATCCATGTTCACAATACAGGAATTTGAAACCCTTACAAATGAAGTACCTGTTAACATCTCTTCTAATTCATAAAGCTTTTTCTTAACCCAAAAAGCTTTTTTTCCCACTTTTGCATATACCTTCTGGTTTTCGCTATAAAAACAATCAATGTCCTCTGGATTCAGTAGAAAAATGTTTTCATCTTGTATGCCAGCTACTGTTTTGCATTGCATGGCTCCTAGTCGATCAACGAGCTGCTGTACTTCCTTCGTTAGTTCATTGCAATAAATCACAAGTTTCGTCTCTTGCAGCTCCTTCTTTATAACAATTTCAACCTCCAATCTTTTTCCCTCCTTTCAGTTCTATTATAGTACGTCAAAAAGAATTTTTTTCCAGTTTGCAACAGATGGTCCTATCCAGCATGTAAGCGGTAAAATTCTTGCTATACACGGTGGATCTTTCCATGTTATTTAAAGAAAAAAGCCCTGATTGAAATCAGGACTTTTAATCTTCATCTTTTACATCAATATCTTCTGGAATAGGTTCATTCATTATTTCCTCGATGAGCATTTTATATCGTTCCATTTGCTCCAAATGAGTATTGAACTGTTCCTTATAAATTAGATATTGCTCGCCATCAAACAAAGCGCGAATTCGCTTTTGCAGGATTAGACTTTCTACTACGGATTCTGAAACATCTAAGTATGCTGCCGTTTCTTCTATTGTTAAGTACATTTCTTCCATCCTTTTCTCTACTAGCTTACTTTTACCGTAACAAGGAAAAGAAAAGAATGCAATATCTTCTTTAGGTAGCACAATTAGTAGGTTAAACCAATTCCCTCTTCCAATCCAAGCATAATATTCATATTTTGAATCGCAGCTCCTGAAGCACCCTTGCCTAAATTATCGAGGCGGCAAACAAGCAGCACACGATCCTCTTCGCCAAATACAAAGATTTCACTTCGGTTTGTATCATTACATCCAATAATAGAGAAGAAACCGTCCTCAAGGTTTGCATCGCTTTTATACGGCATAACAGATACAAATTTTTCTCCTTCATAATAGGAGGATAGCAATTCATGTATTTCCTTCGCACCCATTTTCTTCTGAAGTAATCTTGGATGAAGCGCAATCGATACAGCTAATCCCTTATAATAATTTGCTACGATAGGCGTAAAAATAGGATCATAGGAAAGACCAACCATTTTCTTCATTTCTGGTAAATGCTTATGGTGTAAAGCTAGCGCGTAATGCTTAGGACTGTTATATGCTTCCTTCTTTTCAGATTCATATTTTTGAATCAGTTTTTTACCACCGCCGCTATATCCACTAATCGACTGTGCAAAAATTGGGTAATCCTTAGGCACAATCCCCTCTTGAACCAATGGATACAGTGAGAGTATGAAGGCTGTTGCATGACAGCCTGGCACAGATACTCGCTTCGACATGGCAATCTGCTCTCTTCTATTATGCAATTCTGGTAAGCCGTATACCCAATTATCATTCGTCCGAAAAGCAGTACTTGCATCAATAATCTTCGTATTCGGGTTTGTAACAAGTGATACAGACTCTTTTGCCGCTTCATCTGGCAGGCAGAGAAACGCAATATCTGCTTCATTTAATAGCATTTTTCTCTCTTCTTTATCTTTACGCTTACTCGCATCAATTTCAAGAATTGTAAGGTCTTCGCGCTTTGCCAAATATTCACGAATCTTTAGGCCCGTCGTTCCTACTTGCCCGTCCACAAACACTTTATATTTCACAACAATTCCTCCCTAAAAGCTATCTCTTATGAAATATAATACAGAAAAACGAATAAAAATACCATACATTCTCGAAACATAAAGAAAACTTAGTTTAATAACGGAACAAAAAAATAGCCTTTATCTAGGCTACTTTTCCTCCTTTAACTTCCCCTTCCATATATGCAGGATCATCTTGCTTTCATTCATATACACACCAGCAAAAATTAACAACCCGCCAATTATCATTAATAGATTAATTTCTTCATGGAGTACTATAGAAGAAGCTATCATTGTAATGAGAGGAATAAAATAGACATAATTCGTTGTTTTCACAGAGCCAATTCGTTTTACTGCTTCATTCCACATGATAAATCCTGCAACAGATGCAAGGATTGAAAGAAAGAGTAGATTCCATACCACGCTACTCGTTAGAGGCGGAAAGGGACGGAGAGAATGTTGGGTAAAGTATAGAATTGGAATTGTAGTCAAGACACCATAGAAAAATGTTTTACGTACCACATAGAACGGATTGTAGGCTTTGTTTACTTTTTTAACTAAAATAGAATAGATAGAAAACAATAATGCAGACAACACAGCCATAAAATCACCTAGTGGATTTAGCTTTAGAATTTTTCCATTATACATAATTAGCACAATGCCGATTGTTGCTAGCACAAATCCAACGATAAAGCGAAAGGAAACCTGTTCATCCTTTGTTGAAAAATATGTAAGCAGTACAGTAAATATAGGAAGTGCCGATAAGATTAGCCCTACATTGCTTGCTTGTGTATACTGCAGCGCGATGTTTTCTGTCCAAAAGTAGAATGAAATCCCTGAGATCCCTAAGAAGCAAAATAGCAGCTCTTCTTTCCACGGAAGGACTTTAAACTGTTTCGGATAGATTACAATCATTATAAGTACAGCAATCACAAACCGATACAACAATAACTCCAGTGGTGTAAATACTTGCAATAATACTTTTGTAGAAACAAATGTAGTTCCCCAAATTACAATTGTAATGAACGCAAATACATGTCCCCATACTTCATTTCTCTGCATTTCTTCTAACTCCCCTATTTCACTTTTTAATAAAATTGTACACCATTTATGGAAATATTTACTTTATATATTTTAATACCATTGAATTTCTCCCATATAAAAGACTAACTATTCAAAACTTGACTAATAAAATATACGTACGGTATAGTGAAGCTGTAAAGAAATGCTATGGAAAATTTCTGGTTCCAAAAATACTAGTTTAATAGGTACATAATCTTACAAATTTCAACTTGAAAGGAAATCATGATGAAAAAACTTCTAAATACCGCATTTATTTATGCCATCTTAGGTTTAGTAGCAGGTCTTTATTATCGACAAATGACTGTCAATTACAATTTTACTGGAAAAACAATGTTATCCCTTCTACACACACATATATTCGTGTTAGGTATGTTTATGTTTTTGTTTGTTTTATTACTCGAAAAGAATTTTTCACTAACTAAGAGTGATTTGTTCAATTGGTTCTATTATATTTACAATGCTGGTTTAATTATTACAGTAGGTTTGATGGGTGTACACGGTACATTAACAGTTATGGGTATTACAACAGGCGCAGCTATTGCTGGAATTGCTGGAATTGGACATATTATCATTTCAATTGGTTTCATACTTTTCTTCCTATGCTTAAACGATCGTGTGAAAGCAGCAGCAAAAGAAGCAAAAGAATAGAAATATGAAAATCGCAGCAACTAAATAAGCTATTAATAGAAATAAGGATGATTCAAATACTTGAATCATCCTTATTTCTATTTGGAATCTTTCTTTAAAACCATCTCGTTTTTCTTATTGACAAATGTAGTACCATCCTTTATTATTGTACATCGAATGTTTACTCGAACGTGGTTCGAAACCATCCCACGCTAAAAAACTAAGGAGAGAATATGTAATGAAACTGAAAACCCTTGTTGGAAATGGAATTGTAGCAGCTTTATATATCGCGGTTTCCGCAGTTATTCAACCTTTTGGATTTACCAATATACAATTTCGAATTTCCGAGATGTTTAATCATTTAGTCGTATTTAACAAGAAATATGTTTACGGAATTATTCTTGGTGTTTTTTTAACTAATTTATTCTTTTCACCAATGGTTGGATACGATCTTATTTTCGGTGTTGGTCAATCGATTCTTGCTTTGCTAACTACTATCGTTTCAGCACGCTTCATCAAAAGCATATACAAACGTATGCTTCTGAATGCCATCGTATTTACCATTAGTATGTTTCTCATTGCTGCCGAGCTTCATTTAGCTTTGCAATTGCCATTCTTATTAACATGGCTTACAACTGCAATTGGTGAGTTTGTGGTTATGATTGTAGGTATACCAATTATGTATACATTAAATAAGCGTGTCAATTTTGAAAAGTATGTATAATAAAAGCCCCATAGTTCATTTATTAAGATGAACTATGGGGCTTTTATTCTTCCGTACTCTAAAACCTTCATGTTATGATAGAATAATGAACTATTACATTTTAATATATACAATAATAAATTGTTTATGTTACCTTCTAGAGAGGAAATATTAACTAGGAGGATATAGCACTATGTTGCTTTATAATAAATTGAAAAAACAATTATTAGTCAATCACATAATTGGTTCTTTCCTTGCTATATTAGGTGTTGGCAGTGTCTTTATTTTTCATATCCTTCATTTACCGCAAAATGAGATTTTCATATTGCTATTCATCATGCTCATTTCCTTAGTATTCATGTATGGTCTTGAATTTATCGTATACAAGCATGATATACATCCAATTAAAGTTGCTCTAACAGGGATTAATCCCTCTCTGAAGTTATTAAAGCAAGCATATACAACTGCTCATCGGCTTCCCGTATTAACAGTAAGACGAATTATGCTGCCACATTTGTTAGGAATATCTATTCCTGCATCCGCATTAACCTTTTACTGTATACATACCAATAAACTGCAATTCCCTTGTTACTACATTGGTTTTGCATGGTGCGGTGTTATTCTGATTTCTACTCTTCATGCATTAATTGAATTCTTTTTAACAGAGCGTATTCTACATCCACTCATTTTACATTTCAACCAAACAGCGAAGAAACTATATCATAAATCGTTCGAAATTGGGAAATTTGAATTCATAAGTATTCGAAGAAAACTGTTACTAAGCTCTGCATTTATTGCCGTATTTCCAGTCCTATTGTTTACTCTCGCCTCTACCCTTCAATTAAGTCAAAGAGCATCAGAACGCCTTAATGATTACTGGATCTGGTCAGTTATTCTTATTGTTATCGTATCTCTATCTACTTTCTGTAGTGTGCTATTATATGAGAATATAAAAAAACCAATTTATGCATTAGAAAAAAACATATTGCAAGTAAGAAGAGGCAAAATGCACCCTATAGAAAATACATATTCAGATGAATTTGCATATGTTATTTCGGGCTTTAACAATATGATCCAGGGGATGAAAAAGCGTGATTCCCAAAATCAATTGCTACTCGAAAGCTTTTTCACAGTATTTGCTGCAACATTAGACGCACGGGACCCCTATACAGCTGGGCATTCGATACGAGTAGCAGAATATACGGTAAAACTAGCAAAAGCAGCTGGCTTAGGACCACCAAAAATAGATTTACTACGAAAGTCTGCTTTGCTTCACGATATCGGTAAAATCGGAATAAAAGATAAAGTATTGCTTAAGGAAGGGAAACTAACAGATGAAGAATTCGAACAAATTAAACAGCATCCTGTAATTGGGGCTCGTATTCTAGAACAAATTAATCTACCGAAAGAATTAAAGCCGCTTCTCCCAGGAGTGAAGTATCATCATGAACGCTACGATGGGAACGGCTATCCTGAAGGACTAAGCGGGGAGAATATACCTCTATTCGGCAGAATCATGGCCGTGGCAGATGCGTATGATGCTATGACCTCCGACCGGCCTTACCGTAAAGGAATGCCATCCGAAAAAGCACTTAGCATCATTCATTCCGGAAAAGGAACGCAATGGGACCCGTATTACGCAGGCTTGTTTGTTCAAATCATGCGAGAAAACTAATTTTAAAGATATAGTGATATATATAAGATTGGGCTGCCTTTTATGAAGCAGCCCTTCTTTCTTTTTCAAAAAAGCTATAGAAATGTTCAAATTCCTTTAATGTACAAAAGGTTTAGAAATTTTCAAAAATATGTCATTATTCAATAACAAAATCGTAATATTTAGCACATACTTCCATTAATTTTTGCCGTATACTAAAAGAGAAGAAACAAAGTAATATTGCTTTACCACAACTAACAAAGGGGGTAATGATATGTTTGTTCAGTTTCTTCGCACTAATAAATATGCTAGTATATTTGTAACTTTGCTTCGTTTATATGTTGGGTTTGAATGGCTTATGGCAGGTTATGAAAAAATCACAGGAAAATTCGATGCAACTGGATTCTTAAAAGGGGCAGTAGCAAATGCTTCAGGCGCTCATCCAGCTGTACAAGCCTGGTGGGCTAGCTTCTTACAGCATTTTGCAATTCCAAATGCAGGATTATTTAATTTCTTAGTACCTTGGGGAGAATTATTGGTAGGTATCGGTCTTATTGTTGGATTTTTACCACGAACTGCAGTTTTCTTTGGTCTTATGATGAATTTTGCATATATGTTTAGCGGTACAACGAGCACAAATCCGCAACTTGTTCTTCTCTCTATGTTTATCCTATTAGCTGGTGCAAATGCAGGAAAATGGGGTGTAGCTGGATTACTTAATAGATATAATGTCACACTTCCTAAATTCCCTAATACACCTAATTTCCCTCATTCTGACGGAACTAAAAAAATAGCATAGTGAAAAATAAAACTAATAAAAAAGTAGGGGGAAACACCTCCTACTTTTTTATTTATTTCAAACTTACCATCCTCTTTTATTATTACATTTCATATCTCTTATCTTTAAGCTCTGAAACTTACTTTATCTCAATTAAAAAAGCTAAAGCATTTGGTAACCAAGTTATTATTTTATGAAAAGTACCTGTTAGTTAAAGAAAAAGTTATCTGTAGTTTAAGAATTATCTTGACATAAAAAGATAAACCGGGATAAAATCATTTTGTAATTGATAAAGATTATCATTATCGTTTATAAAAAGGGGAGTACATCTTAATGTTGAGGAAATTCTTTAATCTCAAAACTTTACTTATCACGGTAGCATCATTGGTAGTAATAGGGGTAATAGTATGGCAGGGAGTGAATTATCAGGGAAATCCTGATCCTACTGCTAAAAACATAACGCCTGGTGCTGCCGTAATAAATACAGCTATCCTAATCTTTCGAGAAGGATTAGAGGCTATTCTAGTATTATCAGCGATAATTTCAGGCTTAGTACGTAAGAAGCAAGATAACTATTGGAAACCTATCTCTTTAGGAGCAGGGGTATCCTTTTTAGCTACCATTGCGACGTGGTTTATCGTGGTAGCCATTATTTCTTCCGTCAATGCATCAGAGCTAAATATCCAAGCTGCAACAGGACTTCTAGCTGTTATTGTTTTATGTATTATTATGAATTGGTTCTTTCATAAGATTTACTGGCAAGGTTGGATTAACCTCCATAATCGAAAAAAGAATAAAATAACTAGTTCCAGTGAGAATGTGGAGAAAAATACGTTTTGGTCTCTTTTCCTACTCGGGCTTACATCAGTTTATCGGGAAGGATTTGAAGTGGTTCTTTTCCTTCAAAACTTAAGATTAAAAGTGGGGTCTGAGGTAATTCTACAAGGAGCACTGATTGGATTAGCATTAACAATGATAGTAGGGGTTCTTACCTTTTTAGCACATCGCCGTCTTCCTTATAAAAAAATGTTGGTATTTACAGGTGGTCTCTTAGTAGTAGTGCTCGCTGTAATGGTAGGTGAAACCGCACAAGAAATGCAACAAGCAGGTTGGATTAGTACAACTACACTTAACATAAATATCCCTGACTGGGCTGGAGTTTGGTTTTGTATATTCCCAACAGCAGAGACGTTGTCTTTACAAGCTGTAGCTGTAATCTACGTATTAGGCTCTTATTTTGCCGCTCGTTATTTAACTAAGAGAAAAGCAGCGAAACAAAAATTAACCACTACCGTTTAACGTTCATGTTCAAATAATCCTATTTTCTCACTTATAAAACCATAGTATGTAGCAAATAAATCCTTTAGCGGCTGGGCAATAAAGTGAAACTTTCTAAAAGTAGGGGGCTGAAAGACACCCCCTACTTTTTTTACGCAAACTTATTAGGTTGTAAGAAGAGCATGCAATTCCTTCACACTATGCACGATATAGGACGGTGATGCAGCAGTTAATTCCTCCAATGTCCCATAGCCATACGTAACAGCTATAGATGCAATATGATTTTCTTTCGCACCAACTATATCGTACTTCCGATCTCCAATCATCACCATCGAATCTTGATTCAAATCATATTTGTTTATAATGTATTCAATAATTTCAGCTTTCGAAGTGCGAGTACCATCTAATTCGCTCCCTACTACTCCATCAAAATAATGATCTATACGAAAGTATTCTAGAATACGAGTCGCAAATACAGTTGGCTTTGATGTTGCTACGAAAACTTTCTTTCCTTGCTGTTTCAAGTCTTCTAGTAAATCCAGAAATCCAGAATACAGTTCATTTTCAAATAATCCCTGTTTCGCAAAATATTCTCGATAGTACTGAATTGCCTGATTATTTTTCTCATCCTTAAAGCCATAGTATGCAGCAAACGAATCCTTTAGCGGCGGGCCGATAAATAATTCTAGCTTTTTTGTATCACTTTCTGTAATACCCATTTTATTTAAAGCATATTGAATAGAAGTTACAATTCCAACTTTCGGATTAGAAATGGTACCATCTAAATCAAATAATATAACATTATAATGATTCATCATTTCCCCTCATTTCCCTAAACAAAACCCACAAAGCCATGTGATCTTTGTGGGTTGTTCTATAACTGAAAAAAGCTACTCTTTCCAGAAAATTATTACGTTTTTATCTTTTTATAAACGAGAGGCATAATCTTCATAGCCGAATTGTTTAACGACTTGAATGCCCTCTTCCTCGTTAAAGCGAGCAATCGACGGAAGATTAACACCATTAAACATATGATTCTTAACCATTGTATAATGAGCCATATCACAGAACACGAGTCTGTCACCTGGTTTCAACGGTTCTTTGAATGAATAATCGCCAATTACATCTCCAGCAAGACATGTAAGCCCGCCTAGTCTATACGTATACTCATATTCATTCGGCTGACCCGCACCAATGATATTTGGTCGGTATGGCATTTCAATTACATCTGGCATATGACAAGTTGCTGATGTGTCTAGAATCGCAATATCCATACCGTTGTTAACGATGTCTAGTACAGAGGCAACTAGATAACCGGTATTTAAAGCTACTGCTTCACCCGGCTCCAAGTATACTTCTACATCATATTTTTCTTTCACGAATTGAATCGTACGGACGAGCGTTTCAATGTCATAATCCGGACGAGTAATATGGTGTCCCCCGCCAAAATTAATCCATTTCATCTTCTTCATATATTCGCCGAACTTTTCATCTAACACTTTGATAGTACGTTCAAGTGTATCGGAATTTTGCTCACACATCGTATGAAAATGAAGTCCATCGATGCCATCTAGCTCTTCCGGCTTGAAATTTGCTAACGTTACACCTAATCTGGAATTCGTATAGCAAGGATTATAAAGTGGTACTTCAATCTCGGAATATTCCGGATTTACGCGAATGCCACATTCGATCTTTTTCGGTGCTTGCTGCACTTTTTCCTTGTACTTCTTCCACTGTGTAAACGAATTGAATACAAGGTGATCACAGTAGGTTAGAAGTTCATCGAATTCCTGCTCTACATAAGCAGGAGCAAAAGCATGAACTTCTTTCCCCATCTTTTCGTAACCAAGTCTTGCTTCGAATAAGGAGCTTGATGTTATTCCCTTTAAATACTGACCTACAAGAGGAAAGACGGACTGCATAGAAAACCCTTTTAGTGCAAGCAAAATATTGCAGCCTGTACGTTCCTGAACGGAATGTAATAGTTCTAAATTTTTCTTAAGAAGTCTTTCGTCAACAACATAACAAGGTGAAGGTAGTGCTTGAAAGTCTAAATTCATCAGCTATACCTCAATCTACAAGTGTTGGCGCAAAATCTTCTTGCCATGGAAGTCCATATTTATTTAAAGCATCCATAAATGGATCTGGATCGAATTCTTCAATATTGTGCACACCTGGCTTTTTCCAGATACCCTTGATGATTAACATCGCACCGATCATAGCTGGAACTCCCGTTGTGTAAGAAATGGCTTGTGAGCCAACTTCTTTATAGCACTCTTGATGATCACAAACGTTATATACATAGTACGTTTTTGGTTTTCCATCTTTCGTTCCTTGGAAAATACAACCGATATTCGTCTTTCCTTTTGTTCTTGGTCCAAGAGACGCTGGATCAGGAAGAATAGCCTTCAAAAATTGAAGAGGGATAATTTCCTTACCTTCATAAACAATTGGTTCAATCGAAGTCATTCCAACATTTTCAAGAACACGTAAATGTGTTAAATACTTCTCTGAGAACGTCATCCAGAATCGGATACGCTTAATTCCTTTTATATTAAGAGCTAGCGATTCTAATTCTTCATGGTGCAAAAGATAGATATCTTTCGGACCTATTTCTGGAAGATCGTACACCTTTTTAATCGCTAACGGATCTGTTTCAATAAATTTACCATTTTCAAAATAGCTGCCATTCGCTGTAATTTCACGAATGTTAATTTCAGGATTGAAATTCGTTGCAAATGGATATCCGTGATCTCCTGCATTGGCATCGACAATATCAATAGAATGAATTTCATCAAAATAATGCTTTTGGGCATAAGCACTAAATACGCCGGTTACACCTGGATCAAATCCACTACCTAATACAGCCGTTAACCCTGCTTTCTCAAACTTCTCTCTATATGCCCATTGCCATTTGTATTCAAACTTTGGTACATCAGGTGGCTCATAGTTAGCCGTATCCAGATAATGAACACCTGTTGCTAGGCATGCATCCATAATCGTTAAATCCTGATAAGGAAGTGCAACATTAATAACAACGTCTGGTCCAAAATTATTAATTAGCTCAATCACTTCTTCAGTGTGATCTGCATCCACTTGAGCTGTTTGAATTTTGGTACGACCTCCATCTAATTTTTTCTTTAGAGCGTCGCATTTTTCAATCGTTCTACTTGCAATACATATTTCTTCAAAAACCTCAGGATTCTGACAACATTTATGAACCACAACACTAGCAACACCGCCAGCGCCAATAATCAAGGCTTTTCCCAATTCTCAAACCTCCATCTCTCAGATTAAATAAGCATTATTTTACAGAAAAACTTTCAAAACATCAAGAAAAACTAAAATAGACAGATAATTCATATTATCTAGAACAAAATAAAAGGACTCCCTAATGTAGTATAACATCTACAAAAAGAGGATCCACAACGTTTTCACTATACCAAAACTTAATGGTATTGAAAAGTGCCTTTCCATTCATATTATAAATTTTCCATTATACATTTTAGAATTTCTTTTTTTAACTCTATTTCAAAATATTGTTTTGGACCTAAAGATACGTTCATAAGCTAAATCATACACCATTTCTACACTGTTTTTGACCCATTAACATTTCAGTACAATTCGATACTGTATTTTGCAGATGGCGGAAGTAGCCCCCCATCTCTTACGTATCTAAAAATCAATCTTTTCCAAGTACAGTCCACCTGCATCAGCAAGACAGCTTACTAGACTTCTGTCTTTTGCCTCCAGTATACCTGGTATATCTTCTGGAATTACCTCACCAAGCCCTACTTGAATCAACGTGCCAACAATTTTTCTTACCATATTATAAAGAAAGCCATCTCCGCTCACCCGAATTTCAATGAAACCTGCATTTTTTTCTATAGCAATGGAATAGATGTCACGCACCATGGATTTCTTCTTAGATTTTGCATTTGAAAAAGCAGTGAAGTCATGCTCACCAATAAAAGCTTGAGATGCTTGTTTCATTCTTTCCACATCTAGCTTTTGCTCTACATGCATACTGTACTTTCTCATAAAAGGATTGGTATTCTCCTCGTTCCAGATCTTATACAAATACGTTTTACCCTTAGCATTATAACGGGCATGAAACCGTTCAGGAACTGCTATAACCTCGGTAACGCTAATATCTTGTGGTAAATATCGCTTTAAGTAATTCTTAATTGCAGATTCAGTTACATTCTCCTCAATCTTAAAATTAGCGATTTGAGCAAGTGCATGTACACCCGCATCTGTTCTGCTGCAGCCGATAATTTCAATATTTCTTCCGACTAACTCGGATAATACATTTTCTATTTTTCCTTGAATGGTATTTTCGCCGCTGCCGAGCCTTTGCCAGCCCTTATAGCGCCCGCCATCGTACTGAATGATTAGTTTGTAGTTGTTCATAACGTCTCCTTCTATTCCTAGCTAACTTATAGTTGAAATTCTGTGCATATCACAAACCATAGCGAAGAGATTCCTCTTCTGCATCTTTATGCCTTTCTGAAATAACTTCCCTAACATGATTTTGTATTTTATCAAAATTTGCTGATAATGCTTCAGCAGAGATTGGTTTACTAAACAAATATCCTTGAATTGTATCACAATCACCTGCTGCTAAATAGGAAAACTGGCCTATGTCTTCCACTCCTTCAGCAATAACTTTCAATTTTAGATGCTTCGCCATCGAAATAATCATAGAAATAAGGACGGCATCATCGTGATTCGTTTGGACATTACAAACAAACGAACGATCGATTTTCAAACAGTCAATCGGAAAATCCTTTAAATAAGACATAGATGAATAGCCTGTTCCAAAGTCATCGACCGCGATTTTGACTCCTAAACGCTTTAAATCATGTAAAAGTTCAATTGCATGATTCGTATCCATCGTCATACTTTCCGTGATTTCTAATTCCAGATAATTCGGAGAAAGATTTGTTCTTTCCAATATATCTTCAACCATCTGTACTAAATTTTGTTGAAAAAATTGTCTAATTGATAAATTAACAGCGACCCTAATATTCGAAATTCCCTCTTCATGCCATTGTTTAGCCTGCTTACAAGCTGTTTCTAATACCCATTTACCAATGGGAACAATTAGACCCGTTTCTTCTGCAATCGGAATGAATGTAGCTGGTGAAATCCACCCTTTTTTTGGATGCTTCCATCGAATTAATGCTTCTACAGAATCTATACAACCCGTAATAATTTCAACTTGAGGCTGATATTCAAGATAGAACTCTCTTTTATCAAGAGCCTCATACAAATCATGTTCAAGAGCTAATCTCTCCTCAAACTGCTGTTTCATTTTAGAATGGTAGAACATATATAACTCCGATACTTTTTGAGCTTCGCGCATAGCAATTTGAGCATGCTTTAACAGTTCCGTTTCATTTTCTCCATGATCTGGGTACATAGCAATTCCAATATTTAATGTGACTTTTAATAGGAAATGCTGTAGTTGGACAGGTTCTTTCATTATATCTTGAATGTGATTGCAAACTTTAACAACATCCTCTTTATTTTCTACTGAATTTATGATAATTGTAAATTCTCCTGCTCTCAGCTTACTCATAAACAGTTCTGAGGGAAGAGATTCACGCAACCGAACTGCAACCTTCTGTAACATCAAATCTCTAAAGGAATGTCCGAGCGATTCATTAATCGAATTAAGCCGATTAATCTCCATTATCATGATTGCCTTTTTTGTTCTTTTTAACTTCAGTTCTTTCTTAAGCTTTTCTATCAAAAACCGTGAATTTGGCAATTCTGTTAATTCATCATGATAAGCCATATGATGCAGCTTTTCTCTTGATTTCTCTAATTTTTGCCTAGTCCTCATTAATACTTGAAAAGGTTTTTCAACAGATGCATAATAAAACGCTCTTATCAGAAAATAGTAACCCATTAGTTGAAATAGATGACCAATAAAATTTCTAATATCATACACGCTTTTATAGACTGTGAACATTGAATCTCCTAGTATTAAATATATAGATGCTATGATAACCACGTCGTTGCGAGTTTGACTTCTAAATAAGTAAAGAATCAATGCACATTGCAATACAATCGCCAAATATTGCATTCCATTCTTTAATACAGTCGTGCCTACTCCATCAATCACAAGATTAGGTAACAGTTGATATGGATAATAGATAATAAATACCCAAACAAGGACAAACAAACAAGCTAGACTATATGCAAGCCACCGCTGGGCGATATGAACTTTTTTTTGCTTTAATGTAAAAATAAACAATAATCCTAAAACCTGTGTTAAGCGTCCAATTATATAAAACCATGTAGCTGAATATGTAGAACTTTCCTTTAAAAAAAAGGGCATTCCTTTATAAGAAATGGTATGCATAATTTCCAAGAGTCCTAAGGCTAAAAAAAGAGCACCAATATACAACCGATAATTGGATAAAATATAAGGAAAAACGAGCCATGCTTGAATGGCTATACTAAAACAAGCAACAATAATCATGATTTCAATCATTAAATGAATCATCACATAATTACTTGCTCCAAAAACGCGATACAATCGATCATCAAATAAGAAAACTACTATAAGAAGCAAAAGAGGAATCACAAAATCCCATCTATATTTTTTAATAAAATCAAGAATTCCTATTTGTTTGCCCATAAATTGTCTCCCCTTCACTTCTACACAGGACCTGTAAACTATTAATACTCAGACCAATCTATCCCTATATCATGGTAATATTTTTCCTTAATATATCATAACCCTTCCATTCAAAAAATAGGGCTAAATTAAAATATATTCATAATATTTCTATAATTATCCATATGTCTAGATCACTCCCTGAATCCTAAAAACCTTTTTTAACTGACAGAATAGTAATTGAACAATAAACTCTCTGTAAATGGTAAAATTATAAAAACTATTAATTTGTAATATTTCACAAATAGATTGATGGGGGAAATAAAGATGAAGTCAGTACAGGTCTACCATTATGATGCCTTTAGTAAAGAACCCAATAAAGGAAATCCTGCAGGGGTAGTTTTAAACGGAGATGACCTAACAGATACAGAAATGTAAGAAATAGCTTTGAAAGTAGGTTATAACGAGACCGCTTTTCCAGTTAAATCAGACGTAGCCGATCTTAGAATCCGTTTCTTTACCCCTGGCCACGAAGTAAATTTGTGTGGTCACGCAGCAATTGCAACTATTTATGCTCTAACAACAAAAGGATTATTGGATGATAAAAAGGATTTTAAGATTGAAACGAAAGCAGGAGTTTTACCAATAAAAATTCATTCAGCTACAGATAATGAAACCTACGTAACGATGAAACAGGCTTCACCAAAGTTTGTAGAATTTAAAGGTTCAAAGGAAGATTTAGCGAATTCAATCGGGTTAGTCAGTGAGGATATTGATGATGAATTACCGATTTTATATGGCAACACAGGTATATGGACACTATTGATTCCAATACATAAACTCGATACTTTCAAAAGTATGAAACCCAATAATAAGTTATTCCCCAACATCTTAAAAGAAATGCCAAAAGCATCTGTTCACCCTTTTTGTTTAGAAACATATAACAATAACGCTCATATGCATGCTCGGCACTTCTCGTCACCTTATTCTGGTACAATAGAAGACCCAGTTACAGGAACAGCTTCAGGTGTAATGGGAGCTTATTATGCCAAATACATAAACAACCATTTAGAAAAATCTCTAAATCTTGTAGTAGAGCAAGGTCATGAAATCAATAAAGATGGTCGAGTTATGGTGCATGTCTTAAAAAATGAAAACAATTATGTTATTGAGATTTCTGGAAATTCAGTATATGTTAAGGAATTTGAAGTAATTTATTAATGGGCTATAATACGGAACTTTCCCTACTTTTGGGGAAGCCCATCCAACCTTTGCCTTTACAGGCAGAAAGACCCCACTAAGACTTCTCCGATTTCTCTTAAGTCTTAGTGGGGTCCTTACTACCCTAAAAATTACAATGGTAATCTTTTCTTTTTGAAAATCAACACACTAGCAACAAAAAGAATAACAATTATACCTATATAGACAAGATTGACTCCCAAAATGTCACTACCATGAACCACTTCTACCGGATCGTAATAACCGTAAATAGATAGCTTTTTCAAATTCTCTAAATTCGTTGAAACACCACCCAGCATATTCATAAGAAGAAATACGATTGGAATACCTGAGCCAAAACCAAGCGACATCTTTGCTTCATTAAACAAGCAAGAGAAGAAGAAGCTAATCATCATTACCACCATATTGACAAGCATCGTGGTAAGGTTGAGGTTGAAAAATGCACCAATATCTAAAGAACCTGGAAACATTACTGAACATATTAGAATACCTACGCCAAACAAAGCAGCAAAAAGCACAGCAACAGAAGCGAGCGCATAGACTCCTTGTGTAATAATGATTTTAACTCTTGAATTAGGGGTTGACAAAAGATATACAAAGGAGCTATTATCCACCATCTTTGCCACAAGTCTGTTTCCAAGAATAATAGAGTAAACCATAGGGAAGCCAAGCATCAACAATCCATAAAGCCAGCTTGCAAGATAACTTGTAAGGTCTGTAACCATTTTTGAAATGCCCATTGCTTTCATCATGTTTTCCGGAAATAACTTCAGCATGGATGTCATTGCCTCCATGTCATTGGGATTATACATTGTAATCATTACAGTGATATACATGGTAAGCACACCGAAGAAAATAAGGAATAATGTCCAGTTCTTTTTAAATACTGTTTTTAGTAATGGAAAGCTCATAACTATTTGTCCCCCCTATCGTAAAAGTGCATGAAAATATCTTCAAGAGACTGGGTTTTCACATCAAAATTAAGAACAGTAAACTGTGCTGCTGTTTTAATGAATCGATCGATATTTTCACCTGTTACGAATACCTCAACAGTATCACTAGCTATAGGATATACCTCAAAGCCTGCAGACTTAAGCAGCTGCGTTGCGGAAGCAACATCGGCAAGCTTGATAATAAAGCCTTTGCGTTGCGAATCTTTAAGAGTCTGCACATTGGACTGCGTAACAATTCTGCCATCCTTGATGATCAATACATTATCACAAGTTTTTTCGACTTCTTCAAAAATGTGGCTCGACATCAAAATCGTTTTGCCTTTTGCTTTTTCACTTAATACAAGTTCAACAAATCGATTTTGCATTAGAGGGTCGAGACCACTTGTTGGCTCATCTAAAATAAGCACATCGGGATTATGCATAAACGCAGTGACAATACCTAACTTTTGCTTCATACCTTTTGAAAACTTTTTGATTTTTCCTTTTGGATCAAGCTCAAACATCTCGATAAGCTGCTTTTGCCTTGATGTATCCTTCATGCCTCGCATGTCATTCATAAATTTAAGGAATTCATATCCCCTCATATCATCGAGAAATGCTATTTCACCGGGAATATAGCCGAGAGTTTTTTGAATTTCCGACGCACGTTTTGTGCAATCAAGTCCTCCTATCGAACATGAACCGCTATTTGGCTGCATAAAGCCGAGTAATGCACGAATGGTTGTAGTTTTTCCAGCTCCGTTAGGACCTAAATAACCCATAACCTCGCCCTTTTTTACAGAGAAATCTAATTCAAACACGCCTTTTCCACTTGGATATTTCAATGTAAGCTTTTTTACATCAATCATAGAAACTCCTCCTTATAGAAATTTTGTTTCAGCATTTGTAAGCATTGATTAAATTCTCTGTTGATATCATCAATATCTATTTGGGCATTCGCTCCAATCTGATTGACATATCCTTCGGCAAACCATGTAAGCATTTTCAATACTAAGGTTGGGTCGATACCTTCTTTAAACTTGGATGTATCTATTCCATTAAGGGCAATACGCGAACGAAAGGCCTCTCTTTGTACCATCATCGATTTAATTTCCTGTACAACTTCCTCATCCGTTTCTAAAAAAATACTTTTTAGAAAGGACAAAATGGTTGGGTGCTGACGCATCACCGAAACCTTTATCTCTGTAGCCAATCTAATACGTTCAAAAAAGTCCGTTTCGCCTTCGTTAAAATGCGTGTTCATTTCATTTATTAGGGTATTACCACTGAATTGCGCCAAAAACAGATACATATCTTTCTTCGTACCAAAATAATGGAATATCATTGACTTGGATATTCCTGCTGTATTGGCAATATCTCTAATGGAGGCTTTTTTATAACCATTGGTACCAAAAACCTTCAGAGCTGCGTTAATAATATCAGTTTGTTTTTCGTTAGGTAGACTCAAAAACTTTTCCAAACTATCACCTACCTTTCATACGATATTGTAGACCGAATCGGTTTATTTAATTATATATCCGTAAACCGATTCGGTCAATAGAATGGATGTATGATCAATACAATTTTCCCTTATACCAAACCCAAACAAAATATTACATTTATAGTTAAATATTAATCTGTTTTTGCTATACTTAACATTGTAAATTTTATATAAAGTAATATAGGAGGAAAAGAAAAACAATGAAACATTGGTTAATTCTAGGGGCATTATCTATTTTAATTATTAGTTTGGTTGGTTGTAACCAAGAAGCTTCTGCACTGCAAAAAGAAACCAAGCAGCAACAACCTACACAAGAAGCTAAGACAGAAAAACCTGCTACATATGAGATTGACGGTATATCTATCACGAAACCATCTGTTAAAAATGCGGATGTAATCGGTGTAGTTGATGGTGACACCATTACAGTAAAAATAGATGATAAGGAAGAAAAAGTCCGATTTACATTAGTAGATACACCTGAAACCAAGAATCCAAGTACACCTGTAGAACCTTGGGGACCAGAGGCAAGTGATTTTACAACACAACAACTATTGGGTAAGCAAGTTGGACTTGAATTTGATTCACAAGAACGTGATCAATATGGTCGCTTACTTGCATATGTTTGGATTGGAAATGAACTATTTAATGGGACTTTATTGGATAAAGGATTTGCTCGTGTTGCCGTTTATCCACCAAACACAAAATACGAAAACCAACTCAAAACCATTCAAGATCATTCCAAAAATGGTAAATCCGGAATATGGAGTATTGAAAATTATGTAACAGATTCTGGATTTAATATGGATGCTGTGAAGCCAAAAGAACAACCAGCTCCCGCTCCAATCCCTGCCCCATCCTCACAACCAGAACAAAAAACTGCACAGAACGATAACGTTTTTTATGCTAATTGTACCGAGGCAAGAAAAGCGGGTGCAACCAATATTAAAAAAGGTGAACCTGGTTACGCTCCAAAGCTTGATCGTGATGGGGATGGAATTGCATGTGAGGATAGTGACTTTGAATCTAATTCTAGCCATTCCTCACAACCAGCTTCTCAGCCACAACAAAGCCAAGATAATGTTTTTTATGCAAATTGTACTGCAGTACGAAAGGCTGGAAAAGCTCCTTTACACAAAGGAGATCCAGGCTATTCAAGTAAACTTGATAGAGATGGTGACGGAATTGCTTGCGAATAATAGATATACAAAACCTTACTGAGCGATTTGAAATCATAACCACCCTTCCAAAGGATGGTTTGAACAAAGGCGCAAAGATACTCACTTTCCTTTCTTATTTTAGAGACTTGAACAATCTCTATCATAAAACTGAAAGTGAGTTTTTTTGTGTAACAACTGATTCCCCACCCGCATAGCATATGGTTTTATGTTTCGCCTTTCCAGGCTCAACGGACTGAATTCCATAAAATAAAAAAGCCTAAGCAATTCTGCTTAGACTATCATTCATTAACATTAAATACGAACGTCAATATCTCTTCCTTTTCCATCAATATCCCCATCATGATCTGGGTCTGATAAATTTGTCAGTTGTTGCGTTGATTGATTCACTTTATTATCAACTTGCTGAACTTGAGCCTGACTTTGTTGTGTTGCTCTAATAGTTTGATAATATTGCATTGCGTTATGTCCTACTCCAGAAATTTGCATACACTCACCTCCTTTTAAATAATTTTTAATCCATATATATAAATTAGATGAACATCTTTGTATAAATAGTTAAATCATATTTATCTAAACGTTTCTTGCCTCATCAAATTAATTTCTCACATTATATCCTTCGGTAGTAAATACTATTTACCTTGTTAAGAATTACTTCTCTTTAATATAATATCTTTTTTTTAAAACTTTCTTAAAATTCCCCTTAAAAAATTTTAATCTTCCACTTCTTGAGGTGTTCAATTATTTAATTTATTATGAATACGTTATTGGTTATATTATCCTTCAATAAATTGAAAAAGGGTTTACCTCAGATATTTCAGACAGATGATGGATCTGAAGTAGCTCGTATTCTTCTAGGAGGAGGGAATCAGCTTGTAAGTATTCCGCGTGGTGATTCCGGCCGGCAAATGCGCCATTGCTTGGTGATGGAGGCAGTGATTACGAAATCCCTAAGAATATTTGCCAAAGGAAGAACTCACACTATCGAAGTTATTGAAAATGTAATAGATAAGTGGTTATCCAGGAAGAATGGAATGCTCTTTTTTCATTGGGAGAACTGGTTTTAATGTAATGGTCCGTATTATTATATGGTAATATTAATACTATATAATATAACGGAGGTTAATATGACTAAAAATTCTATTTTTTCCATAACAGTACTCGTCGTTTGCATTGTAGTCATTATCTTTGGTAAACAATATTGGGATAATAAAATACATGCAACAACCTTGCAGTCTGAAAAATCGAACCCAGTTGACCAAGTGCAAAAACAAGATGACCAGGCGCAAAAAGATAAGGAAAGTTTAGCTGCCAAAACGTGGTTAGGGAAAGTAAATCCGAAAGTTGCTTTCATAGGAAGCGGCGGGGCAGCTGGAACAGGATCAAGCTCTTATGAACAGTCATGGGCAGGAAAGCTTGAACAAGCGTTCCGTCAAACCAATCCTGATGTACAAGTGAAGAATGTAGCAAAGAATGGATATAAAACGAGTGATGTGAAGGATAAGGGAGAACTGCAAGAGGTCATTTCTTTTAAACCAGATGTTATAATTTTTGAACTTAGTTCGATTGATGATTATGCTGCTTCAGTTGAAGTTACGAAATCTGAGCAAACAATCCAAAGTCTCGTCAGTGCTTTTAAACAAATGAATCCGGATGTACGGATTGTATTCATGCCGTCTAATGAAGAAACAGCCTTGGATACCAAGAAAAGAAATGGCTTGACTTACAGTGAATATGTGTCAGCAATCGGAAGCTATATTCAGTCAAATGGATGGAACTATATTGATTATTGGAGTGCATTCGAGCAAAAACGGAAGGCGGCCAATCTGAAAATAAGTAACACGTTAACCGATGGTATCCATCCGAATGATAAAGGACACGAATTGATTTTTGCGTCTATTCAAGATTATTTTGTAAAGAAATAAAAATACAAAAGGCGTGTTTCGTGCTCCTATCTTGAGGACACTGAAAAAGCATGGATTTCGAAAAAATAGGTGCGACGAAAATTTATCTTTGTGTTCACAAAAGAAGCTCATTACGCTTTTCCCGATACTGCACACTCTATATTTACATCCGGAACCACCACCTTCTTGATGAGAGATTTATAAACGAAATATTGTTGAACCCTGTTTTACCTCTACGTACTGTTTTTACACACAAAAACACCTTGATAATTTCTACCAAGGTGTTTCTTTTACTATCATTTACTTAACCTTTTAAGCATATTACATGTTTACAAAAAACCGATTTCAATTTGATTATTTACAGATTTTTTATTTATTTTATATTTTATTTTAACTATATTCCGACAAAATAAAGTCGTGCTACGATAAATCTCCCCAACCCGTATTCCTGCGAACCCCAAAAATTCCCATTTACAATGAAGTCGCGCAGCGCAATTCCAACAACGCACAACACTCCACATGACTCGTCTGCGGAAACATATCTACCGGCTGTACATACTCCACGTTATACATCTTCGACAACTGCTTTACATCTCTTGCCAGCGTCGACGGATTACAAGACACATACACCATCTTCTTCGGCTTAACCTCTAAAATTGTATCTAACAGCTTCTCATCACAACCGGTACGCGGTGGGTCAACGACAACAACATCTGGTTGCCAGCCCTCCTTCACCCATTTAGGTAGCCAGTATTCGGCTTTCCCTGTTACATATTTAGTATGGGTAAATCCGTGCTTCTCGGCATTCTTCTTTGCATCTTCAATCGATTCAGGAATGACGTCCATACCACGAATTTCCGCTGCTTGCGGGGCAAGCCATAATCCGATTGTGCCAACGCCACAGTATGCATCTACGATTTTTTCGTTGCCGGTTAACTGCGCAGCTTTTTTTACTTCGTCATAAAGCTTTACCGTTTGAACAGGATTTAATTGAAAGAATGCTCTTGCAGATAGTTCAAAGGAAAGATCGCCAAGTGTTTCTTGAATAACTTCTTTCCCTGATAGGCGGAATGTTTCATCACCAAAAATAAGGGATGTTTTTTCACCGTTTACATTTTGCATGATTGATTTTACGTGCGGCAATGCCGTTTGTATTTGTTTTACAAGCTGATCTTTGCGCGGAAAGTCTTGCTTAGTCGTAATGAGTACAAGCTGAAGCTCTCCGGTTTGCATAGCAACACGTGTAACGATTGTACGTATGATTCCTGTTTTCTTTCGTTCGTTGTATATTGGAATATTTAGTCGCTCTAGGATTCGCTTCACTTTTTTCGTTACTTCATTTGTACTTGTATGCTGGATGTGACAGTCTGAAATGTCTACAAGACGATGGGAGTTTAGCGCATATAAACCAGCGATGATCGTTTGTTCTTCCTTACCGACTTGAAGCTGACTTTTGTTACGGTAATGCCAAGGATCTTCCATCCCGATGGTTGGACGAATGATATTCGTTGGGATTTTTGTGTATTTTTCAAAGGCTTGGACGACGATGTCTCGTTTTTGCTCTAATTGTCCCTCATAGGAGAGATGCTGAAGCTGACAGCCGCCGCATTGGTCGTATACCGGACATGGCGGTGTGACACGCTGGGAGGATCGTTTGCGAATTTTCTTAAGTTTCGCTTCGGCATATCCTCGTTTAACGGTTGTTACTTCTGCTACTACTTCTTCCCCAGGTAGTGCTCCCGGTATGAAGACGACTTGGCGTTTGAAATAGCCAACTCCTTCTCCGTTAATCCCGATTCGTTTAATGGTGACGGGGAAAGTTTGTCCTAATTGTAATTGGCTTACATTCTGCTTTTCGTTCATGTTTTTACTCCTACTCTATGCTACGCCAAAGATATAGGGATGCATAACTGCCGTACGGCTCCCATTCGCTCTTTAGCTGTTCCATAAATTCATCAGTTGGTTTATTTTCTAGTTTAAATAGCTGCTGGATGGCACGCTGCAGACCAATATCTGCCTTTGGAAACATATTTGTTCGTCCTAATCCAAATAGCAAGAAGTTTTGAACCGTCCACGGTCCAACTCCGCGTAGTGGCAACAGCTTCTTCTCAATCTCTTCATTAGAGAGATGACGCATTTCAGCTATGTTTACGTTACCATTCACAATTTGTTTGGCTAATCCGATTACATATTCTGCTTTACGCTGACTAAATTGAAGTTCACGAAGCTCTTCAATTTGAATACTTGCAACACGATGTGGCGACGGCGGAAACCAAACACCATCTATATTCGTTCCAAATGTAGTATAAAATCGCTGCGTTAACGTGAAAGCGAATTTTAAATTGAGCTGTTGATGGATGATACACCGTGCAAGGCTTGCAAATGGATCGAAATCTAACACAATTGGCGTGTAAGCATAACGTTCACTTAAGGTGCTCAAGGAAGTAGCACGAAAATGAGCTAGCATCTCTTCCATTTGCACATTCCAACCGAAGATCTCACGAATACGCTCTTCTGCCTCCGCTTTATTCTTTGTACCAGACAGTTGAAATACTGGTCTTTCAAATGTACCGATTGCTTTTACCGTAATAACATCTTGTTCATTGTTCAAGCTTATTGGAACTTTCACGAGTTGTTCGTTTAAATCGATGATGTTTAACGGATCCAATGATAATCTCTGTAATACTTGTTCAAAATTATACGGATTTTCAAGCGTAACGACGGTGCTCCACATCATGATCACCCTTTTTTTCATGTTGAGCCCATTATAACATGAACTGATTGGAAGGTTTTAAAAACGGGATGGATTTGAATAATTCTCGTTTCGATAATAAAGGTTGTAATTTCGATAATAAATTTTTATTTTCGATAATAAAGCCTGCGATTTCGATAATAAAGTAAATTCTTCCCATAAAAACAAGCGTCAAGCACGGGTTTGCTTAACGCTTGTTTCTTATTTTTTGAATTTCTCTGCAACTAAATCATCCAGGCTTTTAAATTGGTAGCCGCGGTTACGTAATTCGTCGATTATTTTGCTAAGTGCTCCTGCGTTATCGCTTGAAATGGAATGCAGCAATAAGACGGCTCCGGGGTGAATCTGTTTTGTCACGGAGTCATATGCGTATTGCCAGCCGCGTTGCTGATCGACCTTCCAATCTTGAAAGGCGAGAGACCAGAAGACATTGTAATAGCCCATTTCCTTTGTAACAGCGAGGGTTCGTTCACTAAAAATACCTCGGGGTGGTCTTAAATACTTCATTTCTTTTTGTCCGGTAAGCTGCTTTACTTCTGTTTCGATTCGCTGCAGTTCATTGCGCAGCTTTTCATCGCTGATTGTCGTTAAATCAGGATGGTGCCAGGAGTGATTGCCGATGATATGTCCATCTTGTACCATACGTTTGACAAGCTCTGGCTGATCTTTAATGTATTGTCCTGTAATAAAGAAGGTGGCTGGTACTCTCTTTTCCTTTAGTACATCTAGAATTTTTTCTGTGTAGCCATTTTCATAGCCGTTGTCAAACGTGAGATAGATATCTTTTTTGTTTGTATCTCCAAGAAAGAATCCATCATATTTCTCAATTAGACTTGTGAATTTTTTTCCGGCATCTGGAGGAAGTTCGTTTTTGTTTCGTGCAACACCCCAATGGTTTGCCGTATTATCATAGGCAAATGTGCTAGGGATATTAACGGTAAGAAATGTGAGGACGAGGCCGAAGGAAATCCATATTCGTTTCATCGTGTTGTACTCCTTTCGACGTTTTACTCGTATTTTTTGTGTGGACAAATGATTTCATGCAGATAACAAATTTCCAATTTTTTAAAAATAATAGCATTCACATTTGACAACAATCATTAATTGTAACTATAATAGTTACACGATGGTGGTGATGATATGAAAAATAGTCGATTTGCTGTTGCAATTCATATTTTGGCGTTAGCATCTATACAGCCTAATGCAACTTCTGATTACATCGCAAAAAGTGTAAATACGAATCCAGTCGTTATTCGTCGCATAAGTAGTATGCTTAAAAAAGCTGGACTTTTAACATCCCAAGCAGGAATACCAGGCGTAACGATAACAAAGGAACCTTCTGAAATTACAATGTTAGATGTTTACCGAGCGATTCAAAGTGAAGAACACTCAACCTTTTCCATGCACGAAAATCCAAATCCGAATTGTGTGGTTGGTCGTAACATACAAGCTACACTTGAGAAAAAATTTTGCGATGCACAAAAGGCGATGGAAAAGGAATTAGCCAGCCAAACACTAAAAGACATATTACAAGATCTCTTTCAATAACGAGAAAGAGATTTTTCACCACCGAAATGTAACTATTATTGTTACAAATATACTATCGGAGGATGATAACAAATGAAAATTGCAGTTATTGGAGCAAACGGAAAAGCAGGTAGTCGTATTTTAAAGGAAGCTGTTGATCGTGGCCATCAAGTAACGGCTATCGTGAGAGATGCATCAAAACATACGAACAAAAACGTCCCAGTAATTGAAAAAAATATATTTGATTTAACTTCTAATGATACTAAACCATTTGACGTAGTAGTTAATGCATTTGGTGCTCCACTTGGTGAAGAGCAAGCCCATGTTGACGCTGGACACGCTTTAATCGAAGCATTAAAAGGTACTAATACCAAAGCAGTTATCGTTGGTGGTGCTGGAAGCCTTTATGTAGATGAAAATAAAACAGTGAGAGTAATCGATACACCAAATTTCCCAGATATGTTTAAACCAACTGCAAAAGGCCAAGCACGCAACTTGCAAGAATTACAAGAATCAACGGGTATTACTTGGACATTCATTAGCCCATCTGCTATGTTTGACCCTGAAGGAAAGAGAACGGGATCATATCAAGCAGGAAAAGATAATCTGCTTGTAAATGCAAAAGGTGAAAGCTATGTTAGCTATGCTGATTTTGCAATTGCTGTACTAGATGAAATTGAAAATCCTAAGCATGTTAATGAACGTTTCACTGTTGTTGGTGAAGCTGAATAATACAGTGGCCATCTTAAGGCCTTTTATAAGAAAAACCCTCAGAATCAATTTTCTGAGGGTTTTTTACTGAGGTATTCATGTTATGAAAAAAAGAGGATATACGTTCTTATATCCTCTTTTTATTTTATATTCTTTCAAATCTCTTATTTGAATACTGGTTCTTTAAATTGAGCAAGCTTTTCTAAAGAAGACTTGTCCACGTCAGCGTGTAAGCTGTTGCCGTGAGAATCCATTGTTACTACAGCTTTGAAGCCTTCTACACGTAGATGCCACATTGCTTCTGGAATTCCGAATTCTAGATGGTCAACACCTTTTACTTCCTTAATACATTCTGCATAGTATTGTGCTGCACCGCCGATAGCGTTTAAGTATACGCCGCCATGCTCTTTAAGTGCTGCTAATGTTTTTGCACCCATACCGCCTTTACCGATTACAGCGCGAATGCCGAATTTCTTCATGATATCGCCTTGATAAGGTTCTTCACGAATACTTGTTGTAGGACCTGCTGCTTTTATTTCATATTTGTCACCATGTTTCAATACAACCGGACCGCAGTGATATATGATTTGTCCATTTAAGTCTACTGGTGCATCATTTGTCATTAAGTATTTATGCATTGCATCGCGTCCTGTGTACATCATACCGTTAATGGTAACTACATCTCCTACGCGAAGGTCACGAATTTGGTCTTCCGTAATTGGAGCTTGCAAGATGATTTCACGTGTTTCTTCTTTTACTTCTTTTTCTACTGGTTTTAATGTATTTTCGCCTTCTTGGTATAACCAATCGATAATTTCGCCTGATTCTGCATTTGCAGTAATACCTAAACGGCGGTATGCCCAGCAGTTATATGCAACAGACACATAGAAGCTAGCAGGGATACGGTGGATTGCACCAATTTTACATCCAAGCAATGTTGTTTCGCCGCCAAAGCCCATTGTTCCAATTCCGAGCTTGTTAGCATTTTCATTGATATATTCTTCTAATTCCTTCAATTCAGATACTGGGTTTTCATCATCTAAAGTACGGAATAATTGTGTTTTTGCAAGTTCATAGCCTGTTGTGCGATCGCCGCCGATTCCAACACCAAGTACGCCAGCGCTACAGCCTTGACCTTGTGCTTGGTATACAGCATGCATGATACATTTACGAATACCATCAAGATCGCGTCCAGCACGTCCAAGTCCTTCAATTTCAGCAGGAAGGCTATATTGAATATTTTTGTTTTCGCAGCCGCCGCCTTTTAAAATAAGACGAATATCGATATAATCCTTTTCCCATTGTTCAAATTTAATAACCGGTGTTCCAGCTCCGATATTATTTCCTGAATTTTCACCTGTTAAGGAATCCACAGAGTTTGGACGAAGCTTACCATTTTTCGTTGCAAGTTCAATAGCTTTATAGATATCTTCTTTAATTTTTAGTTGATTCACACCAACTGGTGTTTTAATTTTGAAAGTTGGCATGCCTGTGTCTTGGCAAATTGGTGAAACATTTTCATCTGCTTTACTAATATTATTAGTGATTGTATCCAATGCCATTGCAGCACGTGTCCCAGCGTTTTCACGTTCCTTCGCACGTTGAAGTGCACGCCGAACGTCCTTTGGTAAGTGTGTTGAAGTTTCTACGATCAACTGATATATACTGTCTTGCAGTTTTTCCATAGGTTTATACCCCTCCCAATGTAAATGTGAACGCTATCAATTTTACGAAATATTTTACAATTTGATTATACTCCTACTTGTATAAAAAGTTGAAGGAGTTTTTCTTGGCTTATTTATATATATAACATAACAATAGGATTATATAAAAAGTACAAACCAGCAGAATGATTTCTGCTGGTTGTATCTTACTTAATCTTTTTTAAACTGCTCGCATTTATGTTCCAGTTCATCTAGCATTTGAAGTAAGCGATCAATATCTTCTACTTCCACTTCTTCTGGTTCCATTGTATCAATTACTTCAACAAACATATTTAATCGTTTTTTCAAATAGAGTAATTGTGAATCTTTATCGTGAACAGCGTTTCCCACAATATTCGCTCCTTTATATCTGAATAATAATAGTATACAGGAATTGTACCCCTTTGAAAATTTTTAGGCAAAACGGTTTATTAACAGGAAAATTTCTTCTATGATTAACATTGAATGATCACTGAAGTAATCGTATTTCTACGAGTATTCGTAGAAATGACGAGAAAAAGGAGTTTTTTACATGAATGTATCACAACAAAAACCGATTACTCCTTCTTACGATCCATGGGAAGCCTATTTGGATGTTGAAGAGTACGGTGAATGTAAGCTAACAAACGTGGAGTTTACGACTACAACGCTTTGCAATATGCGATGTGAGCATTGCGCTGTTGGTTACACATTACAGTCGAAAGATCCGGATCCTTTGCCGCTGGATTTACTTATACAACGTTTAGATGAAATTCCTACATTACGCTCGCTAAGCATTACAGGTGGTGAACCGATGCTATCGAAGAAATCGGTGGCGGAGTATGTAATGCCTCTTTTTAAATATGCACACGAACGAGGCGTACGAACACAAATTAATTCAAACTTAACGATTGAGCTTTCAAAATATGAGCAAATCATTCCTTACTTAGATGTCTTACATATTTCACATAACTGGGGTACAGTGCAAGATTTCGTAGAAGGCGGATTTGCCATGATGGAGAAAAAGCCAAGTATCGCCCAAAGAGAACAGCTTTTCAGACGAATGATTGATAATAGTAAGGCACTTTCAAAAGCTGGTGTACTTGTTTCAGCGGAAACGATGCTAAATAAACGTACGCTTCCTCATATTGAACATATCCATAAGCAAATTGTCGAGGAAATGGGATGCATGCGTCACGAAGTACATCCTATGTATCCTAGCGATTTCGCAAGCAATTTAGAAATACTTACGAAGGATGAAATTCGCGGTGCTATTTCTCACCTTCTTGACATTCGTAACGAAAATGTTTGGATGCTCTTTGGAACATTGCCGTTTTATGCTTGTAGCAGCGATGAAAAGGATCAGGCTATTTTAAGGAAACTGCGAGGCAGTAAAAACGTTACGGTTCGTAATGATCCAGACGGCCGCTCTCGCCTCAACATTAACATTTTCGATGGAAACATCATCGTAACAGATTTTGGTGATATACCTATTCTTGGAAACATTCAAACAAATACGTTGCAAGAAGCATATGAAGCATGGCAGCAATCAGCAGTGGCTAAATCCCTCAGCTGTCACTGCTCCTCTGTAAAATGTCTCGGTCCGAACATACTTGTGAAAAATAGTTACTATCCAGAGGAAAACTTTTTAGAGAAAAAAGCAGTGTTATAAAGTGAAACTTCCATCAGTGGGGGGGTTTTTCCCACTGATGGTTAGCCCACCCAATTCGGACTTTTACGGGCAGTTGTCCCCCACCCATCTTCCTTGCTTCTCTCTGAATCTTGAGGTGTGGGTCTTACTGCCCGTTAAAGCGGGATAAAAAAGCAAAATATGTCCTCTGAAAAAGCCAGGAGATTGCTCCCGGCTTTTTCAGATAACTTAGTACCTCGCTGGGGTCATCTTGGCTTCGGCGTTGCTAAAAATCCAAAAGAAAGCCTATCTTGAATTGGAATCCATGCCCCAATGCCTTGTGAGGTTACGTTTTCAATGTCAAGCTTGTGCTGGTTTCCTTTTAACACGAGATAAACTTCTCCATACGTGATCTTTCCTTTTTCACTTACCGCCGGTACATAGGCATACAGATAGCCAATGTTATTTGGAGACAAGTTATATACACGACTATGCTTCGTTCCGTATCCGACTATCGTTTGAAATGCAAGGGGTAAATGTGTTTTGTCCATCGCTTTTAGCATCATCATTTTTTTGACTTCGTCGGCATTTTTCACATTTGCCGTTAAGCCCCCTCGTATGACTTTCTGCTGATCTTGATGATATACCATTTGTACAAAGGCACCATTCCCGCGATTATCCATGTAGTTTTTGTTAACCTGCTGATATTCCCAATTCACTACAGTTTCTGATGATTCATATTGTAATGGCCATTGTCCTAAATAAATTCTTGCTTTATAACCAACCGCAAGCGGTGCGTTAGCGATTGAGGTTTCATTTAACATCCGTATTAAATCCGGGTTTTCAATAGGTACCGGTGAAGATTCTACTAGCCGTTTTGCAAGCTCGCTAGGCTGCAATCGTGGGACGTTTTGAGTTGCATTCGGATACGTATTGTCCTTTGAAATATCGACTACTGACGGTGGAATTTTCTCACTTCCATACACTTCAAACGGGTAAGAGAAGATGCAAAAAAGAAGGAAAAGCATAATGACACGTTTTGCACATTCCATGATAAATCTCCTTTCATATATAGTGAATCATAGTTATTGTTTTCTTCTCTTTCCGCCGTTATGCCAAAAAAATCACAAAAAAATCGACCCTACTTTAAAATAGAGTCGATCATTGTATTCATGTTTTATTATAGAAGATAAAAACCTATTCCCATGATGATATAAGCCGCTAATAGGGTTCCCCCTTCAAACCAATTTGTGTCTCCATCGTTTGAAATGGAGATTATTAAAAATACAGCTGTACTCATCGCAACCAATTCAGGTAATGTAAACACTAGCGGCATTTGCTGCTGCAATAAAATGGATAACAGCACCAAAACAGGGGCTACGAACATTGCCACTTGCAGCGTAGAGCCAATGGCAATTTCTACTGCAACGTTCACTTTATTTTTATATGCCATCATAACAGCAGAAGCATGTTCGGCTGCATTACCGACAATTGCTACAATGATAATCCCTATGAATAATTCCGACCAGCCGAATGCGGTCGCAACAGATTCAAATGTATGTACTAAGGATTCTGATTCATAGGCAACAGCTATAGTTGCCAGTGCAAGAACACTCATGGCTTTTGTTTTTCCCCACTCTGGTTTTTCTTCAGTTACTTCCTCTACTTCTTGATGCTGATACACACCACGATGTGTAACCAATTTAAAGAATAGACCTGCAAGATAGAGAATTATTAAGATAATGGAAATACCCACACTTAACGAAAACGTCTTCGAATCGTTCAATGTTTGTGAGAATACTTCAGGAATAACAAATGCAACGATAACAGCAAAAACTAGCAGCGTTGAATTGTGCCGAGCATCAAACACATTGAATGATTGACGCTTATATTTTAATCCTCCAATAAAAAATGATAGACCTGCAACGAGCAATAGGTTCCCTAAGACAGAACCTGTTAGCGAAGCAAGTACCACTTCTGTTAATCCTGCCTTCAGCGAAAAAATCGAAATAATTAATTCTACGGCGTTTCCAAATGTTGCATTTAATAATCCACCTACACGTGGACCTGAAACAATAGCAAGACTTTCTGTTGCTCTCCCCATTAAGCTAGCTAATGCAATAATGGTAAGGCAGTATATGCCAAACATTATCGTATCTGGCCAATGAAGTATGTTTCCTACAATTGATACTGGTAGTCCAATTGTAACAAACAATAAGAACAATTTATTAACCATAAAATGCTCCAACCCTTCCCTACTTTCGATAATCTTCATTCTATCATTATTCTTCACCTTGTTTCGTAAAATTTATCTTCTATTTGTTTAAAAAATAATGCTTTTCCCCACCGATGAAAAGGCGTCCCCCATCAAAATACCTTTTCTTTAAAAATTTGTATTTTTTTTAAAAAAGTGTAGCACTTTTTGGATTTTCTGTTATATAATAATATCAACTTAAATAAACTGTATTAAAACAGTGGGATGGGGGAATTTATAATGAGAAGAGAAGAGCGTAGAAACATGATCGAGTTTATTGAGAAACAAAGAGGATTACAACGTGAGGAATTAACGTTTATGACAGACGAAGAAGTTGAACACATCTACAACGTAACGTATTTTCATCTTGAAGAAATCGCAGAATAATAGATAAACAAGGGGAGTATTCAATAAAAAGGAGAAGGCGCAATTGCCCTTCTCCTTTTTATTATACAAATGAAATCTTCCATTATAATGGACTCCATAATCTTACCCTATAATACAAATATTACAATGAAGGTAACAGAACTACATGAAACTTTAACACATCTGTAATTGAATAGTTATAAAACCATCTATAATATATTCAATAGATTGTATAAAATTTTATAGTGATTATGTAATGGGATTTGTTTTGCTTTTTTTATGAATACTCCAATCAAGTATTAAATGGCTTTTCATACCTCCCTTATAGCTATACTTCCGCTCAGGTGTAGATTCCTACTTCTAACAGACTGCGAATGTTTATCCATAGCTACATATAGGTTTTGCTTTTATAAGCTGCTATTACTTGTATATGTTTCATAATTTTTACGTTGTAAACTTATCTTTTAAATATGATACTATAGTATCGTTATGCGTTACATGAAGGGAGATTTATGAATGAAACGAAAGCTAATCCTTTCTCTGAAAATTCTTTTAACAGTAGGATTTAGCATTATTATATGTGCTGGCATTGTATTATTTGCGACACCTTATGGTCATCAATTACGGACGATTGCTGCAGAAACTATTCTTACATCCCAGCATCGCCAATACGCAAAATTATTACTCTTACCTCAGAGTGAATTAGATGCCATTGTTAAAAACATCTACGATCCAAAGACAATAAACAGTAATGAAACGTTTAGTTTATCGCAAAAAGAACTTGAAAAAAAGAAAACGGAACCTTTAAATATTACAATTGAAACAGTAAAACAAAAGTTTGATGATCACTTCTATGAAGGTAAGCTTATGACGATAAGCAATCCGCTTAATGTGAAGCTTGTTAACCAACAAGGAACGCAAGGTGCGGATGTTGGTGAGAAGATTTATGTAATGGCTCAACGCGAAAAAGCACTCGCTGCTGTAAATGCAAGCGGCTTTGTTGATGAAACAGGAGTCGGCGGCGGTAGTGTTGGAATTGGAATCGTAATTACAGATGGTAAAATTATTAATACACCAAAAGATGAAAATACCAGCACCATTATTTCTGGTTTAACAAAATACGGTGAAATGATAACGGGTGATTATTCTGCAAAGCAGCTCATTGATAAAGGCGTTGAATCTGCCGCAGGATTTATGCCACAATTGATTGTAAATGGTCAAAAAATGATTACAAGCGGAAACGGCGGCTGGGGCTATGGTCCAAGAACCATTATGGCCCAAAAGAAAGATGGTACGCTTATGTTTCTCGTTATTGATGGAAGACAACCACATAGTTTAGGCGCATCCATTAAGGACTGCCAAGACCTATTATATGACCGAGGCGCTTACAATGCGATGGCTATGGATGGCGGAGCTTCTTCTACTCTATATGCAATGGGAGATATTATTAACGTCCCTGCAACTAAATTTAAATCTCGTTATCTACCTAACGCATGGGTAGTAACTGCTAATCCGAAACAAAAGGTTACCGTAACGATTGACGGACAAGAACAACCAGCTGATAAAATTTCAGAAATTACTGGTCTTCCAGCTGTAACAAAATAAAGTAAAAAAAAACAAGATTGGCGTAGGCCAATCTTGTTTTTTTTTACTTTAACTTTCACGAGCGTTTTTTATCGCCTGCATATACAACCACGTTAGTACTCCAATACATATGCATGTAATGGTTAGCATCGTACCATAATGATGGATGGTTCGAATCACGACATGCCAATTATCTCCTAATTTTCTTCCAAGTGTAATGAATACCATTACCCATAAAAACGCTCCAGAATAAGCATATGCACAGAAGCGCCGATAACTAAGAGATGAAATACCAGCAAAATAGGCAGTCAAATGCCTAACCCCCGGTAAAAAATATCCAATTATTAAGAGAAAAGGGCCAAATCTTTTAAATAATACATGTGTTCGTTGTATTTTTGCTTCTGTGATTCCGAACTTTGACCCGAATTTCTGTAATACAGGTAAGCCAAGCTTACATCCTAACAAATAGCTTAACGTAATTCCTAGCATTGCTCCTAACAAACCGCATACAATAGCTGCTATGTATGTCATATATCCTTGTGATACGTTATAACCAACAAATGTGAGAATCAGCTCATCAGGAACGGGTAATCCAACTACCCCTCCTGCCAATACAACAATTAAACCCAAATAGCCATAGTGCATAATCCATTGCATAATATGCTGTTCCATTCTATTGCATTGCACCCTCCTATACGTAAACAGATCCTTTCTATCTAAATCCGATACATACGAAACAGTTTTCTAATCCTATTACTGACTCAATGCTTCTTAATAATAAAATGATACTCTGTCTATCTTATCTGTTTCATGTCTTTATTTCAACTTGTCCTCCCCTAGGAATTCATCAAAATTTCTACAATTTATGTTCTAAGAAGTCTGCTTACATATATTCAATAGGAAAGCAAATACAGCATACATTTTATTTCTCATTTTCAAATTATTTCATATCACTCCATAGATGTTTCATGATATAATGAGGGCGAGGAAAACTAAATACCCCATAAGACTTGATATAGCGCTGCTATCCATTTGGATGGCAGCTTTCGTGTTTTTTAGGGGTAGCGATTTTGATTCTTTTTCTCATTAGAAGAAAAGAGAGGAGATGATTTATATGAGTAGCCAAGCAAAAACACTTGAGCAAAAACAAGTAAAGAATAATCAAACAGCTTCATTCATGGAGACATTCAAAAGACACCATGAACTCATATTTGCACTATCTTCTGGTGTTTTCATTCTTATCGGATGGATATTAGATAAGCAAGGTGCAACTACCGTTTCTATTGCCTTCTTTGTGCTGGCCTTTCTGATTGGTGGATACGCAAAAGCGAAAGAGGGAATTACCAGTACCATCGAGGAAAAAGATTTAAACGTTGAAATGCTGATGATTTTTGCAGCTGTTGGTTCCGCAATGATTGGATATTGGGCAGAAGGTTCCATCTTAATATTAATCTTCGCACTTAGCGGTGCAATGGAAACTTACACGATGAATAAAAGTAAAAAAGAAATTTCCGCACTTCTTGATTTACAACCTGAAGAAGCGCTTCGTATATCTAATGGAACCGAAGAACGTGTACCTGTAAAAGAACTTCAAATTGATGATATTATTCTCATTAAACCAGGAGAAAGAATTCCTGCTGATGGAATGATTGTTGTTGGTGAAACAAATGTTGATGAAGCTGCTATTACAGGTGAGCCAATCCCAAATGAAAAGAAAGTAAATGATAATGTATTCGCTGGAACAGTAAATATGCGCGGCGCTATTGAAGTCAAGATTACGAAAAATAGTGACCAAACGTTGTTTCAAAAAATCATTCGAATGGTGCAAAGTGCGCAAAGTGAAAAATCTCCTTCCCAGCTATTTATCGAAAAATTTGAAGGGACCTATGTTAAAGCGGTCTTAGCTGTCGTTGCGTTAATGATGTTCATACCACATTATGCCCTTGGTTGGAGTTGGAACGAAACATTATACCGAGCTATGATTTTACTAGTGGTTGCATCTCCTTGTGCACTTGTTGCTTCCATCACACCTGCTAGTTTATCTGCCATTTCAAATGGTGCACGTCATGGTATTTTGTTTAAAGGCGGTGTTCACTTAGAACGACTTGCATCCTTACGAGCTGTTGCCTTTGACAAAACAGGAACATTAACACAAGGACGTCCCGTTGTCACAGATGTATTCGTACGAGAAGGAATCACAGAGGCTGATATGTTACAAATAATGGCCTCTATCGAAAGTCACTCTACACATCCATTGGCAGAAGCAATTGTAAAATTTTCGAAGCAAACATACAACGCGGCCCCTGTCAAACCAGAAAAGGTAGAGGATGTAACAGGATTTGGATTAAAAGGAGTTGTCGACAATAAAGCTTATAAAATTGGGAAACCTGCCTTCGTTGGAGATGAAGCAGCTACATTTAAAGATGGAATTGCATCAAAGCTTGCGAATGAAGGAAAAACACTAGTTTATATGAGTGACGAACAAGGCATTGTCGGTCTAATTGCGCTAAAGGACATTCTCCGCCCGGAAACATTAAAGACAATACAGGCACTAGATGCACTTGGTGTAAAGTCGGTAATGATTACAGGAGACAATGAACAAACAGCGAAAGCAATTGCAGCAGAAAGCAATATTTCTGAATACTATGGTTCCTGTCTACCTGAAACAAAAGTGGAAGCAATTAAGGAATTGAAAGAAAAATACGGGACTGTGGCAATGGTTGGGGATGGTATTAATGATGCTCCTGCACTTGCAACTGCTAGTATTGGCGTTGCAATGGGAGAAGGGACGGACGTTGCCCTAGAAACCGCAGACGTTGTATTAATGAAGAACGAGCTTTCTCGATTAGCACAGGCCATTAAGTTATCAAAGCGTATGAATGTAATTGTAAAGCAAAATGTTATTTTCTCATTATCTGTCATTGCGCTACTTATTTGCTCAAACTTCCTTCAATTTTTGGCCCTTCCATATGGGGTAATTGGACACGAAGGTAGTACCATTCTCGTCATTTTAAACGGCTTACGATTACTAAAAGCAAACGAATAATTTCAAAAAAAGACTCCAAAGGAGATTTCCTTTGGAGTCTGCTGTTAATGATAATCGTTTGAACCGTTTGCGCTTCCGCTCGTTTTATGTTTTGGTTGTGAGCTGCTGCGTTGCTTACGTTGGTTTTTATCATTTTTAGCGTTTCCATGTTGATTTTTACTCATCAGATCGCCCCCTTTTCAGATATAGTATGGGAGTTAATCCTTCTTTTTAGTATGGAAATCACTACCGTTACTTCGTCCGCTATAGATCATAGCATTCAGTTCACCACCTAGTAAAATAACCCACGCAGTCAAATAGAACCAAAGCATAAGAACAATGATACCGCCTAAACTACCATAGGTAGTTGAATAGTGCCCAAACCTTTCTACATAGTAGGCAAACAAATACGAAACGACAACCCAACCAACTGATGCGAACGCTGCCCCTGGCATCACTTCTATTGGATATAACTTTCGGTTAGGGGCAAACTTATAGAGAAATGCAAAGACAATAAATAATACAAAAAAGCTAAGAACGAGACGTACGGTACCCCATATTTCTAAAAAGCTTCCAGGTAAGTGCAATACTGCATAAATAGCAGTACCAATTAGCTTTCCAAACACAGGAAGGGCAAGTGCAAACATGATGACAAATACCATTGCAATAGTTAGTACAATCGAGATTGCTCTTGTTATGTAAAATGGTCGCGTCTCTTTACTATCATACGCACGATTAAAGGCATTCATAATCGCATTAATTCCATTGGATGCCGCCCAAAGCGTCCCTAATATACCAAATGACATGAGTCCGCCATTTTGGTTTTGTACAATCTTCGAAACGCTCGTCTCAATGACTTTCATTCCATCAGCTGGGACATATTGCTGTAAAAACAATAGAATATCTTCAGATTCAAGTGGTAAAAATCCAATAATTGTAAGTAAAAAGACAAGTGCCGGGAAAATTGACAGTAAGAAAAAATAGGCGAGTTGAGAAGCCATACCCGCCACATCATCCTTTTTTGTCCGCTCATACAAATGAAGAAGTAATGTTACAAATTTGTTTACTCTCCTGCTGAAGTACAATGTGCTCACCTACTTAGTACAATTACTTTTTATCTGCACCAGCTTCTTCTTTTTTCTCAGTTTCTTCTTCTGGTATCTCCTCTGTCTCTAATGATACCTCTTCTACAGTAGTTGCAGATGCCTCTGCCTGTGCAAAAGCGAGCTCTTCTTCTTTTCGCTTAGCTTCTTCTTGTTCTTTCAATTCTTGTTTCTTTCTATTAAAAATTTCTCGTGATTCCTGTAACGTTTCGATTACGAGAGGTGTTATTTTCTTTATGGATTCAATTTTTTCGTTTACAACTTCCTTATCTGTCAGTTGACTACCCTTTGCACGAATATCCTGTACAGTTTCTTTCACACGTTCTTTAATAGGAGCTGCTTGATTACGAAGATCACACATTTTTTCCTTAACCTTGCGGGCATTTGCAGTTAGTCTCTCACGATTTTCTCTTTTGCATAACGTAGCTAGTGCACCTACAGCGACACCAATTGTAATATTTCGAGCAAATGTATTCTTCTTTTCTGTTTGT
Source organism: Ectobacillus polymachus (assembly GCF_048159605.1). Classification (NCBI taxonomy): domain Bacteria; kingdom Bacillati; phylum Bacillota; class Bacilli; order Caryophanales; family Bacillaceae; genus Ectobacillus; species Ectobacillus polymachus. The sequence goes on along the minus strand of NZ_JBLREB010000004.1, from coordinate 147,205 downwards.
TTCTTTTCCATTTTCCTTCACCCTCTCCATTAGTTTACATGCTATTCTCTTTCCGAATGTGCTCCAAAAGATGCTTACATCCCTCTGTTACGAGGTCAAATACCTCCTGAAAGTTTCCTGTAAAGTATGGATCTGGAACGTCCTTCCAACTGTCCGTAGGAACAAAATCCGACAATCGTCCAACATAACCCTTAGACTGACCAAAACGATACACGTCATGTAAATTTTGTTCATCCATGACAACGATATAATGGAACTTCGTTAAATCATTTTTTTCTACTTGCCGTGCTGTAATTCCTTCAAAGGAAATTGTGTTTTCCGTTAATATTTTTTGCGTTCCAATATGTGGTTTTTCCCCGATATGCCAGTTGCCCGTTCCCGCTGAATCTACAACAATCTTATCCTGTAAGTTATTCTTAACAATTAAATCACGGAAAATTGCCTCTGCCATCGGCGAACGACAAATATTACCAAGACAAACAAATAATACGTGAATCATAGTTCATTCTCCCCTTCATTATAAATCTTTACACCTAGTATAAGGGGAAACTCTATACAGTGGATATAATTTAAGCTCCCACTATTTGTATTTTATCGTATACAATTGTAAACCACGGTAGAAATCGTTACAAAATATTGTCGAAAAGGTGATAATATAGAATTAGTTCACGAAAGAGGAGGAGTTTCATTGGATTTATCAATACAATCAAAAGAAAATATTTCATATATGGTAGAAGCAATTAAAGAAAAACTCCGTATGGTCAACGCCGATGCAGTTCGTGCAGAAAACTTTAATGCAGAAATGTATGAAGAATTACTCGAAATTTATTATCATGTCATCAAGCGTAATACATTTAGTATTAGTGAAATGCAAGCCATTACGGAAGAGCTTGGATCCTTAATGAAATAATTCACTTATTGAAAAAAGATCTAACTACCCTTAAATAGAATTCTATGAGGCGAAGCAGCGTTGCATCGCCTCATTCTATTTTTCACAATGACGGACTCTTCGATCGCAGAATCATTCCCTGCATTTCTCGAATAAACTCACTTTGTGCGATGCTATAAATTTTCACAAATTGACGAAGATGCTTTTCCATACCTACGACAATAAAGTTTGATACTTCATCACATAATAAACCAATATAATTGACACGCCAATCACCTTCTACACGATAGAAGACTGTAAATTGACTGTATCGTTCATGATGTTTCATTGATTTTGCAAGCTGCTTTGCCATATTACTTGACGCGTGATGCCACCTCAATTTCGCTTCAAGCTCCTTTAAGCTATACTTGCCGTTTTCTAGATAACCTATAAATTCCTCTCTATCTAAAATGATCGCTCCGTCCTGAATCACCTGTCTTTGTTTTGGCAGCATGCCCTTCACAATTTCATTCCAGAGTTCAATTGACGTTCCTCTTTCGTTCAAATGATAAGTAAGCTGTTCACCTATTTCAAATACATGACTTTCTATTACTTTTCCAGCATCAAAATAATAGTAGATTTCATCTCGTTTGCCGTTCCGTTCCGATTGCATCCATAATGTCATATTTGTTTTTGTGCAAATTTCCATATAAGTAAATAATTTTGGTATTACATCTATATCGTTGTCCTTATATACAATGTATCCTTTCTTAACGAGAGACTGTGCGGCTCGTTTCATCGCTGCTTCAATGTCTTCGATCCAATATCCTATAAAGGGATCGGGTACTCCAATAAGAGCATCACAGTCAAACAGACTCGCTAGAAAAAAGAACTCTTCATTCGTTAGTTCTATTCTATCTATAATACTCATGATACGAATCTCCTTTTATAGACCCCTAGTATTCCTTTATATTTGCTGTACTATGATTTTTCTTTACATTCATTGAATATACGGATTTTTTATTACATATATTATTTATAAAAGCCTGCCTAGGCATCAATTTATTTAAGTAGGAATGCTATTCTATTCTTTACAATAGGCATGATTTTTAACCCAATACTTCCTATCGCCTTTCTGATACAAAAATAGAAGAGAGACCTCTATAGTCTCTCTTCTATTTTAACTCATTTATAAAGCCCTGTTTAGAGTAAACAAAGATTATTTTCAAGTACAATTATATCTATTTTTTTCTAAAACAAAAGACTTTAATTTGTCTTTAATAGAAAGCAAATCATCTTCGTCCTTTTCTACATTTCGAAATTGAATTCCTTCAAAAATTGTTTCCGTTTGTAGAACATCCTCCCCTGCCTTATTACTTAAAGTGTTAGACAGCAAATCATATCTTACATCTTCTGTACGGTCAGAGGAAAAATCTCCGCTTGTCCTTGTATCTGATTCCATACCTTTTTTTTCATATTCACCTAATGATAGAAGATGTCGTGTTAATTGAGGATTACTTATGTTTGCTCCGTATACATTTTGTAGTTTTTGAAAAGACATAGCTGATAAGAATGAAGAGCCAGCCGTATGAAACGCTTCCAAATTAACAAATTCTTCATCCAGCAGCCGTAGCTCATTCGCTGTTTCCGAAAGAAAACTAGCTTGCTCTTCTAAAACCTCAACAAGCATTTGAGAAATTTCATTCCATTTATTCCTACTCTGTATCAATTTCTCTCTTTCTATCTGTTCAAACGACAATCGATCTAGAAAACCAGAAAATTCCCCTATTAGCTGTTCAAAGCTACGTACCGTGTCTTGAATTGTCTGACTCACTTGCTCCATCGATTGCGGATATACAGTCATTCGTCCCAAATTCACTTCTCTCCTATCGTAAGGGCTTGTTGCTATACGTACAAAAGCACTAGTATTACCAATTATACATTACGAAAAATAATAACAACAATACATTTTCTAACACAGGATACAAAGTAGTAAAAATCTAATCTACTTTTATCCTGCTATTTTATTACAAGGATTACTCCTTTACTAAAACTACATATTTGAGACGTTTTTTTACTTTTATGATAGATTTTATTTACTTTTGTGAAAATATTGTAAATGCATACCTTTCCTCTACATATCGTATTACAATCTTACTAGCTTACAAGTAAGGAGGATTTCTATTATGCAACCTGCAACAAAACATCTACTTGTTCTCTCATTTGATTGTCTGTCTTCATTAGACTTTCCACTTTTGCAGGAGCTTCCACATTTTCATACACTCCTTCAAAAAGGAGCCTATTCCAAAAAGGTAGAAGCTATATATCCTTCTGTAACGTATCCGTCTCATGCAACGATTGTAACTGGTAATTATCCATCACGCCACGGTATTACAAACAACACATTATTACAGCCAGGGCGGTTATCTCCCGATTGGCATTGGCACCGTCGTCACATCCAAGGAACGACAATCTATGATGAGGCAAAGCGAGCAGGACTAAAAACAGCTGCCCTTCTGTGGCCAGTGACAGCGAGAGCAGACATTCATTATCATATGCCAGAAATCTTCCCCAATCGCCCTTGGCACACGCAAGTTCTTGTATCTCTTCTTAATGGAAGCCCCTTCTATCAGTTGGATATGAATCGGCGATTTGGCCATTTACGAAAAGGCTTAAGTCAACCAGAACTAGATGACTTCGTGCTTGAAGCAGCTATTCATACAATAAAAACGAAAAAACCAAATCTTACGCTTGTTCATTTTACCGACTTAGATACGCAAAGGCATATGTATGGATTCTCATCTAAGCAAGCCATCCAAGCGATCCATCGTCATGATAATCGTCTTGGCAAACTGATGCGTGCATTAAAAGAAAGTAACCTTTCAGACGACAGCACAATCATTGTATTAGGAGATCATAGCGCATTAGATGAAACAACCGCTCTACATCTGAATGTTCTTCTTTATGAACAGAATTTCATTACAGTCGATGCACGCGGGAATGTAACGGATTGGAAGGCATACTGCAAAAGCTGTGATGGATCAGCATATATCTACCTGAAAGACAAATATGATGATGAAACAAAAGAAAAGGTATCCCGTATGGTCACAACTTTACTTGCCGATTCTTCTAGCGGAATTGAATTTGTACTAAATAGTGAGGAGGCAAAAATGCGCGGAGCAGACGGGAACTGTCTATTTATGCTTGAGGCAAAAAAAGGCTATTATTTTCTGGAGGATTGGATTGGATCGTATAAACTACGTATTACTCCTGAAGATACGAAAGCTGACAAAAAATATACCCTTGCCACTCATGGCTATTCTCCGACAAAGGACAATTACACAACCATTTTCATAGCGGCAGGTAAAGGAATTCGTCAAGGTGCTATTATTCCTTTTATGCGTCTCATTGATGAAGGACCTACAATGGCTGCCCTCCTCGGCTTAGATTTAGGTGATACAGACGGAACATGTATAGCGGCTATGCTGCAATTATAATAGTTTGTAAAATATGTATTAATTTTCATCCATTACTCACTATTACCAAGTAAGGTTCCTGTACAATTACCGTCAACTACCCACCACTTAAACGCTAACACGTTTTGAAGTGAGGGCTTGTAAAAAGCTCTGGTTGTCTAGTCTTTGTCTTTTGTAGACTCCGTTCGTAGGTTGCATACCCAAGAATGATTCCCTAGTTCTTGGCTCTATGGTAGCTCTGTAACAGTTCTGATTGGGAAGGAACGGTCAACCACAAGCCTTCTTATATAAGAAGTTGCCAACATCTACAAACATTGGCGAAGGGAAACAAACTCTTAGGAGGGACAAAACATGCGTGTATTTGTCAAGAATGTAAGAGGAGAACCGCTTATGCCCTGCAGTCCTCGCAAGGCTCGGCTTCTTCTCAAACAAGGAAAAGCAAAGATTGTGGGATACACACCATTTATCATTCAGCTCCAATATGCTACTGGAGAAACAGTACAACCAGTTACAATCGGCGTTGATAGTGGCGCAAAGTATGTAGGCGTTGCGATTACAACAGAAGAAAAAGTACTTGCGAAAGGAACCATTGCGTTACGCCAAGACGTCAAAGAGAACCTGTTCCTTAGAGCTACATTACGTAGAAGTCGAAGACAACGTAAAACCCGCTACCGAAAAGCACGTTTTCTGAACCGAAAAAAGAAAGAAGGCTGGCTCCCACCCTCCATTCAAAGTCGAATCGACAATGTTATTCATTGGATAGAGAAATTCAAATTCCTCTTACCATCTCCAAAAGTCATTGTCGAAGTAGGAAAATTTGATGCGCAAAAACTAAAAAACCCTAATATACAAGGAATCGAATATCAACAAGGAGATGCCTTTGGCTTTTGGAATGCAAGATATTACGTATTTGCGAGAGATAACTATACGTGTCAAATTTGCAAGAAAAAAGGTGGTATCATGCATACGCATCATATCATTGAACGATGCAACGGCGGCTCTGATATGGCAGATAACCTTGTAACAGTGCATGATGAATGTCATCAAAAATTTCATCAAGGGAAAATCAAACACAGTTTCAAGAAAGTCAAACAATATAAAGAAACTGCTTTTATGAATATATTGCGGCTACATATTATGAATCGTTTAGATTGTGAGATTACGTATGGCAGTTGCACAACACCAAAGAGAAAAGAACTTGGATTAGCCAAAACGCATGCAAATGATGCCATTGCGATTACCAATCCAATACAACTACAAGAATACGATCAAAGCGGTGAATTTTTCATCAAGCAATTTAGAAAGAAAAAACGCTCTCTTCATGAAGCAACCGCAAGAAGAGGGAGAAAAACGAAAAATACAAGTGCAAAACGGAACAATAAAAATACACCGCATGTAGATAAAATCTATTTAGGAGATAAAGTCAAGGTATTTGGGCAAGTAGGTTTTGTGACGGGGTTTACAGGGAAAATGGTATACGTACAAGATATACATGGACACTATGTACAAAATCCTGATAAATCTTATAAACAAGTGAAGATATCAGATATAGAACGTATACACCATACGAACAATTGGCAGTTCTTAGAAATCAGTTAGGCTATACCTAACCGAAATTCATCCCCACCTTACCGCTGGGCTCTTGAAGATGGGGACTTCTTTCGGAAATACATTAAAACCTTAGGGAGGATCATCGCATGAAAGGGATTACGAAGAAAGAAAAGAGCTGGATCTTTTATGATTGGGCAAATTCTGCTTATTCGCTTATCATTACTACCGCAGTATTTCCTATCTATTTTAAAGCAGCTGCAAATAATGCAGGCCTAGCTTCAGCAACATCAACGGCGTACTGGGGCTATGCGAACTCACTTGCTACTTTTCTCATTTCACTGCTTGCACCAATCTTAGGAACAATCGCAGACTATAAAGACTTTAAGAAGAGATTTTTCACTTTCTTTTTTGCACTCGGTATTATTTTTACAGCTATGCTTGCTATTGTTCCGCATAATCAATGGCTGTTGCTATTAATATGCTATATGCTCACAGTTGTAGGATTTGCAGGAGCTAATATTTTTTATGATGCATTTCTTATTGATGTTACTACCGATGAACGGATGAACCGAACTTCAACAAGAGGCTATGCCTACGGATACATTGGAAGTACAATCCCATTCATTATCGCAATTGCTATTATCATTCTTGCACAAAACAATATACTCCCGTTATCTGCCACAGTCGCAAGTCAAATTGCGTTTTCTATTACTGCCCTTTGGTGGGGGCTCTTTACTATTCCCTTGCTGCGTAACGTCACACAAAACTACTATATTGAACATGAACCGAATCCGATTGGAAACAGCTTTAAACGTTTGTTCCAAGCCTTCCTTAATATTAAAAAACATAGAATCGTCTTTCTATTTTTACTCTCATACTTCTTCTACATTGATGGTGTTGATACGATTATAACGATGTCTACCGCTTACGGAACAGACCTAGGTATTAGTAGTACAAACTTGCTTATTATTCTATTTGTCACCCAAATCGTTGCCGCTCCATTTTCTCTCCTGTATGGAAAATTAGCTGAAAAATTCTCAGGAAGAACTATGCTCCTAGTGGGAATTGTTATGTATGTCATCATTTGTACATACGCCTATTTCTTAAAAACAACCCTCGATTTCTGGATCTTGGCTATGCTTGTAGCTAGCTCGCAAGGTGGGATTCAAGCACTGAGCCGTTCTTATTTTGCTCGAATCGTACCAAGAGAATCAGCAAACGAATTTTTCGGATTCTATAATATCTTCGGCAAATTCGCAGCAATTATGGGGCCTTTTCTCGTAGGTGTCACCGCGCAGGCAACTGGAAAAACAAATGCAGGAGTACTTAGCATCGTCATCCTCTTCATTATTGGAGGTGTCATTTTAACAAAGGTTCCTAAACAGAAGGAAATCACATCTGCTACCAATGCTGAAACGATGTAACATGTTACATGAAATTCTTAACAACAAGTAAAAAAGACGTGCAAGCGATGAATTTTTTGCACGTCTTTTTGCTCTTTATAGATTAGCCTAGACTTCTTCTATGTATTTGTATTCTTTTCTATGTATTCTAGTATCGATTTAACAAGCCATTGAATAACATTCCAAATGAGATTTTCACACGTTCTTGCAGACTATAATCCTCCCCATTCATACACCATGTCATAAGGATTCCAAAATATTGCTGACATGCTAGCTGCGCCATCGTGTTGGATGATAGCAATGTGTTGAATTCCCCAGACCTTTGTCCTTTCTCAAACAGCTCCTCTAGCACTCCCACAATCTGTTCAATGCTACACTCAGTCTGACGAAAAACCGGATTCATAAGTGAGAATTGTAATAACATTTGTAGTGATACTTGACTATGCTGAATGTTGTTTGAAAGATCAACAAACAATTGTATGATAGAAGGTGTCAACGCACCCTTCCCCTTGGTTAACATTTGCATATGTTCTCGAATGAATTGTATCTGTTGTTTAATGATAAACTGGATAATTTCTTCCTTCGATTGAAAATATTGCAATGCTTCTGCTTTGAAAATTCCTGAGGCCTCTACAATATCATCTAATGTCGTTTCAAATCCTTTTGTAGAAAATAAAACAATTGCTGCTTCAACAATTGTAGTTTCAATGTGTTTCTCCATTTGCTGTTGCACTGCATTCTCCCCTTGTGAGTAAATTACAGTTTAATTGATGAATTGACTTATCCTTATCAAGTGTAACATATATTCTCCTTGCTTTTGATGACATACTAAAAGACATAGAGAAAAAATAGTTAACATGAAAAAAGAAGGGGTGTGCCCCCTTCTTTTTTTACTTTATTTCACCACTTGGCGTGGCAGAGGATGTCTGTGCATTGGTAGAATTCTGTTTTTCTTGGTCTATCATCTGCCACAGCTGATTTGCCTGTTTTGCAATTGCTTTAATTTGTTCACTTTGGGACGCTGTGTTAGAAAGTTCTTTCAGAATAGCTTCCGCTTCCTCATATTTCTTTTCATTAGCTAATGCCTGTGCTTTCATCAGCTTATCTTGCATTTCCTTTTGCTGTGAATTCCACTGATTTACTTTGGTTATCATTCGATTTGCTTTCTCCTTCAGTATCTCAATATACTCAGAAGAATCTTTCGCATTTACAATTTGCTCTGCAGCCGCTACGGCACCATTATAATCTCCTTGCTCAATAGCTTGAACACTGTTTTGTATATGCTTCGTTTCATCGATATATGTTTTTACTTCTGCTGTAGAATGTTCTTTTTCTGCTTCCATCAAGTGAGTAAGCGCATTTCCGTACTGATCCTCTTGTAATGCTTTCATAGCAGAATGAATTTCTTTATCATATTTCGTTATGCTACAAGCAGAGACAGATAGAAGGGATACTATGCATACTAGGATTGCTACTTTTTTCATTCGACGCTCCTTACCATTCTCTGTTTTCACGAATGTGGTTCACTTTTTTTCATGTTAATGTTACCACATTAAAAACACGAATGAGCCGCACTATACTTTGAAAATCTTAGAATGGAGCTAGGATTTTTAAGAGTATAATTCCTGTTTCCCTTCTATCCCTATCCTTTACACGGTCAATAACGATAACACATTTTGTTTATTCACTAATTCTGTAATGGCTATTGTAAGATTTTCTGCAATATGCTCGGTGCTATATGTTGGACTAAGTTGGACTATGCGAAGATCGTGATTTTCCAACTTTTTTGCTACAGGGTATTCCTTATGGACATTAGGATGAATCGCCCATACTTCATGAACAGGCCTAACATACCTTGCCTCTCTTGTGCCAAATAAATAATTAGATTTACATGACAATGCATACTGCGAAAGCTTACGCATTGTTGCTGTTTTGTACTTTACCCTCGTGACGTCCCATATATGGTGAAGAGGCCGATATTTAAAATCGAACAATAAACTGCCCATATAAACTGCTTCTAAATATATGTCCATACGCATATCGGGTCGATTGCTCGTGCTTTCCGTATAAAGTGGATAATCAGGAGATGTTTCTACCGCATCAAGTGGAATTTCTCCTTCATAGAAAAGATGAATCGTTATGGAATCCTTCTGTAAAATAATCTTTGTATTGCCTTCTAATGAAGGCAAGCCATAATTATCTTTTTCTCCTTCAGAATATAGCCAACCACTAACTGGTGTATAACACATCGTTTTCGTAAGAACTTGTAAAAATTGCAGGAAGCCCCAAATTTCATAAAGCTTATCCGTACGCTTAAAACGTATACTTCCCTCTTTCAACATATCCTGATTCTTTTTCCATTGCCGATACATTTTATAAACTGCACGATATCTGGCATCTGTATGGAGGTGATACGGTAGAATTGATGTACTATAGTCTTCCAGTTTTGAAAACCAAGGTGCGGATTGAAGATGCAGCAATGCATGTAACAGACGTTTCATCATGACTTGCGAGGATCTAAGAAACGATGACTCTTCTTTCATCTCTTGTGAAAATTCAATGCGTTCCAAATAGATATCACCCATTCGTTTCATCTGAAGTAATTCACGCTGGAGGAACCGTACCATTTGTTTTAAGTAGCGATTTTCTGGAAGATTATAATCCCACTTAAGAGCAGAAGATGGTCGTCTACTTTTCGTATAGACTTGCTGCTTACGGATACGTTCTATAGGTATTGTTCTCTCTGTAGAAACGAATCCAACCTCTTTTTTAATTGAATGGTTTACATGTGTAGTTAAATCAGTTAATGCAGCAAGAACATGCTTTAAATGGTTTTCTACAATGGAATAATTCATCATGTACGAACGTGATACGTCCATACTGAACTTAGGGAGGACTAGATCTGTTTGTTGAACCCGTTCGTACGCTAGTCCTTTCAGAAATCCTTCAATTTCTTCCTTCATAATCTGCAGTTGACTTGTAGTAATTTGCTTAGGAAGAACACGTAGCATCGTATAATATGACGTCTCACAAACGACCCGAATACAATAATCGCCCGGAATAAGCGGGAATTGATCATAGGCAAAGAGCAGCCGTTTCTTATCAGAAGGAAGAAGATAGGGATCCGTATCTTCTTCAATCTCACCTTTATTTATTATGCATTCTAATCCCTCAATATAGAAACGACACGTTTCATTTTCACTTTGAAATAAAACATATACATCAATATTTTCACGAATTTCGATGCATGTATTCTCAGAGATATCAGATTCGTTCGTGGTAAACATAACTGTTTCTGCAGCGCGGCCTTGTTGCTCCAATTTCAGCGTAAACGGAACAGAATTAGTATACATAACCATAGTATTTTAACTCTTTAGCTTTTTGTTTTATTGCCTGCTTTGACTTTATAAATGGAGATAAATGATCATAGCGCTGCAAGATTAATAATAGCTTAGAATTGATGACTTCCTCACTCTGTTCATCGTACGTACCGATAAATGATTTCCATACTTCCTCCGATCCTCTTATTTTCGTTAATACTCGCTGCACAAATTGTAAATCTAATGCATCCGCGCGCGTTATATATTTTGTATTCGGTACGTTTTGGACGTAAGCATCCACTTGTCTTACAATTCGCGGACCGATTCCTGCTCTCGTATCAATATCATGCATCGCCTCATGCACTTCCCACAGCCACTCTAATTCTTCTTCAGATAGAATAGCAGAAGATGTACGGCTAAACTTTCGATAGGAATGATAATCCATTCTTTTATTCGTATGGAGCATACGACTTTCTTTGTTATTTTTATGAGAAGAAGTGTATTTCACAACTTCAAGTGTAATAACATTGGCACGATCCAATACCTTGTCAGAAAAATGAAAGGTAGATTCATCAACATTTACCGTCCCAACGAACATAACATTGTCGCCAATCGGAATACTAGGTGGATATTGCGAAGCATTATACAGCTTGTTCGCTACATTCTCATTATATAAACGAAGAATACGTTCCTCCTTCTCCATCTCTAAAACAGATAAAAACTGTGAAAAGTAATGCTCGACTCGTGCTAAATTCATTTCGTCAAACGCAATAATATAGAGCTTGGACGTGCGATTTTCCTCTTTCGCCGCGTCAATTAGCATATCAAGAAGTTTTGTATTGCTCGGTCTGTAAATCATATTAGTAAAATCAACATAACCGATTACATCTGAATCATCCGTCCAAGAAGGTCGAACTGGAATAAAGAGCATCTGCTGTTCATTATGAATGCCTAGTGCATCTGCATACGCATGAATAAGCCGTGATTTTCCAATTCCGCTCATTCCTTGTAAAATGACAAGATGAGAAGTCTTCATCGCAGCATGAAAATTTACTAGGTCTTTAGAAGAATAAAGGAGCCCAGATTGACTCGTTAGTTCAATAAAATGCTCGACAAACGAGTCTTCCTCAAGTTGCGACGGTGGAACTAGATTCTCTCGTTCCACGATAGCTGCAGCTGCTTCCTCTAAACCTTCATCTGGAAGAATAGACTCTAGCATTTGTCCATCCTTGAGTAGATCATCCATACTGCTATAAGAATGAATATTCATATACGATAACGAGTTAGATATTTCATATAACCCATCCTTCCAAGAATCTGGGAGCAATTCAATTTTTAATACTTTATCATATTGAAAACAAAATCCACCGTGTGCATACGAATGACTAGTGAAAGGCCCTATTACATAGGTTTTCTCCTCATCTTCCTTCCATAAAATAAATCTTGGTGATTCATTTGTATCCACTGAAAATTTTTCAATTTTACCAACGTGTTTCTTCATAATGATCCGTTTGCAAAATTCTTGAAACGTATAGCCATGCTTATTTTCACTAAACACTGGAACTGGCTCAAATCGATCATTACTTCGAAACGAATCTGCTTTTCGTACTAATTCCGTTTCTTTGGCTAAAAAAATATCTTGTGTAGCCGTTGCCTTTTTAGCAGGCCGAAATACAAATAAGTAATTATCTAAAAAACTTCGTAATTCCCTCTCTCGCTCATGATCGAGCATCTTTACTTGATCTTCAAACCCAAATCGTTGTAAATCTGTTGCATAACAAGCAAAATACGTCGCGTTTCCAATGTGATTCGGCTTAGTTGACACTTTTTTAATCCAAAATTGGACGGTATTCTGACTATTCACAAAAACACTTTTAGACTTATGAAATTCATTTTCAATTTCTTCATTGGTGGCAAGTACTCCTAAAAGACAAAAATCCCATTGTTTCATCATCGCAATCTCTCCCATTGTATAAATTGTTCAAGCGTATAAAACTCCTTGATCTGCTCAGGTCGAAGTGCTTTCTTCACGCTACGCAATACAGCAGGTGGCAACGAAAAACGCAATAGGCATACAAATTCATAGTCTGCAAATGTATGTGAATCTATCATCTTTACTTGATCTAATGAAAGAACGGGATACTCGGACAATTTTTGCTTCGGCACATCCCCGATAACAACATAGGAATGTAGGATTGCTTGCTGATCAGCAGCTATTTCAACCCCTATTTGCAATCTATGAATCTCCTCTTCACATTGCCGCATGATAACCTCATAATCATGAAGTGCTTTCTCTTTTTTCCCTAGNGTAGGATTGCTTGCTGATCAGCAGCTATTTCAACCCCTATTTGCAATCTATGAATCTCCTCTTCACATTGCCGCATGATAACCTCATAATCATGAAGTGCTTTCTCTTTTTTCCCTAGCTCTTCTTGTAAGCTTGCCACTACACTTCGTTGTGATGATAACTCATTATCCAATTCATTCTTGCTGTTCTCCATTTCTTCAATACTTCGTTTATATTTTTTTGCATCTCGTTCATATTTTTTCACTTCTTTATCTTTTTGTAGCAGCTCCTGCGACTTATTCGCCAACTGCTCCCCCATTTCACTTAGCCTTTTCTCTTGTTTTTTTATCTTTTCCTCGAATTGTTCAATCAATATTTGCATTTGTTGTAATCTATTATGCTCATTATCCAGAACTGTAATCGTTTTCATTTCTTTCGTCATTTTTTCATATATTTCTGTTGCAATCTGTGTATGCTCCTTATTTGTAGAACTCAATAAAACAGCTAGGATGTGTACGGCTTTATCACTATCCATACAAGACTCCATAAGCTCTTCCTTATTTCTTGCTATAACTGCATTCATTTCATTTTGAAAATAAAGTTTAACCTGTAAAATCTGTTGTGATTTCAGCAATTCTTTCATGCATTTTGTTCTTATATTTTTCATCATCGAAAGTTCTAGATTTCGGAAGCCTTTTATCTTTACACCGCAATGCTCGACTAAATTGTACAAATCCTCATCCTTCATTTCATGAAAAATCCACTTCCATATTTCTCTTTGCACACAAATTCCTCCTTAACTCACATAAATACTTGGTTACACCTCTCTCCCCCCTTTGATAGAAAAAATGCGTGCCTGACTAGGAACACGCTCGAAACACAACCTGCTTAACAAAAGTAATATTACTATTTTCTTTTCTTAGGTACGAAAATCCTACCAATTTATTTCCATTTCTGATAATATTTATCATGTTGTTAAATAAAAACAGGCCCCGAGTTATCTCTCGGGGCCTGTTTACTATTCGTTTTTAAAACGCCCAATTTCCATTACGGAAAATCGGTTCACGCTTTCCATCCTTTGTAATACCATCAATATTCATTTCAGCAGAGCCAATCATGAAGTCCTCATGTACGAGGCTACTGTTTGATCCGCGTGCAGCCAATTCATCTTCAGATATCGCTGTACCGTTTTTCAAATTAACAGGATATGCTTGGCCAAGGGCAATATGATTTGATGCATTTTCATCATAGAGCGTGTTATAGAAAATCAGACCAGATTGGGAAATCGGTGATTGATGAGGTACAAGTGCAACCTCTCCTAATCTGCTCGATCCTTTATCGGTCTCTAATAAATGTTTAAGTGTTTCATAGCCGGTTTCCGCTTGATAATCGATCACTTTGCCATTTTCGAATGTTAAAGAGAAATTATTGATTACATTACCTGCATAATTTAACGGTTTTGTACTACTTACTACACCGTTCACTCCATCTTTATGAGGCATCGTGAAAACCTCTTCCGTTGGCATATTCGGATTAAAGACCGTACCGCTTTGGCTTACGGCACCACCGCCAAGCCAAATATGATCATGCGCAAGATCAACTGTTAAATTTGTTCCTGGCGCTTCGTATACAAGCTGTTTGTATTGTTTTTCCGTTAGATAGGCAGCCTTATTCTTTAACGTTTCATTGTGTTCCTTCCATACCGCGATTGGATCTTCTTGATCGATACGATTAATCCGGAAAATTGCTCCCCAAAGTTTTTCTATTGCTTCTTCTTCTGATAAGTCTGGGAATATTTTCGCAGCTGATGCTTTTGTTGGAACAGTTACAATCGACCAACAAACTTTATCAGCCATTAACCCGCTGCGATAGGTTTGAAGTGCCGTATTAGCCGTTTTATTCGCTGTTGCGATGCGATCAGTTGGAATACCATTTAACAAATCAGGATTCGGCGTATATATATTTAGCACGCAGCCCCCGTTTTCAACGAGTTCCTCTAACCCTCTCGCCTTCCACATCGGATATTCTGTAAATGCTTGGTCTGGAGCATTCTCATATTTAATACGAGTTAGCTCATCGTCACTCCACTCCACGTATACATGTTTTGCTCCTTCAGCATACGCTTTCTTCGCAACTAAACGAGCAAATGGTGCTGCTTCTATAGGTGAATTGACATGTACTGTTTGATTCAGCTGTACGTTTACACCAACACGAACCGCAAGCTCAGCATACTTTTCTATTTTATCTTGAAAATTTGACATATCTCTACCTCCATATGTACAAAATGATGGAAACATAAGGAACAAATTAACAATCCTTTTGAATATTATAACAAACGATTGCGAAGAAAACGAACAGGACATTTCTATAAAAAAAGAAGGCGGTAATTCAATCCGCCTTCCTTTTTACACTTTACTTCTTCACAGCTTCTGCTAGCTGTTTTGCCGCCTCATAGGAGGAATCCGCTAAGCTGATAGCGGAAATAACTGACACACCATCTGCACCCGCTGCCATTACTTCATCGGCATTCCCTGCATGAATTCCGCCAATTCCAACAATCGGAGTATCCAGTCCGTTTTTCCGTATGATTTCAATCACTTCTGTACCTCGCACCGGCTCGGCATCATCCTTACTCTGTGTTGGAAAAATAGGCCCCACTCCAAAGTAATCAGCTCCATTTGCTATTGCCAGGTGAGCATCGTCTAAGCTATGAACAGAAACACCTAATATTTTATCGCCAATTCTTTTTCGAACATGTTTTGCATCTTCGTCTTTTTGTCCAATATGAACGCCATCTGCATCAATAGCAAGCGCCAAATCAACATCATCATTCACGATAAAAGGAATATGATTTTCCTTGCACAATGCTTGTATCCGTTTGGCAAGCTGCATTTTTTCCTGTCCTACGGCTGCATCTTTTCCCTTTTCACGAAATTGAAATAAGGTGATGCCTCCTCGAATTGCTTCCTCTACTACTTCTACAACATCATGTTTACAATTTGTACTTCCTGCAATAAAATACACGCGAAGCATATTCCGCAATGTCTTTGGATCTGTCATTTTATTTCCCTTCCTTGTAAGCCCAATGATTCGTTGGGCCGTGTCCGTGGCCAAGGCCGAGATTGTTTTCAATCGCAGCTTGAATGAAATCTTTAGCAATTTGAACAGCTTCTATAACTGTCTTACCTTGTGCAAGGCTCGCTGCTATAGCTGCTGCAAACGTACATCCTGTCCCGTGCGTATGCTTCGTCTCAATCTTCTTACTTGTAAAGTATGTAAATGATGAACCATCAAATAGCAAATCAATTGCTTCATCTTCTGCATCATCATGGCCGCCCTTAATCACAACATTCTTTACACCCATATCATAGAGCTTCCGTGCTGCAAGCTGCCGCTCATCCATCGTTGTTATCGTCATTCCCGTTATCGCCTCAGCTTCCGGAATATTTGGTGTTACCACCTTCGCTAACGGCAATAATTCCTCTTTTAGTGCCTTCATTGCTTCTTGCTGTAAAAGAGGAGCTCCTCCTTTGGCAATCATAACTGGATCGACAACAACCTGCTCCCAACCAAACTGACGAATTTTCTCTGCAACAACACGAATAATACTACTATCAAACAACATTCCCGTTTTTATTGCATCGACTCCAATATCACTAGCAACCGATTCAATTTGTTCTGCGACTGCTGATGGTGTCATAGGATAGACCCCTTGTACACCAAGTGTATTTTGTGCAGTTATGGCAGTTATAGCCGACATCCCAAACACCTTTAGCTCTTGAAACGTCTTTAAATCTGCTTGAATTCCAGCACCGCCGCCGCTATCTGATCCTGCAATCGTTAATGCTCTGTATGTCATTCTGATCCCCCTTACTTAATCTTTCCATATTTCATAACATCCTTATCCTGAACTTGAGAAAGCTGATTTAATAACTCGATTTGAAAGCTTCCAGGCTTCTCACCTGATATACTTACAGCTAACTCAGCCGCCACTTCATAGCTTACAAGTGCTGAAACAGCTGCAGATACATAATCCTCCCGTTCCACTGCTGCAAATGCCCCAATAACAGAAGTAAGTAAGCAGCCCGTTCCTGTTACCTTTGTTAAAATTGGATGACCATTTTGAATGGTATACGTATCTATACCGTTTGATACGACATCTTCTTTTCCCGTTATAACGACCGTCGTTTGGAGCTGCTTTGCTGCATACTGTGCTAATTCCATGACATTTAGGTCGCCTTCTCCGACATCTACTCCTTTGATGTTCCAGCTTTGCCCAACCACATTTGCAATTTCAGCCGCATTTCCGCGTAGCACCGCAATATCTAGCTCCTTTGCAAGAAGACGTGCCGTTTCCGTACGATATGGCGTTGCCCCTGCACCCACCGGATCGAAAATAACCGGCACATTTGCTTCATTAGCAGCTTTACCTGCAATCAACATGGACTCTACCTCGAGCGCATTTAGCGTTCCAATATTTAACACGAGCGCGCCTGCAATACGCGCCATATCCGCAACCTCTTCCTTGGCATACGCCATAACAGGAGATGCACCAAGTGCTAGTAATCCATTTGCTGTAAAGTTTGTCACCACAACGTTTGTAATATTATGGACCAGTGGACTTGCCTCACGTACCTTGTTCAATGCTGTTGCTACTTGCATTACATCCATACTTCTTCATCCCTTCAAAAAAATTCCTGCCCACCAACGTAAAAAAACACTCTGCGTACGCAAAGTGTTTTGAATAGACTCAATTCACGATCCCTACGCTGGCATTATCCAACAGGTTCAAGCGGTCTACGACAGAATAGTCATACTCTCAGCCCACTTCCGCAGGCTCCCGAAACTATATTCGTTTATTCCTATTCTAGGAAACAATGTAACAAGCTCTTTGTCGCCTATGAACCGATTACATTCTAGTAAAGTGTACTCGTAAGTTCTGAAAATTTCAAGAAAATAGAGCCATTTGAAAATCATATCCCTCTATGACAATCTGCATACAAAAAAGCGCCTGCTTACAGGCGCTTTCCATATTCTAGTACGATTAGAATTTTTCTTGATAGTTTTCGAGTTCCCAAGTATGAACAGATGTACGATAGCTATCCCATTCTGCTTTTTTCACAGCTACGTATTCTCTAAATACATGTTCGCCTAATGTTGCTTTACCAATTTCACCACTTTCAAGTGCTGCAATAGCACCCTCTAGGCTACCAGGTAAATTATCAATTCCTAATTCTGCACGTTTTTCTTCGCTCATGTGGAAGATATCTGCATCAATTGGCGCTGGAGCAGTTAAGCCTTTTTCAATTCCGTCTAGACCGGCAGCTGCAACTACTGCATATGCAAGATATGGATTTGCAGATGGATCTGGGCAACGAAGTTCAACACGAGTAGCTACGCCGCGTTTAGCAGGAATACGAATTAATGCAGAACGGTTAGATGCTGACCATGCAATGTAGCAAGGTGCTTCATAACCAGGTACAAGACGTTTATAAGAGTTTACTAGCGGGTTCGTTACAGCTACAAAGCTCTTTACATTTGATAAAACACCAGCGATAAATGAGTAAGCTTCTTTTGATAATTGTGCTTCATCACTAGGATCGAAGAATATATTTTCTCCATCTTTAAAGAAGGACATATTTACGTGCATACCAGAACCGTTAATGCCAAATACCGGTTTTGGCATAAATGTAGCATGCATACCAAACTGACTTGCAATCGTTTTTACTACCCATTTATATGTTGTTGCATTATCAGCTGCACGTAATACATCTGCATATTTGAAGCCAATTTCATGTTGACCTACTGCCACTTCATGGTGAGATACTTCAATTTTGAAGCCCATAGCTTTTAGCGCACGATAAATTTCTAAACGAACGCGTTCACCAAGATCTTTCGGAGAAGTTTCAAAGTAACCGCCGTTGTCTTGCGTAACAGAAGTTGCTTTGCCGCTTTCATCTTTTTGAAATAAGAAGAATTCAAGTTCAGGTCCAACAGAAATGGAATACCCTTTTTCAGCAGCTTTGTCGACCGTATGCTGTAAAACGTTACGAGTATCACCAGCAAATAAAGTACCGTCCGGGTTTTTCGCACTACAGATGAAACGAGCTTCTGAATATCCTTCTTCTACCGTCCAAGGAATAACTGCAAATGTCGTTAAATCTGGTTCTAAATATAAATCTGAACGATTAATTGGAGAAAAACCTGTAATAGAAGAACCATCAAACATAATCTTTCCTTCTACTACATCATCTAATTGTTCTGCCGTTACCGTTACTTGTTTTAAAATTCCTTCCATATCTACAAATTGTAAATGAAGAAGCTCAACGCTCTTCGATTCAATGATTTCCTTAATTTCATCAACAATAGTACCTTCTGTAGCTCCAGTTACATATAACAGTGCCATGATATGAAACCTCCCATTTTCGCGTCAACTTATATAACATAGTTATATTATAGACGATTTATTTTATATTTTACAATACATTTCTGTGACTTTTTTTCAGAATCTTCGGTATTTGTTGTCCAATCATCAAAAATACGATTGAAACCGTTTTCAAAAGCAACAAAAAAACGAAAGAACAAGGGCTTGTCTGTTCTTTCGTTAAGATTTATTGTATGAATGTAGTAGTTAATCCTTCACTTTCTAATTTATCCATAATATTCTTAATATGTTTTGGATCCTTTGTTTCTAATGAAATTTGCAGTTGTGCATACCCTGGAAATACATGTTTCCCCATACGTTGATGGTTAATTTGCAGCACATTTGCTTCCATCAAAGAAATAATCTGTAATATTTTCTCCAATTCACCGGGCTTGTCTCGAATCAACGTAGTAAATTGTACAAAGCGACCTGCCTCTGCCATACCGTGTTCAATAACTCGAGATATGAAATTTACGTCTACATTTCCCCCACTTAAAATGGCAACTACTTTTTTTCGGGCAAGCGGTGTTTTATGATAGAGTAGGGTTGCTAACGAACTTGCTCCTGCACCTTCCACGAGTAGCTTGTTTCGTTCAAGGAGCAATAGCATCGAGCGAGCAATTTCCATCTCATCTACACAGACAATATCATCTACATAACGTCTAATCATTTGAAATGTTAAATCTCCTGGTCGTTTCACAGCAATGCCGTCCGCCATAGTAGGGGATAGATTTACAGATACTACTTTATTTTCAAGCAAAGACTGCTTCATACTTGGACATGCCCTTGCTTGAACACCATACACCTTAATCTTCGGATTGTATTCCTTGATTGCAAGGGAAACGCCGGCGATGAGTCCCCCGCCTCCAACTGGACAAATAACTGCTTCCACATCCTGCATCTGTTCAATTATTTCTAAGCCAAGCGTTCCTTGACCTGCAATGATCGCTTCATCATCAAACGGATGAATAAAAACGGCCCCGTTTTTATTTTGAAGCTCCTTTGCATAGGAAAGTGCTTCATCCACCGAATTTCCGTAAAGAATTACCTCTGCACCATACTGCCTTGTTGCTTGAATTTTACTTAATGATGCTCCTTTAGGCATGACAATCGTACAAGGAACATCTAGCATGCCACTAGAATAAGCTACGCCTTGGGCGTGATTTCCTGCTGATGCTGCAACAATTCCAGCTTGAAGCTGTTCTTTAGGTATTGACATCAATTTATTGTAGGATCCTCGGACTTTAAATGATCCCGTTTTTTGTAGATTTTCAAGTTTTATGTATACATCATTGCCTGACAGCTTACTAAATGTTTTGGAATAATCGATCGGTGTTGTATGAACAATTCCCTTCATTCCTTCTCGGGCTTGCAGTAATTCTTTTCTTGAAAGCATAAAAAAGCCCTCCCTTTGCAATGCTAACTTAGTATATTGCAAAGAAAGAGATACTTATGCGAATTACTTCAATTAATAGCCAGCTTCAATGTTCACTCGGTTCAAAAGCGGTTCCCCATTTTCTAACCGATCCAATGTTTCTAAAAAACAATCAATCGCCTCTTCAGGTGAAGTAAGAGCAGAAATATGAGGAGTAATGGTAACATTAGGAAGCGTCCAAAGCGGAGATTCTTCAGGAAGCGGCTCCTGCGCTACTACATCTAGAACTGCTAAGCGTATATACTCTTCCATAAGCGCTTCTATGAGTGCTGCTTCTTTAACCGTTCTTCCACGTCCTACATTAATAAAGCCGGCACCGCGAAGCTGCGAAAAGAAGGAATCATTAAAATACTCATAAGTATCCTTCGTCAGCGGAAGAGTTGAAATAACCCAATCTACATTTGAAAGCACTTGTTTGACATCACTATTTTTTATAATTTGATGAAAATACTGCTTTCTTGATCCTGTCCGTGATACACCTATCGTTCTGACTCCGAAAAATGATAATGTTCTAGCAATCTCTTGTCCAATCACACCTGTTCCAAATATGACAACCGTTTGCGATGCTAGCATGGCAGGTTCCCACTCCTGCCAGTTTTTATTTGTTTGTTGACTCTCAAATTGAACATGACGCTGGACATCACGTAGTATATAACTTAAGCAATATTCACTAATTCTTTTTCCAAAAGAGCATAAGGTTCGTGTAAGAAGAACATCCTTATCCCATTCGCGATCAAATAAAAAGCTGTCTACACCTGCTCCTAAAGCGTGTACCCATTTTAAAAAAGAAAGATTGAAATGAGCAGACGGCCGAAACCCAACATAGGCATCTGCCCACTTACAATCTTCTGCCGTTACTTCTTGTTCAGATAAGAAGCGAAACTGTTTTTCTATTCCTTTTTTGCTTATGATCTTCTTCATATCCATTTGAATTTTGCCTGTTATTAAAATGTTCTGAATGTTCATCGTTGTATTTTCCCCCTGCTTTTGAAAACTGCTCTCCCTACTAGTCAATCTCATATCGTTTACATTTTTCATAAAAACTTGTTTTCCCGATTTGAAGTAGCTTAGCTGCAAACTGTTTATTCCCCTTCGCTTGTTTCAAAGCTTGTTGCAGCGCATGCTTTTCTGCAGCTATCATACTTTGCTTTAACGGCTGCACAGAAAGATCCTGCTCGAATGAATCATACTGCCTAGCAGGCTTATCAACCAAATAAAGCGGTAAATGCTCTAAACGAACAACCTGTTCATCAAGCACATTGACAGCTCGTTCGAGTACATTTTCAAGTTCCCGAACATTTCCAGGCCAAGAATGCCCCTTTAACTTATAAACGACTTCATCAGATAATTCAAGATTACTCCGATTAAATGTACGCTCTAATTTTTGCAATAACGCTTTGGCTACTAATTCAATATCATCTCGTCTTTCACGCAGCGGAGGGATTTCAATTTTCATAACATGCAGCCTGTAATATAAATCCTGTCGAAACGTTCCTTCCTCAACCATCTGTTCAAGATTTCGATGAGTTGCGGCAATAATTCGGACGTTAATCGCTATCGGAGAGTGACCGCCAATCTTCTCAATTTCTTTTTCTTGCAATACACGAAGTAGCTTACTTTGCATAGAAAGAGGCATATCTCCAATTTCATCTAGAAAAATGGTTCCGTGATGCGCAAGCTCAAACTTCCCTTTTTTTCCACCTTTACGAGCTCCCGTAAAAGCACCCTCTACATAGCCGAACAATTCAGATTCGAGTAAATTCTCTGGAATGGATGCACAATTTACACGCACAAACGGAAAAGGACTGCGCGGACTTGTTCCATGAATGGCATGGGCAAATAATTCCTTACCTGTTCCGGATTCACCTACTAGAAGAACAGCAGATTGACTACAAGCTACCCGTTCAGCCAGTCGTTTTGTCTCGCAAAACAGTGGATGATTACCAATTAAATCGTCAAAAGTATATTTACTTTGCAGCTCCTTTTGTAAACGATTCTTATAATATTTCAATTCTTCTAAAATGGGCTGCACTTTATTAGAATAATTCATCCAGTCTTGAGAGTTGCGAAACATAACTGTGCCGACCGCACCTACAAGCTCCCCGTTCACATACAACGGATAGCGGTTTGCAATCATTTCCTTTCCTTTTATAAAGTGAATCGATGCTACCTCGGCTTGGCCCGTTCTCATCACGATACTCATTCTTGTATTTTCAATGATTGCTTCTACATGTTTGCCAATCGCCTCTGTTACGGTCGTATGTAAATAATCACAATAGGCTCGATTTATGTACCGAATGATTCCATTTTTATCTACAATGACGATCCATTCTGCTGCTACGTTCAATACTTCTTCTAACCATTCGTAAGGAAACTGATTTTGCGTAATCACATACCTCCATCCCTTCTTACGTCCCATCGAAAACTACCAATTTGTTACTATATATACAATAGTATCAAAAAAATAAAGGTGATGATACATTCTGTATCATCACCTTATGTAGGTAACACTTTATTGTGCCGTATAGCCGCCATCTATGACAACCGCTTGACCCGTTATTCCCTTCCCTTTCTCACTCGCTAAAAATACTGCATAGTCTGCAACTTCTTCGACAGAAAGAAGTCGCTTTTGCGGTACTAATGGATAGATGACTTGCTCAAGTACTTCTTCTAGCGGTACCTGTCTCGTTTTAGCTAAATCGGACAATTGATTTTGTACAAGTGGAGTATTCACGTATCCTGGACAAAGCGCATTGACAGTGATGCCATGTGCGGCTCCTTCTAACGCAGCTACCTTCGTCAATCCAATCACTCCGTGCTTCGCACTATTATAGGCAGCCTTACCGGCAAATCCGACTAATCCATTAATCGATGCCATATTTATGATACGTCCATATCCTTGCGATTTAAAAATAGGAAAGGCATGTTTGATCCCGACAAATGAGGCAGTTAGCATCACTTTAATAAGCAGTTCAAATTTCTCTGTTGGAAACTCTTCAATAGGAGATACATATTGAAGACCAGCATTATTTACAAGGATGTCTAATCTACCAAATTCCTCTAGAGCTGTCTGGAAGCTTTCCTGTACCTTTGCTTCATTCGTTACATCACATGCAACCGCAATCGCTCTTGCACCTTCCTCGCGTATCGTTTCTGCAGCAATCTCTGCTGCTTCCTTGTTCAAATCAGCGATAACGATGTTCGCTCCTTCCTTCGAAAACGAACGAGCAATTTCCAGTCCAATCCCACTGGCAGCGCCTGTAATAAGAGCCACTCTATTAGCTAGTGTACCCAAGTCTTAGTCCCTCCTTATGTTAACGAAACTCCTATTTGTACATTTGGACTAACAACAAAGCTTGCTTCTGTTTTATTTATGACTTCTTCCACTGTGACACCTTCTGAAGTTTCTACTAAAACCATTCCTTCTTCTGTAAAATCAAAAACAGCCAAATCGGTAATGAGACGATGTACGACCTGCTTACCCGTAAGAGGAAGTGTACATGCTTTCTTCACCTTCGATTCCCCGTACTTGTTCACATGCTCCATAATGACAACAATCTGCTTTGCTCCATTCACAAGGTCCATAGCTCCGCCCATTCCCTTTACCATCTTGCCTGGTATCATCCAGTTTGCTAGATCGCCGGATTCTGAGACTTCCATTCCGCCTAATATAGCAAGATCAATATGACCACCGCGAATCATTGCAAATGACTCAGCACTGTCAAAGAAGGCAGCTCCCGGAACGGCTGTTACCGTTTCTTTGCCGGCATTAATTAAATCGGGATCCTCTGTTCCCGAGGTAGGGTATGGTCCAATACCAAGCATCCCATTTTCGGATTGCAAAAGAACATCATAATCTGGTGGTATTTCATTCGCAACTAAAGTTGGTATTCCAATTCCTAAATTAACATTCATCCCATCGTGAATTTCTTTCACAGCTCGCTTTACAATTTGCACTCTTACATCCTTCATCTTCCATACCTCCTATGCTTTCGTAACTGTACGTCGTTCGATACGCTTTTCATAATTGTTTCCGCATAACACTCGCTGTACATAAATTCCAGGAGTATGTATCTCATCTGGATCTAGTTCGCCAATTCCTACCATCTCTTCTACTTCTGCAATCGTAATTTTTCCAGCCATAGCTGCCATAGGATTAAAGTTTCGTGCTGTTTTTCGATATACAAGATTACCGAGCGGATCTGCCTTCCATGCCTTTACAAGGGCAAAGTCGCCAACGATGCCGCGCTCCAATAGATAAGATCGACCATTAAATTCCTTATGCTCCTTCCCCTCTGCAATAGGAGTTCCAACCCCTGTAGCAGTATAAAAGCCCGGAATACCAGCTCCGCCTGCACGAATACGCTCGGCCAGCGTTCCTTGAGGAACAAGCTCTACTTCTAACTCTCCGCTTAGAAATTGCCTTTCAAATATTTTATTTTCACCTACATAAGAAGAAACCATTTTTTTAATTTGGCGATTGGCTAATAGTAAGCCTAAGCCCCAATTATCTACGCCGCAATTGTTGCTTACAATCGTCAGATTGTCTGTACCTTGCTCACATAGTGCGAGAATCGCTTTTTCAGGAATACCACATAATCCAAAACCGCCAACAATAATTGTTGCTCCATCATATATATCTGTTACCGCTTCTTGAAAGGAATCCATAACCTTACTCTTTTTCATCACATATTCTCCCTTCTATCACTCTATCAATCTCTTATTCATTCAATAATTAGACAATTCCCGTTATGCTATACACACCGATAATGAAGAAAACCGCTAATGTTTTAAAGATGGTAATCGCAAAAATATCTCGGTACGACTGACGATGCGTTAAACCCGTAACCGCAAGCAAGGTTATGACAGCACCGTTGTGCGGAAGCGTATCCATCCCGCCTGATGCCATTGAAATGACGCGGTGCATGACTTCTGGTGGTATATTAGACGTATGAATGGCTTGTAAATATTTCTCAGACATTGCACTAAGCGCAATTCCCATTCCACCGGAAGCAGATCCCGTAACACCAGCTAAAGCTGTCGTTGTAACAGCTCCATTAACGAGTGGATTCGTAAAGGTTTCCCCGATTCCCTTACTAATAACATTAAATCCCGGAAGAGACGAGATAACTCCTCCAAATCCATATTCAGCACCGGTATTCATTGCTGCAAGTAATGCACCGCCAATGCTCGCATTAATACCAGCTTGGAAATTTACCTTTATCCGGTTCCAGTCATACATAATCGTCGTGATAATTCCGATTAGTAATGCCATTTCTACGGACCAAATAGCAACAACTGAAGATAGATCAATTTTCCCAAAGGCTTTCAGTCCAATAGATTCAAAGTTAAAGCCATTCGGATACCATTGCGGAAGGAATACGGTAAAAACTTTGTTCATAACACCAACCAAAACCAGAGGGACAAACGCTAACACTTGACGAGCAACGCTCTGTTTTGTCGAAGGTAAGAAAGATGGCTCTTCAGTTTGAACAGGGATGTCTTGCGAAGCAGCAATTTCAGCCCCCTCAAATCCGTAATACCCTTCACCGGCCTTCTCTGCTTTTTTACGACGGGATTCCAAATACCATAACCCTAGGCATAGCACAAATACGGCGCCAATAATCCCTAAAGTCGGAGCTGAATAGATTGTCGTTTTAAAAAAGGTTGTGGGAATAACGTTTTGAATTTGCGGTGTCCCAGGCAATGCATCCATCGTAAAGGTAAACGCACCTAAGGCAATTGTTCCTGGAATTAAACGTTTCGGTATATTTCCTGCCCGAAACATATTCGCTGCAAATGGATAAACAGCAAACACAACAACAAATAAACTTACACCGCTATATGTTAAAATTGCTCCCATTAATACGATTGCTAAAATGGCCCGCTTCGCTCCTACAAGCTGCACGATTGTTTTTGCAATCGATTCTGCTAAACCTGACATTTCTACAACCTTACCGAAAATCGCACCAAGTAGGAAAACCGGAAAATATAACTTAATAAATCCAACCATTTTCTCCATGAATACATTTGAAAAGAACGGAAGTACAAATTCAGGATTTGTTAATAACACCGCAAAAAGAGCACAAATCGGCGCAAACAAAATGACTGAAAACCCCCGATACGCAACAAACATCAATAGGCAAAGAGCAAGTAAGATGATGACTATTTCCATTAGTAGCCCCCTTAATTAATGTGTAGCTTGAAAGAACATAAGAGAAAACGTTTTCATTCTTATAAGGTTGTACTCCCTCCCATCTATGTATAAAGTGCAAATTTGCATCCCCTGCTTTTATTAAAGCAAGTAGTGTGCCAAATTTTGTAATTCAAAAAATAAACATCATTTTTGATTATAATTTATTTGAAATGTTGGAATATAAATACAAATTAGGTTTATCATAAAATGTAGTATACAACTTACATTTCCGTAATTACGGAATTAACCGCCTTATTTTTTCCGTTATTATGGAATATTCCGCTTTTACGGAACCTCTTTTTATCTAATCATTCTGTTCGTGTCATTCTTTTTATTTTCATTACGTAAATAGCTTTATGAAGCATTTTATATTATAATTATTCTCTATCATACCGTTGAAGGAGACTACTATTTATGCCAGGTACAGATCATAATGAGCAAGGTAAGAAAGTAAGCCTACAAGAAATCATGAAACAAAAATTGGAAAGCAAAAAACAAAATCAAGCAAATGGAAAGTCCAGCTTACGTGGTTCACAAAAAACGAAGAGTATGGAAAGTCAGCTTACGAAAAAACCGAATAACCAACGTAGAAAGACGGGTATGTAATGAACGGAAATGACCGAGCAGCTATTACTCCAGGACTTTCGGTTCAAATCGTACTTAAGCAAGATCAACGAACAGGAAAGAGAACAAGCGGAATTGTAAAGGATATTCTCACAAATTCCGCATTTCATCCACATGGTATTAAGGTACGTCTCCAAGATGGCCAAGTCGGAAGAGTACAAGAAATTATGAAATGAAGCTTTAGAAATTAGCTTCTAAAAAAAAGCAGATGCCTTATGGCAGCTGCTTTAACCCTTTCTTAAGCTATTTTTGTATGTTTCTACTGTCACAACATCCGGCAAATCAAATTTGTGTTCGTCTATATCCTTCTCTATCACAGCACCCTTTGGCAGCTGCGGTTCATGCCCCTTCTTTTTATGATGAAACGCCTTTCCTCTACCCATTTTGTTCACTCCCTTTCATGAGGATACACTTTAGTATGAGATAAAATCCTGCAAACTATGAATGCAAAAATTGTACAGTAGCTTTTGTAATATTTCCGTGGAAATATGTATATTATGGAATATTTTTGACAAACCGGGCTTCTTATGTCAACAAAAAAAGACACAACCTTTGCATCATTTTGTATTCAGTGAAAAATCGCCTGAACTAGTGTGTACCTTTACCATATATTTGCCGTCGCCAAGTGATCCCTTAATTTTTTCTTTTGATTTTGATAAGGTGCGAGTACCTGAGAAGTCCCCACCTCACCTCTAGGCGTTAGCGTAGGTGACGGGTAGTTCACTCAGGATTATTCTCCTCTTATCATTTTCATATGTAGGCCAATATAGAAAACCAGCCCTTTATATAACAGTTTTCCTGCAAAAATAAGTCCAATTATTAATAAAACACCTAGTCCGCTCATGATCATCGATAGAAAAAGGGACTGTAGTGCACCTATATCATGAATAAAAAAAAGAGAAATAAGAAGATAAGCAGCAAATGCTATGCCAGCCACTGCAACGCTCCAAAGCGAAATATAAATAGACAACAACATAACGATTGGACCAAGTGCAACAATTAAATTAAATAGTAACAATCCAATCCCTATCATAACTTTTTTGGGCAGCGAATGAGACCGTTTTGGTATGACTGCCTCTCGCATCCCAAGTTCTTTCATAATTTCTTCTTCCACTTTTCCCTTGGCTATCTCTGTCTCATACAAATCTTCAAATAGCTCAATCATGCGTTTCTTATCTTCAATTGATGCCCCTATCATCCGTCTTTCCACAATTCTTCTTATTTCCCCTTTACTCATTGCATATCTCCCTTACCGCTTTGTTACTTTATCTTAAGAAAAAAAGGTCCTGTAACATAGTGAAAGGAGTCATGATTTTATCTATCTATTTCATGACTTTTAGACTATGTGCTTCTATAGCTTGTTTATCAAAAAAAAGATGCCACAACGTGACATCCTTTTGCAAAAAGCGAAAATTCTATTGTTAAAATAAAATAAGAAAATCTCCGTACCCTTCTTTTTCTAATTCGTCTTTCGGAATAAAGCGAATGGCAGCGGAATTAATGCAATAGCGAAGTCCGCCGCGGTCTCTTGGTCCATCCTCAAACACATGACCTAGGTGAGAATCAGCCTCCTTGCTTCGCACCTCAGTACGTACCATTCCATGGCCAAGGTCTACATTTTCTTTAACACTTGCATCCATAATTGGCTTTGTAAAACTCGGCCAGCCGCATCCACTATCAAATTTATCACGTGAGCTAAATAACGGTTCTCCTGAAACGATATCTACATATAATCCTTCTCGATGTTCATTCCAATATTCATTTTGAAATGGAGGCTCTGTTCCATTTTCTTGCGTGACATGAAACTGCATATCGGTAAGCTTATTCTTCAAATGGTCTTTATTCACTTCCCAATGCTTCTTAATAAACGCATCGCGGCCAGAGCCTTTCCGATATAATGCATAGCGAAACGCATTTTTCTTATAGTAATCTTGATGATACTCTTCTGCTTCATAAAATGGCTTAGCAGGGAGAATTTTTGTTGCAATCGGCTTTTGAAAGCGTCCGCTTTCAGCTAGTGCAATTTTAGATGCTTCTGCTTTTTGGCGTTGTTCTTCATTGTGGTAAAAAATCACAGTTTGATACGATTCACCCCGATCATGGAACTGTCCCCCTGCATCAGTTGGATCAATCTGACGCCAGTACATCTCAAGCAGCTCGTCATAAGAAATACGGCTAGGATCAAATGTGATTTGAACAGCCTCATAGTGTCCGGTTGTCTCAAGGCATACTTCCTTGTATGTTGGATTTTCCTTATGACCGCCCGTATAACCGGATACGATTTTTATAATGCCATCTATTTCATCAAACGGTTTGACCATACACCAAAAACAACCGCCCGCAAAAGTTGCAAGCTCTTTCATTTGCTCTACTTCGCTCATGCTTTCACCTCATTCTTATCGTGATTACCTTTCTTACTATGTATTGTATCCCATCAGATGTATGTGTACCAAACGAACTGGACCTTCTATTCTTTAAACAAACGTTTGAATAAACAAAATCTACAGAAAAAAATCCCGAACAATGGCGGTAAGATTCATATATCGCCAATAAACCTAACGAAGGATTATATTGTCAACTTTGTTCCACGATCACATGAAAAACAACGGCTTTACCTTACAAAACCGTTGTTTCTCTATCATTTCTCTTATTCTATGAAAACACAATCGTCTTATTCTCATGCACGATCACACGGTCTTCCAAATGCCATTTCACCGCACGAGATAATACGCTTCGTTCAATTGCACGTCCAATTTTCTTTAAGTCCTCTATTCCGTCCCTATGATTCACTCGTTTAATGTCCTGCTCAATAATCGGACCTTCATCTAAATCGTTTGTAACATAATGTGAAGTTGCACCAATTAGCTTAACACCTCTCTTAAACGCACGTTCATAAGGCTTTGCACCAACGAAAGCTGGTAAAAACGAATGATGAATATTAATAATTTGATTCGGATGCGTATCCACAAATTCTGGTGTTAAAATTTGCATATATCTTGCTAGCACGATCGTATCAATCTCATACTGCTGAAGGAGCTGCTGCTGCTTTTGTTCGACTTCCGCTCTGTTTTCCTTAGAAGCAGGTATGTGGTAAAACGGTATATGTAAGGCTTCCACAACTTCACGTGCATCTTCATGATTACTAATAACAAGTGCTATATCAGTCATTACATCTCCATTTTGCCAATCCCAAAGGAGCTCTCGTAAGCAATGGAGCTCTTTCGAAACAAAAATAGCCATTCTTTTTAGCGTATGAACGTATGTAAACTTCCATTTCATCTGAAACTGCTCAGCAATAGATAAAAATTCTTGTTCAAGCTTCTTTTCCTTTACTTGTAAATTAGGACATTCAAATTCAATTCGGAGAAAAAACATGCCGCCTTCTGGATTCGTTGAATACTGGCTCGATTCAATAATGTTTGCATTATATTCATATAAAAATTTTGAGATACTGGCGACAATACCAGGTCGATCCGGACAGTGAACGACTAATCTGCCTCTATTTTGATTTTGCTGTTTAAAGTCTTGCAAGTATGCTTGAATAGTTGGTTTCATTTGGTAATGACTCCTTTTTATCTATCATTATACTAAAAAATCCCTCTCAATCAAAAATAGATTGAGAGGGATTTCATGTATAGCATTCTATCTATGCTTTTAGTAGATAACTTTTTAATTCATCCCGAAGCGCTCGTTTTAAAAATTTTCCAACGGACGTTTTCGGAATTTCCTCCATAAAAATAATGTCATCAGGTAACCACCATTTTGCAAATTGCGGTATAAGGAACTCATATAAATCTTCTTTTGATACGGATCCTTTATGTGATTCTTTCAGAACTACGCAAGCAAGGGGACGTTCCTGCCATTTTACATGCGGTACAGCAATGACAGACGCTTCTAAAATAGCCTCATGTGCCATTAATGCATTTTCTAAATCAATAGAAGAAATCCATTCTCCTCCACTCTTAATTAGATCCTTTGTACGGTCAGCAATTTTGACAAATCCTTCTTCATCGACTGTTACAACATCGCCTGTATGGAGCCAGCCATCCTTCATCGAATCTTCAGTTCGATCATCGTTATAATAGCTACCTGCAATCCATGGGCCTCGTAAGCAAAGCTCTCCCATATCATTACCATCCCATTTCGTTTCGCCTTCTGAACCAATTACCTTCATTTCAATACCTGGGATAATATAGCCCTGACGGGTACGTAATTCATAGTACTCGTCTTTGCTTACATTCTTTTGATAGGATTTCAACCGATTGAATATAACCGCCGGACTTGTTTCTGTCATTCCATAAATTTGGCGGAAGTCAATCTTAAATGTTTCTTCATACGTCTCAATCATACTCTTTGGCGCTGCCGATCCGCCAGCCCAAATGCTCTTGAGACTACTAATATCACGGTGCTTTTGCTCTATTTCTTGCAGCATATCAATCCATATCGTCGGCACACCTGCTGTCACAGTCACCTTCTCTTGCTGAATAAGATCCGCTAGTATCGCAGCATTAAAATGCGGTCCAGGCAACACAAGCTTCGTTCCAAACCACGTGCAAGCAAACGGCAAGCCCCATGCATTCACATGAAACATTGGAACAACAGGCATACAAACATCAGTTTCTGATAAATTCCCGCCGTCTACAAGACCAAGCGCATAACTATGCAATGTAATACTACGATGTGTATAAATTACACCTTTCGGATCTCCAGTTGTTGCGGATGTATAGCACATACCAGCTGGGTCTAATTCATCCATATCCTTTACAAATGGAAATGTTTCATCTCCTTCTTCTAGAAGCTGTTCATAGTGATAAACCGGTGTTAAACTAGTCTGAGGAATTTCTGGTTGGTCAGTCATAATAATGAAGGCTTGTACGTGGGAAAGCTCATGCTGAATTTGCTCTAATACAGGAACCATATCTTCATCTACAAATATAAATCGATCTTCTGCATGATTAATAATGTAAGAGATATGCTGCGGTGATAAACGAAGATTAACCGTATGTAAAACGGCTCCGATACTTGGAATAGCAAAGTAAGCTTCTAAATGGCGATGATGATTCCAAGCTAACGTACCGACTTTATCTCCTTTTTCTACCCCTAACCTCTTTAAAACGCTCGCAAGTTTGCGCGTGCGCTTTGCAATTTCAAGATATGTAAATGTTCGAATGAAAGAATGTGTACGTGACACAACCTCTTTCTTTGGAAAAAGCTTTTCCGCTCTCTCCATCATCAGCGGCAATAATAACTGTGTATCCATCATCATCTCTAACATACCTCCTAATTAATCTTGTATTGTTCCTGTATTATAGCATAGTATTTTACAAAATAATCCAAATATAATTAGGAGAATATTTACAAATATCGACATATATCTATTTAATCAAACAACCATTCTACATTTCTATACTTGCTTCTCAGCCTAATTTCGCATAGTAAGCAATTTAAATTTCCATATTTCTCCATTTATCGATTTCCTTCTATTAGACAGTAATCTCATTCAATGTTTTAATGATAGAAAGAGTGTATTCTGAAAAAAGAGGTAATACGAATGTCAATGGCAGTTGAAATTATTATTACAATGTTTGCAGTAGGACTTCTATTAGGATTCGTCGGTGCAGGGGGTTCGGGATTTATTATCTCAATCTTAGTACTGTTTGGCATACCTATTCATATTGCATTAGGAACCGCACTTGTTGCGATGATATTTTCATCTCTATCGGGGGCAGTGAGTCACTACCTTGAAGAAAATGTTTCATTAAAGCAAGGAATTGTTGTTGGTATATTTGGAGCGATTGGTGCATGGATTAGCTCGAAGTTTTCTGTTTTTATGCCTGCTGATCAATTAAAATGGATGACAGCAAGTATGTTATATTTGTCAGGAATTGTTCTTTGGCTTCGCATGTTTATTATATCTCGAAAACAATCGATTGATGATAGTAGCACGCCAATGACTGGTATTTTGTTCTTTGTGTCAGCTTGTGGCATCGGATTTATCACAGGTGCCTTATCGGGATTGTTTGGCATTGGATCGACTCCCTTTATCCAAATTGGGCTAATGGCCATTTTAGGAATGTCTGTACGAAAATCAGCAGGAACAACGATGCTTGTCATTATTCTAATCGCCATAGCTGGAGGCACTGGATACTATCATTTAGGCTATCTAAACTTACAACTACTATCGGAGGTAGTTATTGGAACGATGCTCGGATCATACATCGGTGCAAAATTTACAAAGCGCGCTCCCGCTGCTTTTTTGAAAACGTCTATGGTACTGTTCCCAATGATGGGCGGTACGTTATTGCTTATTTAACACTTGTTTAGGAGAGATTCCGTTATGAAAATTCTTGTTTTTTCGATGGCAACCTTTATGAAGGACGTTTCTATGGGAGGCTCACAACGCCATTTACGTGAGCTTTTATTTTATTTTTCTAAGAAAGGTCATACCGTTACCGTCTTAACAAATCATCGAAGCGACAACAGTGAGCCTTTTGAATTATGTGAACATGTTACGGTTTTACCTATTTTACGGTTTAAAGAAACATTTCCAATTCCTTATGACACCCATCCCTTCCATCTTGCTCACTCCTATGAATTAATACGAAGCTATGTAAAGGAGCATGATGTGTTCTATATTCATGATGGACAAATGGATTATGGCTATTTACATCAAGACATTCCAACGGTTACATCCTTAAAAAATTTCGTATATCCTGAAGCTCTCATTTCAGCCTTTCATACAAATCGAGATCGCTTTATCGTCGCTTGCGATTATACGTACCAATGTGTAAAACATACGGTAGGACGTGTGTTGCCTCATATTGACGATATTTTAACTGTTATTAAAAATGGTATTGATTTACATGTGTATAAGCCTACACAAAGCGATTGGAGAAAAAAACTTGGTATTGCAGAAAGTGATACAGTTATCCTGTTCCCACACCGACCAGACCCAAGCAAGGGAATCTATCAATCCTTTGAAGTTGTAGCACGTCTTAAGGAGCTTAGTAATCACAATATCAAATTGCTTATGCCAAAGCATTTTGATGTGAATGTATCGCAAGAAACGGCAGCTTTTTATGAATCATTGCTGGAACATGCAGAAAAGCTAGGCATCCGCGATGCAATCGTATACTATCCTTGGCTTCCAGGTCACGAAATGCCTGGCATTTATTCAATTGCCGATGTAACGCTCTGCATTGGGAATTTTATTGAAGCATTTGGCTATGTACAAATTGAATCCATTGCCTGCGGAACACCTGTGGTAGTTTCTAATGTAGGAGCACAGCGTACTATTGTTCCCGAAGGTTATTATGTAGAAAAAGTAGATTACGGTGATACAGATGCAGCAGTAGAAGCCGTACTTGCCTTACTCCAAGAAACGATTGACATGCAAAAGGTTCATCAATTTTTAGATAAAACCTATAATTATGATGCAAATCTATCAGGATATGAGCAGCTCATCACTTCAGGTACTCGCTATGCAGATGACTTAAGTCGTTCAGCTAAGCCATGTACAGCTTACAAGCTTGCCCCTTGGTGTTATGTATCAAAAAAGGGAATTTATCATGATTACTTCTATAAGTATTTAGAAAAAGATAAACTATATGACTTTTTAGTAGATCAACAGGACAAGCCATTTACAGTAGATGCTCTGCCAGATCAGATTACCGCAGAAGACATTCGGAATGCCGTTGAAGAAGGCATTCTTGTTCCTGATTTATAATGTACCTCTTGCGTTTCAACTACTACTGATTCTATCAAAACCGTTACCATTATTTTAGGATAATTGAATTTTACACAATATATTGACATATCAAAAAATTATTGATAACCTATAACCCATCAAAGACATTTGCTATCACGTAACATTATACAGACTGAAATCTCCATATGAAATCAATGACGAGAAGAGTAGAATATCGTTTTTGTTCCACAGAGAGTCAACAGTTGCTGAAAGTTGATGAATAAATTATATTTGAAAATCATCTCCGAGATGCAAAGCTGAATGATGTAGTAGGCTTTGACGGTATGTCCACCGTTACAAATGGAACACGTATGATGGTACGTTGATTGAGAGCCGCAGTGTATTATGCGGAAGTAGGGTGGTATCGCGAGCTAAAGTTCGTCCCTAATTTAAGGGGACGGGCTTTTTTATTGTCTTTAAACAAAAAAAGGAGCGATCGGTTATGAAACTCAAGGACATCTTTGCTGTAGGACTTATGCTATTTTCCATGTTTTTCGGAGCAGGAAATCTGATCTTCCCTCCCTTTCTCGGAATGAATGCTGGAACATCATTCTGGCCAGCTATTATTGGCTTCGTCGTTACCGGCGTTGGCTTACCGTTTCTTGTTCTTGCAGCAATTTCTCTTGTCAAAGGCGGCGTCCAAGCACTAGGGAGTCGCGTGCATCCTCTATTTGGATTCATCTTTACTCTTATTGTCTATTTATCGATTGGACCATTTTTTGGCATTCCCCGTAATGCCAACGTTGCCTTTGAAATGGGCCTTATGCCATTTGTCTCAAAGGGAATGAATCATTCTCTTCTACTATTTGGATACACAATTTTATTTTTTACCCTTGTTTATTTCGTTAGCATGAATCCATCCAAGATAGTAAATTACATGGGTCGATTGATTACGCCTACTCTTTTGGTTGCCATTGCATTTTTATGCGGCGTAGCTTTCTTCAATCTTCACGCTCCACTAGCAGCACCAACAGCTAGTTACACAGCTGGTCCGTTTTTCAAAGGATTTATTGATGGCTATTCGACACTAGACGCTCTTGCTGCCTTAGCCTTCGGAATCGTTATTATGAATACATTACAGCGAAGCGGAATTAAAGGTAAGAAAGCATTAACAGCATATACGATTAAGGCTGGCCTCGTTGCCGGATCGGCGCTTTCAATCGTATATATAACAATCGGCTGGCTTGGCGCACTTATGAGTGGACAAGGTACATTTAAAAATGGTACTGACCTTCTTGGGGCTGCATCGAATCATCTATTAGGATTAGGCGGCACAGTACTACTCGGCTTTATTTTTACACTCGCTTGCTTTTCAACCTGCGTCGGACTCACGACAGCATGCGGTCAGTTTTTCTCTGAGCTTACGAATAAAGTAAGCTATAAAACGTTTGTTACAATCGTTACGATTGGCAGCTTCTTAATTGCTAACCTAGGCTTAAATCAAATTATTGCTATATCTGTCCCATTTCTTGAGATGGCTTATCCACTTACCATTGTTTTGGTTGTTCTTGTCTTCATTACATCAAGAAGAAAAGTATACGGCTGCGCTATTTTATTAACGGGTATCGTTTCCGTATATGATGGATTGAAAGCATTCCTTCCTTTGCAGTCGTTTGGACACATGATGGATGTATTACCTCTATCGGCTTATGGATTAGGCTGGGTATTACCAGCAATTGTTGGAGCATTACTCGGATTTCTATGGGATAAACTAGATAAAAAACATACTGGATCCTCTGATGAACTACAAGCATCCTAAAATTGTATATTAAACAAAGAAAGGCTGTCTTTTAAGTCAAATTCTGACTAGAAGACAGCCTTTTCTCTTTCTCTAAAGCCCCCTTTTATCTTCCAACACATTTTCATTGACTTTTTTTCAAATTTGCATTAATCTAAAAAAGCAATTTTAAACTTATAAATCCGATAAAATTAGTGGGGGATAAAATATGAAGAAACTACTTACTATCATTCTTTCTTTCAGCCTTGTGCTCGCACTAGCAGCATGCGGTACAAAAAAAGACGACAAAACTGCTTCAACTTCAAACAACCTTTATGACCAAATTAAAGCAAAAGGCGAAATTACCATTGGTACAGAAGGAACGTACGCACCATTTACATTTCATGATAAATCTGGAGCATTAACAGGTTTTGATATCGAAATTGCACAAGAAGTGTTTAAACGCTTAAATATTAAACCAAAATTTGTTGAAACTAAATGGGATGGCATGATTGCAGGACTTGATGCAAAACGCTATGATATGGTTGCTAATGAAGTAGCCGTTCGTCCTGACCGCCAACAAAAATATGATATGTCTGATCCATACATCGTATCAAAAGGCGTTCTAGTCGTTAATGAAAATAACAATACAATTAAATCCTTAGATGACTTAAAAGGTAAAAAGGTTGCACAGTCCTTAGACAGTAACTATCGTAAAATTGCTGAAGACCACGGTGCTACAAACACACCTGTGGATGGATTTAATCAAGCGATTGATTTAATTTCATCTGGTCGCGTGGATGCAACATTAAATGATAGTCTATCTTACTTAGATTTGAAAAAACAACGTCCGGATGTAAAAGTAAAAACAGTATACGAAGAGCCAAATGCAACGAGCAACGCCTTCTTATTCCGTAAAAATAGCGATGACTTAG
This sequence comes from Ectobacillus polymachus, assembly GCF_048159605.1. Classification (NCBI taxonomy): domain Bacteria; kingdom Bacillati; phylum Bacillota; class Bacilli; order Caryophanales; family Bacillaceae; genus Ectobacillus; species Ectobacillus polymachus. Next base: position 109,222 of record NZ_JBLREB010000004.1, on the reverse strand, counting down.
TGAAAGCAGTCAATAAAGCACTTGCAGATATGAAAAACGATGGAACCTACTTAAAGATATCTCAAAAATGGTTCGGTACAGATGTATCGAAGTAAAGGGCTGAAGCACATATGGTAAATATAGATCAAGCACAACGTATTATAGGAATCCTTAGCGATTCCTTTTTCCCTATTTTAAAAGCCGGTTTGGATTATACGATTCCATTAACACTCATTACGTTTCTACTAGGAACTTTACTGGCTTTTGTAACAGCCTTAGCTCGTTTATCCAGTAATAAACCACTTATCATTCTTGCAAAATTTTATGTATGGATATTCCGAGGAACACCATTGCTTGTGCAATTGTTCATTCTGTTCTACGGACTGCCAAGCCTTGGCTTAACATTGAATCCATTCACGGCTGCAATCATTGGCTTTACTTTAAATGTAGGTGCATATAGCTCTGAAATTATTCGGGCAGCTATTCTCTCCATTCCAAAAGGCCAATGGGAAGCTGCGTATTCTATAGGTATGACAAAATTTCAGGCGATGCGACGTATTATTTTACCGCAAGCAATACGTGTTTCCATTCCGCCTTTAGGAAATTCCTTCATTTCACTTGTTAAAGATACTTCTCTCGCTGCAACGATTACGGTAACGGAATTGTTCCAAAAGGGGCAAGAAATTGCTGCAAATACGTACGAACCTCTATGGTTATACATTGAAGTTGCATTCATTTATTTGATGTTTAGTACGGTGCTTTCGTATTTCCAAGCGAAGCTTGAAAATCACTTTGATCGAAAAACAGCAAAATAAGCGGGAAGGAGGATTCAAATGATACACATACAACAATTACAGAAAAGTTTTGGGGATTTGAACGTGCTAAAGGGGATTGATATCACTGTAGAGAAAGGCTCAACAACCGTTATTATCGGACCGTCTGGTTCCGGCAAGACGACGCTACTACGTTGCTTAAATTTACTCGAAATACCAGATGGAGGATCTATCGAGCTTGGAGATACGATAATCGATTTCTCATCAAAAAAGAAGCTGTCCCATGGGGAAATGACCGCTGTTCGGAAGAAAACAGGGATGGTATTTCAAAGTTATAATCTCTTCCCCCATTTGACAGCACTGCAAAACATAATGGAAGGCCAACTTGTGGTGCTAAAGCGCTCAAAGGAAGAAGCTCGCAAAAATGCGATGCATCTTCTGGAAAAGGTCGGCTTACTTGACCGTGCTGATATGTATCCTCATCAGCTCTCTGGCGGGCAACAACAGCGTATCGGCATTGCACGCGCAATGGCAATGAATCCAGAAGTGTTACTCTTTGATGAGCCAACTTCAGCACTTGATCCTGAACTCGTTGGCGAAGTCTTAAAAGTCATAAAAGATTTAGCGAAAGAAGGCATGACAATGGTCATTGTCACCCATGAAATGAGATTTGCACAAGAAGTGTCAGATCAAGTGATTTTCATGGATCAAGGAATTGTCGTAGAAAAGGGTACTCCAGAAGACATTTTTATAAATCCCAAAAACCCTCGTACCCTTCAATTCTTAAATAAAGTTCATGCAAGATAAAGTGAAACTTCCCTAGGTGGGGGTTTTCTCTCATCCCCCACCTAGGGTTAGCCCGACCAATACGGACTTTTACGGGCAGTTGTCCCCCACTTAGTCTTCTCCGATTACTAAGCCTTGAAGTGGGGGGCTTACTGCCCGTTAAAGCGGGATAAAGTGAAACTTCCTCAAGGTAGGGGGGCTTACTGCCGCGAATAGCGGGATAAACAAAAGGTTTCTGCCATAATTGGCAGAAACCTTTGTTCTATTAGTGAATTAACTTACTTCCTTTTGCGTTTTCAACAAACTTTCGGCTCGACTTATTAATTGGCTTTTTCAAGACCAGTGCAAATATAAGCATAACACCGACCCAGACACACAATGCGAGAAGATCTTTCCATACAATATCCCACAGCATACCGCCAACTGTTTCACGAATCATACTAATCGCATACGTAAACGGTAAAAATGGGTAAATAGCCTGGAAGAATTTCGGTGTCATCTGAATTGGGAATGTTCCACCTGAACCGGCAACTTGTAGTACGAGTAAAATAACCGCCAGTGACTTCCCGATGTTTCCAAATACAGAAACGAGCGAGTAAACAATACAGACGAATACCCCACTAATCAACATACTAAATAGAACAAACCAGAATTTATCTACTACATAAGTACCTAGTAAAAACATATCGCCCATTGCTACGATAAACGCCTGTGCAAGGCCAATCGTTAAGAACGTTAAAAAGCGCCCAAAGTAAATGTGATAAAATCTATGCTCCGCATCTTCCTCATGTACTTCTACTGTTAACAATGAAACCATAAGTAATGCCCCTACCCATAACGCTAGCACTGTATAGAACGGCGACATCGCTGAACCGTAGTTCGGTATTGGGTATAACTTATTCTCTTTTAAGTTTACTGGGTTTGCGAAATAATCACTTTGTTTTTCTACGTCATGCTTTAACAAACGGATGACATCATTTATATCTTCTTGTGATTGAAAGTCGCGGATTTTATTAGCAATGTCTGTTATTTTCTTCTGTGCATCAGGAAGCTCAGCTTTTACCTTTTCAACTTCATCTTTGCCAAGAGTTAAACCTTTCGATGCATCTTCTAATACTTTTTTCACATCAGGAAGACTCTTATTTGCTTCACTTAAGATTGTTGATGTATCTTTTGACATTTGTTTCGTACGTTCAATAGCATCGTTGAAACTTGGAACAATTTCGGAATCATACTTTCCTAAAATGTCACCTAATGCCCCTGAAGCACTTTTAGATGCAGCATTTATACCATCAACTACATCCTTTGCAGGTTTCTGACCTTTATTGATTGCATCTAATGCTAAATTGGCCCCGTCGATTCCTTTTTGGAAATCGCCTTTTACTTTGTTTAATTGATTAATTGTACTTGGTATATTTGTTGTTTTATTTAAATCTCCAGCAATTTTATCTACATCATTTAATACAGGAATAATCCCGTCTATCACTTGGATCCCCGCTGATAAACTTGCTTTTAAAGAATTCAATCCGTTGTTCGCTGGGTCTAAATCTACGCCCGGTTGTTTTAATTGACCCAAATCAGGCCATGTTCCTAAAATACCGTCGATAATCGTAATTCCATCTTTAGCAGCTTGATCTATTGCATTTATCGCATCTTGCGACGGCTGTTGCCCTTGATCTATAGTCTTAATCATATTATCAATCTTCATACTTGTGTTATCTAATACAGTTTTTAAACCTTTCAGTCCATCAATATTATCATTGAAGATTGTTGTGTTATATGTTTCATTAAGAGTTTGTAATAATGAAATGATTGTATCTACTTGTTGACTTCTAACATCAATTTGATTTTTAATGATTTGAAGATTTTGTTTTGTCGTTTTAGGATCAACAACATTATTTTGTTTCATAGCATCTGCCAATTGTTGTGTAGATACTAACACTTGTCGAGTAGATGCTAAAAAGCTTTTTACAGTTTTTGATGATTCGGTTAATGTTTGTTCGTTAATATTTGCTAAATCTAAATTCCCTGCTGGATTTTTCAAGAACTCTGTAATTTGCACGGCACCATCTGCAGACTGTTTTAGAAATATTAGATTGTTTTTTATTGCTTCTGGTGCAGCTTCTAACGTTTTCGTATTCTGTGCAAAAAACACATCTAAATCCTTCGTCATTGCTTGTCCATCTCGAATGACATTCTCAACCGTCGGTAATGTGTCTTGCGCTGTTTTTACAAGTTTTTGTGCCGCACTGGCATCCGTTAATGCTGTATCAACCAAATTATTAATATCCGGAAACTGCGCTTCTAATTTAAAAACAAGTTCTGTTACTTTTTCAATACTTGGCAAATTCGTTTGTAAATCAATCCCAAGTTCATTAAAAATTTTAAAAATCTCACCGTTTGCTGTTTTTACGAAGTTTTTGTCTATTTCCTGTACAACACCTGATGCACCTGATGACGTAATCTTTGGTGCAATAGCATTGACTTTTTCATTCACATAATATTGAAGCTCTGGTTTTTGCGGATTATCACTTAATACCGTTGCAATTTTTTCGGAGAAATCTTTTGGGATGGTAATACTTGCGTAATAATGGCCATGCTTTACACCATCTATGGCCTGCTTCTCATCAACGAACTTCCAACCAAGGTTTTTGTTCTCTTTTAAAGAATCAACAACCTCTTTCCCTATATTAATATCTTTCCCGCGTAAAGTTGTACCAGTGTCTTCATTAGATACTGCAATGGGAATATCTTTCGTATTTCCATAAGGATCCCACGAGGCTTCAATATTAAACCACGCATATAGCGATGGTAAAATTGTAAGCCCCAATATTATAACAATTGCAGCCCAATGTTTTGCCACATTCCGTATATCTGTCGTATAAATACTCCATATTTGTTTCAAATTATCAATCACCTAATACTATGTTTTTTCTTTTTCCCAAATTCATACATACATTGTGACATTATAGCATTGTTTACCAAAAATTTTCAATTGAAATATTAATATCTATACTTTCCTAATGAAAACTCCTGCCACTTATCTCCTTCGGATCTTGAAGTGGGGGTTTCTCGTGTATCACCTTTAGTAGATGCTTAACACGAGTGGAGTTGACACAGCTGCCTGATGGCACAACCCCTCTATTTCATTGGCAAACGCCTTTGAAACTGCTTTTTTTAGGATATTATAGGAACCATTCACATCTGCGTTCAGTAGTTTGTTTTCTTTCGTACGATACAAACCACGTTTAATACGTTTTCCACTGAATACAGGAATGTCTTCCTCACCGTAAGTAGGGATCGCATCATTGTCTAGAAAGGATGCCTTACTTGTGTACGATTCTTCCACTACTTGCACAGGAATACCTTTTCGTTTTGCCTTATAGGTGATCATTTCAATAAGTAGATTGTGGGGGATATGGCAAAAGGATTGATTCTGTCGTTTTCCTATATTACTGTTTTGTTTCCATGAAGTATTTTTCCCAATCACAATCATAGAAATCTTATGTTGAACTGCGAAATGAACAATGTGGTAACTGGTTTTGTGAAAGAAATCTTTTATTTTGAGAAACCGTTTCTCATGAAGCCTCTCTAAACGCGCGGATGTGTGTGGTCCTTCTTTTGGTTCTTTTCCATGACGAAGAATCCCCAGTAAATAAGACTTTTGCTTGTTGTAGTATTGATTGATACTTTTGATGACATTGCCCTTTACTAATACAGGAGTAGCTCCTGTATTCGTTACAATAGTTGCAATGTTATTGGTTCCTAAATCCATACTCATATAGCGATGATTGTCGACATGTTCAGGTGCTGTATTGGTTTCTTCTGTCACAATTTCCACTATAAACTTCCCGTAAGCAGGAGACACCCGTACCTCTTTAAGATTTTTGATAATCCCGAACAATTTACCGATATTTAATTTCAGGCTTGTTTTAGGAAAACGAATGTACTTCTCTTGGAGTTTACAAACTTGATTCGTGAATATAACTTCTCTCATAGATGATTTGATATAGTTTGGAATGCGAGGTCTGCCAGTAAAAGTGGAAGGCTGTTTCTGATATAATTTCATAGAAGCAAAGAATGATTTCCAGTTTTGAAATAACTTCTTCATGACCGCTTGATTCGTTTGCGCTGGCAAGTTTATATAATCTTGTTGTTTCATTGTTTTAAACAAACAATCTAGGAAGTTATACGATAGGGATGATTGCTCTTTTGTCGGCAATGTAAATAGATTACACTTGATTTTTTTCCGTTTTTCAACAGGCTTTTTTTTCTGCCTTTGCACGCGTTTTTGGTACGCACGCAGTTGATTTTCATTCATGATTTCAATATGTTCTTGTAATGTATGGAGAACTTCTTGTTGAAGTGGCTGTAGTGGTTTATCCGTACGTAAGGCCGTATACACTTGGCGAATATAGAAGTTTGTTGTATTGTAAAGATTTTTTGCGTTTTGACACATTTCTAGGAAGTAAGGGTATAACTTATGACCTTTCTTGATCCTAATTTGATAAGTTGCATATTCTTTTTCTTTCTTCATAATTTTCACCTCCTTCTTTCCTTCATAATACTACAAAACCCCAAAAAAGAACATACATTCGTATTAATACAAAACGATATTTACAAATGCGATTCATCCCCTCCTTAAACTGTGCTTATGCCCTGCACGTTTTGAAGGCGGGGTTTTCTTGCCTATTTTTCGATAAAGTGAAAATTCCATCAGTTCCTTTAAATAGCGGGATAAGAAAAAGAGGCTGATTTATTCAGCCTCTTTTTCCTTAGTATGCTCTTCTTTCGTTTTTCGTATATATAGGACAGATACAATTGCCATGATAATGATAAATACTTCTGCAATAACGATGTTCAGACCTATTGTTTTATGGTAAACAGCTACGAAGTTAAAAGCCGTGTGAAGCAGAATAGCAAGCCCTACATAGTGAAGTTTCTTCGAATTGATTGCATATAGTACAAGTAAGGATAAAGCCACTTGAAGTAAAAATGCTCCAATCCGTTCTATTCCACCAAACAAACCATTTGTAAGAGTAAGTGCTTCTAAACTATTTTTTACCGATGCAATCATTTCAGGAGATGCTGTTTTACTGTAAATAGCATCAAATTGACCAGAATTAATGAGATTTGCAGATATCATACTTTGAATGCTGCTCATGAGACCAACTAGAAGCGCTTCAATTCCTCCATGACCAAGACCATACGCTAATCCATCTTTACGTTCACGATTTTCTCCTAAAAATATCATAAACCCTGCATATCGTCCAATTTCCTCAAACACACCAGCCGCTAATGCCCCATATAAAGCATACCAATACGGATTATTTTTAATTACTGCTGTTATTGGATTAACATTCAAAATATAAGCATTCAATGCCGGTTCAAAAACTTGTGAAAAGGCAATAAAAACCATTACCCCAACAGCAATTGGGCGAAGCGAAATAGAATACTTTCTGTTCAAATATGTAAATGCTGCAATTGGGATTAAAGCTGCGATCAGAGCTTGTATCACTAGACCAGCAATAGCTGCATGACTTACCATGTTCCTTCCTCCTTATATATGCTCTCTAATCATTGTTCTATCATGTTCCGTACTTCTTGTTTCACTCTCCTCCCATCTTTACTTCTGGAATAATGATGGTAGATATCGTTCGCTTTCTTCTATCTTGAGATGGCTCGTATTGAAGTGCTTGTTTAAATATCTCCTGAAGTGATTGAATAAATTCCGTAAATTCTTTATCACTCATATACAGATCAGCCTGACGAATCATTACTCCATCTCGCAGTATATCGATCCTTTCTTGATTTACATACTTTCCAAAATCATTAATCAATGTTCCAACAAATTGTATAAATGTTGTCATCTTGTCTTCTTTCGAGCTTTTTTCAAATTCTTCTGCTGAAAGATTCATTCCCTCTCTGGAAATTGCGTACACTTTTTCAACTGTACCACGGATTTGGTTTTCGGATACAACTTCGATAATGCCACCTTGAACTAATCTGTTTAAGTGACGATACAAGGTTGCTTGCGGAATATCTGGCAGTTTCTCTCCAATTTCTTGTACCGTTCGTTTTCGATCACCAACAAGCGTTTGCAGGATCGATATCCGTACAGGATGTAAGACAAGCTTTGCCTTCTCATTCATTGCTATCACCTCTATTTCATACCAATGAATTCTAAATCATTTTCCGAAAACAATATATTATCATTATCAATAATGATAATATTACTTTCTCCATCTTTTTTCAATAATTTCCTCATTCCAATAAAGTGAAACTTCCCTCGGTGGGGGTATTCTCTCATCCCCCACCGAGGGTTAGCCCCACCAATACGGACTTTTACGGGCAGTTGTCCCCCACTTAGCCTTCTCCGCTCTCTCTAAAACCTTGAAGTGGGGGTCTTACTGCCCGTTAAAGCTGGATAAAAAAAGGATGTCTCCAAAAGGTCATTATATTTGACCTTTCGAGACACCCTTTGCCTGTGTTATAACTGTGTTCGAATGTTCTGTATATCCGATAAAAGCAATAAAGCAAAACGAGAAGAAATTGATTTTCCAAGCTGTGCTCTGACTTCATTTTCTAATGCTTGTAATTTGTTTTGTTGCGCTTGTTTCGTAGGTGCTTCCTTAATCCCTTCTATTTTAGCTTGAAGACTCGATACCGTTCCTTGCTTTTGAATGTCATTATTGTTAAAACCAATTGACAATAACTCACTTAAGTGCGAAATATCGATTTTATTTTCTAACGTAAACGTCTGGCTTGTTTTATTTCCCGCATAATCTTCCACATTGACAGTGAATACATGCGATCCTACTAATAAGGATAATGGCGAAACAGTATCTAAACTATCAATAACACGACCATCTAGTGTGTATTGGACTGTTTTTACGCCGCTTAAGGCATCCTCAACTTTTACAGTTACAGGGACCTTCGCATCGGTTTGATAGAACGATGTTGCCCCTTCCATCGTTATAGTTGGTGCTTGCTTATCTATCCAGATTGGAAGTGTTTTGCTGTTTTCTACGTTTCCAGCTTTATCAATGGAACGATAGTCAAGACTATATTTTCCTTCTTCAGAAAGGATAACTTGTCCAGCTACTGTAATCCAATCTCCACCATCTAATCGATATTCTGTTTTTTCTAGCCCTGATCCATTGTCATTTGCAGTAAATGTTACTGTAACGTCCCTCGTATTATATTGATTTTCACCAGATACTCCATCAACGACTGCGTTCGTTACAGGTGCTTGCTTATCAATCCAGATTGGAAGTGTTTTTGCTTCTTCTATATTTCCAGCTTTATCAACCGAACGATATGCAAGGCTATGTTTTCCTTCGTCTGAGATCGTCACTGACCCATTTACCAATGTCCACTCTCCGCCATCTACTTGGTACTCCGTCTTTGCTACTCCTGAACCATTGTCATCGCTTGCTGTAAACGTTACTGTAACGTCTTTCGTATTATATTGATTTTCACCGGATACTCCATCAACGACTGCGTTCGTTACAGGTGCTTGCTTATCAATCCAGATTGGAAGTGTTTTTGCTTCTTCTGTATTTCCAGCTTTATCAACAGAACGATATGCAAGGGTATGTTTCCCTTCGTCTGAGATTGTCACTGGTCCATTTACCAATGTCCACTCTCCGCCATCTACTTGATACTCCGTCTTTGCTACTCCTGAACCATTGTCATCGCTTGCAGTAAACGTTACTGTAACGTCTTTCGTATTATATTGATTTTCACCGGATACTCCATCAACGACTGCTGTTGTAACAGGCGCAGTGGTATCTGCCAATTCAAAATTAGCAAATTCTAACGGCTTTAACTGATACATTCCTTTAAAAATAGAAGAAATTCCGGTAATGTTTACCGAGCTTCCCTCTGGATATTGTTGTTGAAATGCAGACTGAGATATACCTGTTCGACCATCCACCCGAACATGTGTCGTTCCATATTGACCGACCGCATCAAATTCAAATGAACCTGCTGGAGCAGCAGAGACAACATTATGAATCACTACATTTTCAATTTTAATAAGACGTCCCTGGTTTTCATTCGTAACCGCTCCTTGCACCTCAGGTTTCGGCAATGTAGAAGTACCGATCTTCTTTAGTACAACTGGATCGCTTAGCTCGACTTCTCCATTAAATGTTGTTTTGACAGCACTGATGGAGATTCGGTCACCTTTATGAAATCCTGCTGTGTTTTGATAAACGTAAATTCCTGCAGCATCGTCCTGTAAATAAAAACCTTGTCCACCAAATCCACCGGGCTCAGATGTAATCACACCTTCAATCGTAACAAGCGTATTATCTGCAGCTTGTCTCGCAGCTAGAATGGAAGTAGGTGCTGGTACAGGGATTGTATCTCCTGGTAATTCTTCAGCTGGAACATTTGCAATGTTTACACTTTCTGTAATCACATTGTTTGTGCCTTGTTTCAATCGTAAATTTGCTGCCCCTTGCTTTCCTGGCTTAATTTTCACTGTTAATTCCTTCGAAGCATGACCAGTGGCATCTGCAGTAAGTGTAAGGTCAGGACTATACCCGTAAGCAGACCATGTACCATCAGCGTTTTGAAATTGGGCAATTTGCTCTCCGCTTGCTAGATATATACCTGCTTTGAGGCTTGTTTGCGATTGCCCTGGTAATAAATTATCTGCTGTTACGCGAATTTTAAATTCCTGCTGACTTGGCAATGTTGCTTGATGTACAAATTTATACACTGGATTCGTGCTCGGTTGCGTCGTAGAACCATATGATCCTGGCTTAAACGTAGATGGATCATACCACTTATATCCAGGATCTGGAGCAGCCCATGGTTCTGATTGCGGCTCTGTGGAAGAAGCAGGATCTTCCATCGGAAGCAGCTTTGTCGGTTGATCGAGCTGTAAACCTGGAACTTCCGTTAAATTCGTATAACTCTCCTTTTGCGAAAGCCATTCTACTGTTTGTACTAAAAACTTACCGTCGTTAACTTCTTTAAAACCATCATACGTTGTTTTTGCTTTTCCATTCTCTTCTCGTAAATATTTTGGTGTAGCATCTTCTACTGGTGAAGAGTCTCCAATAAATGCCGCCTTTCCTTGTCCAACTTTGGAAATAGCAGCAAACGCACCTTCAGCTCGGCCACCGCCATTATACACACCTTGATCTACCGCTGAAGACCATGAAGGAACTCCTGTTGGTATGTATACGATACCCTTTGCTTTTTGCGGGTCAAGTATTGCAAGTGTAGAACCTGCATGCATAGCAACTGCACTGATACCTTTTGTAATACCAAATGATTGGTCAGCAGTTACAATATCCGTTGCATTTACATCACCAATTGCATTATAACGAAAACGAATCCCGAAATTCGATCCAAGCCAATCAGAGCTTGATACTCCTTGCATTGCTGGCGAATTTGCTTCGTCTGAGGTCATACCTTTTGCCGGATTCGTATAGGCACCGCGTCTATATCCATTCATTACTTCAGATGCATCCCAACGATTTTTATTACGGTCTGCATTGTAATGGTCTGCAATAAAGAAAATACTTCCCCCATTTTGCACATATTGAAGCATCGCATCTTGCTCGGATTGTTTATACGGGATGTTTGCTTCTCCGATAATAAATACATCATAGTTTTTTAGTTTATCATAGGTAATGGCTTGTTCTCCAAATGTATACGGAATTTGACGATCCAATTGTTCTACCGTAAATCCATCGGCTTTTAAGCCGTCAGCAAAATCCGAAAAAGCACCGTCAATAACCCAGTCGGCTGCTCCTGCCGTTTGACCATGAGTATTGTCAAATAATACTTTCTTTCCTGTAGAAACTTCTACTTGATTTGTTACAGTACTGGTAGCTGCAGATACTGCTGGTATAAATGAGATCATATTACATGCGAATACGAATACAGCTAACACAATTACTGCAAACTTATTTCGAAACATTTTACCCATTTTTTCACTCTCCTTCTATTTTTTAATATTCCAACAAATTGATTATACGTTGCGCATTCCATTAAAACTTTATAGTTATGTAAAGAATTTATTAATATTATAATTTTTATAAATTAAGAGAAATATATTATATTAAGTAAAATAAAGGAAGTAATTGAATGCAAAAAACCTCTTATCATCTCTGCTCTACGAAAATGATTCCGTATGGAGCATTGATAATAAGAGGCTTGGTTCTCCATTCTTTCATCGTTAATTTTGATACAATTTTTCTCTTGCAGTCCGAATCTTTACATGTAACGCATCTTCAACCGATTCGTATATACTCATTTCAGCCTGTTTCAAGGCTTCTTGAAATTCCTTCAAAAACACAGCTAATTCTTGCTCTTTCCCAAGTCGTTGCGAAGGAGGCAACTGAGAAATAAGCTCCAGCATATTAGGTAGATCCTTTGTTAAAAACATTTCGTATTTATGCTGCTGCTCATACATTTTGTTAGCCCGGTAATACGGAATACTTTGCATGACTGACGTTACAATCTCATCAATTGTGTGCTGCAAAGTTATATTTACTACCTTTTTATAGTGCCCAATTTGCGAAAGCACTTCCGCATACTCATCAAAGAAAAAAAGACGATAGAAAGATAAATCATGCTTCTTAGTTGGATGGTAATATTCCTCTTCCATATAGTCATGTAACTTGGAAACCGTTTGATCTACATCCTCTTTCGTAAAGCTTCGCTTATGCCGAACTGTACTATGAAGCCTCTTCTGCTCTTCCTTAGAGAGAGATGAGATAATATATCCTTTCGTTACATCGTCGCTAGCACTAAATAGAACAGTCAGCGTTCCTACATCTTGCATACCATCCGTCCGCATCCACTGGCGAAATAACGCACTACGTGAAAACTCATTCAAAAAAGGATACGATTGATTGGAAACACGTACTAGTGATTCTGTTGCTCGTTTGTATGGCTTTTTCCAAGAATAATATAACCTCCGACCTAGAAACACGAGTACAATAACAGTAGTCAAACCAATCGCGACTAGTATCCAAAGAATCATGAATAACAATGACATAATATGCATAGAATCACCTCCAAGTCTTTCTTACATCCTTATTACTTCGTCACATAAGGAATCAGTTTCTTCTTCATTTCATCATTAAAGGCATCGATCTCTTTCACGAACGTCTTACTTGACTGAATAATCCGTTCTGAAGATTCTTCTGAAGCCTGCAGGGCAGCAAAAACATTATCAAATGATTCACGAAGCTTGTCCATTCCAATCGCTGGATTTTCAAGTAAACGTGTTGTCTCTTCTGTATTTTGCTTTAAGGCACGAGAATTGCTAAGTATCATCGTTTCAATTGCTTCATTCGTTGCATTTACGGCATCAATACTCTTACGTTGATTAGCAAGTGCAAGCTGAATGGAAGCAGAAATCGTAACGACATTTTGCGTCATCGAAACAGCATTTCGAATCGCTTCTAGCAGTTTCTCATTGTTTTTCTTTATGATATCAATAGATGCAATGGACTGCAAAAGAATGCTTTTCGCTTGCTGCATATTGCGGGTACGAACAAGTATTTTCTCAAGCGCATCATTAATAAGCGTTATATCCTTGCTTCGTTCTGGCTTTTGCCGTTCTTCTTCTAGCATTTCGGAAAGTCTTCTACCAAGATACACTTGTTTATCAAGCGCTTCTATTTTTTGAATAGATCGTTCCTTTAGTACCTGTAAGCCAACACTATCCTCTTGAAGATTATCACGGCCAACTAACAATGATTTAATAATTGCCTCAATTTGTTTATCAATGGATTGATATTTCAACATATAAGATTCTAACGGATTTTTGCGAAGCACTTTATACATAACACGTTTCAATCCTGATGAATTCGCAGAATTCGGATCTAGCTGAGAAACAACCTTACGTAGTTCAAGCAATGTACTTGGTATTTCATCATTTTTCCCATTCATCATTGCTACAACCGGCTGTTTAAGAGCAGTTAGCGTTTCTCCTGCTTCTCGTTGTTCTTTATCACCAAGTGCTGCTAGCTGAGCTAATACATTCGAAATATCAATATTTCGTTCACTATTTAACTTTTGCACATATAAATCAGCTTCTTTGTTTAGCTTTGTGAGCTCTTCTTCTTTCACAATCAGCTCCACAGGCTCCTCAGTAGAAGCAGTTAGAAGTTCTTTATTTTGGTTATCCAAATGAATCCCTCCTTGACTACCAATACTACTATTGTAGACGAAAAATACAGGATTCACCATACATGCGCTGTCAAAAAGAGTAGAAAGAACAAAAAAACGTATTCAAACGAAAGATTTCCTTCATACCCTTTTGCGCATCAACGCTTACTTATAGCTACTAATGAAAAAATTTGTCGCGTTGTTATTCGTAAATTGTGAAAGGTTTCTTCTTCCTTCATTGCTTCTTCGAATGACATAGGTGCGGGAGTAATCGAAAAATAGGCGGTTAGTCCAAGTTTTGATAAATCGCCGGCAGCTGCTCCTGCCAAACCAATTACAGGCACATCATACTTTTGTGCCAGTCTTGCTACACCTTGCGGAACCTTTCCCATTACGGTTTGCAAATCAAGCTTACCCTCTCCTGTAATAACAAAATCTGCTCCCTGCATATGATCTTCTAGCTTTGTCATCTCCAGCACTACATCGATGCCAGACTCTAGTACACCATGTAAAAAGAGAGCGAACGCAGCCCCCAATCCTCCTGCAGCTCCGGCTCCAGCTATTTGCACATTTTGGTGGATCGTTGTTTCCACCACTTTCGCAAAATGTTTAAGACCTGCATCCAGTTCTTCCACCATCCTAGGCGTTGCCCCTTTTTGCGGAGCAAAGACGCAGGCCGCGCCCTTTTGTCCATACAACGGATTCGATACATCACAGGCTACCTGAAACGTACAAGCATGCAGCAAGGGATGAACGTGATCAAACAAAATCGTTCGAATGGATTGAAGCTCCTTCCCTCCAAAGCCAACCTCTTGTCCGTTCTCATTTCGAAAGGAAAATCCAAGCGCCTGCAGCATGCCAATCCCAGCATCATTCGTCGCACTTCCGCCAAGCCCAATTAGAAAACGACGACAGCCTCTTTCCATCGCATCACGAATCAGTTCCCCCACACCGTACGTCGTCGTTTCTAACGGATTTCGTTTTTCCTCTGGAACAAGCGGTAATCCGCATGCCGCTGCTACTTCGATGACTGCCATATCTTCTGCCAATCCATAGGAAGCTTCCAACCGTTCCCCAAGAGGTCCCGTTACTTCGGCCTTTACCATCTGTCCATGCAGAGCCGCCACCAGTGCTTGCGCCGTGCCCTCCCCTCCATCTGCCATGGGCATCGCAACAATTTTTGCATCTGGATATACGTCTGTAATCCCTAGAGCAACCGCCTGTGCCGCTTGTATAGAGGCAATGCTACCTTTAAAGGAATCAATAGCAATAATAACTTTCATTGGTACACCTTCTTTCTATGCAAAATACCACTTTGTCTCGCCACAATTGAAATCCACCTCTTATTTTTTAGAAGTTGATTTATTGGGAGAAGTAAATAACCACATAAGAATTTCATAAAACACTACTGTAAACAATGTCTGTATAATATTTTCAACCCATTTGAATTGATTGTAATTTACATAGTCAAAATACATAAGAACAATGTACAGCGTTATCATAAGAATGAATGGTCTCTTATATTGCATATCTGATTATCCCTCCCATTTAGGTGACAACACAAAAACACCTCCGATTCATGTACTGATTCCAGTGTAACATTTGCGAAGGTGTTGTATATTGTCTTATTCATTACAAACCAACCCTGTTCAAATAGACCTTGTTGGTTCGTTTTAGATAATAGGAAATTTTACGAGACTTAATAATAAACTATGAAGAAGAGCAACAGGCAAAAACAATAGAATGCTTAAAATCATCGTAATTTCGTAAAAGAAATTGCTTTTTTGAATCGGTTTTCCGCACAAACGACTACGAAAGGCACTTAAGGGGATGCCATACACATTCCCAACCATAATGGCACGGATGGCACCTAAAATGCCTAAAGCCTTTGTTTTTCCATACGTATCTATAATCCTTTGCCACGATTCAGTGGAAGGATTACCTTTTGTATCTGCATAATGTTGTGCAAAAAGGAGTGCCGGAGCTTCCTCCTCAGGAACCTTCTCCTTATTTCCAGACAAAAGCATCTGTATCTCTTCGTTACTCATTCCTTGCTCGAGTGCTATTTTTGTATGCGCATAAGAGCAAATTTCACACCCATTCACTTCCGTTACCGCCAGCATAATTCGTTCTATAAACTCCATCGATATTTGCTTACTTCTTTTATTTTTCACCATATAAGGAATGGTTCTAATTCCTTTATAAAGGGCGACGTAAAACTCACGAGCTGAATACTTTTTTTTATAAAATTCCTGTCCCATTGTATTCTCCTGATCTTTGTCTTTTATACTCTTTACATAAATTATGACTACAACGATTCATTAGGTCTGCTCAATTGTTCGTACTCGCGTAAGAAATAAGTTAGATTTGCAACTCTGTCTTCAATGTCCTGCTTGCATTCGTCTAATTTCTCCCATCCGAGCGAAGTCATATGATAAATCCGCTTGGCCGGCCCCGCTTCACTTGTGTCCCATACCGACTCGACAGCGCCGTGTTTCTCCATTTCTTGTAAACAGCGATACACTGCACCCGTATCTGTATGAAAGGACGGGAGGCTTTCCTGTAAGAAAGAATGAATTGCACCCCCGTGCATAGCTTTCTGCGTAAGCGCCAATAGAATAAATGCTGGCAAATGACGATAGCCTTGCCCTCGTTTTGCAACCAATACAGCCACCTCCCTATCAACTACACCTTACTGTTAATTACAGTATACTGCATAGTATAGTATTATACTAGTCAAATACAAGGGGCCGTCTAAAAAGTCCCTAAAATAACAGTGTCAACGAAAAAAAATTTGTTTTTCGTTGACACTTTTTCACTTTCAATAGACTGTGGGCCATTGCCACGATGCCGAATTCCGCTCTTACTTTATCTAAGCCGTGAAGTGAGAATCGACGGAACGACAGTTTCTTATTGAATGTCTAGTGGTAGGCTCTGATTGGACCGCGGAGGTTTTATCGACGAAATCGATATATTTATCAACGAAAAAGCATCGTTTATCGACGAAAATTAAAATATATCGACGAAAAGAAGACTTTTATCAACGAATTCCCTTGATTTATCGATTATTCGCAAAATCCGACACGTTTCGCCCCTCGCACCACTCAGTTCATACGCCCCCAACTTATTCCGAAATACTCGCTTCAAACGCTGCTTGCAGCTGTTTTGTGATTGTTCCTGGAATGTCTGCTCCAATTTGCTAGCCATCTAGCTGAATCATTGGCATGACTTCAATGCCGGTTGAGGTAAAGAAGCATTCATCGGTCTGAAGGACATCCTCTTGTATACTTTGATATTCTTAAATTTCTCATCATGATAACTCTTACTTGAATTTTCCTTCCTTTAAAAATGCATCTATCCATATTGCTGTTTCTACTTGATGATGTATTTCTTTGTGCCCATAAGGTAATATCATAAAATCTTTTAAATTTGGCAAATAAACCGATTGGACTTCAACTCTACCGTCATTTTTATCCCCAATTAATTTTCCTAATAAAAGATTATTTTTATCACCTGCAATTGCAGCAATTTCAATTCCAGAGTAATTCTCGGTATTAAGTTGTTCAGCGTATTCATAACTTAGAGATTTCAATGTCTTATAAATTTCTACATATAACTTAACGTTCCCAGCAAGATTAGCCAATTTACTGCCTTTATTAGGTGTCGCGATAAGTACACATCTCCCAATTCTATGGGGATATTTCGTACTAGCGATAAATTTCCTAATAACTAATCCACCTGTACTATGACCAACCAAATCGATTTTTTCATCTTCTTTTGAATCTAATTTAATTATCTCTTCTAACATATCCTCTAGAACCAGTGCTGAAAATTCAATTTCTTTATACGTAAGTTCCAAATCTGGTGAAATACAGTCATATCCCAATAATTCTAAGTTTCGCTTCAACGGCTTCATGTCTTTCGAATTTTTATTAAATCCATGCAGTAATATTACTTTTATAAGAAAGCCCCCAATTTCGTACTTTTTTATATCATTTCGTATTCATTATCACTTGAAGTAAAGTGGATAACCTTCTAAAATAGGGCTTCCCACTCCTTAACATAACGTTAACTGTACTCATATACTATTATTTCCAGCTGGATCCGTATGAACCAGGATGTGCTGCTTTCAATTGATTGTAAAATCATTTCATTGCATTAGTAAGAGTTTTTTGACTTGTTTTGTCGGATGAATTGATTTTTATTTACATTCTATTACAATTATAGAAAAACATTGTAAACATATTGTAAATACGAGGATAAACACTTTACAAACGAAGGGGGTCTTAGGATGAAAATCAATGAATATTGTGGTGTATTAGATATGTCTATTTTACAATTTATCTTTTCTATCTCGAATGATATTCATGAGAAGATTACACAAAAAAAGTTGTTTTATAAAGAACAAATTATACGCTATGTACAAAAGCGTATTGATATCTTCTTCAAACAGCATCATTTAAAAAGCGCCTTATTACAAACATACAAATCAGAAGTGTATAACACGATTATGTTTAGATTAAAAAACGAACTAAAAGAGCATCCTGCCATTTTCCAAGTTGTACAATGACAGCTATGACATAATAATAGAGAATTTTCCTTTCTAAAAGTCTCCCTCCATCCACTTATAGCCATTCCATGTATCAACCAATTTTTCTATCGTTTTTAATCTCGGAGCTCATTTGAACTTTTCCGTTCTTGCAAGAAAAAAATGCACTGTTTTACAGAATTCTGTAAAACAGTGCATTTTATAAATTCTATCAAATATCATCTGAAATGTTTTTTCTAAACTTGCCTACCATTGCATATAAAACTGGCACAAATACAAGTGTTAAAAGGGTAGATGTTGTTAAACCGCCAATTACGGTAACCGCTAGTCCCTTTGAGATTAAATCAGATGATGAACCTGACACAGCAAGAGGGATAAGCGCAAATACGGTCGCAAAGGCTGTCATTAAAATCGGACGTAACCGTGTTTTTGCAGCTTCTACAATAGCATCCCCTATCTCCAAGCCGTGCTTTCGATTTGTTTCCACACGATCCAGCAGTACGACTGCATTGGAAACAACGATACCAATAAGCATTAACAAGCCAATTAAGGCGCTCATAGAAAGAGATTGTCCGCTTATAAGTAATCCTCCTAAAGCTCCAATTGGAATGAAAATAAGGGAGGATAAAATGACAAGCGGCGTTAAAATTCCGCCAAATGTAAAGCTTAATACTAAGAAAACAAGCCCAATTGCTGATACCATAGCAATACCCATGCTAGAAAAACCATCACTAATCATTTTTAAACCGCCGCCAAATGTAACGTCCACTCCATTTGGTAAAGACAGAGCTTTTACATCTTTTTGTACGCTTTTTGATACTTGGGCAGTATTATTTCCCTTTATATCAGCAGAGATTTTTACAAGCGGTTTGCCATCATCATGATACAACGTTGTAGGTGCCTGTACTTCTTGTAGCGTTGCTATTTCTCCTACTGTCTTCTTACCTGTTGGTGTATTGATTTCGATATTTTCTATGTCTTCTTTCGATGTCGGTTGTTTATTGTAACTTACGGTTACTTCTTGTTGTGTTCCATTTACTTCATATTCACCTACCGAAACAGGTGACAAATACTCATTAATGGCTTGCATAACTGCTGTATAAGGAACCCCTGCATCATCATTTAGGACAAGCTTCCATTTCGTTTGTACGTCACTTACATTGCTTGAAATGTTTTTAAGCTGATCATTTTTCTTTAATAATTGTACAACTTCATTCGATGCATCTGTAAGTTTATTGTTATCAGAACTGTACAGCTGAATATCAATATTATTTCCTGCTTGCATTCCGTTTTGCTGATTTTCAGTTACCGTTACAGTAGAATCTTTATATTTTCCCTTTGAAATCTCATCTATATTTTTTTGATATTTACTTAATAAGGAATCGGCATCCTGACCATCCTTTAATTGAATAAGGAATGTAATTTTATTTTTGCTACTACCAATAAACATTTCATGCCCATTGGCAATACCAATCGAAACTTGACTATAATTAATCTCGTTTTGATCTTTCAAATACGATTCTATTTGTTTCGCAATATCATCCATCTGTTCCACACTTACTGATTTCGGTACTTCTACTACCGCTTGCATAGCAGTTGCCTTACTTGCTGGCAAGAATGCAACACCTATTTTCGGAATCATTGCAAACGAACCCACTAACAGTAAAATCGATACAGTAACAACAATCCATTTTTTCCGTAACGAAGCTCTAAGAAACTTCTCATACAGAGCAACGAGCTTTCCTTCTTTGTTGACAGGCTTCACTTTTTTAAAGAACATGCTTCCTAGTATAGGAATTAATAGTAAAGCAACAATCAAGGAAACAGAAATAGAAAACACGACTGCAAGCGCAAATGGTCTAAATATTTCCCCAATCATTCCAGTAACAAAGGCAATTGGCACGAACACGACAAGTGTCGTAAGTGTGGAGGCTGTAACAGCTCGCATCACTTCTTTTGTCGCATACAGGGCTACCTGCTTCATGCTAAGTTCGTTTCCTTTTTCTTGACGCCAACGATATATATTTTCAATGACAACAATACTATCATCAATAATACGACCAACGGCAATCGCCATACCGCCTAGTGTCATAATATTAAGAGTGTAATTCGTTTGTTGCAGCAAACTAATTGTAGCCAAAATAGATAATGGCAACGATATAATCGAAATCAATGTAGCACGAATATTACGTAAGAACAACAAGATAATAACTACGGCAAATAAGACGCCATAGCCCCCTTCTTTTAAAAGAGAGGAAATGGACTGATCTACTTCTTTTCCTTGGTCCTGAACAGTATAAGTTGTAACACTATTATTCTTCTGGAATGCATTGATTTTATCTTTTACCTGATTCACTACTTGAGCTGTATTCGCATCTTGTGTCTTTGTTACAGAAAGTAGGTAACTTTCTTTTCCATTAAATCGAGTAATTTCTTGCTGATCAGTTGCATCCTTAATGGTAGCAATATCAGAAAGCTTTACTTTTTGCACAGAAGAAGCAGAACTGCTTATTGTTTGACCGGCAGAGGCTGCTGCATTACCCATCATTTGTCCAGATGCAGCATTACCCAAACCTGCTTGCTTTACAGCTGCCTGCCCTAAGTTCGTTGCTCCACCTGAAATTTCGATTTGATTTAAGTTGTCAGTAGTCGCAGTAGATCCTTCTAAATCAAGTGGAATTTTCGTTCCATCTTGATTTACTTGACCGAGAGAAACTTTATAATTTTTTGCTTGAATCGCATCTTTAATATTTTGTAATGAAATACCATATTCTTTTGCTTTATCTTGATCAACTTCAATAGATATCTTATGCGTTTTCGTACCGTCAACCGTTACATTTCCTACACCCTCCACTTTCTCAAGGCTTGGAACAAGATCGTCTTCAATTGCCTTTTGCACATCTTGATTTGAACCGTTTGCAGAAAGAGCAACTTCATAGATAGGCTGAGCACTAGCGTCAATTTTTTTTACTTCAACTTTAGCGCCATCAGGTACCTTTACTTTACTAACCGCATCATCCAGCTTTGTTTTTTGTTTATCCATATCCGTACCAAACGGATACGTAATGGCTATATTTGCGGTATTATTACTGGACGTACTCGTTAACGTATCATATCCTCTTTGTTGTTTAATCGCATCTTCAAGAGGATTTGTTAGCTGTTCCTCCAATTCACCCGCAGAATGATTCATATACGTAACTTGAACAAATAAAGCTGGAAATGAAATATTCGGAAACGTTTCGACCTTGATCTTGTTAGTAGCATAAATACCACTAATCAATACAAGTACAACAAGTATCATAATAGCCACTGTGTTTTTCAAACTCAGCTTTAAAACCTTACTCACACGTAACACTCCTTCTTCAATGGTAATACATTCAGGATATAAAAGTTTTGTGGCATGAATGTGGCATTTTGAAGAAAAAGTAAAAAGCCCTTCTTAATTAGAGGGCTTCTTACATAATGAAAGATGGAAGGCATTAACTCCTTTTTTCTTATTTAGCTTTTCCTTTCTGAACAGGATCAGAGACAAATTCCCTTTTGGACAATGGGAGGTCGATAGTAAAGGTTGTCCATTCTTGATTACTATTTACAGTGATTTTACCCTTATATTGTTCAATGGTTTTTTTCGCACTTGCCAATCCTATTCCAGAACCTTCTTTCTTTGTTGTAAATCCATAATCAAATATTTTTTCTAATAAATGTGGCGGAATCATGTCGCCATTATTTTGGATGCAAATTTGTAATTTCTTCTCCATAGCTTTTCCAGTAATGGATACAGAACGATTTTCTTCCTCATTTTTTTCCACTTCATGAAAGGAATTATTAAGAATATTTCCAATGACTTTAACTAAATTCGTTATTTTTTCGATATCTAATTCTAGATATTCAAACCCTTCAAATTGATGATCAAATTTGATATTTTTTTCTATACTCTCAGCAATTTTTACTTGCAAGAGTCCAATAAAAGCAGGAATATGGATATTTATTATTGCTGATGTTTCTTTATGAATCTTGCTCAATTGCTTTATATATTTTTCAGCTTCGGAATAATGCTTTAATGAAAGTAACCCTTGTATAGTAAAAATATGATTGGCAACATCATGACGATATTCTCGAATGGTTTTATACAGGCTGTTTACTCTTCCAGCGTACAGGTTTTGAATATCCGATAAGAGTTTCCCTTGTTTCCTGATATGTCGGAATAAAATATAAATCAACACAAAACAAATGATAAAGCAAAAAATAACCACTAAAGACAGTTGAATCATTCCATTCCATAATTCATTAGAAATTTGAGAATAATCAACAGAACTAATAATAATTGTTTTGTATTGATTCGTGTTTCCATCTATTTTAATTTGGATTGGAATGTAAAATTGTAAGATTTTGTTCCCGTTTAAAGTGGCAATTCGGTAAAGGTTTTTGTTTTGATCAATAGCCTTACTGGCAATATTTTTATCTATAATTGATGCATAATTATTGGTTCCACTAATAACTTCGCGATTATGGAAAGCAATTCGATTTGTCCATGACTCACCTGGAGCGATATTGAAATCTCCCGTAAGTCGATTAAAATTTAACACACTGATTTCTTTGATGGATGGGTTGTTCTTGATAAAACTATTGATTGCAGCATCTACCCCTGCGTCTTTTTGATAGTCAACCAGCTTTTTTCCCTCATATGCTGGTTCAATAATATAATTCTTTGTTCCATCATAGTAATAGCCATATTTAAATACTTTGTCGGGGATATTGGCAGAAGAATCAAAAGGACCTGTCCAAAAGTGAGGATAAGCTTCCCCAAAATTGGGTTCCAATGTTACATTTTTATTGTTAACTAACTGAAAAAACATCCGATTCCATTTGTCACCCCACATCTTGCTATTGGTTCCCACTTCAGCAGAAGATGTAGATTGAACTAAATCAAACCATTGTTTATCAGGAACTAGAATGGCGATTTCATCCAACTGTAATTTTTTTGCCAACTCTTGCAATTGGGACCTTGACACTTGTTTGGCATCTGATGGAAGTTGATTACTAATAAAAAGGGAGTCTGTATAAAGTTGTTGTGCTAATGAACTTTCGAACAATTCAACACTTTTTTGGTTATTTTCGACGGTTGACTTGATGTTTTTGGATACATTCTCATTGATTTCTGCTTCTTTTTTTATGAGATTATTTTTTGATGTCCAATAAAATGCAAAATTGATGACGGTAATAATAGCGATCATAATAACAAATGTGTTGAAATAAATTTTATTCATGGAGAATTTGTTCTTCAATACTAGTAAAAGTATATGAAGCCTTTCTGATATTTAAAATCAAACAATATTCTATCAAAACTATCCTTACACTATTACGAATACCCCATCTGCTAAGGGCCAGTTGGTTTTACCTTTTAGTAGTCTTCCCTGACTAGTAATGAAAAGAAGAATTCTGCATATAAATGCAAGCATTTGCCCAGGAAGTATATAAGTCATGATGCCCCCTAAATTTTTTCCTTTTTCTATTTAATTCTAGCATAGAATTTAGAGATATTAATATATTGATTATAAAAACCTCATTTACTTATGGTTCGCTCTCCTAAAAACGCTCTATTATTTTTCCTTTCGCTCAATTCTCTGGAGCCAACTAAAAAATTGCAGATCAACTCTGATCTGCAATTTCCTCCTTACGTTACAGTTTCGGTTTTTTGTTTTGTTAATCGTACGCGGAAGGTTGTTTCTTTTCCTTCGATGCTATTTACAGAAATGGTTCCATTGTGAAGATGGATGATTCGTTTTACAACAGCTAAGCCAATGCCATAGCCTTTTGTTGTTCTTGTGTGGGATTTGTCTACTTTATAAAATCTGTCAAAAATATAAGGTATGTCTTCGGCTGGTATTCCGTTGCCTGTATTAGAAATGATGATTTCGATAGTATCATCGATTTCGTATCCGTTTACCGTAATGGTGCCGTTTGTCCAATTATACTTAATGGCATTGGAGAGTAGGTTGGTCCACACTTGGCTCATTAGGTTTTGGTCCGCATATACTTCCAGTTTTGGTAGGTCGAATTGAATATCAAGCTGCTTTTCCATCCACATAGATTGCATCGCAACAAGCTGCTTACGTATTTGTGAATCTAAGCGGTATACTTTCGGATGAAGTACGTTTTTATTTGCTTCTAGGGACGATAACTGTAACAATTGCTTCGTTAAATTAGATAACCGTTCACTCTCCTGTTCAATCAGGCCAAGATAACGTTTTACATCATTTGGATTTACCATTTCGTCCTTTAATGCGATTGTCATCCCTTTAATTGCAGTGAGTGGAGATTGAATTTCATGGGACACATTCGCAACAAAATCTTTTCTCATTTGTTCGGTCTTATCTAATTCTTCTACCATAAAATTAAAGCTGTTAGCGAGTTCCCCAATTTCATCCTTGCTCGTAATGTTCATTCGAACGCTAAAATTTCCTTTTGCGAGTTCTCTTGTTGCACGAGTCATGTGAACAATAGGCTTTACTAAAAATCGAGTCGTTAAAAGGATAAGGAGAATCCCTACTACGAAAGCAGTTAGTAATGCTGTTAATAAAGTAGTTCTTATTTGATGAACGATTTTTTCATAACTCGGCTTGATAAATAACGCATAGTTCTCATTGTTATATTCAAATGGTAACCCCACTGCTTCCATACGTGGGTTGGACATATTTCGATATACCGTACCTGCTATCACATCATCAATTGTTTTTTGGTTCCATTTTGGTGTCTCTGTATTTTGTGGCACTACTACGGTTCCATGTTGATTATATATATAAATCTCTGCTTGGAAGGAGGACATATTCTTCACATAGTCATTAAACATGTCATTATTTACATTTTGATAGAAAAGAATACTATTTTTTCCTAGTGCAATTAATTCATCCTCGTGTCTTTGTACTTCCTGCTTTTGAAATAAAAAGGAGGTAAGCAAAAACGCAGCAACCAGTGACACAATAATCACAAGAAAATAATTGAGTATATTTTTAACATAGATGGACTTTATCATGATATCTCTACCTTATATCCTAATCCTCTGACCGTAACAATTTGCAGTAGATCTTCAAATTCTTTCAATCGCTTTCGTAACCTTTTTATGTGCGTATCCACTGTTCTTTCATCCCCTTCATAATCGAATCCCCAGATTTTCTCAATCAGTTCATCTCGTGTGAAAATTTTTCCAGGATGAGTTGCTAATGTATATAACAATTCAAATTGTTTAATTGGCAGCGTAACGACCTCTTCCCCAATCTGCACTTCATACCGATTACTATCAATATGGATATTAGTATAGGACAAGCTTCCTGCTAGGGAAATATTGTATCGTTTTAATAGTGCCTTTACACGCATAACGAGTTCCATTGGATGAAACGGCTTTGTCATATAATCATCCGTTCCAATTTGAAATCCTTTAATCGTATCTTCTGCTTCACCTAGAGCAGTAAGCATTAAAACCGGTATCTCATAGTACGACTTAATTTCTTTACAAAGCTGCCAACCATCCATACCAGGCATCATAATATCAATGACAGCACAATCAATTTTCTCCTTTTCTAACATATGAAGAGCTTGTTGACCATCACAAGCTATTTTTGTTTGAAACCCTTCTTTTTCTAAATAAAGCTGCGTAACCATTCTGATATTTTCATCATCATCGGCAAGTAAGACAGTCGGTCTCATTTTATCTGTACACCTCTAACACGTTTTATATGTATGATTATACCTGAAGCCATACTTGGGTGGAAAAAGAAAGAGAGCCTCACTGTTTGAGACACCTTCTTACATTCTCTCGCTTAGACCGATAGCTGTTTGTAGCATCGTCCAGGGATTTTTTTCATCCGGTAGCTTCATTGTAAATCAGATGAAAGAATCCCTTTAGTTTAAACATGTTATTATACTAACAAAAGCCGGTTAGCATGACGTATTGTCACCCAGACCGGCTTTTTATTTAAGAGTTACTATACCCTTTATTATTAACTTTATCATTCAGCGCCAGTTTTTTTAACACCTTTGCTTGTATATGGTTTGGCACTCTTTATTTTCTTCCCTTTCGCTTGCCAACGGTTCCAACCCTTTTTGTCTGTTCCTCTACCTGTTCCGCCTTTACCTTTTGCGTTACTCATATATTCACTCCATTATCATAGTATATATTATCCTCGAAAGATTTATATAAGTTAAAGAGCCTAATCTCTCTAAGGGATTAGGCTCTTTCATATTACATTATTCTGATGACATTAACCACTTCAAATATTAATATAGGGTGAATTTGATTTTTTGCTGAAATCTTGATTGTGTAAAATTGTATGAAATTCGCTCAAATAATTGTAAATATTTCGTTCAACTTATACAGTTAACTTTGCGTCTTCCTGAACCTCTCATGACTAAAGTCACGAGGTTCTAAGGTACATTCATTCAGCCTTCGTCTGAATGACCGAAAACGAGTTTTCGGCTAACATCAGCCACTCAGCTGTTTCCCTTAGACTTTCATGGGCAAGGCAACTTTTGCTGCCATTAGCGCCCTGTTGGCTCGGTTCAAAACCCTTTTATATTGAAGTTTTACAAGCCGATACTACGTAATTGTTTTTTGTTCAAATGTTTGATTCGTTCCATTTCCTGTTCGTGTTTTTCAAAGAAGTGATCCCAAGTTTTATTTGCTCGTCCAACATCGATTTCACGTAGGTTATCTTTTGTATTCATAATCAGGAAAGCACTATACAAATCTCGCTGAACATTACCTTGTTCGAAGTGGTTCCAACGTTCCCAGAGTTTTTTCTTTACGTAAGTTTGTGTGAAGTGTTCAAATTGACTGGCTTTTACTTTAGCGGTGTCAATCCGCTTTAGGGATAAGCCGAAATAGTTTAGTTTGTTGTCGATAATCGTAAGAAGCATCGATGGCGCACGATTCGCTAATGACTTCCCAAAACGTTTTTTACGTTTGAATCGTCCCGTCTTTTCACTAACCTCTGTTTTCTTTGTTTTTGCTTGAAGTCCTTTGAAATTCATTGTTTCCACTCGAATATCTAAACCTAACGAGAGAATATGGTTGGCTAGAATGTTGTGCGCAAGTCTTCTCTTATCCGCTACCTTTCGGCTCATTTCCGCTACTTCTTTTCGAGTTTTTTTGTAATTTTCACTTTGCATCCATTTCTCTCGATTTGATTTATTGATTGTGCCATCTTCATTATATTTGTTAGGGTTATTCGCTCTACGCCTACGATCTAATTTACTCTGTAAGATGCGTTTTTTGTGTTCGCGGGCGGACAAACCTTCCGCTAACTCGAGTAGCTTCACTTCCTTTTCAGAAGCAATGGCGAGTGTGGATGTACCAATATCTAATCCAACACGAGCGCTTTCATCTTTGGAATAATTCTGATTGTGTTTCTTTGGCGGAAAACCACAAGATGATACTGAATGGAGTATACATATCCTCTGCCATTCTTTGCTTCTGCCATATGTTCCACCTCATATTTATAATAACATATGTCAAAAGATTTATGGAATATAATGTCATTATATTAGTGCTTTTTGTACATTTCCAGCTAAGCATATGTCGGATAGTTAACGTGGCATAAGCCACGCCCTATCCGAAGCCGATTCATCTCATGACTAAAGTCACGAGTGTTCTCGGTTATTCCATAAACTGTTTCAATTCTTTCACATTTGGATAAGAGGTTTGCGTTCCTTGCTTTGTGACACTTAATGCAGCAAAAGCTGTAGCCATTTTAATTGCATGGAGCACATCACCATTTTGCACAAAGAAATGAGCAAAACAGCCAATGAAAGCATCGCCAGCTCCAGTTGTATCGATAGCGTCAACCTTATATGAATCTACTGTACAAACCTTCTCCTTCGTTACCCACATAACCCCGCGACTACCCATTGTGACAATCACATTTTTTACACCTTTATCAATTAAAGTGAATGCAGCCTCCCGCATCTGCTCTTTACTCTCAACAGGCATACCTGTTAATAGCTCTAGCTCGCTTTCGTTTGGGATAAAATAATCACATTTGCACACATAATCAAAATCCAAATCCTTTGATGCTGGTGCTGGATTCAAAACAACAGGAATGCCATGCTTATTTCCAAACTCAATAGCCCGATAAATCGTCTGTAGTGGAATTTCAAGCTGCAGAACAATTAATGAACATTTCTTAAGCTTCTCAGCTGCGAGATCAACATCTTCAGGCAAGAGATATTGATTCGCACCCTTAATAATAAGGATACGGTTCTTGGATTCCCTATCTACAAAAATCGGCGCAACACCACTAGAGGTTCCAGGGACTTTACTAGTAAACTCCGTGTCAATCCCATAGCTTTCAAGATTTTTAATCGTGTTGTCTGCAAAAATATCATCGCCAATCTTGGTTACCATCATTACCTTCGAGCCCATTTTAGCAGCGGCCACTGCCTGATTTGCCCCTTTGCCGCCACAGCCCATTTTAAAGTCGGGTGCCTCTAATGTTTCTCCCTCTTTTGGCATTTTATCAATATATGAAATGAAATCTACCATATTGGATCCAATTACTGCGATATCCATTTCTTTCCCCCCCTATTTCTTACCTGTTACGACTGTGAATGATTTTTCTTCCCCTGCACCAAGCTTAATTAATGTTCCAGACTTCTCAGCAGCAAGAAAACCTTCTGGCCGGCATGTACCAGGTAAAACAAACGCCCCTACCTGCTGATCACTGTTATGTAAAATCCATCGTGTTGCATACTTTAATTCCTCTGTTGAAAATTTTGTAAAGAACGTACAACCGTTTGGAGAAACAAGTTCAAACTCTACTTCTTTCTGATATCGATCCAACTTATCGCCAAAAAATACAATCTCAGGATCGTACATTTCAGGCTGATTTAAAACTGTAAGTGTTTCATCACCTGAAATTAACTTTCGATTATAATTCAACCACTTTTCGGTCGGCTTCACATGGGCTGGAACGGATTCTCTCAGCTTGAAAGCAGCAGATGGAATGCTCTGCTTCATTTCTGCATCTTCCAGATAAGCATAGTTTGTATGGCACATATACTGCAATGGCATCTCTGCACCTGAGAGATTTATTACAGTCATGTTGATCTCAATATACGTTTCATCATTAAATATTCTAACGCTCGGACGAGCCAAGTAATGGTGGCCAAATCCTTTTGCATACTCCGTTTCACCACAGATCTTAATACCCTCATCTGTTATTTCTAACCAAGCTCTGTCCATTTCTGCACACGGCATTTCTCCGTGCAATTCATAATCATCTTGTGGTCCCGGGCAGCCATTGCGGATCAAACCTGAGTGAAAAGCAAAGCAACCATATGTATCTACGACATTACTTACTTTTTTCGGCTGGGAGAACATGTTTTTCATTTTAAGATCCACATCATCAAATTCTAAATCCCAGATCATCTGCCCCATATAAGGAAGAACAACCATTCTCCCCCGTGAATTTATCAGTTCAATTGCCTCAACTCCAGATGAATACCGGAATATGCTCGCTGTGATTTTTTCATTATGAAAAATTACTTTGCTCGTTTCTTCAAAAAAATTCCGTTGTAGTTCTACGATTCCTTTCATCATTCCTAATCATCTCCTATTTCAATAAATGGGCAGCCTAATCACAACTGCCCTTATCTAGGTTACTTACTGAGCTATTTTTGTTAATTCCTCTGATGGTTTCTCTACTGCCTGCTGTTTTTTTAATTTACTGAAGAAATAGAAACCAACATAGATAAAGCACATCATTGGTACAAGGAACGAGATTTGCATAGAATGGAATACGTCAGATACATAACCTTGAAGTGCAGGTATGAAAGCGCCACCAACAATGGACATAACCAGAATCGCTCCGGCCATCTCTGTATATTTCTTCTCTTTTACAACTTCCAGTGTTTCCGCATAAATGGTTGGCCAGCACGGTCCAAATAGCATGCTTACTGCGACTGCCCCATACACTGCTGTCATGTTCGGCACGAATGCTACATAAGCAAGCAGAGCAGAACCGATAATGGAGTAGCTAACCAATATCTTGGATGGTGAGAATCGAGTCATAAGAAAATTGGCAATGAACTTGCCTGCAAAAAAACAAATAAAACTGAACACCATGAAATTCGAAGCCATACGCTCATTAATGCCATGGTTGATGTTAAGTGCTAGACGAATTGTAAAAGACCAAACCGTTACTTGCATTCCTACATATAGGAATTGGGCAGCGATCCCTTTACGGAAATCCTTGTTTCTACCTAAGTATTTCAGTGTACTTATAATCCCTGGCGATTTTTCTAACGCTTCACCACTTCCAATTTTCGGTTTACAAGAAGGGAATTTTGTAAGTATAAACAACACGAGTACACCGACAAGTACAAAAATAATATACTTGTATGGTTCCAGCGTATGCTCGAGCATTTTGAGTCCGAAAGCATGTGCCTCTGCTGGCGACATATTTGCCATCTGCGTCTCAAGGCTTGCTCCTTCTTGGAAAACAAGATATTTTCCAAGTAAAATACCTGAAATTGACCCTAATGGATAAAACGTTTGACTAATATTTAAGCGAAGCGTTCCATACTTTCTTGGACCAATCATGGAACTGTATGTATTCGCAGCAGTTTCAAGAAATCCAAGGCCAATTGCAATAGAAAAGATCGCAAATAAAAACATCGTGTATGTAGCCATATGTGAAGCTGGATAAAATAACGAACACCCTGCAATATAAAATAGCAATCCTGTAATAATCGCAAACTTGTAATTCGTTTTCTTAATAACCAATGAAGCAGGAATCGCTACGAGAAAATAGCCTCCGTAAAATGCACTTTGAACTAAAGCGCTCGCAAAATCACTTAACTCAAACACATGCTTGAACTGTGTAATTAAAATATCATTTAAGCTTGCTGCCACCGCCCATAACGGGAAAAGCATGGATAAAAGGATAAACTGGAAAATTGGTGTACGGTTCAAATATCCATCTGGTAATTGAATTAAGGTATTTCCTTTCATTTCAACATCTCCTGAATATTTTATTTTTTGTTACCCTCAAGTCATGAGAGATTAGTAGCCGCTCTCAGCTGTTTCGTCATTCATAATCTTCACTCCAGAACTTGCACCAATTCGATTTGCACCAGCCTCGGCCATGGCCTTCAGATCCGCCAGATTACGTATTCCTCCAGATGCCTTTACCCCTGCTTGTTCTCCAACAACTTTTCGCATTAATGCTACATCTTCAACTGTTGCCCCTCCTGTTGAAAATCCTGTTGATGTTTTTACAAAATCAGCACCTGCACGCATTGCCATTTCACAAGCACGCACCTTCTCTTCCTCAGTAAGCAGAGATGTTTCGATAATGACTTTAACGAGTGCTTTTCCATGTGCGGCATCTACAACAGTACGAATATCAGCTTCTACCTCCCCAGCAGCACCAGATTTCAACTTACCGATTGGGATTACCATGTCCACTTCTTCTGCACCATTCTTTATCGCATCCGCTGTTTCAAATGCTTTAACTGCAGAAGTCGAGGCCCCAAGTGGAAAGCCGATGACTGTACAAACCTTAACATCACTGTCTTCAAGCTCTCCTGCTGCTGTTGTTACCCATACTGGATTCACACATACAGAAGCAAATCCATATTTCATTGCCTCTGCACAAAGGTTCACTATTTGTTCCTTTGTAGCTTCTGCTTTTAACAGGGTATGATCAATCATTTTTGCGATGTTCATGTAAAGAGCTCCTTTTTCTTTAAGATAATTTATTAATTAAAGCGCTTTCATTTTTTGCGGAATGAAAACACCAACATGGTCTTACCCACTGGTGCTCCATTCTTCAATTGCTTGAAAGCATTGCTTATTAACGAAATTTAAACTGTTGTTTTCACTAACCGGCAGGACTGCCTAATTTTTAGCTCAGGCGTCAATAAATATTCCCGTTTCGGAAGAGGCTCTTTAAAGCTAATTCGTTCATATAATAGCTGAAATGCAATTTCTCCTATTGTATTCATAGGCCTTGCAACAACAGTAAGTTTCGGATTTAAAAATGTTGCGATATCAACATCATCAAAACCAATGAACGACACTTCGCTGCCAAGCTTCCAGTTCAAGTCTTCCAAGGCCTTCATACAACCTATCGTCATTAAGTTATTCGAAGAAAAAATAGCGGTCGGCCTGTCCTCAAGTTCAAAAAGTACCTTCGTCGCCTGATAGCCACTCTTCTCTCCGAAATCTCCCATGACTACATATCGCTCATCAAAAGGTTTATTATAATTTTCCAGTGCTTTCTTATAGCCTAAGAATCTTTCTAGCCCTGGAGTAGTATTTTGCGGTCCGCAAATGATAGCGATTTTCTCATGCCCCTGTAAAATTAGATGTTGAACCGCTTGGTACGACCCTTTTGCGTTGTCAATAAGGACAGTATCCACATCAAAACTTTTGATGCTGCGGTCAACCGCAACAATTGGAATATCCTGCTCTTGAAACAGTTTAAGATGTTCGCCATTTTCATTGGCGGTCGTTATAATTACCCCATCAACCCCGCGCTCAATAAAATTCTTCACAATCTTTTCTTCCACAATAGGTGACTCGTTTGTACTACTCAAGATGGTGAAATAATCTTTCTCCCTGGCTTTTTGTTCAATTCCAGCCATTACGAGAGGAAAGAACGGGTTTTTGATGTCAGGGACAATGACACCGATTGTATTGGTTTCTTTTCGCTTCATTGTTCTAGCTGCTGCATTGCGAATATAGCCCAATTCATCAATCGCCTTTTGTATCCTCTCCTCTGTAGATTCACGGACACCTCCTTGATTATTGATCACCCTAGAGACAGTCGCAATAGACACATTTGCAAGCTTTGCTACATCTTGGATATTTGGTTTAGATTCCATTTTAAAACTCCTGAAATGTAAACGTTTACATTTTTCGTTAAAAAAATAAATAAAACAGGGTTTGATCATTAAAACCTGTAAGAATATTTATGTAAACGTTTAGATTTTTGTTTTCTAAATATAAGATATCATTGGTTTAGAAGGAAATCAATAATATTTTAATGACGGTATTGTGACATACTATTTATGTTCTTTAAGCATATTAAAGTCACTT
Source organism: Ectobacillus polymachus (assembly GCF_048159605.1). Classification (NCBI taxonomy): domain Bacteria; kingdom Bacillati; phylum Bacillota; class Bacilli; order Caryophanales; family Bacillaceae; genus Ectobacillus; species Ectobacillus polymachus. The sequence continues at coordinate 75,894 of NZ_JBLREB010000004.1, read as the reverse complement.
TGTGAATTAGAATGCATTTTCCAAAAATCGATTACTTAAAAAGGGGAGCACAATAAACCTTGCCCACCCTTTTCTTACATCAATGGTAAATTTGAGTTCTAATGATGATGAAAATAGAGTTTATAAAAGCATTTAAAAACATCCCTCTAATTTGAAGTATTAATGTAAGGGTATTTAAGTTCCCAGTTTATAGGTACAGTATTTCTCCTTTCCTGTAATTCACAAACTTACTTTTGCTTTTTCCAGACCAGAAACATTAGACGTTTCTCTAAGGACAATCCGTTTTCGATATACTATTTTTGATAAAGTAATACTAAATTCATATAGTGCCAATAATGGAACCGTAACGATAATATCGGAAACCATATCAGGAGGAGAAATAATCACTGAAATGACCACTAAGACGAAATAGGATACTTTTCTTGCCTTTATTAATCTATTAGGATTAATAATGCCGATTTTTGTTAAAAACATAATGACAGCTGGCATTTCAAATAAAAATCCAAATGGTAATACGAGATTAATCATAAATTTGAAATACTTATCAACTGTAAAAAATAGTTGGAACTGTGATCCTGCTAAGCTTTTTAAAAAGGAAAGAACGATTGGAAACAGAATAAAATAACCAAAGGAAAGCCCTAGCAAAAATAAAAGAAATAAACCTGGGATAAATGCTAATGATGTTTTTTGTTCCTCATTTGTGAGAGCAGGCTTTACGAATTTCCACACTTGAAAGGCTGAAACAGGAATGGTGCAGGCAATTGCCACAATACCAGCAACAGTCATGTAAATCCATAAAATTTCCCCAGGACCTAGTATGGCTAATTGCTCATTCAAATCTTTTAATATAATTTGTAAAATATCTTTTGCAAAAAAAAGGGATAGACAAAGGAAACTAACAAAAGTTACTAATACAATAATGATCCTCTTACGTAATTCATCTAAATGTTCGATCAAACTCATTCTCATAAGAAAGACACCCCCCACTAATAAGAAAGATGTAAATAGGAGCCCCTACCTACATCTCTTTAAACTATTAGCTGTTCGTATTAGTTTGTTTTGTCTCTACAATTTTTGATTCTTTTTTGCTTTGTTTAGAATCACGTTCTTGTTCCCCACTCATCAGATCACTTGTTGCTTTTTTAAATTCTTTTAGAGTATTGCCAAATGCCCGGCCAATCTCTGGTAATTTTGAAGGGCCAAAAATGATTAAGGCAATTACAAGGATAAGGATTAATCCAGGAATTCCAATGTTTTGAAACATAATAATACCTCCTAATAAATTACCTCAAGAATCTTCTACAAAAACGGGCTACGACTTTAAAAGCTTATTTTTCAACTTTTTCTTTTTTCTTTGTTTCATCTAATGGTAGAGGATCCATGCTTTGATCGTTCGCTGTTAAATCTATACCAAAATCCTTCGCAAAAACCATATGAGTTTCTACTAGGACTCCTTCTTTATTCTCATCTAGATTAAATACTCTTGCTCCACGAAGTCTATTTCGATCAGCACCTGAAAGTCCGTAAGTACCAAAACCTGTATTGCCTGCATAACCAAGCAGGACCCCATAATAATTGCCTGTATACGTATTTACATGATCGTGTCCGCAAAAGACTCCCTTGACATCTCCTCTATCCAAAATCGCCGAAAACATGCCGCTGTTAATTGGACCTGGGCTTTCAGATTCATTTCTTTCCCCTACAATATTGTGCTTTTTCACAGCTATTTGATGTTGAGCCTCTGTCATTTCTTGTTTACTAGCAAACCACATATATCGATATTCCCATAGAGGGATATGAATAAACATTAGTGCAGGAATCTTACGCTTATACTTATTTTCTAGTTTTTTGGAAGTCTCATAATACCAATTTACTTGATCAAAGCGAATCCAATCCCAAGTAGGATATCCATTAAAATTTTGTCCTGCAATGGATGATGGAGCATATCTTCCGCTATCTAGTAGCCAAAGATTAAATGCTGCTGTAGTTCCTTTAGAATTGTTAATCAATAAATTCATATTTCCTGTTCCTGTAATCCCTCTTTCTCCTAATTTGTTCATATTATTTTTGAAAGACATATAAATTTTTAACATGTCATCTTCATTCAATCCGCTATTTGGCGTTGAATCTTCATCATGATTTCCATATGTCATTGCCCATTTAATTCCTCTTTGTTCCATTGGCTGAGCTATATTATTAATAGCTTGATGTACTTCTAACGGAGAATCACAGCCAGCTGTTATGTTGTCTCCATTGTGAATGACAAAATCAGGTTTTTCAGAATCAAGTACTTTTTCCATTAGTTCTAACGTCCTACGGTCAATGCGCTCATCATCTTGTACATCGTTAAACTGAATAATTTTGAACTTGCCAGCAGAATTGAATTTTAGCTTTACATCTTCATTTGTCTCAGCCAAAACAGTCGTGTTACCCAAAAAATCTCCTGTAACTCCAGCAGCTCCAAGTGATAAAGCAAGCGCACTCATTCCACCTACTTTTATAAAATCCCTTCTGTCCATACCTGATTTTGAATCATGCGTACTCATTTACAGCCCTCCATTTCATTTTATAAATATTACTAGTCCATCATATAATCATACATTTGGGGTAATATTAAATATAAGTAAATTATAGGTAAAAATAGAAAGTGATAGTGAATTCCTAATTACAATAATGTTTGCACACTACCACAAATTAAAAACCTCCGGCTAAGCCGGAGGTTTTCGTTACCACTTTTATTTTAGGGACTTTTTAGACAGCCCCAGCAAGTTTAAAGTGTATAAAATTACAAATCTATTTACAAAAAATAGAAAGCTATTTGACCTATATCTTGCTACAGGCACTGTTCAGACGGTATTCTATTTTTTCAACCCCTCGTACACATCCTCAAACATATCTTCCACAATCATTGTGTTTGGATAGAAAAATAATAATCATAAACATCAATATAATCTTTGCATAAATTTATTCTTATACTTGAATATATATATCGGCATATACGCAGCGATTATCATTGGTATTATTAAATTTATTGGGAAAAGAATGATGAAAATAAATATAACTGCTATTGGTTTTTTGAGTATTGCACTTGTAAGTGCAGTAGTTAAAATGGTAATGGATGTTACTGGATCTATCGGAAATAACAATGCAATTCCATAACCTATACTTACTCCTGCGAAAATAACAGGAAATATAGGTCCTCCACGCCAGCCAGTTGCTAAACAAAATTCTGTTAGGAATAGCTTTACAATTCCTGCTACCAATAATAAATAAACAGATATATCTGTCCATCCTGCTGCTAATTCTGTTAGCTGGTGCTCTCCTGAAAATAAAGTAATCGGAAGTATAGTTCCTACTAACCCTAACATTAATCCACCAATAACAGCTTTTATTATTTTATAATTTTCAAGTGGTTTAAGTACCTTTTGAAGAATATCTCCAAAAAATTTATATAAACTTGCAAGTAATATTCCTAAAAAGATAAGTGGTATTATGGCTATTACTTCATTTTTCCCTACTATTCCTGAACCAAAATTAGCTAAAGAAAGACTTCTGCCATCTATTTTTGATAAAAGTATAAATACACCAAAACCTGCAGCAGTAGTTATTACATATACAAGTGTTTTTATCAGCTTTATAAGTCTTGAATCATTTCTATCTTCAAAGAATGTGGTAGCACCAAATAGTGGTGCTCGAAAAATCATACTAATGGTAGCTTCCATACTATACTCTGTGACTATATTTCCGTATTCATTTAAAATTGGATTTTTCTTAGCTAAGGATTTAATCGTGTCTCCTGCCCATGTAGAAAGACCTCCTACTAAACCAACTAAAGCCGCCTCAGGGCCAAGGCTAGCTCCAAATGAAAGAACGCAAAATGCTGTTAATGTGCTTGTATGTACGAACTTATAATCAACTCTTTTGGTTTCTTTGAATTCCGCTAATACTTCTTCCATATTACGTGGGTAATTACCAAAGTATTTTTGACATAAACCTACCAAAACGCCTCCAATTAAGCACAATAATAGGGTCCAATTTTTAATAGGAAATGTCTGTGGTAAGGTAACCCATAAAAAGTGAATGATTAAAGAAGTAACAGCTAAAAAACCCCATGTCAAAAGCCCTACAATTCCTCCGATAAGTATGCTATATAGTATTAAAATGCCTAATTTTACTATTTTCATCCTTTTGAATTTATCCTCCATGAATAGTATAGTCATATCCGTTCTGCATTGATGTATGACACAATCCACGAAACCTTAACATAAACATCCTCAGTTCTTGCCTATATTAAAACAATCTCCCACTTACTCGTTATGTAAGTCGTACAAACATCCTCTGCCTTAAAGTGGACTTAGTCGAATTATATAATAGTAGAAATACTGGAACAAGTGACAATCTTTTTACCATCTTAGTTTAAACGATGACGATTACTCCGCTAGATGTGTATTAGACAAAATATATTTTTTATTAATACAGATTTCCCTTATTTACACACTAAAAATAAAAAAATTGATTCAAATCCCTTGTTTTATTGGTGTGTTCGGGTGTAATATAAACTACGTTCAAAAAACGTTCACAATTCAGCTGATAATACAGTTGTACCTCTTATACTATAACAGAATGTATTTTAAGAAAACTGTACGTATTTACTTAGTTAAGTATCCTTCATTAAAAAAGGAAGTGACCTGCATCATGTTTTGAAAACGGGTTAAACTAAGTTTCAGCTATTGACGAGTAGATACATGCTTTTACCACCATTACATAAGAAACGAAGGGAAAAATATGGGAAAGACAATTGCAGATTTACTTATTGAATCATTATTAAATGCTGGGATAACACGAATCTATGGAATCGTAGGGGATTCATTAAACGCTGTATTAGATTCAGTGAGACGTTCAGAAAAAATCGAATGGATTTCCGTAAGACATGAAGAGGTAGCTGCTTTTGCAGCTGGTGCGGATTCTTTGTTAAATAATAGTATTGCTGTTTGTGCAGGAAGTAGCGGCCCAGGAAATTTACATCTCATTAACGGTTTATTTGATTGCCACCGTAGCCGTATTCCTGTTTTAGCTATTGCAGCGCATATTCCAAGTAACGAAATTGGTAGTGAGTATTTCCAACAAACTCGTCCAGAACAAATCTTTAATGATTGCAGTCATTTTTGTGAAACCATTACTAAATCAGATCAAATGCCACGTATAGTGACAATGGCCATGCAAACGGCTATTGCAAAAAAAGGCGTTTCGGTAATCGTGTTACCAGGTGATGTAGCAGCTCTTAAAAGCGAAGAAAAGGTACCAGAACATGTACTTCATGTAGCAAAGCCGGTTGTTCGCCCATCTGATGAGGAACTGCAAATATTAGCTGACTACTTAAACCACGGAAAAAAAGTAACTTTATTATGCGGTGCAGGTTGTGAAGGGGCTAGAGACGAAGTACTCGCACTTTGTGAAAAACTAAAATCTCCAATGGTCATCGCCTTGCGAGGAAAAGAATTTCTAGAATATGATAATCCTTATTATGCAGGTTTAACTGGACTTATTGGCTATTCATCTGGTTACAATGCGATGATGGAATGTGATGTTCTTCTCATGCTAGGAACTGATTTTCCTTATAGACAATTTTATCCGAAAAACGCTAACATTCTACAAGTAGATATTCGCGCAGAACATTTAGGTCGACGCGCTCCACTATCTTACGGTTTATGCGGAGATGTAAAAAGTACAGTAGAATCGCTCTTACCATATATTGAAGAAAAAGAAAACTCACGCCACCTTGAAAAACACGTAGAAGATTATAAAAATGTGCGTCAATCACTAGATAAACTTGCAATCGGTAAACCAGGTCGTAAACCAATCCATCCGCAATATTTAACAAAAGTAGTAAGTGACTTAGCGGATGAAAATACGGTCTTCACTTGCGATGTTGGTACACCTACTCTATGGGCAGCCCGATATGTAGAAATGAATGGACAACGTCGTTTATTAGGTTCATTTAACCATGGAACAATGGCCAATGCCTTACCACAAGCAATCGGAGCGCAAATTGCTAGACCAAATTCCCAAGTGGTAGCCCTTTGCGGAGATGGCGGTCTCTCCATGTTAATGGGTGACTTATTAACTCTTCATCAACATAAATTACCTGTTAAAGTGGTAGTATTTAATAACCAAGCACTTAGCTTCGTAGAACTTGAAATGAAAGCAGCTGGTTACCCTGAAACAGGAACTGGCCTTGATAGCCCGAACTTTGCAGCAATTGCAGAGGCGATAGGAATGAAAGGCGTACGCGTTGAAGACCCTGCTGATCTCGAATCTGCAATGAAACAAGCTTTTGAACACGATGGACCAGCCATTATCGATGTTGCTGTCAACCGTCAAGAATTATCTTTACCTCCAAAAATCAAATATGAGCAAGCCCAAGGATTTACGCTTTGGATGGTAAAAGCCGTTCTTAACGGGCGCGGAAACGAACTAATCGACCTTGCAAAAACAAATTTGATTCGGTAATAAGTATTAGTAAAAAAACTCACATATCCATAATGATATGTGGGTTTTTTCATGAATTAAGAATTTAGCTATCCGTATCTGGTAAATTACTTGAACGCTATTAAACTCTGATTTCATTCGTAAATCCGTTTGGAATCACAATGCACTGCCACAATTATCTTGCCACGTTGTCTACCAAATAACTGTAATCAGTAATCAATATTTTTCTGTTCACAATTTCTACAACCTTTTTCGCGCGGAGCTCCGTTATCATGCGATTGACACTAGTGTGGGAACTTATACCACAAAATCCTGCAAGTTCCTCGTACGTAATTGTAAAATCAATTAATAATCCTTCAGCGGTTTTCACACCAAATCGATCTGCCAATTCTAATAAAATCGCGTGCAAAGCTCCTTTTTTACCATTCATTAACATTCTTTCGCATTTGTGAATAAAGTAATTTAAGTTATCGCGATAATAATTTTTTACATAAGCAAGCAACTCCTGGTTGACATTCACATCTTTCCAAAATTCGATACGGTTAATCTGGTAAAAAGATGCTGATTCTGATTCAATCCGTATATTAAACGGGGCAGTTGTAACCTCGGATGTTTCATCTTTCATTAATGTCACAATTTCGACATCGTTTAGATAAGACAAATTAAATTCTCTGCCATCTTTTAAAATAACGCTTGTTTTAATAATGCCTGATTGCAAGATATATACATAGCTGTCAAGCAATCCTTTGTAGGTAAGATAAGTATGTCTCTCCTTTGAGACAATTTTCGGATTCTTATTTTTCAAATACATTTTTAAATACTGATTACTCATATATCTAAAACTCCTAAATAAATAGTTTTTATCCATCTATGATGAGTATCGATAAAATGGTTTTGCAAATGAATAATATCTTAAATAAAGGAAAACCTTTTCTAGTAGAGGGGAATTACAATCCATAGAGAAGATGTCTTCCCTAAGAATCAGCTTATATCAGATAACGTTCAAGCTAGAAGAAAGAATATAATGGCATCTTTAAAGAAAGGACTTCTGTTATTTACACAATATTCTTGACACTTTACGAGTATGCAAACCCATCATTCAATATCACATAATGATTTATTTCATATACATTTGTATATAACAAAAAATACTGAAGTTTGCAATAAGGATTTGATAGCTTTTTCTCCCGCAAAAGAAGGTAAGATATGTTCGTTACGTAAGTTCGTTGCATAATTTTTTGAGGAGTGAATGAAGATGGTTCAAATTAAACTTCCATATCACAAGTCTACAATTACAGCAGAAATTGAAGACAAGAACTTTCTAGCTTTGTTAGAATCGAAAGCCGAACATTACCATACGGATTTATCTCAAGAAGAGATTGTTGAAAAATCTCTGGATAATCCTATCGGCGCGCCAAAATTAGAAGAATTAGTGAAGGGTAAAAAAAATATTGTCATTATAAGTTCAGATCATACACGCCCTGTACCTTCTAAAATTATTACACCTATTCTGCTACGCAGAATCCGCTCAGTAGAACCAGATGCTCAAATAAAAATTTTAGTTGCGACAGGATTCCACCGTCCATCAACACATGAAGAGTTAGTCGAAAAATATGGTGAAGAAATTGTGAACAATGAAGAAATTGTTATGCACGTTTCCACCGACGATGCTTCTATGGTAACAATCGGACAACTTCCTTCTGGCGGCGACTGCATTATTAATAAATTGGCAGTAGAAGCTGATTTACTGATTTCAGAAGGTTTTATTGAATCCCACTTTTTTGCTGGATTCTCCGGAGGCCGTAAATCCGTTCTTCCTGGTGTAGCATCTTACCGTACAATTATGGCCAATCACAGCGGTCAATTCATTCATGATGAGAAATCTCGTACCGCTGTCATTGAAGGAAATCCAATTCATAAGGATATGTTGTACGCAGCGCAAAAAGCAGGATTGAAATTTATTTTAAATGTGGTATTAGACGGCGAAAAACATATTATCGGATCATTTGCTGGTGATGTAGTTGACGCTCATAAAGTAGGATGCGACTTTGTTTATGATTTAGCAAAGGTAGACAAAATCCCATGTGATATTGCGGTATCCACTAATGGCGGTTTTCCACTTGACCAAAACATTTATCAAGCAGTAAAAGGAATGACAGCTGCAGAAGCCATTAATAAAGAAAACGGCGTAATTATTATGGTTGCCGGATGTGTAGATGGACATGGCGGTGAAGGCTTCTACAGAAACCTAGCGGATGTGAAGGAACCAAAAGAATTTCTAGACAAGGCTATTCATACACCGCAGTTTGAAACCGTTCCTGACCAATGGACTTCTCAAATTTTGGCACGTATTCTCGATAAGCACCATGTCATTTTCGTTTCTGACTTAGTTGATCCATCATTGATTACAAATATGCACATGGACTTAGCAAAGACATTTGATGAAGCATTAGAAAAGGCTTATGCCATTATGGGCAAAGAGGCAAAAGTAGCAGTTATCCGCGATGGGCTTTCAGTTGCAGTGAAATAATTATCATACCTTTTGAAAACCAAAGGAGAATGAAACAATGGCAATTGAAGAAATGGATGCGCAAGAAAAAAAACTACAGCAGTTAAAACATATTATTAAAGGCTACGAGAAACTAGCGATTGCTTTTTCCGGAGGAGTGGACAGCACTTTTTTGGCAAAGGTAGCTCAAGAGGTTCTTGGTGATAACGCGATGGTCATCACCGTTCAAGCTCCGACATTAAAAAATGAGGAACTGGACGATATAATCGATTTTCATCAAGAAACAGGAATGAAACACGAAATTTTCCAACTGAATCAATTTAATATCAAGGAATTCCGAGAAAATGTTCCGCTTCGCTGCTATTTTTGCAAAACAGGTGTATTTGAAAACATCTTAAAAACGGCCAAAAAATATGGCATCCATACTGTCGCAGATGGCACCAATATGGATGATTTAAAAGATTACCGGCCTGGCCTTAAAGCCCTAGGCGAGCTCGGTATTGTCAGTCCATTGAAGGATGCTGGTTTAACAAAAAATGATATTCGGTATTTTTCTAAGCAATACGGGTTGAAAACATGGAATAAGCCATCAAGCGGCTGCTTGGCTACACGGATCCCTTACGGAGAAGAAATCACCCAAGAAAAACTTGATCGTATTGATGCGGCAGAAAAAGTACTAGCAAAACTTGGACTCAAGCAACTTCGTGTTCGATACCACGACAATCAAATGGCGCGTATTGAAGTTTCTCCTAAAGATAGGGAAAAATTCTTTGATATGAAATTGATGGATACCATTTCAGCACAATTTCGCCAAATCGGGTTCACTTATACAACCCTCGATATGAGTGGTTATCGATCCGGAAGTTTAAATGAAGTGCTGAATGAACAGCAAACACAGGTGGCTGAACATGAATCAAAATGAGCTTATTCAATTGATGGAAGCGGTGAAAGATGGAAGGGAAACCGTTGATGATGCTGTTTCTAAATTGAAGCAGATGCCTTTTGAAGATCTCGGCTATGCGAAAGTGGATCATCATCGGCATCTGCGGAACGGCTATCCCGAAGTCATTTATTGTGAGGGAAAAACGATTCCTCAGATACAGGGAATCGTCCGGTCGCTCTTAAGCAGAAACAGCAACATTTTGGGCACAAGAGCAACAAAGGAAATGTATCAAGGTGTATTAGAAATTACAAAAGATGCTAGTTACGATGAGCTTTCCAGATGCATTGTCATCAAAAAAAACGAACAACCAGTAGAAGAAGATCATTATATTGCCGTTGTCTGTGCAGGAACATCGGATATTCCAGTAGCTGAAGAAGCAGTTGTAACCGCCGAAGCTTTTGGCAATAGAGTGGAAAGAATCTATGACGTGGGTGTTGCAGGCGTTCACCGCCTATTAGCGCAGACGAAGAAATTGCAAGAAGCAAAAGTATTAATCGTCATTGCCGGCATGGAAGGAGCGCTTGCCAGTGTGGTAGGTGGCTTGGTCGACAAACCTGTCATTGCGGTGCCAACAAGTGTAGGATATGGCGCAAATTTTCACGGGTTATCTGCTTTGCTCACCATGCTGAACAGCTGTGCGAGCGGCGTTAGCGTCGTAAATATTGATAATGGTTTTGGCGCAGCTTACACCGCTAGCATGATTAATCACTTATAAGGATGATATGAGATGAAGACACTTTATTTGGATTGTTTTTCGGGAATTAGCGGAGATATGCTTATTGGAGCGCTTTTAGACTTAGGAGCAAATCAAGACCAATTAATTGCAGAATTAAAAAAGCTTAACCTTGACGGCTATTCCATAAATATCACGAAAACACAAAAAAATGGCATCTATGGACATGATTTTGATGTGCAATTGGATTGCGGTACAAAAGATTGTGAAGTAGTAAACGATCATGGGGAACATCACGATCACGGGAATCATCACCATCACGTTGAACACCATGATCATGGGGATCATCACCATCATGCGGAACACAGCACTCATCACTTTCATAACGGACACATGCATGATGGACATCAACTCTCACATCATCACAGTACACCATCAAGGAATCTATTTGACTGCATCAAAATCATAGAAGACAGTTCTCTATCTACATGGGTAAAAACACATGCGAAGCTTGTTTTCGAGGAAGTAGCAAAGGCGGAAGCAAAAGTACACAACAAAACGATAGATGAAATCCACTTTCATGAAATAGGTGCCATTGACAGCATTATAGATATTGTGGGTGCTTTTGTAGCGATGGAAATACTGCATATTGAAAAAGTCATTGCTTCTCCATTGCATGATGGCTCCGGATTTATTGAATGTGCACATGGAAAAATGCCTGTACCGGTCCCAGCGGTCATGCAAATGCTTGTAGGCTCCAATATTCCGCTCATTCAAGAAAACGTTCAAACTGAATTGGTCACCCCAACAGGAATGGGAATTGTGAAAGTGATTGCAGCAGAATTTCGCGATCTGCCAAATATGAAAATTGAAAACGTCGGCTATGGAATGGGTAAACGCAATACAGGCGGCTTTAATGCGCTGCGTGCGATCATTGGAGAAATGGATGAAAATCGTTTCGATGAAGACGTACTCGTGATGGAAGCCAATATTGACGATCAAACGGGAGAAACGCTCGGTTATGCCATGAATCAATTGTTGGATAATGGCGCCTTAGATGTTTTCTTTACCCCCATTTATATGAAAAAAAACCGACCAGCTGTTCAATTATCTGTTCTCTGCCATCCGAAACAAAAAGACCAACTCTCTCATCTCATCTTGAAAGAGACAAGCACGATTGGCATTAGAATATACCCTTGTTCCCGGATTGTGATGAATCGCTCTATCCAAGAGGTAAACACAAAATTCGGAAAGATCCAAGTGAAATATGTGGACCTAGATGGCATCCAAAAGCAAGCACCAGAATTTGAAAGCTGCTCAAAGATGGCACAAGAAAAAAAGGTACCCATTAATGAAATATATCAAGCGGCCTATGCTGCACTATATCAAGAAAAACATGAATAAAGTGTGCAATTAAAATTTATTGTATAAAATTATGGTTCAGGAGGAAATTATTTATGTTTCATCATCTTTTAGCTGAGTTTATGGGCACTGCTCTAATGATTATTTTTGGGGTTGGTGTTCATTGCGACGAAGTTCTTAAAAAGACGAAGTATGAAGGTTCAGGACATTTATTTGCCATCACAACTTGGGGTTTTGGGATTACAATGGTACTATTTATTTTTGGCGATGTTTGTATCAACCCAGCTATGGTTTTAGCACAATGTATCCTTGGAAATCTCCCATGGGCAGACTTCATCCCTTATACTGTTGTTGAAGTTGCCGGTGGAGCAGTTGGCGCAATTATCGTATATTTTATGTATGCAGATCATTTCAAGGCATCTTATGGCTCTATTGATCCAGTAAGAATTCGCAATATCTTTTCAACATCACCTGGCATTCGTAATTTGCCACGTAATTTCTTTGTCGAGTTTTTCGCTACATTTATTTTTATCACATCAATTCTTGCAATTGCTTCAACAAAAGGCGGACCAGGTCTTGTTCCAATCAGCGTTGGACTATTAGTTTGGGCAATTGGTATGGGCTTAGGCGGTCCTACTGGATTCGCTATGAACCTTGCACGTGATATGGGTCCAAGAATTGCGCACGCAATCCTTCCTATCAAAGATAAAGCAAATAGCGATTGGCAATATGGTATCCTCGTACCAGGTATTGCACCGTTCCTTGGTGCTGCATGTGCAGCGTTGTTCATGAAACTATTTTTTGGAATGTAATGTAATTTTATGTTATAAAAAAAGGCTGAATAAAGCAAATCATTTGCTTGCTCAGCCTTTTTTTTACGTTTAGACAAAAACGCTTCGGTTCAAATGCTTCCACTACCTTCGTTTTCTAAGCCTCCCTACCGACTACTCTATTCGTTTTCTAAGCCTCCCTACCGACTACTCTATACAAAAATGTCTCTACGCTTGGGGTAGAACCATCGTTTCTTTCAAAGTATGCCGAGGAAAGCAAATATCTTGATAACGCTGCAATGGAAAGCTTCTTAAACAAAAACTCGGTGGAATGAGCCCTCGTACAATACAGGCTTCATTCCACCGAGGAAATTTTCACATTATTTTATTATAGCCGCTGCTGTCATAATAACACCCATAGCCGTGAAACAAATACCTACAACTCTTTTTAGCGTTGTTTCCTTAACCTTATTAGCATAACGAGAACCTAGAGAACCACCAATAATTGCTCCTACCGATAATACAGTACCTAATAGGAAGTCTACGCTCCCCCTTGCAGCATAGCCCACAGTAGAGGAAAGTGCTGTAATAGCCATTATCAATGTCGACGTGCCAATAGCCTTATGAAGTGGAAATGACATTAATACGATTAAAGCTATAAGGATCATTACTCCACCGCCAGCTCCAAATATTCCGCTTAATATCCCTATCCCTAGGCCAATAATTAAAGCTGCAACTGCTTTTTGCCATTCCTTTTCAAAATGAATAAATCTTTTTTTAGTAGATGGTTCACTTTCCTTTTCCTTTTTATAGCTCTTACGTATCATGGAAAAACCTGCAAGAACTAACACAATGCCAAAACTAGTGGTGAGGTTGCCTTCTCCCATTTTACTTGCCAATAAAGCACCGATTTGTGCGCCAACAATAGAAGTTAAAGCAATCCAGATTCCTGATTTAAGCTCGATATTCCCATGCTTGTAGTAAGAATACGTGACCGTTAAAGAAGCGATCACATCAACAAAAAGACTTGTTCCTATTGCGGTATGAACTTTCATATGAAAGAGCATCGTTAAAATAGGAACAATAATCATAACTCCACTAGCGCCTATAAGACTTGTTATACCGCCAGTAAGAACACCTATAATTACTGCTAATAAATACGATCCAACACTCATTACCATAAATCCCCTTTTCTGATATATTTAAGAGATTCACTCTTCCATCATCAGTGAAACTTTTATTTTAAAGAGTCTTACCACATCTTCAGCTTTTATCATATCCATCTCATCGAGCTTATCTATATATTTAAAAATACTTTTACTTATTTCTATTTTGCAATCACTATGTTTAACCATCTCTATAAACTCTTTTACTTTATACGTTTCTACCTTACTATTAAAAATAGATAGAACTTTATAATGTAACAGATTAAGCCATACATCCCGAGTCTTTTCCCATTCCTCATATATGCTTATCTTTTCACATATTAAATCGATAAAAGAAGTTATTACTTTATTCATTTCTTCAATTTTATTATCATATATCAACTCGATAGAACCTATCATTTCAAAACTATGCGCTATTGTTAGCATAATGTCGTTTTTTACAGTTTTACACTCTTCTTTATTTAATCTAGCAAAACTATTATTTTCATAAAATCTATTTTTTATAAATTTTATAAATGTCTCAAAATCCTCAGCATTATTTCCAAGCTCTATTTCAAATAATATTCTAAAAAATAAATTCCATTGAAAATCATTATTTATTAATTGTAATACCGTATATCCAATTTTACTAGAGAACTCATCTTCAAAATGTAAATCCCTTTCAAATTCTATCTCACTGTTAAAATTTATATCATGTTTGCTAATATTATTTAATCGATCCATTGTTTTTAGTAGTGTTTTATTATAATCCTCTAAATTCTCAGCATTTCTAGTTCTAAAAATATATTTCATAATGGTGTCACAGGATTTTTTAAAGTCAACTCCAAAGCCAATACTATTTTGCAATTTCGCTGAAAATATATCATAAATAATTTTCGAAAGAAGGAGTTCTAATTGAGCTTTTCTCATCATAGAATCTATACTATTGAAACTATTAAACTGATTATAAATCATAAGAAGTTGGTTATCTATCATGGTAAGGTTCTTCTTAATCGATCCCATCAATTCCTTTAAAAAACCATCTGCTATTCGATAGTTATTGTTTTTATATATGATTTTATGCTCAAGTTCACTCCAGAATATATTAACCAATGATTTAATTTGAAGTTCAAACCTAATTTTTCTATCATGTATCTCATAAACTCCATCAATTCTAAAGATTTCAAACCCGTTTTTTTGTTCCTGTGGTTGTTTACTAGCTAACTCTAATCTAATATTTTTATTTAAAGCATTATAATAATATCCATCGCCATTTTTTTTGTTAAAAAATTTTTTCAGCATATTATATATTTGCATTTCATCTTCCATAAATCTACATTCTACTCTAACTCCAATCAAGTCTGAAAGATTTAAAATAACTTCCTCACTTGACTTATACTTATTATAATAATTATTTCTTATTATTTTTTCCCTTAAGCTAGAAGAAGACTTTACTCTTGAATTTACTTTTATATCTCCATCACTATTATTTTCTAATAATTCCTGAAAAAATAGTTCTAAATCCCTCGCTTCATTTTGTAAGTCACCATTTATTTTTTCTAAGTTTTCAATCACCTCTTCAATAAAACCAAACAACTTTAGTTCCATAATGCTCCCTCCTGGTTTTAACAGAAAATTTTTTGTTAATTATTGGGTTACAACTATAAAAGTGGTGAAATAAGCCTAACTAATGATTCCATTATTTTCTTGGTTATCGGTCTTTTTATAAACTCTTCTTTCTTTATTTCTCTACAATACTTCATGTCATCCTTAAAGCTATCCTCCAAACCTTTTGTAAATTCACTATTGTAAATAAAACTAGTAACCTCAAAGTTTAATTTAAAGCTTCTAATGTCCATATTAGCTGTACCAATGCTGCAGACATTGCCATCTGCCATCATCGTTTTAGCATGAATAAATCCTCTATCATAGAAATATACCTTTATATTTACATCCAAAAGCTCCAATATATAAGAATTAGCTACCCAACCCATATATATATGATCTGGATTTCCTGGTATCATAATTCTCACATCTACACCAGATAAAGCTGAGAGTTTTAAAGCTTCTAATAATGTATCATCTGGTACTAAATATGGAGATTGGAAAAATAAATTTTCTTTTGCATTATTTATTATTTTTATATAACCATTTCGGATATACTGTTCTTTATGATCTGGTCCACTTGTAACGATTTGCACACCTATTTTACTATCCACCGCATTCATTTTTTTAGGAAAATATCTCTCTATATCTCCTATCTCGCAATTTTCAGCATAACTCCAATCCATTAAAAACCTTTCCTCTAATGAAAAGACTGCATCTCCTATAATTTTCACATGAGTATCTCGCCAATGACCTATACGTTTGTCTTTACCTAAATACTCATCACCAATATTAAACCCGCCAACAAAACCTATTTCTCCATCAACAACTACTATTTTTCTATGATTTCTATAATTAATTCTTCTCGGCATTATCCCTGGAAAGAAAGCAGCAGACTCCACTCCTGCACATT
Source organism: Ectobacillus polymachus (assembly GCF_048159605.1). NCBI lineage: Bacteria > Bacillati > Bacillota > Bacilli > Caryophanales > Bacillaceae > Ectobacillus > Ectobacillus polymachus. The sequence continues at coordinate 59,485 of NZ_JBLREB010000004.1, read as the reverse complement.
TCAATTCATGTAAATACTTCTTATTATTTAAGGCAGCAGACCCCATGGCATCAAATAATAACCGTACTTCTACGCCCTCCTTAGCTTTACTCATTAAAATATTTAATATCTTTTTCCCTATATCATCTGGACGAAAGATAAAATATTCGATATGAATAAATTTTTTTGCACCTTCTAAAGCTTTCATAAGGGCAGCAAATTTTTCTTTTCCTTCCGTATATAAAGTTACATCATTATTTTGTGTATACAATGCTCCTGAATGTTTATAATTCATATGGATTAAATCTTTATGTTCATAGGATGACAAATCGTATTCATACTCACCCTTTACACGCTCTAAATATCTTTTTTTCGTTTCATCTGTTAAGATCTTCTTATCGAAAATCTTCTGCCTACTTACGTTCCTTCCAAATAATAAATAGAGTACAAAACCCACAACTGGAATAATCATAAAAATCAATAACCAAGCCCATGTAGTGGAAGGGTTTCTTCTTTCAAAAAATATTAGTGCTATAGAAAATAATATGTTTAAAATTAAAACTAATGTAGTTACAATTGCTACAACATCCATTCCATTCCTCCATTCAACGTTTGTAAAATTGTGCACAATCCTAGCCTAGGAATATACTGAATGTGTCCCCCCTATAGAACAGGAAACTATATCTTATTCAGGTTTTAAACCTTTACGCAATACTATTATTTCTCTAATTAATCCCGTGTAACCCTCCTGATTTTCAAAAACTTCTTAAGAAAGTCGTTTCTGAAATCGATATCAAACTCCCGATAATGCTGACTCTCTCCCCACTGACGCATTGCCTTATGCTCGGGATGTTTTGGGTCATTCCATGCTTTAAGAAACTCTTCATAACCGCCAATACCGCCTACGTCCTCAGGCGGGCAAGCCCCCTCACCCTCTAGAATCTGTGGATAGCCAAATTCATAATCATCGATTACTTTCTCAAGCTCTATTCTGTGTCGCCAATAGTCTCCAAAATCATAGACATACTCGAAGTTCTTATCCTTCTCTAAATATTTGTCAATTTTAATAGTTTGGGGCTGCCTAATTGTAGTTTCAATGATCCTGGTTATGATGCCATGGGGATCTGCTTTTTTAGTTGGTTTCTTCCGTTTATACTTTACTGAATAAAATTTGTATTCTTCATATGACTCTTCATCATTGGTAATTCTTAGCTTCTCTTGCGGAAAATCAAATTCATAAAGATGATAATCCCGCCAATCCATTGAAAACTGAATGGTATCATGAAGTCGTCTAAATGTAACATCTGCAGGAATAATGACTCTTCTCCATATTAACGGCCTAGATTCTATTAATTCGATTTTGATTTGATAGGCTTTCATCATTTTTACCTAACACCTTTCCAGGGTTATTTTTGAATCAATTTCTACATTATAATAACCGACAAATCACTAGCTAACCAATACTTTTATAGCCTTTATCTCTGGAGTACCTTCCCATTATACAGTACCCACCGAGCTTAACTTTCCCTACTTCGGCTTCTTCAAAAATAGTTTAACATTCTATAAAGAGATTCTTAGAATCACATGTAGTATATACAAAAAATAGCCAACCTAAGTGAATACTTCACTATAGTTGACTATTCATGTTTTTTTGATACTATCCCTTTTTTGATTTATATGATTTCTCAGTAAACGCCAATTTCTTCTCGTATTTCATTCTCCTGCTCGATACATAATAAGGTTATTATGATAATTTACTTTGTAAATCATTTGTCAGTTTAAAGACCATGACTCTTTCTCCAGTGTGTGTACTAATATCGGTATGAAAACTCACTACTTCTTCATCTGTTAGCGTTAATATAATTCCCTTTAATTCTTCTATACCTGATTCCACTAAACTATTACGATTCTCTTTTACTGATAACAATCCATCTTTATCTTGACATAGGGAATATTCAGCAGGAGTTAATATTCCATGTAAGATAACAATAACCATATCTCGTAAGATATCTGATTTTACTGATACTGAGCCACGTCCAAGATAATGTTTCTCCCAATGAGTTAATGCTTTACTTATTTCAGCTTCAAGAGTTCCTTTTGATTTATCCATAATAATCCTTTTCCTTTATTTAAAGTTATTTATATTAGATAAACGAACATTTGTACATTTTCGATCTTCCCTTGTATTGTAGCTTTAATCGAGCTGGTAAGCAAAGAACCGATCTTATTACGACCAACTTTCCCAGCTTCCTTCTGGATCAATGGATGCGAGTCGAATCCAGCCATTTTTCACTTTTTGATGAAATGTTGCATCTTGTGCAAGCAATCGTTTCACATTCTCCTTCGGTGCTTGAATAACCACGAGCAAATGTAATGGAGAATGATAAAACTCATAATCTGATTGCATGACGGACTGCCAAGGAAGTCCTGCTAGTAAGTCACTGGCGTTGCCCTGCATAACTCCAATCCCGCTTGTTACGGTTTGGGTCGCTTTATTTCCGCTGCCATAATAATGAGGTGCAACGGTAGATGCGTAATATTGCAAGTTAATCCACTGCGTTACTGTAGCAGGCCCAGCGATAATACCTGCTAGTATAGAACCATCCTTATCCTTCTGCCAGTTATAGTTATGAAGAAAAACTCTTCCGCCTAAATTATTCTCTTTCGTAAGGTTACGATCCCCTATAATAAATGCTGCGTTATTTGCCAGTCCCCATTCTGGTCGTACCTCACTCCAGTCGTCTGCAAGACGAGATGCCTCAGCCTTTGGATTATTGTGGCTAGAACTAAAATTTGGTAATTTCGCAATTCGTTCGGCATTTGCTTCCTCACTAACTATTGGTAACACAGCTTGGATACAATTAAATGCTTCTTGTGCTGCATCTGATAGTTTTGGAACATAAATCCACCGTAGTTCTTCAAGGGATGTAATATGCTCTGCAGCCACGAAAACCGTATCTTGCGGAATCAAGATTCCCTCTGTTTCAAGCGCTTGTCTCACATGGGAAAGATTACATAAGGTTGCTAGTACCCTCGCATTAAATCCGCTTGATGCTCCTCCGCATGCCCCGCAGTCTAGTGCAGCAGCATATGGATTGTTGGTGCTGTGACTTCCATGACCGCAAATGACTACTAATGTAGCGAAATGATCGGTAAGTCCCATCATTTTAAGGGCTTTCTGTGCATAGAACACTTGCTCTTCCTCTGAAAATCCAACCGGCAGCTCTGTTTCCGAAGTTTGCATACGGCTAAGCGAAAGTTCCGTAGAAGGTTTACGCAGCCATTTTTCACGAAATTCCCGGAAGAAATATCCTGCACTCCGTGGAACAAAGCTGCGAGCAATGGTTTTCATGCTTAGCCATGGTCCGCTTACTTCAGGAAATACTAAGCTAGAAAGCAAATTATGTTTCATTGTTTTAAACGTATCATGAGCAGAATGGGCTGCCTGCTCTCGCTCTTTGTATGGATTAAAAGCAGAGTCAGTTGAAAATTCCTTTATTTTATATTGTGGTTTGAACATGACCGGTAAGGAGCTATGACTGTGCGTACAGCCAAGTTTACTCGTTTCAATCGGCAGTCCGAAGAAACCAGCTGTTCCAAACGTTTCAAATGGACCAGATTGTTCAAGTTTTCGACGAAAAGGCTCTGAGCGCACATCAATACACAACGAAAATTGGGCCAATGCAGCCTTCCTGTTTTCCGCTATGGGATTGGTAGATGTAATCATCTTCATCAGATGTTCTTCGTATGTCTTTTCCCACGCTTCTAGCCAAAGACGATTGCGAACAATTGTATCGAACCGGTAAGCAAGGATTAAACGCGCTTTTTGTTCTGTGGAAGAAAGCTGTGACCATGCATGGATTGGCAGATCACCCCAGTGAATCCAAGACGCAAGCAATGGTTCGATACGTTCGTAATCCTCTCTTGTTTCCTCAGATACATGGATACTGGGATAAACCAAAGCCCACTCCATAGAAATTCGGACAGCCAAATATTCAGTAGGCAGTGATTGTTCTCCTTTTGATTGCTGCGAACGCCACAGCATCATTCCTGCCCAGCCTGGAAGCGCAAGTAAGTGGGCTTCCAGATAATCTTCTATTTCGGAATAAGGGATTTCGAGACGGAGCAACGCTTCCTTTAAAGCCTCACCAGCTTCTTTTGGCAAATCATGCAGCTGTTTTCGCACAGAATGATGGAGTGCTGGATCATGCTGGATAAGTGTCCGCCACGCATGATAGAACCCTTCTTCACGACTTGGCATCCCCCAAACAGCCTGCGAATCATCTAAGTACAGCTTACACCACTTAATCATATGATGATTTAGATTTTTCTCAGACCCGTCTAGCTGTTCCAAACGTTGGCTCAATGTTTGTACGCTATGCTGTTTCGGAAGTTGAGATACAAATCGGCTTAATTTCTTCGCCAAGCTCTCTCGTTCCGGAACATTAGGAAGTTCTGAACTAGGCTGTTCTTTCGTTAAAGCGGCCCAGCAGTATCTCTTTGCAACCTCGCGCGGTAAATCAATTAACTGTGAATCAAGCCAATCATAGAGTCTATTTTTAAGAAAATCGAGATTAATTTCGCCGCGGTTCCGCGCTGACTGTAATATGAAATCACTCGGATATATATCTACATCACGAGCATCCTTAAGCCGGCGGGCAATCTGTTCAAATGTTTGCCGTTCCAAGTTCGCCCAAGGGCTCCGCGCAGCAAACTCTTGAATAGGTCCAAGTGGTACGATGACTTTACTAGCCGCTTCCACCAAATCGTGAATATCAAGATTAAGGTAATCATATTCTTTGTCTACATGGTATAGACTCGCTAAGGTTGTATTCATCGTAATTTACCTCCTACAGGAAATAATTGTGTCAAATACTTTGGATGGCTTTCGACCAAATCCTGTTGAGGCTCACCCAATCGCACAAGCCAAAGATAAATAATTGCAAATAAAGTAGAGGAGCGATTATGGGATAACCATATACCGACGCCGCTTGCAACTAACAAGATAAACAAGAGAAAAACGGCTGCTGCAGGCGGCTGTATTCCTGTCTGTACAGCTTCATGTAACAGCTTATAAAAAGCGGTATGAACGATAAAAAACACAATTGCCACTCCTGCAAATATAGACATTCCTGCGATGCGGCCGATAAGGCCCAAATTAAATACCACAAGCTGTGTCCACGCAAGCACCACAGACCACCCCAAGATAAAGGCACTGATCAATTGATACGTCTCTCCAGGAGATGTTAACCAAAATCCCATCCCCACTAGAAAACCTAGCACTCCTCCAGTGATTGTCCATAAAACGGACGTTGGCTGACTAGTCCGAGGCATTAACTCGCTGCGTTTGGCAGCAGAACCTGCTTGTAAGAATAGGGTGGATTTGAATAAACCGTGCAACACAGCATGAATAATCGCCGACAAGTTGGCACCTAATGCACACTGAATTAACATAAATCCCATTTGTGCAATCGTAGAGCCGACAAGTTGGCGCTTATAGTCAACATGAACCAACATAATTCCAGTTCCGATTAAAACGGAAATGCTAGACAATACGAGCAAAATCAGTTGGGCTACATCCCCGCTGAAAAGCGGTGAAAATCGGGTAAGCAAAATTCCGCCGGCATTCACGATTCCCGCATGCATAACTGCAGAAACAGGAGTCGGAGCAACAACTGAGTCTAACAACCATCTTTGGAACGGCCACTGTGCCGCTGGAATGACAACCGCTACAATGAGCAGGAGATTGATACAGGTTTTTTCCCATGTAGGAAGCTTTGCAAGACTATCTTGCGTAAGGATAAGCGACAACTGAAAATGTCCCGTTGCCTCTGTTATCCAGATGAATGCCAGCAATAAGAAAAGCCAGCTAATCGTAAACAAACGACCAGACACGATAGCAGCATTTCTAGCTACGTTCCACTCCTTCTTTAATCGAATAAGCAAGGTCAACCCAAGAAGGGTAGCTCCCCAACATACCAATACAAGACGAACATCATCACTGAGCCAGGCAACGGAATCCGCTACCGTAGTACATGTCAACAGAGCAAAATAGCTTCGATACGACCGATCACCGAATAAGTACCGAACCGAATACCGCTGCATAATTAAACTCATCGTAAGAACAAACAACGCCAACAGCCATGATAAGGAATCAAACCGCCAAGGACCGATTATCATACTCCCTCTATTCGAAACAAGACCAACCAAAGCAACAATCGGCGGAAGTGCTATAACGCCGATATGAATGCGAACATAGGTTAAGGGAACCCTTGGATATAACAAGATGAATGCGCTAAGCAAAGAGGCAGCAAGCAATAGAAATAATACGGCTGGAAGTGAAACAACATCTAGGAAACTTACCATCTTGCTTTCCCCCCTTGAAAGAGTTTGAAGCACGGAATTCCGAACATATAATCCTTAACGATTTGCTTCATTGTGTAACTTTCCTTTCTATACATAACATTTTTTACAATAAAAAAACCGACAGATTCATATGTTTCATGGCCGTTTAAAACCATAAAACTATGAATATGTCGGTTTACCGTCTACTAACCTAAATAGGTTTTTAAATAGTCTACCTTTATGATATACAATTCCTTCCTTACCAATAAGGAAGGATATTCCCAGTTCACTTTGTTTCTGACCTCTACGTTTTAAGTACTTTTTCATATGGTCAATGATAAGGATATTAACTGTATGCTAAAGTGATAGAGGTTGTTTAAAATATGTTTATGGTGAAAATGTTACTATTTGTTGAACATTCTGTCAAGTTAATATTGGTGATGTATTCTATTTTAGAATATCAAAAGAAAACAATAGAATGAAAATGACTGAGTATAGTAGCCTATTTATTCTTCTTCTCAAAAAAGCCTTTCTTTACCCATTGTTACATCCTATCTTTAATCTTTTTCTTTTTACCATGTATTCTCAGTTTGGATAATTTAGACCCCATTGCAAAAGAATTTTAACTCAATTGACAGTTTTATGATATTAGTGTACTATGTCAGTAATACACTAACACATCAGGACTGGAGGTGGAAAAGTGGAATTTAGCAGCAATCTACCTATTTATATTCAAATTATGAATTTGATCAAAACGAAAGTGGTGTCCGGAGAAATCAATGGAGGTGAGAAATTGCCATCGGTAAGAGATTTTTCAAAGGAATTAAAAGTAAATCCTAATACGATACAAAGAGCCTACCAAGAACTAGAGCGGGAAGAGTTGGTGATAACGCAAAGAGGAATGGGGACATTTGTTACAAAAGATATCCACGTAATCGTAAAATTAAAACAGAGCATGGCAACTGAATTAATTGATCGTTTTATAACAGAAATGGAGAAATTAGGATTTCAATCTACTGAAATAAAAACAATGATTTCAAAAAGGTTTGACGAGGAGGAGATTGAATGAAGAATATTGTGGAAATCAGTGATCTGACAAAAAAATATTTTCATAAAAATGCCTTGGATCATTTAAATTTAACTATCGAAGAAGGAAAAGTCGTTGGAATATTAGGTCCCAATGGCAGCGGCAAAACAACGCTCATCAAGATATTGACAGGTTTATTAAGACAAACAAGCGGGGATGTGCTGATAGATGGTCTAAAGGTAGGAGTGGAGACCAAATCCATTGTTTCCTATTTACCTGATCGAAACTTTCTCTACAAATGGATGAAGATTGAAGATGCTTTTAAACTCTATAATGATTTTTATGCTGATTTCGATGAAAAAAAGTTTGCAGAATTACTAGATTTCATGAAATTAGAAAAGAGTATGAAGATTAATACCCTTTCAAAGGGAATGCATGAAAAGCTTAATTTATCTCTTGTCTTATCAAGGAATGCCAAGCTCTATATTTTAGATGAACCGATTGCAGGGGTAGATCCAGTAGCAAGAGACCAGATATTAAATGCAATTATTAATAACTACAATGAAAAAAGTTCGATGATTATCACCACTCACTTAGTACGAGACATGGAAAGTATTTTGGAGGATGTCATCTTTTTACAAGATGGGCATATGGTCTTAACGGGAAACGCAGAGGCTTTAAGAGAAGAAAAAGGCAAACAAATAGACGAAATCTACAAAGAAGTTTTCGGGGCATAGGGGGGATGAGAGAATGTTTAAATATATGAAATACGAAATAAAAGGCACATATAAGTTTATATTAGGTTTATTAGCTCTGGTTCTCATACTCTTTACTGGTATTTACGCCTATATCAGTAAGGCTGATCGAGTTTTCACTCTAGGAAGTCTTTTTATAGGACTGTCCATCATGATTATATTTGGTGCAGCTCTGGTTGTTTTCTTATATATTGTAGGCTCCTTCAGAAAAGAATTATATGAGGATAGCGGATACTTAACCTTTACCTTACCGCTGACAGGAAATCAAATCGTTGGTTCTAAACTCATTGTTGCTTTATTGTGGTTTTTAATTTTAGGAATGGTAATTGCTATTTACAATTTTATAATGGTAATGATTTTTATCCCAGTTGAAATGAATATAGTAAAACTTTTCTCTATGATACAGGGAGTATCGATTAAGGAAATCATTTTTGTCGTATTAACACCCGTTTTTAGTGGAGTTAGTATATTGATCCTTATCTACTTTTCTATGTCCCTTAGTAAGGTCACTTTTCGTAATAAAAAAATCGGCGGTTTATGGTTTATACTATTTTTGTTATTAGGCGGAGTATTAGCCTATGGTGATTATGAAATTTGCAAATTACTCCCCTATTATTTAGACTTAAACTCTTTTCATCTGACAACTATGGAAACGCTAAATGGCCAATATCACTTGGTGAATAATAATGATGGGTTTTACATGAGTGTTTCAGGAGCCTTTGCAATAAATATAGCATCTTGCGTCTATAATGTTGGAACGATAGTTGCATTATTTTTAGGAACCAGCTATTTGATTGAAAGAAAAATAAATTTATAATAACATTGGTCGAATGTGTCTTACTCCTCTTAGTCTAGAAAACTTCCAAATGTATTTAAAGGAACCATTAATTAATGAGTTCGACCTTTATTATCTTCATAGATTCCTGCAGCTTGAATGGATTGTTCTTAGAAACAAGAAGCATCACAATCCCAACATTTAAATAGAAGCAGGTAACCCCTTATCGGGTTCCTGCTTCTTCCTTTAAAACAATCCGCGCGCAACACTCCACATGTCCAGAGATTTACTTTAAGTTTTTAACTCCAGTTTCTAATATTTCCATTTGCAGCAGTGTCTGTTCGTCTGTAATGGTTTTATCTTTACCATTTATGATAGCTTCATATAAATCATCATATACTCTTCCATAATCACCATTTACGGATTTCACTTTTTCTTCGTGGATTGTACCTTCTTCATCAATATATGTCAGTACACCATAATGTTTTATTGTATCTATACCAAAATCTTTGTTATCAGGCATGTAAAATAACTTTAAATGTTCTTCCTGACGATCTTTGGTTTCTTTCACAAAGCATCCCTTTTTGCCATGAACGACGAAGCTGGGTCTTTCTTTAAGTCTAAAATAACTGGATTTTACAGATGTTTTTAACTTACCATAATATAAATCTAAATCAAAATAATCATTCATTCTTCCTTGTCCTAATAATTGCCTTACATCATAATGGATATGATCCGGCTTGCCAAAATAGCTGATAACCTGATCCAGTGTATGACAGCCATGTCCAAATAAAAATGACCAAACAGGATTAAAAGAATGAACAGACTCAGGTACTTCGGGACGATAATAATCATAATGCATTTCCACTTCCAGCAAGTCCCCTATTTTCCCTTCCTCAATGACCTTTTGAACGGTTAAAAAATCACTATCAAAACGTCTGTTTTGATACGCCTGAACAATTAATCCTTTCTCTCTTGCCAATGCAAATATTTCTTTTGCCTGTTCTGAGGTTTCTATAAATGGCTTTTCAACTAAACAGTTTTTATTATGTTCTAATACTAATTTTGCGTATTCATAATGACTGTCATGTCTTGTGCAAACCACAATGAGTTGAATGTCCTTGTCATTTAATAATTCATCTAAATCAGAAATATAATTTATTCCTGCAATCCTATCCCAACTTTCATGCTCAGGATTTCTTTGATAAATTGTTTTTACCTTTATATTCTCTCTTTGCAGTACGAATGGTAGATGATATCTGTTAGTGCTTTTCCCATTTCCAATATAACCAATAGTAAGCATAGCAGCCCCCTAAAATATGTTTATATTTTCTTGTGATTGTTTGGACTTCAAAACTATCTTTTATTTGGCATGAACATTTTTAGTATAGCATGAGAGCTCATGACCGTTTGGATGATTACTCCATTGGTAGAAGGAAATTTCCGCGTTGCTCATTTTGATGGTGCAATGAGATTTGGTATGTAATGTAACGGGGACAATGGTAAGATTTTTGTTTTGGCATATGAAAAGCACCTCCTTACCAGGAGGTGCTGCTCTGTGTCTTTATTTATTACATTAAGTGTATTAAATGGAATACGATACCAACAACGAACAATCCAAGAATCATAACGATTGGAGAAACTTTCTTCTTAAGCAACCACATGCAAAGAAGTGTTAACGCCAATCCAGCTAAACCAGGAATTAAGCTATCCAAGTTGTTTTGTAAAGTAGTTACTTTAGTAGGGTCTAATGCAAGACCAGAGGCTTGCTGTTCCAACGCAGTTTTAATTCCTTGCGCTCCAGCAGGTAAATTACTCCAGTCAATATAAGCACCTTTGTCCAGTTGAACTGAAGATACAATTGGCGTGAATTTTACAGCTACCCAACGGTTAACTAATGAACCAAGGATGAACATCCCCAGGATTGATGCACCTTTAGTAATATCTTGAAGTACTCCACCAGATAAGTCGTCAGTAATTTTAGAACCAGCTTTGTAACCAAATTCTTGGGTATACCACATGAATCCCATACGAATGATATTCCATAAAACGAAGTAAAGAATTGGCCCAAGTATATTACCAGTCATAGCAAGAGAAGCCGCTAAAGCACCAAGGATTGGTTTAACCGTGAACCAGAAAACTGGATCCCCGATACCTGCTAAAGGCCCCATCATACCGACTTTAACCCCTTGAATTGCTGTGTCGTCAACCGGCGCACCATTTGCACGTTCTTCTTCAAGCGCTAAAGTTACACCAATAATAGGTGAAGCTACATATGGGTGAGTATTAAAGAACTCTAAGTGACGTTTTAGTGCAGCAGCACGATCTTCTTTTGTTTTATATAATTTTTTGATTGCGGGAATCATTGAAAATGCCCAACCACCGTTTTGCATACGTTCATAGTTCCAAGAACCTTGAATGAAAGTTGAACGCCACCAAACAGAAATACGATCTTTTTTCGATAATTTCAATTCTTGTGCCATTTCTATGTCCGCCTCCCTCTTAGTAATTATCAATAATATCGCCTAGTGGATCACCAGTGTTTCCATTTCCGCCCTTACCTGAACCGCCGCCTTGTTTGGAAAGCGCTAAATAGATAAGTGCAAGAGCCACACCGATACCACCTAGACCGATAAGTGTAATTTGTGAAACAGTCGCTAATACGAAACCAATTGCGAAGAATGGCCATACTTCTTTTGTAGCCATCATGTTAATAACCATTGCATAACCAACGGCTACGACCATTCCCCCACCGATTGCTAAACCGGCTGTCAACCAAGTTGGCATAGCTAGAAGTAAGGCTTGAACTGGAGCTGCACCAATAGCTAAAATTAATGCAGCTGGGATTGCAATACGTAACCCTTGCATGCAGATAGCGGCGATGTGCCAGAATTCAACTTTTCTTATGTTTCCTTCGGTAGCTGCAGCATCCATAAAGTGAACGAATGCTGTTGCAATCGTACGGCCGATGATTGTTAATAATAAACCTGCAACTGCAAGCGGAACGGCAATCGCGATTGCAGACGCTACACCTTCTTTACCTTGTCCACTTAAAACTAAAATAATTGCAGATGCAACTGATGCTAGCGCAGCATCCGGTGCTACGGCAGCTCCAATGTTTGCCCAACCTAAAGCGATCATTTGAAGGGTACCACCTAAGATAAGACACGGTACTAAGTTACCTGTAACTAAGCCGATTAACGTACAAGCAATTATTGGTTGGTGGAAGTGGAATTCATCCAAAATTCCCTCAATACCAGCTAAAAATGCTACGATAATGACTAATAATATTTGAATAATATTCAGTTCCATGATTATTAATCCTCCTTTTTCTTTGATAATTAGGATTATTTTTGTTTGTTTAGCTCATCTTGAGCCTTCTTGATAATTTCGCCCATGTCGCCTTTTGAATCGTTCGGAACTTTACGTACATCGAAGTTCACACCAGCTTCTTTTAACTTAGCGAAAGTATCTATATCATCTTGGTTAAAGGCCAACACCTTATTCGGTTGAACTTTACCAGGTGAGTGTGCCATAGAACCAACGTTGATTGTCTCTAGTGGAACCCCACCTTCAACCGCTCTAAGCGCATCTTGTGGGTTTTCGAAAAGAAGTAACGCGCGCTGGCCGCCAAAGTGTTGTTCATCTTTTGCAAGTTCGATCATTTTATCGACAGGAACAACGTGTGCCTTTACACCTGGAGGAGCAGCCTGTTGGATCAATTTCTTACGAAGATCATCCTTAGCTACTGCATCAGATACAACGATGATACGTGTAGGCTGTGTAGTTTTTGTCCAAGCAGTCGCTACTTGTCCGTGAAGTAAACGAGAGTCAATACGTGCTAACACGTATTTAAATTTACCAGGTGCGCCTGCATTTGATGGCCCGGCAGCAGCTGTAGTAGATGCTGTTGCTGGTTCTGTTGTTGGTTCTAATTCTTCAGGTTTTACCTTAACGCCTTCTTTAGCTGTGCCCAAAATAGCCGCGGCAATTTCACGCGCTGTGTTCATTGAGAAGCGCGATGCATAAGCTTCAATCACCATTGGTAAGTTCACACCGGCAACGATTGCCCATTTGTCTTTGTGGTCTTCAAACAAGCTGTTGGCTTGGTTGAAAGGAGTTCCACCCCAAAGATCGACTAAGAATAATACTTCGTCTTGGTTGTCGAAAGAGGCGATTGCTTCTTTCATTTTTGCCTTTACATCATCAGGTCCTTCGCTCGGCATCAATGTAACAGCTTTTACATTTTCTTGTTCTCCAAAGATCATCGCTCCAGATTGCAAGATACCATTGGCAAATTCACCGTGACTAGCAATAATAATTCCTACCATCTTTTTACCTCCTATTATTATTATTGTTACAGCTTTTTCAGCTCATCTAAAGCGGTTACAGTTTCAACAAAAAAACAACAAAAAAGGCATGAGAAAAAAGTCGATTAATGAAGGTTTGGGTATAGGATGCCCCTAATACTTCATTTCAATCAATACTTTTCACTCATGCCTGATCGAATCAGTAACACGTAAAAAATAATGGCTATTTAATTTTATTCTGTAAACGCTGTCAATGTAGTGTTAAACAAGACAGCTTCTACATCAAATACATTCTTTTTCAATGTTTGCTGCATCACTTTAATGAGCTTCCATAGGTATTGTAGCACACCGGATATTCCTCTTTCAAGAGGAAAGTTATTTTTTCTGCTTCCGCCACCTTCCTCATTAACTCGACCACTTCTGAAGCAATTTCATACTCAAACCGATAAAACGCTTTAGTTTCCACTAAAATGAGATTCTTTAAATCTATCAATATAAATAAGTTCTAAAAAACATGTAACTAACAAAAAAAGACAAGTTCCAACCTGTCTTGTATGTAAAACTATTACTTTTTAAATATACCCTTCAAGCCGCGTTTGACAACATCAAAGAAACTTAATGATTGGACCATATGATTCGGATCAACGTATTCACGAATTGCTCGCAAAACTTTTTTCGGCTCTTTAGAAGAAAATGTATAATTCCCATTTCGCTTAGTTTGGATAGCATAACGTGGGATCCATTTCCCTTTGAACATGACTGAAGCGATCACGTTATCAACTTCTTCCCAAGGAATTTGAATAAACTTACGAGCATCACGATTATTGAAGAATTCAAATCCTTTGTCTCCAATCATAATTTTACCATAATCTGCAATTCCACTATGTGAAGTTGCATCAATAACTAAATCGACTTTTGTATTGATTGATTGGACCATTTGATCTACTCCATTTCTTTCTTTTAATAAATAATTATTATACTCTTTTTATCACTTTTGTTATTGAAATATGGGTTCTATATCGGCGATATCAACTTTATTTGTAATTGTATGATATCCGTATTTTAGTATATCCAATCTCTACAATTTTTTTCATATATAAAATGAACAGTTTTCGACAGCTCTAATCTAACAAGCAGCCTATCGATAACTTCCTGGCTCTTACGGCTAGATTCTTTTATAAATTCAAACACGTGGTATACGTTGCCTTTGTATAACTAAACCCAAGGCGAGTCGGCTATTATTTTTTAAGTTTTTATTGAAAAATATTGACAAACCATTAGCTGATTTAGGAAAGTGTTAATAAATCCGGCTGACCAAAACGCATAATATCATTGAATTATCGTAGATGTCAAATGTAATTTTTTTGGTAAATTCGTTATTCCGCAAACATTTAAGATAAGCCTTTTTTACCAGCAAAAGGATGGTATAGACAACTATATATTGCAAATGATACTATCTAAAGAGTATAGAATGGAAGGAATAAGCTTTAGATATAATGACGCAAGTACTTCCGGGTCATCACCGTGAATCAGGTGCTGCGGGAGTTGCCCTTTTGAACCCATTATTATGAATTTACTATTTGTTTTTTTGGAGGAATAAGGCATGAAAAAATTGAGGATTGGCATTGTAGGATTAGGAAATATCGCACAGAAGGCTTATTTACCTATTCTTTCAAAAGAGGAAAATTGGACACTGTCTGGAGCATACACCCAAAATGCCAAAAAAAGGGAGTCTATCTGTTCTCAGTATAGAATCAATCCCTTTCAAAGTTTAGAAAACTTGTGTGACCATTGTGATGCTTTATTTGTTCATAGTTCAACTTCATCACACTTTGAGATTGTACGTTATATTTTGTCTAGAGGAAAAGATGTCTATGTTGACAAACCTCTTGCAGAAACAGTGGAACAAGCTGAAATTTTAGTGGATTTAAGTCAAAAGTATAAAAGAAAGTTAATGGTTGGCTTTAATAGAAGATTTGCACCTATGTATGTAAAAGCAAAGGATGCATGTCATGACATTGCTTGGGTCAGGATAGATAAGTACAGGAAAAATAATATTAATAATAGTTTTTATGCAGATTCACTTTTGGACAGTTATATCCACCTTATTGATTTAGCAAGATGGATCAGTGAAGATCAAATTACCTTAACAGGTGGGCATATACAACAAAATGAAAATAACAATTTAGTATATTCTCATCATAGTTTTCAAGTGCAAAATGGAATGCAGATATTCACAGGATTTCACCGAAATGCAGGTACAGGATCAGAGCTTTTGGAAATAGTGAATATGGGAAAAGTTATCAGGGTGAAAAACCTTCATACATTTGAAGTTGAAGAAAATGGCGAATTAAAAATAACAGAAACCGGTTCATGGGAAACAATCCTTAAAGAAAAAGGTTTCGAGGGGGCAATTAATCATTTTATTTTTTCCATACTGGGAGATACTGCTCCAATTGTTGACGGTTTAGAAGGATTAAAGAGCCAAAAGTTAGTGAGCGCCATTATAGATCAATCCTAATGATATTTATAGAGACAAATTCTTACTCAAGGTAAAGAATATATTCTAAAAGTGGCAGATGGAAACCCGAACATCTTTTACCGATGCTCGGATCCATCTGGCTTATTCTTCGATTCTCTCTATCAACGCACAGCACTCCACATGCATCGTCTGCGGGAACATATCCACCGGCTGAATCTCCTTCGTCTCAAACCCGCCGTCTTCCAATATCCGCAAATCTCTCGCTAACGTTCCAGGATTACAAGATACATACACCACACGCTTCGGTTTCATTGCAATAATCGTATCCAAAAGCTCTTGACCACAGCCTTTACGCGGCGGGTCCACAACGATAACATCAGCTGAAATACCTTGCTTATACCAATTAGGAATAACCTTCTCTGCTTCTCCAACTGCAAACTCCACATTCGTCATTCCGTTTAGCTCAGCATTGCGGTTGGCATCTTCGATTGCTTCTTTCACGATTTCGACACCATAAACCTTCTTTGCTTGTTGTGCTAAAAATAAGGAAATCGTACCGATGCCGCAGTAAGCATCAATAACTGTTTCTTCACCAGTTAAGTTCGCATACTCAAGTGCTTTGTCATAAAGTACCTTTGTTTGGACTGGATTTACCTGATAGAAGGATCGTGCGGAAATGGCAAATTGAACGTTTCCGATCCGATCATATATATATTCCGAGCCGTAAAGCACGGTTGTTTTGTCTCCAAAAATAACGTTTGTACGTTTATCATTTACATTTTGGACGATAGACTTAATTGATGGAAATTTCGTTACTAACTCGTTTATAATTTCATCACGATGCGGGAGATGTGCTTTTCGTGTGATTAAAACGATCATGATTTCTCCAGATGTTGCGCCGTAACGAGCCATAACGTGACGAAGAGTTCCTTTATGAGATGCTTCATCATAAGCCTGTATACCAAATTGGTTACAAATGGATTTCACCTCTTGCACAAGTTCATCGTTTAGTTCCATTTGAATCAAGCATTTGTTCATATCGATGATGTCATGCGTTCCTTTTCTATAAAAACCAGCAATAAGACCTGCTTCGCTTTCCCCAATTGGAACCTGTGCTTTGTTGCGATAGCTCCACGGCTCTTCCATGCCAAGTACAGGATGAATGGATACGTTCGTTAATTTTCCGATTCGCTGCATGACGTCCCTTACTTGCTTTTCCTTCATCTTTAATTGTCCTTCATACGTCATATGCTGCATTTGGCAGCCGCCGCATTGCTTATAGACCGGACATGGCGGCTCCTGCCGATAAGGGCTTTCTGTTTTTAGCTCGATTAACCGACCGAACGCAAAGTTTTTGTTTACCTTTATCACTTTTACCTCTGCCTGTTCTCCCGGCAAACCATTTGGTACGAAAATCGGATAGCCGTTGATTTTTGCTACTCCGGCTCCTTCATGTGTCATATCTTCAAATACTACATCTATATATTCATTCTTTTGAATTGGTGGTGTCATAACGTTCCCTCTTCTTTCGAATTTGCTGCGTATCATTGTAACATATCTGGTCTTTGTTTTTCTATTGCAGAATGATAAGGAGAATGCAAGAAAATATATAAATATGGAACAATAACATTACATTCAGATCCTTTATGTAAAAACTTCTTATAGAAATTACACCAAATATTCCAACTAGGAGATGACCAAATAGGAATGAAAATAGCCTTTATTATCCTCACTTCTCTACTTAGTATGCTCTGGAACAGCATAACTGTTACTGCCGCGCACGTATATCCAGGCGATCTTTCCATAAATAGAATTGCATATGATTCTGTTCCATATGACTCAACCTCTACCGCTATTTATATAAAAAATAATACAGGAGATTGGAAGGAGATCCTCTATTATATATGGCGAACTGCTGATGGAAGAAGCAGTAGGAAGTCCTTCTCTTCTTCGGATATACATAATCATTTCTCAATTGTATTGGACACAAAGAAATTTATGAATAAGCGTGGAGAATACAGTATAGAAGCTTATGGTATAAAACAAGATGGAACTGCCATCCTGTTTGGAGAAGATAGATTTACGTTTTTGCATCCCATTCCAATTGTTATGTACCATGCAATTGATGAATATCACGGCTTAGGGATAAAAGACTTATTTGTGACCCCAGCAGCATTTGAAAAACAAATGCAATATTTAAAAGAAAATGGGTATACCCTATTAACATTTGAACAGTGGGAAAAACGATATGAAGTGAATAAGCCTATTTTTCTCACATTTGATGACGGTATGAAAAACAATATACACGCGTTTTCTATTCTAAAAAAAATAAAGGATACCTCCTTTAATCCGAAAGCAACCGCTTATGTTATCGCCAACGCTACCGGACCTTCTTGGCTATCACATGAAGACTTAAAAGAAATGGTAAACTCCGGGCTTTTCTCTATACAATCTCACACGCTTTCTCACGCTGATCTTCCAACGCTTTCTAATTGCAAAGTAGAACTTAAAGATTCAAAGGAAAAAATCGAATCCATTACAGGAAAACCAGTTATCGCAATTTCTTATCCATTTGGGCATGTGAACGACAGTGTAGTGGAAGAGGCGAAGAAATATTATAAATTTGCCACAACGACAAAACCAGGACAATTTGAAGAGCATGGAACTCCGAATGAACTTCTTCTCATGCAGCGAGTTCGTATTCATAACAGTACAACAATCGATCAATTTGCCTCACTTGTGAAGGAAAAGTAAGACTTCGTATTATAGCCGATATTGATATCTCATTTATACGCATGACATCCCTCTTCTCTCGTGTTTCCAGCGTTCATCGTAACTTATCTTGTTCTTATTTTTCTATTCATGTGTAGGTAGAATGCAAGAAATTTCGAAAATGTGGAACAATAACATTATGTTTAAGAAAGAAGGGATAGTATGCGTGCTGCAATTATATATACAACGCTTGTTTTACTGATGTCTTCTGTTACATTTGCTTCACCAAAAGCCGAAATTGTGCATGATCCCATTTCAGCTGAAGCAACTTCTGTTACCCTCTCCATCAAACAAGCTCCTTCGAATACAAATGAAGTAATGTATCGTATTTGGCGCACAGCTGATGGACCTGAACATATAAAAACCTTTACATCTGCTGACAAACAATCTAACTTTTCCTTTACGCTAGATACGAAGCAATTCGAATCGAGTCGTGGTCAATATGAAATAGAAGCATTGCGACTAAAGAATGGCAAGCCTACTGACACAATTGCAAAAACACAAGTCACTTTTCAGCAGTACGTTCCTATTTTAATGTATCATTCTATTGCTGAATTTAAGGGGAGTGGCTTAGAGGAATTGTATGTTTCACCAGAAAACTTTGAAGCACAAGTTAGATATTTAAAAGAACATAACTATACACCGTTAACATTTGAACGCTGGAATGAAGTAAATACCGTAAATAATCCCGTTTTTATTACTCTTGATGATGGCTATGAGAATAATATAAATGCCTGGAATATTTTTAAAAAGATGAAAAGTGCAGAATTTCAACCTGTTGGTACAATTTTTGTAGTAGCCGGCTACGTAGGAAGACATCATCGACTAACAGCTGAACAATTACGGGACATGTCTCAATCTGGATTTTTCTCGATTCAATCCCATACGATGACGCATCCAGATTTACGAGAGATTACAAATTACCAATATCAATTAGGAAAGGCGAAAGATGTACTAGAAGCCATAACAGGAAAGCCTGTCTTTGCCTTTGCCTATCCATACGGCAATTATAATGAAGAAGTCGTGCAAGAAACAAAAAAATATTATCAATTCGCTGTAACTGTCCATCAAGGACTATTTATTGAAAAGGGAACTCCAAACGAATATCTAAAAATGCCACGGCAATATGTACAGTACAAAACAACACTGGAGCAATTTGCCAAAATGTTAAAACCTCAAACTGATCATTCTAGCTAGCCTCTAATAAGTAAAAGAGCGTGTTTTGAAAAATAATGGATCAAAACACGCTTTTACTATATATAATTCAAACCGCAGTAATAAGACATTCGGAATGATTGACGGGAACCCGAGGTGTTGTTAAAATTATCATTGGAAACATTGTGAAAAGTTTCACAATATCTATCATTGTGAATGTTTTTACATTACTTAACTTAAAAACTATTTCAAAAGGGGCCGCGCATGATGAAAAGAATCGTAACACTAAGCACTCGTAAACTAATGGATACTAAAAAACATGGTGGATGCGGCGCATGCCAAACATCTTGCCAATCCGCTTGCAAAACGTCTTGCGGAGTTGCAAATCAAAAGTGTGAAAACACAATGAACAGATAGAAACAGAAAATGTACCGCCCAGGCTGCAAAGCAACTGGGCGGCAATTTTTTGGACAAAAGGAGCTTGTTATCAAGTATGATTCATCAATATAAATTAAACGGATACAACATCGTGCTCGACACCTACAGTGGATCGGTACATGTTGTCGACGACCTCGCCTATGAAGCCATCGAACTTTATGAGAATACACCAAAAGAAGAAATTGTAACAATGCTGCTGGAAAAGCACGCACATGATGCTGACATCTCTGAGGAAGACATTCGCGAAACAATCGCGGCTGTCGAGGAATTAAAGAATGACGGCCAACTCTTTACTGAGGATGAATATAAGGACCTCTCAATTGATTTAAGAAATCGTAAGACTTATGTAAAGGCCCTCTGCCTCAATGTTGCGCATACGTGTAATCTATCATGCGAATACTGCTTCGCAAGCCAAGGGAAATACAACGGAGACAGAGCAATCATGAGCTATGAGGTTGGACAAAGAGCCATCGATTACCTATTGGAAAACTCCGGTCATCACCGAAATCTTGACGTCGACTTCTTTGGCGGGGAACCCCTTATGGCCTGGAAGATTGTCAAGCAGATTGTTGCTTACGCAAGAAGCAAAGAAAAAGAGTATAAAAAGAAGTTTCGTTTCACCTTCACGACGAATGGTATGTTGTTAAATGATGAGGTCACCGATTTCTTGAATCAGGAAATGTACAATGTCGTATTGAGTCTTGACGGAAGAAAAGAGGTCCATGACCGACTTCGCAAAACGGTCAATGGAAAGGGCAGCTACGATTATATCGTTCCGAAGTTCCAAGAATTCGTCAAAAAGCGTGGAGACAAAGAATACTATGTACGTGGAACCTACACTCATAACAATGTAGACTTCACCAATGACATTTTTCACATTGCAGATCTTGGTTTCGACAAGCTTTCAATGGAACCGGTCATCTGTGATCCACGGGAGCCATATGCACTTACCGAGAAGGACCTCCCAGAGATTTACAACCAGTACGAGATTCTTGCTAAGGAAATGCTAAAGCGCGAGGAAAACGGCAATGGCTTTACCTTCTACCATTACATGCTAGATCTATCAGAAGGTCCTTGCATCCAAAAAAGAATCTCTGGCTGCGGCTCAGGAACTGAATATCTCGCTGTCACACCATGGGGTGAGCTTTTCCCTTGCCATCAATTCGTTGGGGATGAAGAATACAGCATGGGAAACATCTGGGACGGAATCACAAAACCAGAGACGCAATGTCAATTCAAAGAGAGCAACTGCTACTCGAAGCCAGAATGCCAAGACTGCTGGGCGAAACTTTACTGCAGTGGCGGATGCCCTGCCAACGCGCTGCACGCAACCGGCTCCATAAACGGAACCTACGACTTCAGTTGTGACATCTTCCGTAAGAGAATCGAATGTTCCATGATGGTGAAGGTAGCTGAATCTATCAAAGCTATGGAAGCAGACGAACAAACTGTGGCAAAATAAATATAGATACAAATAGAGGCTGGGACATAAGTCAGAAGAGAATCTGATTTATGCTCAGCCTTTACATATTTTTATATAAGCAATGAATAGAATTATATACTATAAAGGAAAACCCCAAAAACCATTCCCTATTTTGTAATATTATGGTACATTTGAACTAATTACGTATAAGGGAATGAAGATGATGATAAAGTATGCACTTGTAATCCTACTTGCTTCTATGATTACTGTCGGCTGTTCATCTCCTGAACAACGATTGAAACAAGAAGACAACGCAGTGGCAATACCAACACCAGCTGTGAACCAAGCATCTGTTCCTCGTTCACAAGGTCTTATCACCTGGGATCCCATTACTGACAAATCTAAGCAAACCACACTTTATTTGAAAGACCTCCAAGACAACTTAACAGAAGTACAATATACGATTTGGCGTATCGCAGATGGTCCTCAAAGCGCACACATCTTCTCTTCTAAAGATACGGAGAAAAACTTTGCCTTACCTTTCTCTATACAAGCATTTAACTATAAACGCGGTGAATACCAGATTGAAACAGTTGGGATAAAGGAAGATGGTTCTAATATTCCTCTTGTAAGTTCAACAATCACATTTGAACAGACTGTTCCTATATTAATGTATCATGGTATTGATGAATACCGCGGGGTAGGTATTAAAAGTCTATATGTCCCTCCAACCCAATTTGAAACGCATATGCAATACTTAAAAGACAATAGCTATACCCTATTAACATTTGAACGATGGAATGAAAGAAACCGTGTTAATAAACCTATTTTCATTACATTTGATGATGGCATGAAGGATAATTTTAATGCATACAATGTGTTGAAAAAACTAAAGGATGATTCGTTCCAACCTGCAGCTACTATTTATATGATATCCGCATTAATCGATATGGATGGGTACCTATCAGCAAATGATATAAAATTGATGTCTGATTCCGGTATTATTTCAATGGGATCTCATTCTGTGACCCATGACTATTTAACAAAGGTACCGAATCTTGAACAGGAGCTTGAAGATTCCTCGAAAAAAATTTCGTCTATAACTGGAAAACCCGTTGTTTCCCTTGCATATCCTATTGGCGTATATAATGATAAAGTAATTGAACATACGAAAAAGTACTATGATTTTGCCGTCACAACAAACGATGGGCACTTTGTTAAAAGAGGTTTACCGAATGAACACTACTTAATGGAGAGAATTTATATTACACCTACTATGTCAATGAATCGGTTTATCGATGCGATTCAGGAAACATGATTTGAATAGTATATGTATTAGATAAATAGAATCCCTACTTACAAAAAAGTAGGGATCTCTTGTAAGGAACCCTTTTTTACTATTAAAAAATCTGACAATCTATCTTCTTTTTTGTAAATCATTCGTAAATTTATTAAGAGAATATAAGGATCTTGCGAACTTTATATTTTGTTTAGTAGAGAGTGGTATGATAAAGTGAAACTTCCCTCGGTGGGTTTTTTTTCCACCGAAGGTTAGCCCGACCAATACGGACTTTTACGGGCAGTTATCCCCCACTTAGCCTTTTCCAATTTCTCTAAGCCTTGAAGTGGGGGTCTTACTGCCCGTTAAAGCGGGATAAAAAATAGAATTATTATATAAAGGGATGAAGAATAAAATGATATGGAAATATACAGTTATTTTACTTCTTGTTTCTCTTATTGCAGCAGGCTGTTCCTCAGCAAACTTATCATTAAAATCTGAAGAAAAATCAATTGTTGCTGTTCAAAAAGCGAATGTGAAGCAAGAAAGTAAACCTATTCTGACAACACAAGGAATCATTACGTGGGATCCTATTAACTATGAGTCAAAACAAACCGTTCTTTATACGAAGGAACTAAGAGATTCATTTTCTGAAGTACAATATCGAATATGGCGTGTTGCAGATGGAGAAAGCAGCGCAAAAGTTTTCTCTTCTAAAGATGCTGCAAACAACAACTTTGCTTTGCCATTCTCTCTCCAATCGTTTGATTGGAAACGAGGCGAATATCAAATTGATACAGTTGGCATTAAACCCGACGGTACTTCTACTCCTCTTGTACATTCAGCTATTACGTTTCAGCAAAGTGTTCCTTTTTTAATGTACCACGGAATTGATGAGTATCATGGACAAGGACTTAGAGGACTTTTTGTTTCACCTAGTACATTTGAAGCACATATGAAATATTTAAAAGATAATGGATATACACTGCTAACCTTTGAACATTGGAATGACATAAATAAAGTTAATAAGCCTATATTCATTACATTTGACGACGGAATGAAAGATAACTTAAATGCTTTCTACATTTTCAAAAAACTAAAGGATGATCATTTTACACCTACAGCTACTGCATTTGTGATATCAAGCTTTTTTGGTAAGCCCGGATATTTATCGGCAGAAGAAATCAAAATGATGTCAGACTCTGGCATATTTTCAATCCAATCACATACTGTAGATCATGCAAATTTACCTTATGTACCAAATGCGGAACAGGAACTTAAAGATTCCCGCGATAAGATAGCAGAAGTAACAGGAAAACCGGTCATCTCCCTCGCCTATCCAGTTGGGTATTATAACGATCATGTCGTTGAACTTACTAAAAAATATTATGAATATGCTGTAACAACAAAGAAAGGGGTCTTTGTAGAAAAAAGGGATCCCAATGAAAAATATGTAATTAATCGCTTTGACATTACCCCTATCATGACGATGAATCAGTTTATTGAAATTGTGCAAGAAAAGAAATAACAAAAAGGATTGTCATAATCCTTTTTGTTATTTAGCTTTGAGGGACAAATACCTCCAGGTAATGATACATATTCTCGAATTCCATTGGTGTGTCTCCACCGTACTCACCATCTAAATTAATCATTAATTTATCCGGTGTATGTACTTTAATACGATTTGCTTGCGTATATAGAATTTGCGGGTTATTAATATGTTCTCCGCGAACTGCCTGTGTTGCTGCTTTTATGAGATCTGCTAGTGTTCCTTTTCTTAATACAAGCAAATCAAACAAACCATCATTAATGGATGCGTCTGGTGCTAATTTTTCAAAGCCTCCGACCGAATTGGTATTTGTAATTAAAAACAACGTAATTTCTTCTTGTAACAATTTCCCATCGTATTCAATTTCAACGTAAGTAGGATTTAAGGAAGGTAGCATTTCAATACCTTTCAGATAATAAGCGAGTTGTCCAAGGACTGTTTTCAGCTTACTCGGCACTTCATATGTTAGCTCTGTAATTCGCCCGCCACCAGCAATATTAATAAAATACTTGTCATTCGCTCGCCCGATGTCAAGGGGAATAGAATATCCGTCACATATGATGTCTATTGCTTCTTCTATAGAACGTGATACTCCAATTGCACGAGCAAAATCGTTCGTCGTTCCACCAGGGATGATTCCTAACTTCGGACGGTGTTTTTGTCCCACTAAGCCATTTACAACTTCATTTAATGTACCATCGCCCCCCGCTGCAACGACAATATCAAATCCACGCTTTGCCGCCACTCTAGCTGCTTTCGTTGCATCACCTGCACACTTCGTAGCGTGACAGGATGCTTCATAGCCGGCTGATTCTAATTTATGAAGTACATCTGGCAAATATCTCTTAAACATCTCTCTACCAGATGTCGGGTTATAAATCACTCTTGCACGTTTCATTTCCCATCATCCTTAATATTGTAAAAAATTCCTTCTCTTCATACATGTATCATTATGAACATAATTTTGCAACTATAATTTCATATAATCAAACGTTTGATTATATTTTTTATAAGATTCCCCTATATAAAAGAGAGGATGACAAAAAGAGTAAGTATATCCTCTTTTATGTACATCCTCGTCCATTCTTTCTACTGTTCGTTTTCTTCTATTAACGTTTGTTTATTTCTTCTAATAAAATCTTGTTTACAAGCTGTGGATTTGCTTGTCCTTTTGTCGCCTTCATGATTTGTCCAACTAGGAAGCCAATAGCAC
Source organism: Ectobacillus polymachus (assembly GCF_048159605.1). Lineage (NCBI taxonomy): Bacteria > Bacillati > Bacillota > Bacilli > Caryophanales > Bacillaceae > Ectobacillus > Ectobacillus polymachus. The sequence continues at coordinate 33,983 of NZ_JBLREB010000004.1, read as the reverse complement.
GGTCTTTCCCGTTCTTATAGTCTTCAATAGACTGTTCATTTTTATCAAGAACGTCTGTAACAAATTTTCGAAGTGTTGCTTCATCAGAAATTTGCACAAGACCTTTTTCTTTAATAATCGACTCAGGATTTCCGCCGTTTTCCACCAATTCAGCAAATACTTTCTTCGCAATCTTAGAAGAAATCGTACCATTTTCAATAAGCTGAATCATCTTAGCTAAGCTTTCCGGCTTTAACGCAATCTCATGAAGTTCTTTTTGATTCTTATTTAAATAAGCAGATACTTCACCCATGAGCCAGTTAGAAGCAAGCTTTGCATCAGCGTCGTTTGCTGCTGTCGCTTCAAAGAAGTCAGACATTTCCTTCGTTAAGGTTAATACTTTCGCATCGTACTCAGGAAGTCCAAGCTCTTCTACATAGCGTTTTTTACGTACATCTGGTAGTTCAGGAATCGTTGCACGAACACGTTCTTTCCATTCATCATCGATATAAAGCTCGACAAGATCTGGTTCTGGGAAGTAACGATAATCATCGGATCCTTCCTTTACACGCATCAAAATCGTTGTCTTCGTTGTTTCGTCATAGCGGCGTGTCTCTTGCTCAATTACACCACCAGAAAGCAATACTTGTTCTTGACGTATTTCTTCGTATTCAAGTCCTTTTTGAACGAATGCAAAGGAATTTAGATTCTTCAATTCTGTTTTCGTACCAAATTCTTCTTGACCTACAGGACGGATTGAAATATTTGCATCACAACGAAGAGAACCTTCTTCCATCTTACAATCAGATACACCTGTATATTGAATAATGGACTTTAATTTTTCTAAGTAAGCATAAGCTTCTTCTGGTGTACGAATATCTGGTTCAGATACGATTTCAATAAGGGGTGTTCCTTGACGGTTGAAATCGACAAGAGAATGATTGCCCGCAGCATGCGTTAACTTACCAGCATCTTCCTCTAAGTGAATACGAGTAATACCGATACGCTTCTTCTTACCGTTCACTTCAATTTCGATCCAACCATGTTCTCCGATTGGTTGATCAAATTGTGAGATTTGGTAAGCTTTCGGATTATCAGGATAGAAATAGTTCTTACGATCAAATTTCGTTTCCGTTGCAATTTGGCAATTTAAAGCCATTGCAGCCTTCATTCCAAAATCAACCGCTTCTTTATTTATCACAGGAAGAACACCTGGATAGCCTAAATCAATTACGCTCGTTTGTGTATTTGGGGGCGCTCCGAAGATATTAGGACTTGCTGAGAACATTTTTGTTTTTGTTTTTAATTCTACATGGACTTCTAAACCAATAATTGTTTCAAAATTCATCTCGTTTCGCCTCCCTTATAATTGTGGTTTTTGTTCATGATAGTTAGTAGCTTGTTCAAATGTATGTGCTACGCGATAAAGCGTTGCTTCGTCAAAATACTTACCGATAATTTGCAAGCCTAATGGCATACCGTTTGCTGCGAAACCGCATGGTACGGAGATACCTGGAACACCTGCAAGATTCATTGGGATTGTTAAAATATCATTTGCATACATCGTTAATGGATCATCAATGATTTCTCCTACTTTAAATGCTGGAGTTGGAGTTGTTGGTCCAATAATAACATCGTAATTCTTAAACACTTCATCAAAATCGTTTTTAATTAATGTACGAGCCTTTTGAGCTTTCTTATAATACGCATCATAATAACCAGAGCTAAGAGCAAATGTTCCAAGCATAATACGGCGTTTTACTTCATCACCAAAGCCTTCGCTGCGCGTATGCTTGTACATTTCTAATAGGTTTGTAGCATTATCTGTACGGTAACCGTAGCGAACACCATCGAAGCGAGCAAGATTGGCTGAAGCTTCAGAGGAAGAAAGCAAATAATAGGTTGCAAGTGCGTATTTAGAATGTGGAAGAGATACTTCTTCCCACGTTGCACCAAGACCTTCTAATACTTTAAGTGCGTTTAACACAGATTGGCGTGCTTCTTCGCCCACACCTTCTCCTAAGTATTCTTTCGGAACTGCAATCCGTAGTCCCTTTACATCTCCTGTTAAAGCTGATACATAATCTGCCACCGGTACATTTGCAGAAGTGGAGTCATTTTTATCTAATCCGGAGATAGCTTGTAATAAATACGCATTGTCTTCAACTGTACGTGTAATTGGTCCAATTTGATCAAGAGAAGATGCAAAAGCTACAAGACCGAAACGTGATACACGACCATATGTAGGTTTTAAACCAACTACGCCGCAAAAAGACGCAGGCTGACGTATAGAACCACCAGTATCAGAGCCTAATGAGAATAAAACTTCTCCAGCTGCCACTGATGCAGCAGAACCACCGCTGGAACCACCTGGTACATATTCGATATTCCAAGGATTTTTTGTTGGATAAAAGCTTGAGTTTTCATTAGAAGAACCCATTGCAAATTCATCCATATTTAATTTACCGATTGTTACCGTTTCTACTTGATTTAGCTTTTGAACAACGGTTGCATCATAGATAGGATCAAAATTTGCTAGAATTTTACTAGCACAAGTTGTACGAAGACCCTTCGTCACAATATTATCCTTAACACCTATCGGCATACCGAAAAGTAAACCAGTTTCGTCTGACTTAGCTAGCTTTTCATCTAGCAATTTTGCTTTTGCACGCGCGTTTTCTTCATCTAATGTTAGAAATGCGTTTACCTTGTCCTCTACCTTTGTAATACGCTTGTAGGATTCATCTACTAAATCGGTAACAGAAATTTCTTTGCTATGTAGCTTTTTATGTAATTCTGATACGGGATAGTCAAATAATGACACAGTCAGTTCCCCTCCTCTATTCTATAATCGCTGGCACGCGGACTTGATTGTTTTTATGATCAGGTGCGTTCTTCAGTACATCCTCAACCTTTAAGCCTGGTACTGGTACATCTTCACGCAAAACATTCTTCATGTCTAACACATGGAATGTCGGCTTTACATCATCCGTATTTAATTCATTTAATTGCTCAGCAAATCCAATAATAGCATCAAGCTGTTTAGATAACTTCTCAGCCTCTTCTTCAGTAAACGTAAGACGTGCTAAATGCGCAACGTGCTTAACAGTATCAACAGAAATTCTCGACACGTTCAGACACCTCCATACATATTTCGTTCATTACACAATAATATTGATGATACCAAACTTTCTTACATACAAGCAAGACATGTAGAAAGAATGACTTGTTTTTCCACAATAAAGTGAAATAATACGTCCTGACGAATTATCAAAAAATTAGAATAGTTGTACCTGATTCATTATACCACTCGTACTGACGATATAAACGGAAAGTTATATAGGAAGTATTGCGTTCGAAGTAATACATGTAGCCTAATGATAAATGTTAAGATTATTCTTATATTTTTTTATATATTTTATAATTTTTTCACAATATATAAATTCAATTACTTTCCATTATATGTTACGATATATTGCGAAATAGTTTGTTTTACTAATGTTTTATATTTATAGTATTTATTTTCACTAGTATTTTTATAATTTATTTTTTTATTTGATTCATAAATAAAAAATACTCGCTACCCTATCATTCCATAGAATTCTACATACATTGATTTGTACCCATTCCAAATTCTTGATTATAAAGGGGGGAATGGATATAAGTAATGCTTATATCCTTCATAATGAATGCATCAACAAATACTCTACTTATTGGCTCATTAGTTGCTAGCGGACTTTCTGTAATGGCAACAAACGTCCATGCAGAAAATACTACAACAGAACAAGGCGTAATCGCGACTTTACACTTGAATGTCCGATCCGCTCCCTCAACAAACAGTACAATTTTAGGCACTCTCGTACAAGGACAATCCGTTTCTATCATCAACAAAAGCAATGGTTGGGGTCAAATTTCATACAATGGTAAAGAAGCTTATGTTTCGCTAGACTTTGTCAGACTTACTAGTTCTTCTACTACTAGTTCTTCTACTACTAGTTCTTCTACAGTTAGCGGACAAGGGCAATCTGCTACTGTTAATACCGATCGCTTAAACGTTCGTTCTTCCGCTTCTACTTCCAGTAGTATCATAGGATCTCTTCTCAAAGGACAATCCGTTTCTGTCCTTAGCTCTGCCAATGGCTGGGCCAAGATTTCCTTTAACGGCAAAGACGCTTTCGTTTCCTTAGATTTCTTACAACTTGCTAATTCTGCAGGTAGCTCTAATCCGGCGAATCCGAGTTCTCCGGCTCCGGCTCCTGCGCAATCTGCTACTGTTAATGCTGATCGCTTAAACGTTCGTTCTTCCACTTCTACTTCTAGTAGTGTTGTTGGATCTCTTCTCAAAGGACAATCCGTTTCTGTCCTTAGCTCTTCGGGCGGCTGGGCTAAGATTTCCTTTAACGGCAAGGACGCTTTTGTTTCCTTANGTTTCTGTCCTTAGCTCTTCGGGCGGCTGGGCTAAGATTTCCTTTAACGGCAAGGACGCTTTTGTTTCCTTAGATTTCTTACAGTTTGCTGACTCTTCCAGCGGCTCTAATCCGACGAATCCGAGCTCTCCGGCTCCTGCGCCTGCGCAGTCTGCTACTGTTAATGCTGATCGCTTAAATGTTCGTTCTTCTGCTTCTACTTCTAGTAGTGTTGTTGGATCTCTTCTCAAAGGACAATCTGTTTCTGTCCTTAGCTCTGCCAATGGCTGGGCTAAGATTTCCTTTAACGGCAAAGACGCTTTCGTTTCCTTAGACTTTTTACAGTTTGCCGACTCTTCCAGCGGCTCTAATCCGGCTCCGGCTCCTGCGCAATCTGCTACTGTTAATGCTGATCACTTAAACGTTCGTTCTTCTGCTTCTACTTCTAGTAGTGTTGTTGGATCTCTTCTCAAAGGACAATCTGTTTCTGTCCTTAGTTCTTCGGGCGGCTGGGCTAAGATTTCCTTTAACGGCAAGGACGCTTTCGTTTCCTTAGACTTCTTACAGTTTGCCGACTCTTCCAGCGGCTCTAATCCGGCGAATCCGAGTTCTCCGGCGCCAGCGCCTGCGCAATCTGCTACTGTTAATGCTGATCGTTTAAACGTTCGTTCTTCCACTTCTACTTCTAGTAGTGTTGTAGGATCTCTTCTCAAAGGACAATCCGTTTCTGTCCTTAGCTCTTCGGGCGGCTGGGCTAAGATTTCCTTTAACGGCAAGGACGCTTTTGTTTCCTTAGATTTCTTACAGTTTGCTGACTCTTCCAGCGGCTCTAATCCGACGAATCCGAGCTCTCCGGCTCCTGCGCCTGCGCAGTCTGCTACTGTTAATGCTGATCGCTTAAATGTTCGTTCTTCCGCTTCTACTTCTAGTAGTGTTGTAGGATCTCTTCTCAAAGGACAATCTGTTTCTGTCCTTAGTTCTGCCAATGGCTGGGCTAAGATTTCCTTTAACGGCAAAGAGGCTTTCGTTTCTTTAGACTTTTTACAGTTTGCCGACTCTTCCAGCGGCTCTAATCCGGCGAATCCGAGCTCTCCAGCTCCAGCGCCTGTGCAGTCCGCTACTGTCAATGCCGATCGCTTAAACGTTCGTTCTGCCGCTTCTACTTCTAGTAGTATTGTTGGATCTCTTCTCAAAGGACAATCCGTTTCTGTCCTTAGCTCTGCTAACGGCTGGGCTAAGATTTCCTTTAACGGCAAGGACGCTTTCGTTTCTTTAGACTTCTTACAGTTTACTAATTCATCTGGCGGCTCTAATCCGGTGAATCCATCTGTCCCAACGACTACGGCAACTATCACAGTTCCACAAGTGGATGTTCGAGATGGGGCATCGTATACCTCAACCTCAATTGGTACCCTTAACAAAGGGGGCAGTGTTAGCATAGTAGAACAAAGCGGAGATTGGATAAAAATCATATTTAACAACAAGGAAGCATATATCCCGGCTCTTTCAATTAAACCGCTAGCCCAAGAACAAACGACAACAGTTACAGCTACAGTTCTAAATGTGCGTAATACACCATCTACTTCAGGGAAGATAATCGGTAAGCTAAACAAGGGTCAGACAATACAAGCCATAAGCTCAGAGAATGGATGGACGAAAATTCAATACAATGGCTCCTATGCATACGTTTCGTCCGGATTCCTATCCCAAGTCACAACCGACGTATCCTATACCGTTATCACACCTAACAACAAGATCCTAAAAGGCAATCTTACGGATGCGGAATCCCTATTATCTTCATCTCAAGAAGATGGCTATGTGACACGTAACGGACAAATTATTGATATGAAAAATGGCTTTGTGCGAACCAATGGCGTTGTGAACATTTACGACCCTGTTACAAATCAAAAGCTTACCTATGTAGCACCGAATACTGATTTAAAATTTGAAAAAGCGGTCGGATCACTTATTTATGTCACACTTGATGGATTAAAAGGATATGTAGCACTGCAAGATGTCACACTATTCCCAGCTATGCTGCATTCTCCAACATCGTATTACACAGTTAATAATGGCAACCTAATATACAATTTATACGACGCCAGTAACAGCAACTATTATTCCTATAACGTCGGCTATGCTCCGACTCATTTAACACAAGGAGTACAATATGCAGCATATGATCGAACTTCTATCGGAGGGCAAGATAGCTATCAATATTTCGAATATATGCCGCTTCGTGTTACAGCAAACTACACCGCTGACCAGCTTAATCAATTTATAAAGGCAAATCGTCCTGACAGTCCTCTAGTTGGAACGGGGCAATATTTTATTGATGCGGCAAATAAATACCATATTAATGCAGGTTATTTATTATCTCATGCAATTATAGAATCAGGATGGGGAACAAGCAGCATTGCTAGAGATAAAAACAATCTATTCGGATTTCAAGCAATTGATTCCAATCCTTACGGAGGCGCAGCATCCTTCGCTACCCTGCAACAAGGCATAGACTATTGTGCACAATATATTGATAAAAACTATTTAACTCCTAATTCTCTCTTTTATAATGGCGGGTTTTTAGGTGATAAAGCACGAGGTATGAATATGTATTATGCCAGTGATAGCAACTGGTCAAATGAAATCTCATCAGTCATGCATAAATTAGACGTCATGTACGGAAACAAAAATCTCCATACGTATCAATTAGGAAAAGTACAATCAGGCGTAAAACTTGTACAAAATTTAGCAGGGCAAACTGCATACGTAACGAATCACGAAATTATTGCGGCCATTAAGAATACGATTCAAACACCGGAAGGCACGATGTATGAGCTTGTTTCAGACAATCCGCAGTATAGCAGCGTATATGTAAGTGCTAGTAATCTAACTCTTATTCAATCTTATTAAATTCAAAAAGGGGCCTCCTCAAAAGGGAGAAAACCATTCCCTTTTGAGGAGGCCCCTTTCTTACTACATATCATTCTTAAAACATCTCAGATATCGTTTTTCCTTGCATATGAAGCAGTAAGTAGTCTGGTCCACCAGCCTTCGAGTCGGTACCTGATAGATTGAAGCCTCCGAAAGGCTGATACCCAACAATGGCTCCTGTACAGCCTCGGTTAATGTATAAATTACCAACATGAAAATCTTCTCGTGATTGCTCGATATGTTCACGATTATTTGAAATAACTGCCCCTGTTAATCCATACTCAGTGTTATTGGCAATAGCTAAAGCATGGCTAAAATCGGTTGCTTTGCAAAATGCAACGACAGGTCCAAAAATTTCTTCTTTCATAATATGAGCATCTTCCGGTACATCTGCAATAATCGTTGGCTCGATAAACCAGCCAATCCGATTGTCTCCCTCTCCTCCTACCTTCAGCTTCCCTTCTTCTTTGCCAATTTGAATATACTTCATTATTTTTTCATATGCATTCTTATCAATAACAGGTCCTATGTTAATATTGCTTTCTTCAGGGTTTCCTAGTTTCAACTGTTTGGTTAGTGTGATTGCACGTTCTATAACATCATCGTACACATCTTCCACAATAATAGCCCTTGAACATGCCGAACATTTCTGCCCTGAAAATCCGAACGATGAAGTAACAATGGAACGTGCTGCTTGTTCTATATCCGCCTCTTTATCTACAATAATGGCATCCTTGCCGCCCATTTCAGCAATGACTCGTTTAAGCCAAATTTGTCCCGGGCTGACTTTCGCTGCCCGCTCATAAATACGCTTCCCTACCTCTTTTGAACCGGTAAAGCTAATAAAACGTGTTCGTGGATGATCGACTAAAAAATCACCAATATCCGTACCGCTTCCTGGTACAAAATTAACAACGCCTGCTGGAAGCCCTGCCGCATATAGGACTTCAACAAATTTTGCGGCAACCACCGGCGTCGCACTGGCTGGTTTTAATACAACGGTATTCCCAGCCACGATAGCTGCAACCGTAGTTCCAGCCATAATGGCAAGCGGAAAATTCCACGGAGAAATAATGACTCCCACTCCAAGAGGTATATATGTAAAGCGATTACGTTCACCTAGGCGGCTTTGCACAGCTACGCCATCTTTCATCATTATCATTTGGCGTCCATAGTATTCGAGAAAATCAATAGCTTCCGCTGTATCTGCATCTGCTTCATTCCATGGCTTTCCTGCTTCTTTCACTAATAGCGCTGAAAACTCATGCTTTCTTCGTCGAATAATGGCTGCAGCACGAAACAGAATATTAGAACGCATTTCAGGGTTCGACTTTCTCCATGTTGCAAAGGTTTCATCCGCCACCTGCATTGCCTTCTGTGCAAGTTCCAGATTCGCCTTTGCAACATAACCAATCACTTCTTCTCGATTTGCTGGATTACTTGATATGATTTTCTCTTCTGTCGTAATCAATGCTCCGCCAATTCGCAGCGGATACTGCTGACCTAGATAGGAATTTACCGTCCGTAATCCTTCTTCAAATGCGAGTCTATTGTTCGTTAAACTGAAATCTGTGAATGGTTCATGCTTATATGCAACTACCATAGAATGCACCCCCCTTTTTTATAATCCATTCCACTTTCAATCATTATATGATTTAGCATAGGATGAGTATTCAAAGAATATAATGTTGAATCCTCTATGCTTAACTAGAAAATCTCCTTGTTCGACTATCCTCTTTCCTTTACGTTCATAGCAATATGCTGTACGATACGAATGAATGTATGTATGGATTCCCTGTACCCGAGGTGGAAGAATGAAAAACATATGTGTATATGCAGGTTCTAATCTAGGAGTACGTCCTCAATATAAAGAACATGCTAGACAACTAGGCGAAGAAATTGTAAGACAAAACTTACAGTTGATTTATGGTGGATCTCGTATGGGCTTAATGGGAGAGCTAGCAAACACGGTGCTAGCTCTTGGAGGCAATGTTATTGGTATTATGCCAAAGGGCCTATTTATCGGCGAAATGGCGCATCAAGGCATAACACAGCTAATTGAGGTAAACGATATGCATGAACGAAAGGCAACGATGAGTGAAATGGCTGATGGCTTTGTAGCACTTCCTGGCGGATATGGCACATTAGAAGAGTTGTTTGAAACATTATGCTGGGCGCAAATTGGAATCCATAAAAAGCCGATTGGACTCTATAATATTGAAGGATATTACAATCCTTTGCTTGTAATGATGAAACAATCGATAACAGAAGAATTTATGAACTCCAACCATTTCGACCTTATGGTATCCTCAGACAACGCAGCTGACCTATTACAAAAAATGAAACAATATATCCCGCCAGTACTAGGAAACAAATGGAAACAGTTGGAACAAGATAACAAATACAATCGAGGATAACACCCAACCTCTTATTCCACAAAATAAATTCTCACGTAAAAAAGGCAGCAATCTCGCTGCCCTTTTTCTTACATTAAATGAAAATAGTCCACAACATTTTTCCCAATTAATAATACGGTTACAACGAGAAATAAAATGCGTACATATCCTACTCCCTTTTTCATTGCAAATTTTGTACCAGTATAAGCCCCAATGATCATAGATACTCCCATTACAATTCCGTATTCATAATGAATTGTACCTAAGAATATAAAAGCAAGTAGGGCAGTAATATTACTAGCAAAATTTAATATTCGACCATTTGCGGCCGCAGAAATAAAGTCAAATCCAATCGTTAAAAAAGCGAAGATAAGAAAAGATCCGGTTCCAGGACCAAAAAAACCATCGTAAAAACCTATCAGCAGAATCACGCCTAAAAATAAAATACTTTTCCCCTTCGTTAACCCCTTATACGTAGAAACAGTTCCCCAATCTTTCTTTAAAAAAGTATACAGAGCAACAAGGACTAATAAAATTAACACAAGCGGCCGTAATATTTCAGAAGATATGTATTTTAAAACAAATGCCCCAATCGTAGCTCCTACAATAGTAAACGGTAATAAGCGTTTTATAATTTTCATATCAACTTTTTTTTGACAAATAAAATACACTGTACTTGTTAAAGATCCCATAGTTGCTGCAAGCTTATTTGTTGCAATTGCAGCAGAAGGCGGCAATCCCACAAAAAGAAGGGCAGGAATGGAGATCAAGCCTCCTCCTCCTACAACCGAATCAATAAATGATGCGATAAATCCAAATGCCATTAGAAATACTATGATTCCTATACTTATATGATCCATATACTTTTCCCCTCGATTCAAATGTCATAATGTTATCCATTATATCAGAAATTTGTATGTATTCTTAAAACTTTGTTTTTCTAACATCACCATGGATACCCCATAAGATCACTATCATCGTATACAAAAAACTGACGCAAAAAGTCGTTCTTTCAACGACCTTTTTGCGTCAGTCTAAAATGATTAATCAAAAATTTGAACCGTTGGTTTATCTTGATTCACATCACGAGTAATCATCGCCTCTTGTTTATCAGTAGAGTGAATATTTACTTGCACTTTAATATAATTTGGAAACTGTTCCATCACAAGACCTGCAACATATTGGGTAAAGCCAATTACCTCTGCTTTTCCTTTAAACTGCACTGGAATATCCAAATCCATACTCTTTAGCTGGGTATCCTTATAGAAGCCTTTGCCTACTACAGCTGTATAGTCATTTGGAAAATAATCAGAAAGACTGGTTTTAAAATTTAATATTCTCGTTGCATCGTCTTTATGATCATTTGAAGCTTGGGCAGATGGAAATAAATAATATTGCTCGTTAACATCCTTCCACCCATCCACTTTTGTTTGCCCTTTATCTAGGTTCACATACGTTACATAATTACCTGGTACTAAAGACGATTTAGCTTGCTGACGATAAATGGCAATTGTAATCGGAACATTCCTTGCTTCTTCATTTTTAGTAAGGAGTGTATCTAAAACTGATTGTGCCATTTGCTTTCCTTGATTAATTGTATCCTGAAGCGGAATTTCATACTCACGTGGATATCCACCTTCATTATCAGGAAGATTTGTGTAATAAACGCTATTCATAGCAAGTCCAATTACAATTCCGCCTAGCTTCGCTTTCCCGTTGCTATCCTTTGTTACGTAATCATTCTCTAAAATGTTAGAAAGATAGATAGGACTCTTTTGATTTTTTTGATCCGTTGTTCCGGGTGCATTTGGATCATATGCTGGATTCAACCCAATATTCGGTACTTTTGGTTTCGTACCCGTGGTTGCGGGTATCTTACTCTCGGCATCCTTTTGCTGTGCATCGGTTCTTTTCCGAAGAAGAAGCTGCTGCACTGTTGTTGAATCTAAATATTGACCTTCTTGATAGTAAAAATCTTTTGTGCTAAATGTATTTTGTGCAATACGCATAAGACCCATTTCAAACTCATCTATATCCATGCGTGTATTCAATCCTTGTAACACTAAACCTCTTGCTGCTCCTGGTTTAAAAGGAAGAATCGTTTTATAATAATCATCTGAAATTGAATATTTCGGAATGATCGTATTATTCGATTGACCTGACTGCTGACTGGATTGTCCATTCTTTTGCATGCCTGAACTACATCCACTGAGGATCAGACCTAGACTCATTATTAGCACTGCTAGCTTTTTCATTTTTCGTTTGCACCTCTTATTTCATTAGCTCCTGTGTAAACCTAGCTTCATCCCAAATCTCAATACCAAATTGCTCAGCCTTGGCAAGTTTCGAACCAGCTGCCTCGCCGGCAATGACTAAATCTGTGCTTTTACTTACACTTCCTGCTACATTACCGCCTTGTTCTTCAATACGCTTCTTTGCATCGCTTCGTCCCATCGTCTCTAGCTTCCCTGTTAGTACAATGGTTTTACCAGAAAAATAAGAAGCAGCCGTCTCTACTTCAGAAAGATTAGGACCCTTGTATGTCATCGTAAGACCATACTCTTGTAACTTCTCAAGTAAATGATGGACCTCATCATTTTCAAAATAGGTAGCGATGGAATCGGCCATTTTTTCTCCAATTTCATGAATAATCGTTAATTCTCGGGCAGTAGCATGTTGTAGGCTTTCCATTGTTTCAAAATGAAGAGCCAAAGTACGAGCTGCCTTTGCCCCTACATGGCGAATGCCCAAACCAAAGAGAAGTTTTTCTAATGAATTTTGTTTAGACGCTTGAATGGCAGTAATTAAATTCGATGCAGACTTTTCACCAAATCGTTCTAAGGAAAGCAGCTGCTCCTTCGTTAACGTATAAATATCAGCTACTGTATGCACAAGATGCTCTTCGTAAAGCTGCGTAATCACACGCTCTCCTAACCCATCAATATTCATCGCATCACGCGAAACGAAATGAATCAATCCTTCACGAATTTGTGCTGGACAAGCAGGATTTAAACATCGAAGCGCAACTTCACCCTCCAATCGTACAAGCTCATCCTCACATTCTGGGCAATGATCCGGCATATGAAACTCCAGCTCTGAGCCTGTTCGGCGTTCCTTTAACGGATGTACAACTTCTGGTATAATGTCCCCTGCCTTTTTCACTACAACATAGTCACCTATTCGTATATCCTTTTCACGAATTAGATCCTCATTGTGCAAGGAAGCACGACGAACAATTGTACCTGCTACACGAACTGGTTCTAAGTTTGCTGTTGGCGTCACAACTCCAGTACGACCTACGTTCAACTCAATCGAAATAAGCTTTGTTACAACCTCTTCTGCTGGAAATTTATAAGCAATCGCCCAGCGCGGGCTTTTCACAGTTGTTCCGAGTACTTCCTGCAATTCTATATCATCTACTTTAATAACTATTCCATCAATTTCGTAGTCTAGTGTAGGACGCTTTTCCTTCCACTCCTCTACATAGGCAAGCACTTCTTCAATGGTCTCGCAAACACGGCGATGAGGATTTGTCTTAAATCCTAGTTCTCCAAAGAAATTTAATGCTTCGCTATGGGAAGAAATCGGCTGACCTTCTAGCCCTGCCATCGCATAGACGAAGAAGGAGAGATGCCTTTTGGCAGTAATTTTCGGATCTAATTGACGCAATGACCCTGCTGCAGCATTACGCGGATTAGCAAACAGCATTTCACCTTGTTCTTCTTTTTCGCGATTCACTCGCTCAAACGACCGCTTTGGCATATACGCTTCGCCGCGCGCTTCTAAGGTCAGCGGTCTATGCAGACGGAGTGGGATCGCTTTAATCGTCTTTATATTATTCGTAATGTCTTCCCCGACTACACCATCTCCACGGGTAGCGCCTTTTACGAACTTTCCCTCTTCATAATGAAGGGAAACGGCAAGTCCGTCAATCTTTAGCTCACATACATATCTGACATTTTCTTTCCCTGTTCCTTGACGTACCTTACGATCAAAGTCCCGAATATCCTCTTCATTAAAGGCATTGCCCAGGCTTAGCATAGGTGATTTGTGGATTACTTTTTCAAACATATCTAGCGCCTCGCCGCCAATGCGTACAGTCGGCGAATCGTCAGACTTAAACTCAGGATGCTCCTCTTCAAGACGAATTAGCTCTTGCATATATCGATCATATTCTGCATCAGAAACAGATGGATTGTCTAAAACGTAATATTCGTGATTCAGTTTGTTTATTATTTCTCGAAGCTCTTTGATGTGTTGTTTTACCACTTCGTTTGACATCGTCTCATCCTTTCCTTACACTTTTGAAATCGGCGCAAACTTCGCTAATAATCGCTTAATTCCGGTTGGACTCGGGAATGCAATATCAAGCTCCATATCTTTGTCTTCCCCTTTAACCCTTACTACGGTTCCAGTACCCCATATTTTGTGTGATGCTTTGTCTCCTACTTTCCAGCCGATTTGTTCTCCGCCCGTTGATTTATATGGAGCATGCACCGTACGACTCGTACGACTAGATGTAGATGTAGATCTAGATACAGCTGCTGCTTTACGCTTTTGCGGCACATTGTGAAGCGGTTCAAGTAAGTTAGCAGGAATTTCTGATAAAAAGCGAGATTCCGGATTCATATTTGTTTTTCCGTAAAGAGTCCGCATTTGCGCATTCGTAACATATAATTCTTCCTCTGCACGCGTAACAGCCACATAGGCAAGGCGGCGCTCTTCTTCCATTTCGGTTTCATCCATTAGCGAGCGCATATGTGGAAAAATTCCTTCCTCTGCCCCAGCGATAAAGACGACAGGAAATTCAAGCCCTTTTGCAGAGTGCATGGTCATAAGCAACACTTCTTCTTGACTCGCTTGCTCATCCACTTGGTCGATATCTGCAATTAAAGCAAGATCTGTTAAAAAAGCAATAAGGCTCTTATCTTCGCTTTGCTTCTCAAAGTTTCGTGTAACAGATAAAAATTCCTCCAAGTTTTCTAAACGAGACTGTGCTTCTAAAGATCGTTCACTTTCAAGCATATCTCGATAGCCTGTTTTATCTAATACATCTTCAACAAGCTCAGTAATGGATAAATAATCGCTCATCTTAATCCAACCAGATGTTTGTTCATAGAATTGTGAGACTGCATTTGTTATACGCCCACTTAATCCAACAAAGTCAATTTGAGTGAGAACCTCTGATAAAGGAAGATTTTGCTCTGCCCCATAATTAATAATCTTATCTATGGAAGATGCTCCAACTCCTCGCTTTGGTACGTTGACAATTCGTCTGAAGCTAATTTCATCATTAGGATTCGAAATAAAGCGAAGATAGGCTAGAATATCTTTAATTTCTTTTCGGTCATAGAACTTTGTTCCGCCAATGATTTTGTATGGAATATTGGATTTTAAAAACACTTCTTCAATCACACGTGATTGTGCATTTGTCCGATATAATATCGCGAAATCATCATAGTTCCGCTTACCAGATTCTACTTGCTCGCGTATTTTCTTGGCGATAAAATACGCTTCATCCTGTTCCGTCACCGCATGATAGTACGAAATCATGTTTCCCGTTTCATTTTCTGTCCATAATTTTTTCGGCTTTCGATTGCCGTTATATCCAATTACAGCATTGGCAGCTTGCAGTATGTTTTTTGTAGAACGATAATTTTGCTCTAACATAATCATCTTCGCATCCGGATAGTCTTTTTCAAAGGAGAGGATGTTTGAAATATCTGCTCCGCGCCAACGATAAATCGATTGGTCCGAATCACCAACAACGCATATATTTTTCAAACGCTCAGCGAGCATCTTTACGAGTACATATTGCGCTTTATTTGTATCTTGATATTCATCCACATGAATGTATTGGAATTTCCGTTGGTAAAATTCGAGTACCTCTGGAACACGTTCAAATAGTTGAATCGTTGTCATAATTAAGTCATCAAAATCAAGGGAACTGTTTTTTTGAAGTCGCTTTTGATACTCATCGTATATATCGCTAACTAGCTGCTCATAGGGATCTGCTGATGCTTGTTTTGCAAATTGTTTTGGGTGAATTAATTCGTTTTTTGCACTGCTAATAGATCCAAGAAATGCACGTGGATCAAACTTCTTCGGATCAATATTTCGTTCCTTAACGATTGCCTTCATAACAGATAGCTGATCACTGCTATCCAAAATGGTAAAGTTACGGCTAATCCCAATACGATCAATATCACGGCGCAATATACGAACACACATCGAGTGGAAGGTTGAGATCCAAACATCATTTGCATCTGGACCAACAAGCTTATCGATTCTGTCTCGCATCTCGCGAGCCGCTTTATTGGTAAAGGTAATCGCCACGATGTTCCAAGGAGCAACTCCTTTTTCCTGAAGTAAATAGGCAATGCGATGTGTTAATACACGTGTTTTTCCACTACCTGCACCGGCCATAATTAATAATGGTCCGTCTGTCATTTGTACTGCACTTCGTTGCTCAGGATTTAACCCTGCTATCAATTTATTGATATTGCTCATTTTGTCACCTTCCTTACTTCCCTTTCACTGCTTGTACCGTTTTCAATGCTTCTTTGATGTTTTCATATATTAAATTTCCGATGACAATCGTATCTGCATACTGAGCTATTTCCTTTGCCTGCTCTGTGGTTTTAATTCCTCCGCCATAGTAAAAATGAGCATGCTCCAAATTTTGCTTCACTTGCTTTACGATGTTAACATCTCCGTACGTTCCGCTATATTCTAAATAAAAAATAGGAAGATGAAGCAGCTTGTCTGCTAGCTGTGCATAAGCAACGATATCATGTGCATCCAGGTTGCAATTGGCATTTGTAAGCTGCGCTACCTTCGAATCAGGATTGCAAACACAATATCCCTCCATGAAAATTTCTTCCCAATTCATAATATCTCCGTATTCCTTAAGTGCTCGTTGATGAAAACCGGTAATCCATTCTGCATTCCGACTATTCAAGACAGAAGGTATGTAATAATAATCAAATCCCGGTGTTAATGATTCTAAATCCGATACTTCTAGCACACAAGGAACGCTATATCTACGAATACTTGCGAGCATATATAATACATTATCTAATGTAATCCCATCACTTCCACCAACGATCACTGCATCTGTTCCAGATTCACAAATGCGCTCTAAATCCTGTTCACTTAACTCCTTTTCTGGGTCAAGCTTAAATACATGCTTCCATTCTTTTATTTCGTACATGAACACACCTCTTCCATACGTTGTGCATTATTTCATTATACCAAAGAATTGTGGATTAACGAACATACGATATGTATATTTCCAGTGTGCCTATGCGCAGTTATTCTACATGAACAGACAGTAATGCTAAGGATGGGAAAAACTACTATCTACTAAAAATCTTGAAACAGCTAAAAGTTGGTTCGTATAGAGAAAAATTTGAAGTGAGACACTACATGATGAAATAGAATTTCTATTTCCAATGTTATGTCTGAAAGGAGCTGTTAATCGTGTTTAAACCGAATATTGGGACGTTAAATGCCCTCATTCGCATTACAATTGGCCTAGCAGTGGTAAGCTTTGCGACAGCAAGATTAGTACGTACACCTTGGAGAGTTTTTCCTAAGCTAATGATCTGGATAGGCGCAATGAGGGTTGCTGAAGGAATCGTACGTTTCTGCCCAATCACAGAAGTATGTAAGCTAAGCCGTTATCTAAATGTAACGAAGTGCTGCAATCATGACACCAAAGAAGATGCTACTCCTAATAAAAACAATGCAACGAAGCCTTCATCATCATACAATGCTTCCGATGAAAAAATGGAAGCAAAAATAGCATCAGATATTTTGGGAATCTAACAAAAAGAATGGCTAGCAAATCTGCTAGCCATTTGTTCATTGCATATAATCAATTGCTTTTTGCCCTATATCCGAGCGGTAAAACAATCCTTCACTTTGTATATGCTGTAATTCTTGATACACTTTTTCTTTTGCTGAAGCTAAATCTTTACCGCGTCTTGCTACAAATAGTACCCGTCCTCCATTTGTCACAAACATGCCGTCCTTCATTTTCGTACCAGCATGAAAGACTAGTGCTTCATCTGTTAGTTCACCAAAGTGAATAACGTGTCCCTTCTCATAACCTTCTGGGTACCCTTTTGCGGCAAGAAATACACCAACTACAGCTTCTTCTGACCATTGAAGCGAGATTGGATTCCCATCTAGTACACGGTTCATTACATCTACCAAATCATTTTCTAACCGAGGAAGAACTACCTCTGTCTCAGGGTCACCAAAACGAGCATTAAATTCAATTACTTTCGGACCTTCTGTCGTTAGAATAAGACCTGCATAGAGAATACCTGTAAAAGATCGATTTTCCGTAACCATTGCATTTGCAACCGGCTGTAGAATCGTTTCAACTGCTGAATCAACAATACTTTGCGGGATTTGCGGTACAGGAGAATAAGCACCCATTCCTCCTGTATTAGGTCCCTCATCACCATCAAATGCACGCTTATGGTCCTGCGAAATGACCATTGGATAAACAGTCGTACCCTTAACAAATGCCATTAAAGAGAATTCTTGCCCTTCCAAAAATTCTTCAATTACGACTTTTTTACTTGCTTCTCCGAATTTTGCTCCCTGCAGCATATCTTGAACTGCTGATAGAGCTTCCTCTTCCGTCATTGCAACGACTACACCTTTACCTGCTGCTAACCCGTCTGCCTTAATGACAATAGGTGCTCCGACTTTCTTCACATAAGAGACAGCAGAATCATAATCTGTAAATGCTTCGTAGAAAGCAGTCGGAATTTGATACTTTTTCATAAGCTCCTTCGTAAACGCCTTACTGCCTTCAATAATAGCAGCCTCTTTACGAGGACCAAATATACGTAATCCTTTTTCTTCAAAATGATTGACAATACCCGCTGTAAGAGGAACTTCTGGTCCTACTACAGTTAGGGCAATCTCTTTCTCTTTTGCAAAGGATGCTAATGCGTCAAAATCAAGTTCTTCAATAGGAACGAGCTTTGCAATTTCCTGCATACCTTCATTTCCTGGCGCTACATATACGGTATCAACAGAGCTGGACTGCGCTAGCTTCCACGCTAGCGCATGCTCCCTGCCCCCACGGCCGATTACTAATACATTCATGCATCTTCCTCCTTAATGCTTGAAGTGGCGTACTCCAGTGAACACCATCGCAATGTTATATTCATCTGCTTTTTTGATAGAATCTTCATCACGGATACTTCCACCTGGTTGAATAATCGCAGTTATTCCTGCTTTAGCAGCTGCCTCAACTGTATCAGGCATTGGGAAGAATGCATCGGATGCAAGTGCAGAGCCACTAACCTTTTCTCCTGCTTGTGCAATAGCAATGTTTGCAGAACCAACGCGATTCATTTGTCCTGCCCCAATTCCGATTGTCATGTTGTCCTTTGCTAGAACAATTGCGTTTGATTTAACATGTTTTACAACTTTCCATGCAAGTTTTAAATCTTCCCATTCTTTCTCTGTCGGCTGACGCTTTGTTGGATACGTAATCGTTACATCTTCTAAAGATACAGTATCTTCATCTTGAATTAATAAACCACCGCGAACGGATGTAAACTTACGTTTTGTTTCTCCTTTTTCTAAATCAACAGTTAGAAGACGAAGGTTTTTCTTTCCTTCAAGGATTGTTAATGCTTCTTCTGAGAATGATGGCGCGATAATAATTTCTAAGAAAATTTCATGCATTTTTTCTGCTGTTGCTTTATCAATTTCACGATTTGCTGCAATAATACCGCCAAAAATGGAAATAGGATCAGCTGTATACGCGCGTTCGTATGCTTCAAAGATATTACCTCCAACACCGACGCCGCATGGGTTCATATGTTTAACGGCAACTACTGCAGGCTCAGAGAAATCTTCTATCATACCAAGTGCTGCATTTGCATCGTTAATGTTATTGTAAGACAATTCCTTGCCGTGTAATTGCGTTGCGTACGCAATAGAAGAAGTTTCTGCAAATGGGCTCTTGTAGAATGTTGCTTTTTGATGTGGATTTTCTCCATAACGTAAATCTTGTTTCTTTTCAAATGTTAATGTAACAGTTTCAGGACTTTCTTCACCAACCTGCTTTGTTAAGTATTCAGAAATAAGAGCATCGTATGCTGCTGTATGACGAAATACCTTAGCTGCCAGCTTACGCTTTTGTTCTTTTGATACTTCTCCGTTTTCCTTCAGCTGTGCAAGTACGATATCATAGTCTGCAGGATCAACAATAACCGTAACATATTCATGATTTTTCGCTGCAGAACGAATCATAGTTGGGCCGCCGATATCAATATTCTCTATAGCATCAGCGAACGTTACGTCTGGTTTTGCAACCGTTTCTTTGAATGGATACAGATTTACCACTACGAAATCGATTGGTTCAATACCTAATTCTTTCATTTGTGCCATATGTGTTTCGTTGTCACGTACAGCTAGTAAGCCCCCGTGAATATTAGGATGTAATGTCTTTACACGACCGTCCATAATTTCAGGGAAACCAGTTACTTCTGAGATTCCAATTACATCCACACCGTTTTGCTCTAGTAATTTATGTGTACCACCTGTTGAAATAACCTCTACTCCTTGTTCTTTAAGACCCTTTACAAATTCAACAATTCCTGTTTTGTCAGATACACTTACTAATGCACGCTTCTTCATCGTTTTATCGCCCCTGTTACTAAATTTGAAATCGTTTCAATATATAGCTGATGCTCCACTTGTTGAATCTTTTTCTGCAAACTATCATGCGTATCATCTTTCTCAATTGAGACAGCTTGCTGTGCAATAATCGGACCTGTATCCATACCTTCATCTACATAATGGATGGTTACACCTGTCGTTACAGCGTCAGCTGCAAGTGCTTGTCCAATGGCATCCTTACCTGGAAAGTTAGGAAGTAAGGATGGATGAATATTAATAATTCGTCCTTCATAAGCGCTAAGAAGGGTTTCCCCAATCAAACGCATATACCCTGCGAGAATAATCCAATCCACTTCTAATTTGCGAAGCTGCTTGCATATTTCCGTCTCAAATGCCATTTTCGATTGATAGCTTTTCGGCTGAAATACGAAGGTTGGAATCTGATGTGCCAATGCTCTTTCTACTACTCTCGCATTCGGTTTATCACAGACAAGGATACATACTTGTGCATCAAGTACACCGTCCTCAATCGCATCAACAATTGCTTGAAAATTAGAGCCTGTTCCGGATGCAAATACTGCTAATCGGTTCATTCCATCTGACCTCCGCTAAACGTTACGCCTTCTCCAGCGATTGTTCTACCAATTACATATGCCTGTTCGTCTTCTGATTGTAGTAGATCAAGTACACCTTCAACGTCAGCTTCTTTTACTGCAAATACCATCCCAATTCCCATATTGAAAATATTAAACATATCTTTACGATTTAGCTTACCTGTTTCTTGAAGCAAGTCGAAAATCGGTAGAATAGGCCATGAACCATAATCGATTTCAGCTGCAATCCCCTCAGGCAACATACGAGGAATGTTTTCAATAAATCCTCCGCCTGTGATGTGAGCAATTCCTTTTAGCTCATACTTCTTCATCACTTCACGAACTGGCTTTACGTAAATTTTCGTTGGACGTAGCAATTCTTCTCCTAACGTTGTATCTAGCTTGCCATATGTTTCATGAAGGGAGAGCTCTCCTTGTTCTAGAAGCACCCTACGAACGAGTGAATACCCATTACTATGGATACCGCTTGATGCAAGACCAATTAGAACATCTCCCTGCGCTATATTCGCTCCCGTAATAAGCTTTTTCTTATCCACAATTCCAACCGTAAAGCCTGCAAGATCGTATTCATTTTCTCCATACATGCCCGGCATTTCAGCTGTTTCTCCGCCAACTAATGCACAGCCAGCTTGCTGACATCCATCTGCAACACCTTTCACGATACTTTCAATACGAGAAGGGTCTGCCTTTCCGCACGCAATATAATCTAAAAAGAACAATGGTTCTGCACCTTGTGAGGCGATATCATTGACACACATCGCAACCGCGTCAATTCCAATCGTATCGTGCTTGTCCATCATAAATGCAACCATGAGCTTCGTTCCTACCCCATCTGTGCCGGAAACAAGAACTGGCTCTTCTAATTGAAATGCAGAAAGATCAAACATCCCTCCGAAGCTGCCAAGTCCGCCAAGTACCTCTTTACGCATCGTCTTCTGTACATGCTTTTTCATACGATTCACTGCTTCGTATCCTGCTTCAATATCCACTCCTGCTTGCTTATACGCATCTGCCATTATGGTTTTTCTCCTTTCAATTCAAAAAAGTGGACATATGGAAACAAACCAAGTCCTAAATCCGAACAATTTATTTAAATCTATAAAAACCGGAAGGAAATGATTAAAACAAGGGGGGAATCCCCCCTCTAGTCTTTAATCACGTTGATGAATAAGCTCATCTTCATAAGTCGGCGTTGGATACTTTCCATTAAAGCATGCCATACATTGTCCACGACATTCGCTTGATTGCTGACTTCCGATTACTTCTTCTAATCCTTCTTCACTTAAAAATGAAAGGGAATCTGCGCCAATCATTTCACGGATTTCTTCAATGGAATGATTAGCTGCAATCAGCTCTTCACGAGAGGAAGTATCAATGCCATAAAAACAAGGATTTACAATCGGCGGCGCTGCAATACGAACATGTACTTCCGTTGCACCGGCATCGCGAAGCATTCCCACAATACGTCTGCTCGTCGTTCCACGCACAATGGAATCATCAATCATCACGACCCGCTTTCCCTCTACAATACCTCGTACAGGAGAAAGCTTCATCTTCACGCCACGTTCCCTAAGTTCTTGGGATGGCTGAATAAAGGTTCGACCAACGTACCGATTTTTAATAAGTCCAAGTTCATATGGGATCCCCGAAGCTTCAGCAAATCCGATAGCTGCTGAAATGCTGGAATCCGGAACGCCTGTTACAATATCTGCCTCAACAGGTGCTTCTTTCGCAAGTTGTTTCCCCATACTTTTCCGTGCTGCATGTACGTTAATCCCGTCAATATTACTATCTGGCCGTGAAAAATAGATATACTCCATACTACAGATTGTATGCTTCGTCTTTTCAGCAAATATTTGAGATTCTATACCTTCATCGGAAATGACAAGCAATTCTCCAGGCTCTACATCACGAATATATGTTGCTCCAACGATATCAAAGGCGCATGTTTCTGACGCGACCACATAGGCATCGTCTAATTTACCAAGTGCAAGAGGTCGGAATCCATTCGGATCCAGAGCCACTATCAGCTCTGATTCCGTCATGATAAGAAATGCATAGGCACCTTGTATTTTATTAAGCGCTACCTTCACACGTTCTACTAATGGAAATTCATTATAACGTCTTAGCAGATGAGCAAGCACTTCTGTATCTGATGTTGTTTGAAAAATGCTGCCTTGCATTTCAAGCTCAAGCTTAATTCGATTCGCATTTACTAGATTACCGTTATGAGCAAGTGCGAGACTTCCCGTTTGAGAATGAAACAAAAGAGGTTGGACATTTTCATATCCTCCGCCGCCTGCTGTTGCATAGCGAACATGCCCAATTGCAGCGTCACCGCTAAGCTGACTAAGTTCTCCGTTCGAGAATACATCTGTAATGAGTCCTAGCCCTTTATGTCCTTCAAGTTTTTTACCATCGTTCGTAACAATTCCTGCTCCTTCTTGACCACGATGCTGCAAGCTGTGAAGTCCATAATACGTAATTTGTGCTGCATTACTGTGGCCCCAAATTCCAAACACGCCACATTCTTCATTTAAGCCCTTTATTTCAGCAAGCATGGAATAGCTCCTTTCCAAGCATCTACCAGCTCATCAACCTGTGCAGTCACAAGGCTTTCTTCACCATCTTGAATTGTAAGTATAGCAGTATCAGTGACCTCTCCAATAAGCTCTGCATCTACCATGTTTTCAAAAGCTTCTTTATTTTCTTTTTTAACCGAAATAACAAATCGTGACTGTGTTTCTGCAAATAATTCTGCTACAGCTTCACCCTTAATCTGTACCGTTGCACCAAGTGCCTTTGCACTAATAAGTGATTCAGCTATGGCTACAGCAAAACCGCCTTCAGCAATATCATGAGCAGACTGAATTAAACCAGCTTGAATCGCAGTAAGCAATTGCTTTTGACGTCTTGCTTCTACTTCTAAATCTATGCTAGGAGATGGTCCACAAATCATACCATCCATCATTTTTTGTAATTCACTGCCACCAAATTCTTCTTTTGCTTCACCGATCACATAAATGAGATCGCCGGCTTGCTTAAATTCTTGCGTTGTTACATGTGACAAATCGTGAACTAATCCTACCATACCAATTGTTGGTGTTGGGTAAATAGCTTCTCCGCTCCGTTCGTTATAAAGAGAAACATTCCCGCCAATAACAGGTGTTCCAAGTGTAGTACAAGCTGCACTCATTCCGTCAGCTGATTTTTCGATTTGCCAGAAAATTTCTGGCTTTTCAGGGTTTCCAAAGTTCAAGCAATCTGTAATTGCAAGAGGCTCTGCACCTGAGCACACGATATTGCGCGCTGCCTCGGCAACCGCAATTTTTCCGCCGATTTCCGGATTTAAATAAATATAACGAGAATTACAATCCGTTGTCATCGCAAGTGCCTTCTTCGTACCGCGTACGCGAACAACAGCAGCATCTGATCCTGGGATTACAACAGTATTGGTTCGCACTTGATAATCATACTGATCAAAGACCCACTCTTTACTTGCAATCGTAGGCTGACGAAGAAGCGCTAGTAATGTTTCTTTATAATTTTCAAGCTTTGGAGCCGGAATCGTCATATTTTGAAATTGTGAGAAGTAAGCAGGCTCTTTAGAAGGCTTATGATACACAGGTGCCTCCTCTGCAAGTGCATCTACTGGAACGTCTGCTACCTTTTCACCCTTATGGAAAAGACGAAGCATTTTATCATCGGTTACTTTTCCAATTGCAACCGCTGCTAGATCATATTTTTTAAACAAGTCAACAATCTCTTGCTCTTGACCTTTCTTAACTACAATTAACATACGCTCTTGGGATTCAGATAACATCATTTCATAAGCCGTCATGCCCGTTTCACGCTGCGGCACATCGTCTAAATACATTTCAATTCCCATACCGGCTTTACTTGCCATTTCAGCAGCAGATGAAGTTAATCCCGCTGCCCCCATATCCTGAATACCCACAAGAGAATCGAAATGAACAAGTTCAAGACAAGCTTCTAAAAGAAGCTTTTCCATAAATGGATCCCCTACTTGCACAGCAGGACGTTTCGATTCCGATTCAGAAGATAATTCTTCAGAAGCAAAGGTAGCACCATGAATGCCGTCACGGCCAGTGGAAGCACCTACATACATAACCGTGTTGCCGACGCCGTGTGCCTGCCCCTTTTTAATATCACTATGATTGATAAGCCCTACGCACATAGCATTAACAAGTGGATTTCCCTCATAGCATGGATCAAATTGAACTTCTCCGCCTACTGTTGGAATCCCGATACAGTTCCCATATCCAGCAATTCCTGCAACAACTTCCTCAAATAAATATTTAACGCGTGGTGTTGTTAGCTCACCAAAACGAAGAGAATCTAAGATAGCAATAGGACGTGCTCCCATTGAAAATACATCGCGAATAATTCCACCTACACCAGTTGCAGCTCCTTGATAGGGCTCAATGGCAGAAGGATGGTTATGGCTTTCAATCTTAAATACAACTGCCTGTTGATCACCGATATCAACGATACCAGCCCCCTCGCCAGGTCCTTGCAGTACGCGATCTCCTGAAGTTGGAAACTTACGAAGCACTGGTTTTGAATTCTTATAGCTACAATGCTCGGACCACATAACAGAGAATAATCCAGTCTCCGTATAGTTCGGCATACGGCCGAGAATATTCTTTACCATTTCAAACTCTTCGTCTGAAAGTCCCATTTGGGCATAAAGCTTTTGTTCTTGAATTTGCTCTGGACTTGGCTCAAGCTGTAACATGATGTGATTCCCTCCAATACTTCAAAATCGATTTAAATAACTTTAATCCGTCGTCTCCGCCTAGGAGCGCATCTACAGCGCGCTCTGGATGCGGCATCATGCCGAGAACATTGCCGCGCTCGTTCGTAATTCCTGCAATATTTGCAATGCTTCCATTCGGATTATCGATATAACGGAAGGCAATTTGGTGATTTTCTTCAAGCGCCTTCAATGTTTGTTCATCGCAATAATAGTTTCCTTCACCATGGGCAATCGGAATACGAATAATGTCTCCAATCTCATATTGAGAGGTAAAGAGCGATTTGTTTTCAACCCGTAACTCCACCGTACGGCACATAAACTTTAAGTTTTTATTTCGAATTAAAGCACCAGGGAGAAGACCTGCTTCTACTAAAATTTGAAATCCATTGCAGACACCTAGGACTGGCTTACCAGCATTAGCAGCTTCGATTACTGCATTCATAACATTTGAGAACCGTGAAATAGCTCCGCAACGAAGATAATCACCGTATGAAAAACCACCCGGTAATAGAATCGCGTCATACTCATCTAAACTCGTTTCATCATGCCAAACATATTCCACTTCTTCGCCTAGTTCATCTTGAATCGCATGATACATATCTACGTCACAATTCGATCCTGGAAAAACGATTACGGCAAACTTCACTGTGCGACTACCTCCTCGATCTCATATCGGTAATCTTCAATGACAACATTGGCTAATAATTTTTCGCACATCTCTTTAATCATGCTGTCAATATCAGTCACGTTCTTATCTACCATCAATTCCATATATTTTCCGATACGGACATCTTGTACGGAAGTAAAGGATAAACTATGCAACGCATTTTTCACTGCTGCTCCTTGTGGGTCTAATACGCTCTTGCGAAGTGTTACATAAACCTTTACTTTAAACATGTGAAATTCCCCCTAATCGTTTTAAGATTTCTTTATAGGCGTCAGTCAAATTTCCAAGGTCTCTACGGAATACATCTTTGTCGAACTTTTCATTCGTTTCTTCGTCCCATAGACGGCATGTATCTGGAGAGATTTCATCAGCAAGAAGGATTTCGCCTTCTTTTGTAAGTCCAAACTCTAATTTAAAGTCCACTAATCTCACTTTGCAACTTGCAAAATGCTCTTTTAACACTTCATCAACACGCAATGCTAATGTGCGAAGCTCTTGCAATTGTTCGGGTGAAGCAATGTTTAACACGCGAATATGGTCTTCTGTTACAAGAGGATCACCAAGGTCATCATCTTTATAATAAAATTCTACAATCGGTTCTTCGAGAGGAGTTCCTTCTTCTAATCCAAGTCGTTTTGCCAAACTTCCAGCAATAATATTTCGAACAACAACTTCAAGAGGAATAATCGTTACTTTCTTTGCAAGTTGTTCTGTATCAGAAATTTTTTCAATAAAGTGGCTCGGAATGCCAGCGTCCTTCAGCTTAGTAAAGAGAAGCGAAGTAATTTCATTATTTAAATGGCCTTTTCCTGCAATGGTTGCCTTCTTTTCTCCATTAAAAGCAGTTGCACTATCTTTATATTGAACCCATACGACATCTTCTTGTTCTGTACGGTACATAATTTTTGCTTTTCCTTCATATAGCTGCTCTAGCTTTTGCATGTCATAAGCCCCCTGTTATTTTTATAATTATGAATCATCAGACTAATGAAGCTATACTTCACTAAAGAAGGGAAGGCTCTTTCCCTACTTTAGTGGTGGCCCCGTAAGCCTGATCTTCGATTTCCATGGAACCTTGGTGAAATTATCCCGCCCCTATATATCAGGATAAAAATGGCACAGACTGAAATCTGTGCCCTATATTATTTTCAATCTAGACCAAGGCGTTTGAAGATGGTGTCCACGTGACGCATATGGTGTTCATAGTTAAAGCACTCATCAATTTCTTCCTGTGTTAACTTGCTCGTAATTTTTTCATCTGCTTCTACAAGATCTTTAAATTGAACTTGTTTATCCCATGCTTCCATTGCTTTCGGCTGCACAGTATCATATGCTTCCTCACGAACCATTCCCTTATTAATAAGAGAAAGCATAACGCGTTGAGAATAAATAAGTCCAAATGTTCTTCCCATATTCCGTTTCATATTTTCAGGGAATACAGTTAAGTTTTTCACGATGTTTCCAAAACGATTGAGCATATAATTCAATGCAATGGTAGCATCCGGTAAAATAACGCGTTCTGCTGAAGAATGTGAAATATCACGTTCGTGCCAAAGTGGAACATTTTCATAAGCGGTTTGCATATAACCACGAACTAAGCGAGCCATACCTACCATATTCTCTGAACCAATTGGATTACGTTTGTGAGGCATTGCAGAAGATCCTTTTTGACCTTTCGCAAAGAATTCCTCAACTTCACGTGTTTCACTTTTTTGCAAACCACGAATTTCAACAGCCATCTTTTCAATAGATGTCGCGATTAACGCTAATGTTGCCATGTAGTGTGCATGACGGTCACGTTGCAACGTTTGTGTTGAAATAGGAGAAGCTTGAAGTCCAAGCTTTTCACACACATATGCTTCAATAAATGGATCAATATTTGCATATGTACCGACAGCCCCAGACATTTTTCCAACGCGTACTCCATCTGCAGCTTGCTTAAAGCGTTCTAGATTTCTCCGCATTTCTTCATACCAAAGTGCCAACTTTAATCCAAATGTTGTTGGCTCTGCATGAACACCGTGCGTACGACCCATCATAACCGTGTATTTATGTTCGTTTGCCTTATTTTTTAGAATTTCAATAAATGCTGTAATATCTTTTAGCAAAATATCGTTTGCTTGTTTTAATAAATAGGAAAGCGCAGTATCTACCACGTCAGTAGAAGTTAATCCATAATGCACCCATTTCCGTTCTTCTCCTAACGTTTCTGATACAGCTCTTGTAAAGGCAACCACATCATGACGAGTATCCTTTTCAATTTCATAAATGCGATTTATATCAAATGACGCATTTTCCCGAAGCTTCTTTACGTCTTCTTTCGGAATATCTCCTAGTGCTGACCAAGCTTCGCAAGCAAGAATTTCTACTTCTAACCAAGCGTTAAACTTATTTTCTTCTGTCCAGATTGCTCCCATTTCCGGGCGCGTGTAGCGATTAATCATCGTTTTCCCTCCAACCATTGTTCTTCGCGTTCCCAAATGCGAAGTGCACTTGCTTTCTCTAAAGCTTCCTTTGTACTTTGCGCTAAAATGTTTAAATGACCCATTTTCCGCTTTTTCTTCGCTTCTGCTTTACCGTACATATGCAGCTTTGCATTGGAATACTGGTCAATCTTTTGATAGACCGCCTCTATATGTTCTCCTAAAATATTAAACATGACAACTGGTTTTAATAAAGTTATTTCACCAAGCGGCCATCCGCAGATCGCGCGAACGTGTTGCCCGAACTGACTTGTCGCACAAGCATCCATCGTATAATGCCCAGAATTATGCGGTCTTGGCGCTAATTCATTCACAAAAATATGCTCATCCTTCGTTACAAACATTTCAACCGCTAAGATGCCGATTAAACCAAGCTCATTTGCTAATGTTTCTGCACATCTAACTGCCTGTGCTCTTAATTCATCGGAAATACGAGCCGGAACGATGGAAGCATGTAGGATATTTTCGACATGAATATTCTCAGCAACCGGAAATACGCTTGTTTCGCCGCCTATACCTCTTACTACAATAACGGAAACTTCCTTATCGAACGGAACCCAATCTTCTAAAATACATTCACGCTGTTCAATAAGTTGTTTTGCTTCTGCTAAATCTTCCTCACTTTTCAAAACAATTTGCCCTTTACCGTCATAGCCACCCGTTGTTGTCTTTAACACACAAGGATAAGAAAAGTCTTCAACACCGTGGATTAAATCGTCTTCTGTTTGGCAAAGACGAAAAGCTGCAACTGGTATGCCAGCTTCCACAATCGCACTTTTTTCTGTAAATCGATTCTGTGTTACATGCAGCAGCTGACTTCCCTGCGGCAAATACGAATGCTCCTCAATCCATTGTAAGCAATCATAATCGATATTTTCAAATTCATAGGTAATCACATCGCTAACACTTGCAAGCTTTTCAATCGCTTGCTGATCGTTATAGGATGCAACAATTTCTATATCTGCAACTTGCGCACATGGCGAATTAGGCGTAGGATCCAGCACTGCAATACGAAAACCCATTTCCTTTGCAGAAAGAGCTAACATTCTGCCTAGCTGACCACCACCGATAATCCCAATCGTCTGACCAGGAAAGATAACTTTGTTCATCATAGTTCACTATCCTCTAACACTTTTCGTCTAATATCGTCACGGCGCTGTTCTAGCGCTTTATAAATTGATTCATCAAATGCACCTAGTATTTCTGCTGCTAATAAACCAGCATTTAAAGCTCCTGCTTTCCCGATGGCAACCGTAGCAACCGGAACACCACCTGGCATTTGCACAATGGACAACAAAGAATCTAACCCATTCAACGCCTTCGACTGAACAGGAACACCGATAACCGGTAGCGTCGTTTTCGCTGCAATCATACCGGGTAAATGTGCCGCTCCTCCAGCACCAGCAATAATCACTTTCAAGCCTCTATCACGAGCGGTTTCAGCATATTCAAACATATAATCTGGTGTACGATGCGCTGAAACAACTTTCTTCTCATATGGAATCGAAAGCTCATCCAACATATCGCACGCATGCTTCATCGTTTCCCAATCAGATGTACTCCCCATAACAACTCCGACTATTGGCATTGCTCGTCCCCCCTGTCCTATTAAAAAATGCCTAAGCAGAACACACCCCAATATATAGGGAAAGTATTCTACTCAGGCATACTACTCTCGTACAAACGAACACAAGCTGAGTAACTTTCCCTCATAGTCCAAAAATTTACGGTCATTGGGTAGAAACTCGCGGGCCATATCCCCGCTATTATATGAGGTGTCCGTATTTAAATTATCCATCGCTATAATATCAAATTCAAGCAAGAAATGTCAATAAAAATCGAACGTTTATAGAAAACATCAGTAAAATTATTCGTATTTCGCTAGAACGACAAACTTCTATTCGTATTTCAGCAGAATGTTAAAATCCCTTCTAGCTTCAATATCTCACCATTTGGTATTTTCTATATATTAAGATAATTTTTACATTGCAATATATTGACATTTAATTGATTTTACTTGTATGATTTAAAAAGTAGATTAACTCTAAATAACTAATTATTATAAACATTTCATTTTGCTTTTATTCTCTAACTTTAATATTTGAATATATAGAATAGGTGGAAGCTATTATGGTACTCGATGGAATGATTATTTCAATTATAGTTGGATTTTTAAGAAGAGGTAGCTTAAAGGAGCTAGCAAGCTTACATATTAAAGGTGGAATAATCTTTCCGATTCTACTAATCCTAGAAATTCTCGTATTCATACTACAAGATCGATTTTCTACATTAATGTTAGTAAGTAATACTTTTTACATGCTGGTCTATGTGTTAGGTCTTACTTTTCTATATTTGAATCGGCATTATAAAGGATTTTATCTTATTTTATTAGGTGTATTCTTAAATTTTCTAGTAATGATCATTAACGGTGGAAGAATGCCCGTTTCACTTGATGCAGCTAGTGTTCTCGACCCTATGTACGGAGATGCATTAAAAAACGGTGGTGTGTATGCAAAACACCAAGCACTTACAGCTAGTACGCATCTCGGGTTTTTAGGCGATATCATCCCCATTACTCACCCCTATCCGAAAACACAGGTAGTCAGCATCGGTGATATTATTATGAACATTGGAATTTTTATATTTGTCCAATGGCTTATGATTACAAAACCCCGTTCGAAAACAATTAAAGGAGGTGAGACAATATGAAAAAGCTAGCTACTAGTCGTGTTTTATTTAATGCTATTATTCTTGGTTCTTTGATTGTTGCTTTGACTTCTGGATTTAGAGTAGGATAAATTTCATAAAGTTGTAATTAGAAAAATAGCAATGTGTCTATTTTGTCTCAATGAGCAGATTACTATAATCAAATCTGAAATTTAAAATGGGATACTTTTAATAGCATATTGCTATTTTTTTATTAAATATTATTTAAGTTTATATATTAATCTAGATGAGAGTGAGAGATATGAACACCACCTTAATTAATCCTATAAAATTAATTGTTACTTCACTAACCATTCTAGGAGTATCTTTACATATTGTTTTTTCCCATAGTACTTTATTTTCTTTGTCCAATATTTATTTTAAAATTTTTTTAGCAATTAGTTTATGTCTAATTACGTACTATACTATTATTTTGCCACCTAAAGGAAATTCATTATCAATGGATTCTGCTATTTTTATTGCTACTTGTTATATGTTTGGTTTAAGTTTCACCTTAAACATTCTTTTATTTAGTTCTGTCTTATTTATGGTTATTTATAAAAAAATTGCGTGGTGGAAACATTTATTAAACTTTGCAGTATATAATTTTATGCTAATTGGATTCTACTATACTTTTATTGGTTTAGGCGGAAATATCGGAAAGCCTCCCTTTGATTACAATTTTTACCCATTTCTATTTTCTATATTTATATACTGTCTAATTAATATTGTTATTTTAAGTATATATTTAAAGCTTATTTCTAAGGATAACTATTTATCAATACTGTATACAATGTTAAAAGAGGGTATATCTTTATATGTGGTAACCATATTATTATCAGTTATATTGATAATATTAGTTCAAAATGAGCTAATATTAGGTTACCTTTTACTAATATGTGTTTTATTATTATTATCCTTTGCTTTCCGAAAACACTTTGAACTTTACTTAAAAACAAGTGAAAAAGCCAACAAAGATTTTCTAACCGGCCTCAGCAATCACGCTTATTTTAAAGACGTATTAGAAGAAAAAGTAAAGGAAGCTAGTTCTTCCAATCAACCATTAAGTCTTGCTCTTCTTGATATTGATGATTTTAAAAAATACAATGACTTTTATGGCCATATACAAGGGGATTCTCTATTAAAGTTTTTTGGTGCCTTTCTCGAAACCGAGTGTAATAAACATGGATATTTTGTTGCACGGTATGGCGGTGAGGAATTTACGATTTTAATGCAGAATACACCGGTTAAACAGGCAGCTATGTTTATGGATCGTCTTCGTAAAAAAGTAAATGATTCGTATTTTGATGGAGTGGAACGTCTTCCTTATCATTGTCTATCCTTCTCTGCCGGAATTTCAGAATATAAAAAAGAATTATACGATTCACAAGAACTGCTAAACAGAGCCGATCAAGCAATGTACAGTGCCAAAGAGCAAGGAAAAAATATGATTCGTATTGCTGATGAAGAATATTCCATGCAAAAAACCCTCTCATTTGAAAAAGAATTGAATGAAGCGGAACAACAGCTCAATATCTTTCTTTCAAAGGACGTCTATACATATCGACATAGTAAGCGCGTATACCAATATGCTGTTGATTTTAGTGAAGAGCTAAAATTAAGCGACGCTGAGCGTAAAACATTTATTTTAGGTTCACTTGTTCATGATATCGGTAAGCTTGAAATCCCGCGAGATATCATTAATAAAAAAGGAAAATTGGATCCACATGAATGGGAAATTATGAAAAAGCACGTATTATGGGGAAAGGAAATTATCTCTACGAATAAAAATTTAATTGACCTAATCCCTCTTGTCGAACTTCACCATGAGAGATTTGATGGAAACGGCTATCCACATGGCTTAAAGGAAGACAAAATACCAAAGCTAGCACGCATTTTATGTATTATCGATTCATTTGATGCTATGACAACCGAACGGCCGTATCAAGCGACGAAGACATTCACAGAAGCTATCCAGGAGCTACGCACTTGTGCAGGCCAGCAGTTCGATCCCCAATACGTGGAACCCTTTATCAATATGATTCAAAAAGCATATGCCCTGCAGCTTGAAATGGAACAAA
The DNA here is from genome assembly GCF_048159605.1 of Ectobacillus polymachus. NCBI lineage: Bacteria > Bacillati > Bacillota > Bacilli > Caryophanales > Bacillaceae > Ectobacillus > Ectobacillus polymachus. The sequence continues at coordinate 284 of NZ_JBLREB010000004.1, read as the reverse complement.
TAACAGTATAAATCAGTGTAATAAAAGGACTCAGCAGAGTCCTTTTATTTCGTATAATATTTGTCTTATATTTTGTAGCAAACTACTTACTATATAACTAGTTTGCTATAGTACACAAGTGGTATAATTTTTTAGTAAAAAAAGAGATCACTCATTAAGAAATGAGTGATCTCTTTTTGCCTAGCGACGTCCTACTCTCACAGGGACAAAGTCCCAACTACCATCGGCGCTGAAGAGCTTAACTTCCGTGTTCGGTATGGGAACGGGTGTGACCTCTTCGCCAT
>NZ_JBLREB010000003.1:0-237665 GCF_048159605.1 Ectobacillus polymachus | reverse complement strand
AACCTTTAGCATTAGCAAAGATTCGTAAAAATTCTACTTGGTTTTCTAAATCCTTCTTTTGACTTTGATTGGACACTCTAGCATAGAGGATGGTTTTTCCTACTTTATTTTCTTGCGAAATCCCCATATATTCTCGATACTGCGATTCAGTATAGTACCTTCTTCCTTTGGGGTTTCGGTGAGCCACCAACTTGCCGTCATTATCCCAACGCTGTAATGTAATGACGCTCACGCCTAACATAGACGCAAATTCTTTTGGTTTGTATATTTTTTCCATGATTACATTATACTACCATTGATTATTTTTGCGTATATTTTTATTATCTGTTTTTATCTCCTTTTCTTATTAATTGTAACTTCTCTCTTTTAATGACGTGGGTTAGTTGAACCACTAGGTACGGTACTGCTCTTTAAAAATGACCGGTTAGTCTATAACGTTTTATACTATATAGTACTGACTAGTTTTTGGCAACAAAAATATATTCACATTTAAAACATTTCCCCATATTGCTAATCACCTGCTCCTTGTCTTATGATAGATGCATACGACCAGGCGGTCATAAATGAATTGTACTATAGGTTTAAACAGATTAAAGAGTGATAAGATATATACAGGACACATAGAGGGGTTTTAATTTTATCTGGAACCGTCCTAGAGATATAGAGGTGAATAGAGTGAATAAACGTAAGCAAGAAATTATCACAGCAGCAACGAAGTTATTCAGCCAAAAGGGATACCTTGCAACATCCATACAGGACATCGTAGAACACAGCGGTATGTCAAAGGGTACCTTTTATAATTACTTCCATTCAAAAGAGGAACTCATCCTCTCTTGCATCAAGAATTATCATGAAATACTAAGTGAGAAGTTAGCTGTTCTTGCCCACCAAAGCTTAGATGAAAAAACAAAGTTTATGAAACAACTACAGGCAATAATGGAGCATGCATTTGAGCATAGAGACTTCACACAAATGCAGATACATGAACAAACTTTGCGTGAAAATGAGCAAATTCGTCAACTTTCATTTAAAGTACGTGCACAATTTTTAACTTGGATAAACCGCCGTCTCATAAAGGTGTACGGAGAACAGATTTCACCCTATGCATTTGACTGCGCTACTATGTTAAAGGGCATATTGAGAGAATATGCAACGTACATTGTATTTGACCAAAAGCAAGTAGCAACGGAAGAAATTATCGCCTGCGTCATGCGTCGCATGGATGCAATTGTTGTCAGCTTCGATACTGATGAAGAACCGCTCTTAAATGAGGACATAATGGAAAACTTTCTTCATGTGGAAGAGTTAGAAAAAAAAGAGCACCATAAACAAATCATTCTCATCCTCTCACGTATACGCGAGGTAATAGACTCCCTCACTTTAAGTACAAAGCAGCGAGAAACATTAGTACTTTCGTTAGATGCGATAGAGAATGAATTTACCCAGACGCAGCAAGAACCACGCGAACATATTGTCCAAGGATTGCTGCTATATATGCAGAAGCAACAAGTACTGGAGTCGGAATTACAAGAATTATCCGCTGCTTTGGAAGCGTATTTCTAATCCCTTCTATCGAACAAAAAGATGACTCAATAGGTATCCCCTTTTGAGTCATCTCTTCCATTATCCAATATTTGTGTTTGCTTCAGATAAAACCGCTTTGCCTCGATTCAACTGTTTTTCTTTTATTCCGTGCATAAAGTAGTAAAGGACCATACAGAGTAGGATTATACCTACCATTGTCAAATAAAGACCTCGGTATCCTGTATAAGGTATAAGGAATCCGATTAAATATGGACCAATTCCAAATCCAAGGTCCATAAAAATAAAAAAGGTGGATGTAGCCAAACCTAATCGATGGGGTGGTGTTACTTTTACAGAAACAGTTTGGGCAGAAGATGTATAGTTTCCATACCCAAGTCCAATAATGGCCCCCGCTAATAATAAAGTCCATCCCTGGTGTACTTGGCTAAGAAGAAGCATACCTCCTGCAAAGACGAGAAGTGTTGGATAAATGACAAGATTAGCCCCTTTGCTATCAAATAATCGGCCAGAAAATGGTCTTGAAAGTAAAACTACAATCGCATATATAACGAAGAAAAAGCTAGCTGCATCAATCAATTGTAATTCTTTCGCATAAAACGTAATAAATGATAAAACACTTGAATAAACAAAGCTTATAATTAGCGTTACAAAAGCAATGGGAATAGCTTTATATTCAATATAGTTACTTATTTTAAAGCCTTTTGTATCTACTTCAACATTTTCTTGGATAGGTTGTGCACTCAAAAAGATTGCCGTAACCAAACCAAAAGCTTCTACCAGCAAACAAAATACAAATATCATGGAAAAACTAGTATGCTGCATGAAATACAAACCTAGAAATGGACCAATAGCAGTCCCTATAATTGCACTTAAACTATAATACCCAATCCCCTCTCCACGTCTTGAAGGAGGGATAATCCTAGCAACAATCGTCCCCGTAGCTGTACTCGTTATTCCGTATGCAATACCATGTAAAAAACGATTCATCAGTAGAAGTGGTAAATTAGTTGCACCAAAGTAGAATAAGGTCGTAATGATGAAACAGATCAATCCAACGAAAAGAATTTTCTTCCGACCCTTCGCTTCGATAATCCTACCAGTAAGTAGTCTTCCAAATAGAGCCCCGATTACAAAAATACCAGTTACAAGCCCTGCTTCACTCGTGCTCGCATGAAATTTATCTACTGCATAAATAGAAATGCTGACCATTAACAAATAAAAGATCAATGTCACAATAAAGTTAATACTAGAAACAATCATAAAATCCTTAGACCATAATTTTTCATTCTTCATCTTCTTCCCCCTTAACTCTTATAATGTCTATAGCACTCGTACATCTATACATACGCACTAAAAATTAACAATCCTTATTTTAAATATAATTATTTAAAATGTAAAACAACGATTTTTAATGGTAATATAAGAATTGCTAATATAAAAAGAATGGAGAATGACTTTGAACTTCGAACAGATGGAATATATCAAGGAAGTTGTAAAAACGAAATCCATTTCCCTTGCCGCTCAAAACCTGCATGTGTCTCAATCCGCTATCAGTCAATCGATTTCTTTATTGGAAAAAGAAATTGGAATTCAATTATTTAAGCGCTCGCGCTTTGGAACCGTTCCTACAGAAGATGGTAAGAATATTATTAAGAAAGCACTGGAAATTACAAGAAAAGTGGATGAAATGAAAGAAGAAGTTCAAGCATTAACTTCTTCCTTTACAGGAGAATTACGAATCGCTACCATTTCTAGCTTATTTATGAATGTATTACCGAAAGCACTTTACCGAATTAAAAAGGATTTTCCTCAAATCAAAGTGACGATTTTTGAAATGGAAAGCAAAGAAATTATGGAAAGGGTAAATCGACATGAGGTGGATTTAGGATTTATTGGACTTAATAAACATTCAGCAGCAGGACTACCCGAACAAATTAAATATCAATTATCTCCATATCAATGGGGAATTAAAGTCATTGTCCCGAGAGATTCTCCGCTAGCTTTTAATAAAGAACTGTTGTTACAGGATATCGTAGATTACCCGTTCGTAATGTTTTCAGGGAGTTTTTGGAATAATATAATTGAATATATGACGAAAAAGCTTGGACCAATCAATATCATATTTGCAACCACAAATAGTGAAGTAATTAAAAGAACCGTATCAGAAGGATTAGGAATCAGTTTGTTGTCTAGTTTAATGTTAAAAGATGACCCCTATGTGGAAAGCAATCGAATCGTAGCGATTCCCTTGGCTGATTATACGATTGATTCAAGCATTTCATTTGGTTGGATACACTCACAACATAGCACGCAATACCGATTGATAAAAAAGTTTTTAGAATATGTAGAGATATGAAAAGGGATTCTTTCTGTAGATTCCAGCATATTTAGATGGTAATCTGTAAATGAATGAGAAAAGGAGTTGAATGATGAATGGAAAAGTCGAATCAAAACATTACTACGTTTTTCATGTTCTCGGGCAAGGCGGAAGAAGCAATGAACTTTTACACATCTATCTTTCATCCATCAGAAATCAATCGTGTTTTATATCATGAGAATGGAACCGTATTACATGCTACCTTCACATTGAAAGGTCAAACGTTTATGGCTATCGATAATTCTAGTAAGCAAACTCACCCTTTTACTCCTGCTATGTCCTTGTTTGTAACATGTGATACTGAAGAAGAAATAATGAAAGTTTATGAGGAATTATCTCAAGACGGCAAAATTTTAATGCCCTTAGCTGCTTCTCCATTCAGTAAGAAATTTGGCTGGGTAGAAGATAAATATGGAGTCTCATGGCAATTAAACCTTGCCTGAACTCGCTTACAAGCTACGAAGAGTAATCTTAAGATATGCTAATTTTCGCTTGTTTATTTCCAGTAGAAAAGACGTATGAGAGTCTCAGAAAGTCAGAGTTTATTGTCGCATAAGTTAAGTTAATTCATAATATTTTTGTACACTACCCTACTAGAATTGTGATACCTTTCATGAAAAATGTCATAAAAATCATAATTACAGCTAAACAAAACGCTCATACCCCTGAACGTTTACTTGTGTTATGTTCTAGCAAAAAAGACTCCCACAAGAAATAGAAATGCTGAATAAAATCTTGTCTATTTGTCTAATCTGTTTGTTGTGAGTTAACAAATATTTTAGGAGGGATTATATGACAAAGAATAAATGGAATATAGACACTGCACATAGCAGTATAGACTTTGCGATTAGACACATGATGGTATCTAAAGTAAAAGGCACGTTTCGAACTTTTGAAGCATCAATAGAAGCTGATCTTGAGGACCTTACAACAGCGACAATTGAATTCTCAATAGATGTGAAAAGTGTTGATACACGTAACGAGGAACGTGATAATCACTTACGTTCAGCAGATTTTTTTGATGTTGAACATTTTCCTAAAATGACGTTTAAATCGACTCAAATCACAAAGAAAAGCCCTGGTGAATATGAAGTTACAGGAGACTTAACGATTCGTGGGACCACGAAATCAGAAACATTTTCGGTTATCTATGTAGGAAGCGGTAAAGATCCTTGGGGGAATGAGAAAGCAGGTTTTGAAGCTAACGGGTCAATTAGTAGAAGTGAATATGGTCTAACATGGAACGCTGCTTTAGAAACGGGTGGAGTATTAGTGGCAGATCAAGTAAAAATTTCACTAGACGTACAAGCATCCAAAGCCTAAATGTTTATACAGAATAATGATTTCTTTAGCATACATATTATGATATAAGACATGCCAACTACATCGGCATGTCTTTTCATATTGAGTTATCATTTTTATTTTTAGCCAAATGAACACAATTATTTAACAGAGCCTTTTTAAATAATAGCTAGCCAAAATATTTCGTTCAACAACAAGCATTTTAAAGCGGGTTCCGGGCAAGCTCATTTGACCAAGATTTTAGAAATTCAATAAACTTTTTCGTAGCTGGAGTAAGGGTTTTAAATGACGTAGCAGCGATACCAATTGTGCGATAATGCTCTCGTTCTAAGTTTAGAATACGAACGTTTTTTGGAACTCGATACATAGCCATTTCTGGAAGAATACTAATTCCCATACCATGTTGAACCATTGAAAATATCGCTTGATCATCTTCAAGTTCAAATCTTATATTAGGTGTTACATTGTTTTCTTTTAAGAGCCTTCTTAAATCATTATCGCTCCCTTTCTTCGGCATGATTAACTGTTCCTCTTTGATACTTTCAAAACTAACCTCATTCTCGTGCGCAAGAGGGTGTTCATCATAAAGGATGCAAAGCATTCTATCTTTTTTTAAGGGAATCACTTCAAAGGGATGCGAAGTCGGAAGCGATACAAAACCAAAATCAACATTACCTTTTGCGATCCAATTCTCAATATCATCATAATCCCCTTCTAGCAATTTGATTTCGATGGAAGGGTAATAGTTATTAAAATTTTTCAAGATTTCAGGTAGCCATTGGACTGATACACTCGAAAACGTTCCAATACGAACAGTACCAATTTCCAAACCGTTGATACTAGCTACTTCTTGAAGCAATTCTTCGTTCCATTTTAGAATTTCACGTATGTATTTTAATACATGTTCACCGTCACTCGTCAAATTAATACCTGAACGTCCTCTGTTAAGGATAGTAAATCCCCATTCTGATTCTAAGCTAGCTATGGCATGACTAACAGCGGATTGAGTTAGACCGAGTGTTTCTCCGGCTTTCGAAAGGCTCCCTAATTCTACAACTGTATGAAAAATCTGAAACTTAGCAAGTGACATATTCAGAACTCCCATTTCATGAATTTTTTTCATGCAACCACTTAAAAACATTCATTTTTCTTATTTAAATATTACATTTATACTTATAATTAATCAATTTAATATATAGGTAAGGTGATAAAAAAATGAACGGGAATAAAGTGTTCGAACGTACGAACACTCAAGTAAAAGCAGATATTATGATGGTAGTGGTCACTTTGTTTTGGGGTTCATCCTATTTATTGATGAAGATGGGTCTTGATTCTATTCAAGCGTATAACATGATTGCATTACGTTTTGGGATAGCCTTTGTTTTAGCTGGAATCGTATTTTACAAGCGTATGATACATATTGATTTTAAAACGATTAAATATGGATTTGTATTAGGGTTAATCTTGTTCTTGGCAATGTCTGTTGTCGCTATTGGAGTAAATTTCACAACCATTTCAAATGCAGGATTTTTATTTAGTCTCACAGTCGTCTTTGTCCCAATATTACTAGCCATCTTTTTTAGAAAAAAACCTGAACAAAAAGTTATTGTTGGTGTAGGCTTCGCTATCGTAGGTATCGCTCTTTTAACTTTAAATAATAATGGATTAAAGATTAGTGCTGGAGATTTCCTAATCATATTAGGGGCATTGTTTTATGCCATTTACATTATTGTTACAGATAAGTTGACGAAAAATGTGGATTCCATTGCTCTTGGGATTTTACAACTTGGTTTTGCCGGGGCATGGGGGCTGTTATTTTCATTCATTTTCGAAAAGCCGCATCTTCCTAACACAACGGAATCATGGTTTTCTATTTTGGCATTAAGCATCCTATGCAGTGCAGTAGGATTTATCGGGCAAACCACAGCTCAAAAATATACGACTCCTACGCACACAGGTCTCATCTTTTCATTAGAACCCGTTTTTGCAGCATTATTTGCTTTTATTTTCGTCGATGAAGTACTTCCAGCAAGAGGTTATGTAGGGGCAGTCCTGGTTTTACTTGGTGTCTTAACTGCTAAGATTGATTTTAAAAACATTGTAATGAGAAAAGGATACAGCAAAACCATTGAAGAGTCTAAAGCAGGATGAATATCGAATATAACAGTAGAATAGGGTATGTAGCCTCTCCGTTACATTACCCTTTCTTAGGCCTTCTTTCCCTCTACCCACGATGAACAAACGCATATAAAACGTAAGATTCTTCCGATTCCTCCACTAAATCCACGATGTGCTGGTATATGCTCGTTACATGTGGCGACTGAGGATGCATAAGTATCCCTAAAACGGTGCCGCTATGGGCGGTAACGATTCCTCCTCCATATGTATCCGTCAATTTCTGAAACTCATGAAAACATGGTTTTTGCAAGAAGCGTTGATTGATTTGGGCGCTCATTGTAGCTGCCTGACAAATAAGAGAAAGATCCTGCGTATAAATTCCCTCGCGTACCCACTCGTATGCCTTTGCAAAAGTACTGCATTCTTCAGATGTGTATGATTTCGTTTGTGTATTAAACTGAACCGTATCGACCGTTCCCCCTGTATCCATACCAATTAATAAGAAGGAAGGTAGCGATCCAAAGCTTTCGAGGAGAGATCCATTCCTGTAATCATAGGCGACTGCCTCATCATACATCACACCGTCGGTCGGTTCTATTTCAATCGAAACACGGGACATCATTTCTTCGGATATAGGAAGAGAATAGCTGTTAGCCACTGCTTTCAATGCAGCAACGATATCAGCTGAGCTGCTTGCCATCCCTTTTCCAACTGGAATATTCGACTGAATGTGTAAACATCCGCCGCTTGTAATGGCAAACTGTTTAAGTAACTTGTTACATCCTTCTATCGCTTTCGTATGTGAACTTGCACCGATAATCTCGGAGTTTTCTGCTTGAGGTATAAAGATTGCCTCGCTTTGTAAAGGCGAGATTGGAAATGTAATTAAAAATGGACGTCCCTTATACACTCCTTGTACTAGCTCACCGAATGTTCCTTTGCAGCTTCCTGTTCCTATCCTCATTTTGAAAACTCCTTACTTTATGTAATACGCAATACAAACAGACACAATGAAAAAGACCAGTATACAAATCAATGAGGTCAATCTCATAACCTGAATCGTTTGTAAAATATCATTCATCTTAATAGAACGGAACGGCTCTCCCATTTTCGCACGGTGAGAGACAATTCCTCCGTAATAATTTGTTCCTCCTAATTGGATATGCAAGGCTCCAGCAATAGCAGCTTCCGGTATACCACTGTTTGGACTCGGATGGCGTTTTGCATCTTGCCGAATCGTGCGCCACGCTCCCGCCACGTCTAGTCTTTTCATCCAACATGCCAAAAGCATAAAGAGAGCAGTTAAGCGAGCAGGAATATAATTGAGTACATCATCAAGACGGGCAGAGGCCCAGCCTAAGTTCAAATACTTTTCATTTTTGTAGCCAACCATAGAATCAAGCGTATTAACAGCTCTATACATCATCGCAAGCGGAGCACCGCCAAGCAGTGCATAAAAAAGCGGAGAGATAATAGCATCGACTATATTTTCTGCCACTGTTTCCACTGCACCTCGTGAAATTTCGCTTTCATCCAATTTGTCCGTATCACGGCCAACAATCATACTCAGGCTATGTCTCGCTTTTGTGAAATCGCCGCCCTTCAAGTGTTGATACACTTCCAAGCCAGCCTCGCCAAGACCTTTCGTCGCAATCGTTGTGGAAATCAACCATATTTCTGCGATAAGTGCAAGCCAGTGATTCCAAAGGCTTAGTACATACAGCAGCAAAGTAACCACTCCGTATACGCCGCCAGCAATGATAATAGGAAATAAAAGACCCGCAGCCTTTAATGCTTCTTCCTTTTTCACCACTTTGCGGATTGCTTTTTCTAACAAGCGGATTGCCTTTCCAAACCATATAACTGGATGAGGCAAGGACCGTGGATCTCCAATGATACGGTCAACCATATACGCTATAAAACTAGTAATCCCATGAGACAGCAATATGTATCAACCTTTCTGATTTCGGATTGTTTCACAAATTGCATCGTATACTAAACAACCAATGGCATTGCCAATTGTTGTGGCTGTTCCAGCAAATAGATGCGTAGGATAAGAATTTCTTTGCACAGTAGCAAGGACAACACTATCCGTCGTAGTACCCGTTGCACTCTCGCCATCTTCATCTGTAATATGTAAATCTTGCAATGCCGCTGCTTTTGCTTCTGTTGCTGTAATAATTCCATTGATCATCGCTGCATGCGTCATATTCCCATCAATAAAAAGGAACGTATTAATCGTACCGCACTCATAAGCAGAAAACGTTTTTCGTTTTTTGCCGGCTCTTGCGCTATTGCCAACGCCTGCTGTTACGCAGCAAATCATCCGAAATGCATCTCCATTCATCTCTTGGATTGATGCATCTAAAATGTTTGCAGCTGTCTGCAGCCCAATTGACTGCTGGATAGGAAATTCCCATTCCTTCAGCTTTTGTTCCATAAGTAAAATCGGATCACTTTCATAAAAATCTAAAGGAACTTTCCAGTTGACGAAATGACTGGCTCGTCTAATGCCTCCACCGTGTACAGCACTGCTGCAAACTTCCAATAAGGAAGGATGCTTCATGACGATACGATCCTCTTTTTTATAGATTTCTAATTCAGGCCAAATCGTTGAACGATAAAAATATTTCTCATGAAATGGTTGCACCTTTTTCTCCTTACTCGTTTGCTATGTCATCCACGTATGAAAATATCCGTGTTTTTGCATCAAATTCGAATACAATTCCTTTGCCATTTTTGATGCCTTTTACATTCCAAAATTCATTTTCATCCTGCCTAACCCACTTACTAAGAAACCAGCGAATTGGTCCTCCGTGACTAACAACAATCAGCGTTTCCTCTGTATGTAACAGTGCTTCCTCTAACCAAGTATCAAACCGTTCACCAAGCTGATGCAAGGTTTCACCGTTTGGCGGACTTATCTCAAATGGATTATGAATCCATGTTTCAAACCGTTCTGCTTCCTTTTCCGTAATCATTTCGTATGTTTTGCAGTCCCACTCACCAAAGTCAAGCTCACGCAAGGCAACCACAGGAATAGGATTAAGCTGCAGAGCTGAACCAATGATTTGTGCGCTTTCCATCGTACGTGCTAAGTCACTTGCATAGATCTTCCCTTTTCCTATAGGAATCTTACCCTTCAGTTGGATTGCTAGCTGAGACAGTTGCTCACGTCCCGTTTCATTCAGCGGTGCATCGTAATGACCGAGATAACAATGGGCGGCATTTTCATTCGTTTGACCGTGTCGTATGAACACTAGTTTCATAATGGAATCCTCAAGACAGCTATTGCGACAAATAAACATACGACTTCGCTCCATTCTACAAGCGCTCCGTAACAATCTCCCGTTAGCATATTTAGCTTTTTATAGATTTTCATTACAAACAAACCTGTTAGAATGGCAGTGATACAAAATAATAAAATCCCAGATATACCTGCTGCAAGGTAAGTAATGCCTACAAGTACTAGGACATACAGGGATAGAACCGGCCATGTTATGTATGTACGAAGACCTGCACCAATTCCGCCATCTTTCCGATATGGCAGGAGACGAATGGCGCTAATCAATAGAAATCTTGCGTAAAACGGACATAATACTAGAATAATAGGCAAATGGAAACGGGTCAATTCATATACTGCAATTATTTTTCCAATAATCAAACAAATACCCGCAATAACACCCATTGCCCCGACGCGGCTATCCTTCATAATTTCCAATGTTTCCTCTTTGCTGCGATTGCTGCCGAATCCATCAGCTAAGTCCATCCAGCCATCAATATGCAAACCGCCTGTAATCCATATCCATACTAATACGACTAAAAATGCTGAAGCAGTCTCTGGAACTACTTTTCCTAGCAAGGCAGATACGATGAACAAAACTCCACCAATAATAAGGCCAACAATGGGAAAATAGACAGCGCTTTTTTGCCAATCCTGCTTGGATGATTGAATCGTCGGAACGGGAATACGTGTTAAAAACATGACTGCTGTCAAAAATGCTTTCATGGTTTTAACCTCACAGACAAGCCGGAAAAAACAGCGTACGCTTCGTCAGCTTCCCCTGCTACCAGTTGATTTATTTTCCCGAGAACATCCTGAAATAAACGGCCAAGCGATGATAATGCGACTCCTCCTAAGCCTACCTCATCAGACACAATGATAATGTGCTGGTTGAGACATTTTATTTCTTCGAGCCACTGCATGACTTCCTGAACAATCTCAACTTTTCTTTCCTTATTCTCCTCAATCTTCATACATAGGTTTGCAACCCATGTACCGATACAATCTACTAAAATAGTATCATAGTTTTGGTAGACAGATTGAAACCCTGCTAGTTCCTCTGGTTTTTCTAACACATCCCAGTTGTCTGGTCTACGATCTTTGTGCTGCTGAATTCTACTTTTCATTTCTTCATCGGTTTCCACACCAAAGGCAACATAGAGTACAGAACCATTTCGTGAGGCTGCTAGCTTTTCTGCAAAATCACTCTTTCCCGAACGTACCCCTCCTGTAATATAGGTGATCGTCAAATGACTTCCTCCTTTGCCACTTCTTGCATTGCTTGAAGAAGACGGTCGTTTTCTTGCTTTGTCCGAATCGCTATGCGAATATCATGTGATGTTAAACCAGGATACATACTGCAGGAACGAATTAAAATCCCCTTCTTACCTAGCTTCCATTGTAAGTCTTCAGCTTTTAGTTCGCTCGGAAGACGAATCAATAGGAAATTCGCTTGTCCAGGAAATACAAACCAGCCTAATTGTTCTTTAATGAAACGTGTTACATAGCTTCTCTGCTCTTCAATCAAAGCAATTGTTTTCTGTTCATATTCGTGTTCTTCTAAACAAGCCTCTCCTGCAGCTAGCGCAAGCTGATTTACACTCCACGTAACCTGTTTTTCTTGTAATTTCGCAATTATTTCTGGATTTGCTACAGCATAGCCAAGACGTAAACCAGGGATAGCATAGAATTTTGTCATGGAACGGATAAAAACAATATGTTCAAATGCTTGCATCTCCGAAAGTAACGATACTTGCATATTTAATGGAAGAAAGTCGATAAATGCTTCATCGACGATAACAAAAGTATTGGTTTTCTCAGCATACGATATGATTTGCATTAGCTCTTCTTTCGTATAGATTACACCAGTTGGATTATTCGGATGACCTAGAAAGATGAGATCCGTTTCTTCCAATAATTGCAGTACGTCTTTCATTTCTGGTTTATAATGATTCTCCCATTTGCCATAGCATACTTTTATGTTTGCTCCAAATGCTCGTGCTAATTGCTCATATTCAGAAAAGCATGGATACACAACACCAACTGTTTCCGGCTTTAATCCTAAAATAGCTAGCGCCATGCACTCTGCTGCCCCGTTTCCTATCAATATATACTCAGGCAGTACCCCTAATTTCTGTGCTAGCTTCTGCTTTAATAGACGATGGGCTGGATCTGGATAATGGGTAATCGTTTCAAGGCTATGTTTCAGCAGCTGCATGACAGGCTCTGGAGGACCAAGCGGATTAATATTGGCGCTAAAATCTAATAAATCCCCCGGCGGAGTATCGAAATTTTTTCCTGCTGTGAGTAAATCACCGCCATGACCGTATGTTTCAATCCATGCCATTAAAATTCAATTCCTTTCACAGCTTGTACGCCTTCCTTATAGTAATGCTTTACTTCTTTCATTTCTGTAACCAAATCAGCACAAGCGATAATCTCTTCTTTCGCGGATCGCCCGGTAATAATTAAATGCATTCCCTCTGGACGAGTTTGAATCAAATGAATCACTTCATCTAAAGGCAGAACATCATCAACCGGGAATTTACTAATCGCAAGCGCATTGTTTAGCTCATCTAAAATGACAACATCATATAAACCGGAAAACACCTTTTCTTTCGTAAACGCCCATGCCTTATTGAGTGCTTCGCGATGTTCTTCTGGTGTTTTCGTCCACGTAAAGCCGACTCCTGTTTGATGCATTTCAATGCCTATCTTTTCAAACGTGATGTGTTCCCCGTATGTCCGCTGCGGTGATTTAATAAACTGTATAACCAATACCCGCTTGCCGCGGCCGGCAGCACGAACTGCAAGACCAAGAGCTGCCGTCGTTTTTCCCTTTCCGTCACCTGTATACACAAGCGTAAGTCCCTTACCAGCAGTTTCTATCATATTTTCACACCCTCACAACCAAGTTGTTTTCTCTTCAAATGGTGTCCGGGCAGGGGTTTTTTGTTTTTTCAATGACTCCTCATCCGGATAACCTATAAACACATTTCCGATAATTTTTTTGTTTTCTGGTGAACCGATAAATGCATACATACGTTTATCCCGAACAAGGCCTACACCTCTTGTCCGCCAAACAAATCCTAATCCCAGCTCTTTTGCAGCGAGCCACATCGAATGAATCGCGCAGCAGACAGCGTATTCATTATCTTCTGATGCTTCCTCATCACCAGGTACAATATCAGACGTCACGATAATATGAACGGGTGTATGTTTCAATACTTTCAATGAACTTTCAACAAGGTGAGGCTTCGTTGGAAAGCGTTCCTGCAAGTAAGAAGTTGCCAATTCTTCATACCGTTTTTTCGCTTCTCCTTTGATCACATAAAAGCTCCATGGCTCTCTCATTCGATCATTTGGCGCCCAAGTAGCAGCGTCAAGTAATGCTTTAATTTTATCATCCTCAACATCACGCTCTGCGTAGTCGCGAATCGCTCTTCTACTTTTTAATTCTTCTATTAATGACATTTTAAAAACTCCCAATCTGTAATTCTTTGCTTGCTTGTAATTCTTCAAACCACTGAATCTTGTTTCGTAATGCAACCACTTCCCCGACAAGAACAATCGCAGGATGAGTAATGTTTGCTGCCTTAACCTCAGCTTCAATGGTTGTTAAATCTCCAACAATCGTCTTTTGCTGTTCGGTTGTTCCCCATTGAATAATCGCAACAGGTGTGTGCGGATCTTTTCCATGCTCGATCAGGTTCATACAAATATGATGTAAATTTCCGACTCCCATATAAAAGGCAATTGTATCAATGCCGTTAGCAAGGGCTGACCAATTTAAATGATCTGTACCTTTCTCTGCACGTCCATGTGCTGTTACAATGGCAAAGGAAGATGCATAATCTCGGTGCGTAACAGGAATGCCAGCATAAGCAGGTGCTGCAATTCCAGCTGTAATCCCCGGCACAATTTCATAGCGAATTCCTTGCTCAGCAAGAACTTCTGCTTCTTCTCCAACACGGCCAAATACGCAAGGATCGCCTCCTTTTAAACGGACAACTGTTTTTCCTTCAAGCGCTTTTTCTACTAAAAGCTCATGAATTTGCTCTTGAATTAATGCATGCTTACCTGGAAGCTTGCCACAAAAGATGAGCTCGGCATCCTGTTTTGCATAGTCTAGCAATTTACTGCTTGCCAAACGATCATATAAAATAACGTCAGCTTTTTGAATACATTCCATTCCGTAAACCGTGATAAGTTTTGGGTCACCAGGACCCGCGCCGACTAAATATACTATTCCCTTTGTCACCATTACCCCACTCCTCTTTATCCTGCATAAACGAGTAGAAAGCCCCCGCCTAAATGCGCGGGGGAACTTGCCCGAAAATACTAGCAGTTATTTATTTGAAATATTAGCAGATTCGAATGTTGCCATTTCTTTTAGCATGAGTGATGCAGATTGGAGAATTGGAAAAGCAACTACAGCTCCGCTTCCTTCTCCTAAACGAAATCCTAAATCTAAAATTGGTTGCTTTCCTAACATTTCAATGGCAATCTTATGTCCGATTTCAACCGAATGATGTCCGATAATCATATAGTCGCCTGCATTCTCACAGATTCCTTTTGCAAGCAGAGCAGAAATTGTACAAATAAAGCCATCCACTAAAATAGGAATACGATGAGACGCAGCAGCAAGCATTGCGCCTGTCATTGCAGCGATTTCCAAGCCGCCAACCTTTGCCAATACATCAATTGGATCGTTTTTATCCGGTTTTCTTGCTTCAATCGCACGCATAATTACATCTTGCTTATGCTGAACTTTTTCAGGCACTATTCCAGTCCCGCGGCCAACCAATTCACGAATGTCACGACCGCTTAACACCGCGAGAATGGCACTACTTGTCGTGGTATTGCCAATTCCCATTTCTCCTACAATCAAGCATTTCACACCTTGCTGAATCATGTTTTCTGCCCGCTCATATCCAACTGCAATCGCCTTTTCTGCTTCTTCTCTCGTCATCGCATCCTCTTCGCAGAAGTTCGCTGTCCCAAAACGTACTTTACGCTGAATTAATCCCTCTGCCTCAATTGTCTCTGCTACGCCAACATCGACAATCTCAAATTTTGCACCGATTTGTCTGCTAAACACATTAACAGCAGCTCCGCCATGTAAAAAGTTTAAAACCATTTGAACGGTAACCTCTGCTGGGAATGCGGATACTCCTTCTTTTACTACTCCGTGGTCAGCAGCAAACGTAATCACCCCAGCTGGTGTTACAACAGGAAATGGCTCGGATGTAATTCCAGCAAGCTGAATCGCAAGTTCCTCTAATCTTCCTAAACTGCCAGGTGGCTTTGTTAATGTATCAATATATTCCTCTACACGCTTTTCCATTTGCTTATCTACTGGTCCTATACTGTGGATTGTTTCGATCACTTTACTATCTCCTCTGCTTGAAATTCTTCCATTTTTTTCTCGATGTATTCAAGATTTACATACTTTCTAACATGATCCGCCAACTGATTATATGCATCTTCCCGCAATTGATTAAAAGACGGACGAGAGTGGATTGGATCTAATCCCTTCTTTTTCCGAATTGTATTTAACAAAATTTCCCGAAAGGCATCATTATGAAAGATGCCGTGAAAATAAGTACCGATTACTTGCTCATCTGCAGTTTTGCATCCGTCATTCTTAGTTCTCGTTGTAATAAGAGATTGATATCCTTCTTCCCCTATCGTTTCACCCATATGAATCTCGTAGCCTGTTACAGAAAATGTTTCATTCTGGAACACGAGCTTTCCTTCTGTTAACACGGTTGTTTTCTCGTTTGTCATTGTCGTTCGCAAAGGAAGAAGAGATAACCCCTCTATTTTTTGATACGGCGATTCAATCGCTAGTGGATCATGAATTTCCTTTCCTAGCATTTGATAGCCGCCGCAAATTCCGAAAATAAGAGATTTCTTATGTAACGCGAGCAGTTGATTTACAAGACCGCTTTCTTGTAAAAACATATAATCTTCCATTGTATTTTTACTGCCCGGCAAAATAACAAGGTCTGGTTCCCCTAGTTGATCGGCTCTCGTAATATGACGAACATGACAATCTGGCTCGGCAAAAAACGGTTCTACATCTGTAAAATTCGAAATACGCGGATATTGGATAACCGCAATATCAATATCCTTTTTTGTATTAGAAGCAGCGGTATAATGCTGTAATACAAGGGAGTCTTCCGCATCAATGTTCAAATTCGGTACATACGGAACGACACCGAGCACTGGTTTTCCCGAATACTCTTCAAACCATTTTAGCCCTGGTTCTAATAAACTTATATCACCGCGAAATTTATTAATAATGACACCAATCACGCGCTTGCGGTCTTCTGGATCCAATAGTTGCAGGGTTCCTACTAAACTTGCAAAAACACCGCCTTTATCGATATCCCCAATTAACACAACAGGAGCGTTCGACATTCTTGCCACACGCATATTCACCAATTCGCGGTCATTTAAGTTTATTTCTGCCGGACTTCCTGCTCCTTCGATTACAATCCGTTCATATTCCTCAGATAAAACATGCAGAGAATCTTGAATTAATTGCACACCCTTTTCAAAAAAATCTTTGCGGTATGCTCCTGCTTTCATAGATTGGTATACCTTACCGTGCACAACAATTTGGGATTCATAATCGCGTGACGGCTTAATTAATATTGGATTCATATCCGTCGTTGCGATTACACCGGCTGCTTCAGCCTGTACGCCTTGCGCTCTGCCGATTTCTTTTCCATCAATCGTTATGTAGGAATTCAATGCCATATTTTGCGACTTAAACGGTGCAGTTTTGAAACCATCCTGTGCAAAAATACGGCAAAAAGCTGTCGTAATAACGCTTTTTCCCGCATCCGAGTGCGTGCCTTGAAACATAATAGGTAATGCTTTAGGCATATGCTTTCCACTCCTTGCATTGCGTAATCCAATTGATCGCCATCTGTGGACATGACCCAAAATGAAAATGCGTATAACCGGTAATCAAATTTCCTTTTTGGAATCCTTCTTGCTTCAACCCGCGCATCCCTTTTGTTTCATAAGCATACGGAACCTCGGCTTTTGGATGGAATGTCGAGTAGTGAAACTCATGTCCCTTTGCTTGCAAGTTTCCTGCTAGTAAAAAGTTAGATCCAGTTACTTCACGGTATCCTAATGCGGCCAGTTTTGTTTGCATGGTGACTGTACCAGGAATGACACCGACCATTTCATAGCTTTCTCCGTCTGTCGTTTCAATCGCTTCTGTTAAAAACATAAACCCGCCACATTCAGCTAAAGTAGGCATCCCATTTTCTATTGCAGTTTGGATGGAATGCTTCACTTCCGTTTGCTTCGACAGTTCACTTGCAAATTCTTCTGGAAATCCGCCGCCGATATAGAGACCATCTACATCCTCTGGAACAACTTCGCCGTTTAAGGGAGAAAACTCCACGAGTTCTGCGCCGTTAGCTTCTAATAGATCAAAGTTCTCCTGGTAATAAAAGTTAAACGCCGCATCTCTTGCTACAGCGATGCGAACCGTTTTCTCTTCTTTTCTCTCAAACTGCGAATGTGTTACTTCAAGAGCAGTTGTCGTGGCAAGCTCGTATAAGCGGTCGATATCTACTGTTTCTAGCAGCGCATCTCCGAGTTGATCAAAAAATGAATCAAGCTCACCGCGTTCTACAGAAGGCACGAGCCCTAGATGACGCTCTGGAATCGTAAGCTCGGCATTTCGTTTTATAAAACCAAGGACCGGAATATTGCACTCTTGTTCAATCGCTGCTTTCACAATTTTAAAATGTCCCTCACTGCCAACTCGGTTCGCAATGACACCAACAATATTCGCTTCTTCTAAAAACATTTGAAACCCTTTTACAATAGCTGCGCTACTTCGGGCCATACTTGCACAATTTACGACGAGAACTACTGGACTTTTTGTAATGATACTAATTTCGGCTGTTGTCCCGGCATTACTCGTCGGACTTTTTCCATCAAAGAAGCCCATTACACCTTCAATAATCGAAATATCAGCACCCGCGCTACCGCGGTTTACGATTTCTTTGACCATTTCATGATTCAACATCCAGCTGTCCAAATTGCGCGAGCTTCTTCCTGTGACTGCTGTATGATACGTAGGATCAATATAATCTGGACCACATTTAAAACCTTGGACAACATACCCTTTTTTCCGTAATGCCGACATAATTCCGATCGTTACAGTTGTTTTTCCAACACCGCTTCCCGTTCCTGCAATTACAAGTCTTCGATTGGACATGTTTTTCCTCCTTTCCTTATGAATTAGTGGGGAATAACTGCTACAGAAATCGTTACATTTCCTGACTTTTTCTTCACAAGTTCTAGAGATTCCGCACCGCTATATAACAAGGCTGCTGGCTCGCTCACCCCATATGCTCCTGTATATTTGAATACTGTTTCAGAAGGCTGCTGGATTTTCACCATATTGAGTACGTTCGGAGCATAATAGACAAACTCCCAATCGTTCTTTCGTACCACCTCAAGCAACCCTTCTTCATCTTTTTTCAAATCAATGCTGCAGAGAGCTTTTACACTTTTTTTGGAGAAATTCAGTTCCTTTAATGTTTCATCAATAACAGCTTCGATCTCTTTTGCAGATGTCCCGCGGTTACAGCCCATCCCTAGCACAATCACCTTCGGACGATAGAGCACCCCGTTTTGTAAAATGGCATTCTCCTGTGCACGTAAATTCCGATGCGTGACAACAAGAGCAGCATCGTGCGGCTGGTCTAACGCCTCGCCGACCGTATGATAGACTTTCATATGGGCAGGAAGCGGATGATCATAGTTCCACCATTCTTTTTCTCCAGATTCTTGTATAATCGCAATTTGTTCTTCATTCACAACGGCAGCGCTGACAGGTGTTAATTTTTCTGCTGACTCCCATACCCAACCAAAGCGCTTGCCAAAGAGGTCAACCGGAATCGTTTGCTGTACATCTGAAGCCGTCGTAATAATGGGATTGGCACCTAGAGCAGCTGCTACTTCTCTCGTTAGTTCATTCGCTCCGCCGATATGACCAGATAATACGCTGATGACATTCTCACCTCTATCATCGATCACAACAACAGCCGGATCTACCTTTTTATCCTTTAAAAGAGGCGCAATCATGCGCACAACTGCACCGAGAGAAATAATGATAATAAGTCCTTCATACGATTTGAAAAGGGCAGGAAGCAATAAACGAACACTTCCTGTAAACATTTGAATGCCCTTATCTTGTTCGTCTCCTTGTTCAAATTTGCTCATATAATACACATCTGAATTTTGAAACGAACGTCCTAGTTTTCTTGCAATCTGTACGCCATGTTTGGTGATTGCAACGACTGCATACTTGCCGTTTTGGTTAATGGCAGGCATTTGTTCTTCTTCAAGCGAAAGGATCACGATGTTACCCCCCGTCTAAATCCGTGCGTGAACCCCTTATCGTACAGCTTAGAACGGTAGTCTTTATCATGGATATTTTCATCCAGTGCCCAGCCCATTAAAATCATTGCTTGCTTCCGGATACCATTGGCCCGCATCGCTTCGTCTAAATGTTCAACCGTCGTCCGTACTACTTGTTGGTCCGGCCAAGACGCTCGGTAAATAACCGCCACCGGCGTATCCTTGCTCCAGCCGGCATCCAATACTTCTTTCATCACCTTTTTCGTTAAGGTGCTACTTAGGAAAAGAGCAATCGTACAATGGTGTTTAGCTAAATCTCGCAGCTTTTCAAATTCAGGTACAGGGGTGCGTCCTTCTGCTCTAGTTAAAATTACGGTTTGGGTTAAGTCAGGAATCGTAAGTTCTGCTACTGCTGCTGCAGCACCTGCAAATACAGAGCTTACGCCAGGAACGATTTCAACACCGATTCCTTCTTTTTTCAACAAAACAATTTGTTCCATAATGGCACCGTATACAGCAGGGTCGCCTGTATGAACACGGACAACCTTTTTCCCTTGCTTGATGCGTTCTACCATAATGGCAACCATTTCTTCTAAATGCATCCCTGCTGTTTTCATTACTTCTGCTTCCGGCTTTGCTTTTGCAATTAATTCTTCATTTACAAGAGAATCGGCATACAAGACTACATCTGCTTCTTGCAGAAGTTTTAATCCTTTTACCGTAATTAAATCGGGATCGCCAGGACCTGCTCCAATTATGTATAACTTCATTTTCTCACCACCATTAATGTTAAGTATTCTAGCTCTGCTCCTTCTATTTCTTCGGCCTTCCAAATAATTTCTTCATCAGACGTTACTTTTGTTACAACAGAAGTATTCGCAAGCAGCCCTAATTCACGTACAACTTGCAGCATTAAATCGATAACCTTTGCCACTTTAATAAAAATAACGCAATCATGATTTGCAATTGCTTGTTTCATTGCTTCATAATCATCGCGTGCCGGAATAATTGCCACATGCTCATCACCGTCCGCAAGCGGAATGCCAAGTCTTGCTGCAGCACCGTTAACAGAAGAGATACCAGGAACGACCTCAATAATTGCTTCTGGATGACGCTCTTGCATCAACACCATCATGTGGATGAATGTGCTATATAAAAGCGGGTCGCCTTCTGTTACGAACGCTACATCCTTACCTTCTTGCAGCTTCTCCCATACGCTTTCAACCGTCTCGCGCCATTTTTTCTCTAAAATCGTTGGATCTTTTGTCATCGGAAAGACTAGGCCAAGCATTTCCTTTTCATTCGGATTTACATACACATCGATAATTTTTTGTGCATAGCTTTTGCTTCCTTTTTGTTTTTTCGGATAAGCAATGACAGGTGATTCTTTCAATCTTCGAAATGCCTTTACGGTAATCAGTTCAGGGTCTCCAGGACCTACTCCTAAGCCATATAATGTTCCTAGCATCGTTTACTCTCCTTTTTCCCGCTCTGCAGCAATAATGTATATAGGGTTTAATGCATCGAACCGTGTTAGATTTAAAATCGGCTTGCTTCTTGAAATTTGTACAAGCGTAATATTCGTCTTGAATCCCTGTTTTTTAAATGCTTTCTGGGCTTCTGCCAGATTTTCAATCGTTACCGCATTTAATACAATCCGGCCATTCTCTTTCAAGCGGCTGCAGCAAATGTCTAAAATCGCATCCATTCCGCCCGCTGTTCCTCCGATAAAGACCGCATCCGGATCAGGGAACGTATCAAGCCCTTCTGGTGCTTTTCCTTGGACAACCGTCGCATCTACACGAAATTTCGCTAAGTTTTGTCGGCAATTTTCTAAATCGCCTTCATTCTTTTCAATCGCAAAAATTTGACCTTCCCGGGCAATTTTTGCCGCTTCAATCGCAACAGATCCTGTACATGTCCCGATATCCCATACAACACTGTCCTTCTGTAATTGCAGGGCACTTATGCTAAGCGTACGAATTTCTTTTTTCGTAATAAGACCTTTTTCCGGTTTTCGCTGAATAAATTCTTCATCTTCAATTCCAACTGACCAAGATGGACCTTGGCCCGTTTTCTTTAAAATAACTACATTTAACGGCGAAAACTCTGTATCTTTCATTTCATTAAGCTCTAGATAGCGGCAGCTTTCACTTTCGCTGCCTAAATTCTCAGCTACAAATGCCTGGTACTCTGTCATACCAAACGACAGCAAGTATTGCGCAATTCGATTTGGCGAATGTTCTTCATCCGTTAAGATTGCAATTTTTTTCTTTCCGTCAATGCGCTGCGCCAGCCCTTTCATACTTCTGCCATGAACACTCGTCACATATGCATCCTGCCAACGTTCTCCCATTCTGGAAAAAGCGAGCTGGACAGAACTAAGATACGGATAGATTTCAAGATGAAGTTTGCTAGATAAATAGCTGCCGATTCCATAGAATAGAGGATCACCAGATGCTAGAATAACAACGCTTCTTGTTTCTGCTTGGAGACGTTCTACTAGTTTTGAAAGACCGCCTTCAATCACAATTTTCTCTCCCGTATAATCGGGGAAAAAAGCAAGCTGTCGTTTTCCTCCCACTAACACTTCACTTTCATAAATCCATGTTTCGTATTGCGGAAGCAAGCTGCGCTTCCCGTCATCGCCAATTCCGATTATTTTCATCCACGTAGCACTGCCTTTCCTAAACATTCTCCCTTTAACGTATATAAAGTCGTATCGATTTCCATAGCGCCCTCGATTTCCTGCAGAGCAGACTGACAGCAATACTCACTTAGCTTTGTAAAGTATTCCTTGTAGTCATGATTCACCATCCAATCTCCCACCTGAGATGCGGTATTGGCTGCTTTAATTTCTGCAAGAAGTGGCTCAGGAACTCCTACTTCGCGTCCAACCTTTGCTAAAAACTCAAAATCAACCGGGGCACTCTTTGAGTGAACCATCATAATCCCTTGGGCTACCTTGGAGAATTTCCCCATCATCCCAACCATCGACACGTGCCGCACTCCATTGCGCTTACATTGCTTTAACGTAAATCCTACGAAATCGCCCATTTCAATAAACGCTTCTTCTGGTAACTCCGGAAATTGCTTCATCGCATACGATTCACTGCGACCGCCTGTTGTGATAACAACATGATCACAATGGCTAGCACGTGCTACCTTAATGGCCTGTACGATGCTTGCTTTAAAAGCCGATGTCGAAAACGGAACAACAATCCCTCTCGTTCCTAAGATCGAAATGCCACCAATAATGCCTAGTCGCCCATTTAACGTTTTTTTCGCAATTTCTTCTCCATCCGGAACGGAAATCACGATTTTAATGCCGCGTTCAATCCCGTACTCCTGCAAGACATCGTTTGCCGTCTCCATAATCATCCGGCGCGGCACCGGATTGATGGCCGCTTCACCAACGGGAACAGGCAAGCCTTCTTTCGTAACGCGACCGACTCCAATCCCACCATCAAGTACAATGCCTGGATTATCTGTCCAAGTCACAGTAGAAAGAATACGTGCACCATGCGTTGCATCTGGATCATCCCCGGCATCTTTGATTATGCCTGCCGTTACTGCATGTTCCGTCATTTTGCACGACTTAAGTTCAAACGTAGCAAATCTTTTGATTGGCAAATAAATCGTTGCTTCAGTCTGCTCTTCTCCCGTGATTAAAGCTGTTAGCGCCGCTTTCGTTGCTGCTGTTGCACAAGAGCCTGTTGTATAACCCTCACGCAGTTGTTTTTTCTCTGTTGGCACTTCTTTCATGACTTACACCCGATCAGCAAGAATGGATAGAGCATTAAGTGCCGCAACAGTAATGGTGCTGCCACCTTTTCTTCCGATATTCGTAATATAAGGAATATCTAGCTTAGCCAGTTCTTCCTTTGATTCTGCCGCTGATACAAATCCAACCGGTAAGCCAATCACAAGATCTGGCTTCGCTTCTCCTTCTTTGATTAGACGAATTAGCTCTAATAATGCTGTTGGCGCATTACCAATTGCATAAATGCCGCCATCTGCTTCTTTAATTGCCTTTCGCATGGAAATAATCGCACGCGTCGTATTTAAGCGCTTCGCTTCTTCTCTCACATCAGGATCCGAAATATATACCTTAATTTCTCCGCCAAATTTTTCAATTCGTGTTTTGTTCGCTCCAACTTGCACCATTTGCACATCCGCTACAACTTTTTTCCCGCTTCGAATCGCACGAATGCCTGCTTGGATTGCATCTGGATGGAATAATAGGCTTCTGCCAAGCTCAAAATCTGCTGATGCATGGATGACACGCTGCACAATTGGATATTGTTCCTCTGTAAAGGAATGAGGTCCAAGTTCCTCTGTGATCATTTCAAAGCTTTTTCCTTCAATTTGTTCAGGTTGCACCGTAATAGGTTTAAATTCAGTTCGAAAATCCATACTCTCCATCTCCTTTTCTATTTAACCGTAAACTTCTTCTAATGCTTTTATTACATCGGAAAACTGCGAATACATACGTCCATATTCCATTTTCGGCCGTTCAATGAGAATAATGTCGATACCAAGTTCTTTGGCCGCCTCTACCTTCTCATCAACCGATCCAACTTTTCCACTTTCCTTTGTAATCATCGTGGTGACGCCATATTGGTTATAAAGAGCTTTATCCAGCTCCTTTGTAAATGGTCCTTGAATCGCCACGATATTTTTTTGCGGTAATCCCAGTTTTTCACACTTTTCCATATTGTCTGTACGCGGCAGCATCCGGGCAATGAGACGAATATCCGGGAGTGCTACTAATCTTTCTGTAAAGATTTGCAAGGTTTTGCTGCCAGTCGTTAACATGACAACCCCTTTTTTCTTCGCTGCTGCTTCGGCTGCTTCTTCATAGCTGCTCACGACTGTCATGTTCTCGTACGCAAATTCTTGGGATTCACGTTCATAGCGAATATACGGAATTTGTGCTTGCTGGCCAGCACGAATGGCATTTTTAGAAGCCTCTTCTGCAAACGGATGGCTGGCATCCACGATAACTTGTACCCCTGTTTCCTGAATGAAATCAGCCATTTCCTGATCCGTCATTCTACCTGTCCTAACATCGATTCCTACCTGCCTCATTTCAGATGCCGCATTTTCTGTAACAACGGTTGTAAGAAGAGAATAACCAGCCTTCTTGATTTCTAACGCCAATGCACGTGCATCACTTGTGCCCGCTAGCATGAAAATCATCGCAATCCGCCTGCCTTTTCATGATCGTGATGATCATGATCATGGTCGTGGTCGTGATGATGGTCATGGTCATGTCCGTGATCATGGTCGTGATGATGATGGTCAATATGCTCCATCGCATCAAGACGATACTGACATACATCACAATTCATTTGCACATCACCTTGCAATGTTTCCTCCACACGCTCTTGTATAATCGTCTGTAATTTCGGATGATAGCCAAAGTAGTCTGCCAATTCAAACGAAATGTCAGCGTGCTGCAATTGAAACTTGGAAATCATCCCTTCCAAACGTTTTATTAAAATGCCGGTGAATAAAAAGTAAGGAAGAATAATGACTTTCTTTGCCCCAAGCTTAATAAGGCGTTCCACCCCTTCCTCTACAAGTGGATCCGTTACACCCATGAAGGCAGGTTCTACTAGTTTATAGTTTGTTTTCTCCCATAGTAATCTTGCAATCTTGTATAAATCGCTGTTTGCATCAGGATCGCTTCCGCCGCGTCCTAACAGGAGAATACCAGTATCCATTGATGGCTCAGCTGGATTCTCACCGATTTCTTCTAATCTCGTTTTCAAAATCTCGAAAATTTGTTCATGGACACCGATTGGTTTGCCATATGTAAATGTTACATGCGGATACTTTTGTTTTGCCTCATCAATAGCCGCTGGTATATGTATTTTCGAATGTCCAGCTGGCAAAAGCATGATTGGAATGACGATGACTTCATTCGCACCTTTTGTTACACAGTTATCAATTCCTTGACTGACTGTCGGTTTTTCAAACTCTAAAAAACATGCTTCTAATAAAAGAGATGGATCCCATTCTGGCTTCATATTTTCGATAAACTGCAGTACTTGACTGTTTCCTTCTGGATCTTTACTCCCATGCCCTACAAATAAAATCGCTTTCACGCGTCTTCCCCCTTATTTTGCTACTCTCCGCATACTGGTTCTTCTATTTTCAAATTCGGCGTTATATCCTGGTACTCGAAGCCTTGTACATTCTTGACGCGCTTAAAGAATTTGTAAAAGCGTTCGTTTGGATATCCTTTTTCCTTATATTCCTGGACGATTGCTTCAACGATACCGACAATTTTGTCAGGCGGAATTCCTTCTGCAACGATTTGACCTGAATGTGCATTCCGTCCCGCTGTTTTTGCACCTAAAAATAAATCGAATGCTCCTTTGCGGTATACAATGCCAATATCTTCTTTTACTGCACCGTAGCACGCCATACCACAACCGTTAAACCCAATCTTCAGCTCTTTAGGCAGTTCAAGACCTCCTAATTTTTGCTGAATCTCCTCTGCATAAGGAATGCCATCTGTTTTCTCGCTATCGCAAAAATCACATGCTTTTACCGTCAACACATCACCTATAGGGGAAAGTAAAAAACCCGCCTCCTGCAAAGTATCGATTATGGTATCCGGATTATCAGTTGGAATCGCAAGCTTGATCGCATGATCCGGTGTATATTCCATCGTTCCTTTGTCTGATATAAGATTAGCAAGCGTCAGCATCTGCTCAGCTGTAAATTTCTTATTGGCAACACCAGGACTTACGGCAAGCTCGAATATGGATGAGATTGGCTGCTGCATTCTAGTAGCACTATCCTCTGTTTTTCCCGTAATAGCCTGTAATGCCTCTTCAGCCAGTTCTCTTGCTGAAGGCTTAGATGTACCCTGATCAAGTGACCATGGCTCTGCTTCCTTCTGTAAGCGCTGATGCGGTGCAAGTCGTTGCTCCGTCTTATCTAGCGTATATTTTCGTTGATAGCCGCGCGGCGTTATCATCAAATCATCGTAAACGAACGTCGATGAATTTCCGACGATAACAGTGGTCAGCATCCCAATATCGTGATTCAGCATATCTGCAAGATTCGTAATAACTACATGCTGCCGATCTCGGTAAGCACTTTTCACTAATCCAACCGGGGTATTAGGAGAACGATATTGCAATAAAATTCTTTGCGCCTCTTCAATTTGTCTCGTTCTTCTACCGCTTTTTGGATTATAAAAAGCAATGACAAAATCAGCCCCGGCTGCTGCATCAATTCGTTTCTCAATTAAACTCCACGGCGTTAAATGATCACTTAGACTGATCGTGCACGCATCATGCATAATAGGAGCTCCTAATAAAGAAGCACAGGAGTTAATAGCGGAGATCCCTGGAATAATTTCTACCTCTACTCCCGTTTCCTTGTGCCAGTCTTTATTCAGCAGCACTTCATAAATAAGCCCAGCCATCCCGTATACACCAGCATCTCCGCTGGAAATGACTCCGACGTTTTTACCTTGTTCTGCCTGTTTTACGGCTTCCTGCGCTCTGCTTACTTCTTCAGTCATACCTGTGCTAATGATGGTTTGTCCTTTTACTAATCCTTCAATCAAGT
Source organism: Ectobacillus polymachus (assembly GCF_048159605.1). Lineage (NCBI taxonomy): Bacteria > Bacillati > Bacillota > Bacilli > Caryophanales > Bacillaceae > Ectobacillus > Ectobacillus polymachus. The sequence goes on along the minus strand of NZ_JBLREB010000003.1, from coordinate 210,045 downwards.
CGACATAGGTTTTGTATCCTATGATCATGTCACATTCTTCTATGGCTTCCTTTGCCCGGTGCGTAATATGGTCAAAGCTACCCGGGCCAAATCCGATAATTGCTACTTTTCCTGTCACTTTTATGCGCCACCTTTCCCATATATCGAAATGCCAAATGTTGTCTATTTCAAGTTAGGCACCTTTACTATCCCATCCTCACTCGTGGAATGGGCAGGTGCTGCAAAACCACCATCTTCATAGTGGTAGAGGACTGCTTCCTCTTTCGTAGTGCCCTTTATTAAATGATGGACAATACTGCAAGCACTCTCTTTATTTACTTCCTTGTACCACGTTCCTTGCGGGTACGCGATGACAATAGGAGCATCCTTGCATCTTCCATTGCACCTCGTTCTTGTCGTATGTATACTTGCGTCAGCCTGTACATTCGTGATCTCCTCACGAATTGCTTGTGTTACTTCCTCTCCTCCCTTTCTCATACAACTGCTTCCATTACAAATTAATACGTGATGCTTTGTTCCTGTTAAGTTCCAAGTCGTCATCTTGCACTCCCTTTCTGTGTATAAAAAACACCCCTATCTACAGATAGGGGTGCGAATAAATACATGAGCATTCAGTCAGCACTTTCACCCATATCCCGTAGGTTCCAGAAAGCATGCAAAACAAGGCAGGTCTCCTGACTTAGGTTCGTCATTTCATTATGTCTTCCCAAGCATCGGCTCAGTGACATATACAATGAAACTCCCCATTACAGTGGCGGGTACCGTGATGGATTTTCACCATCTTCCCTTTTAAACACAGCTTATACCTAGCTATGTACCTTATTTCTATCATTCTATTTTATTATTCATCTCTTCATTTTTTCCTTCAAAACAAAAAAGCCACTCAAGGGGACCTTAAGTGGGAAACGAAAGCATAAAAAGGAAAAAGGTATATAGACCTTTTGCTGCTGACACTTCACCTTCTCAATCCCCGAAGAATTTGAAACTTACGAAATTAAGATAGGTCTCCTGACTCGTGTTTCTCTCTACTTTAGGTCCTTCCCGTATTCCTTTACAGTGGTTCACCTATTTCGTCTACACATACAGTTGCGGGGGCAGTTCCGTTTCTTATACGGATTCCCTATTAAGCCTTTTGCGGCATCTTAATTTATTGCTAGAAAAATATAGAAAATATAGAATTATAAAACTATTTCTTACTTATAGTGTTCATGATATCGTAATTTGTTTTACTTTTCAACATTTTTTGCAGCTGCTTCTAATTCGATACCATTCCCCCACGTTTCATGAAAAATTAAATTTTCAAGGGAACGGCGTTTTTCCCAATTGGCCGTCTCTAAAATAGGAGCCGTAGGATAGTCATCTGTGTACCCAATGGAAAGCAAGGCAACCGGATCAATATGAGGCGGAATATGCAAAATATCGCGTACATCATTTTTCTTATAAAAGCTAACCCAGCCCAAAGCCAATCCTTCTGCACATGAAGCTAACCACATATTTTGAATCGCACATGCCGTTGATAAAACATCTGTTTCTGGAATGGAATTTCTCCCTAGCACATGAGAGCCGCCTCTCGTTGGATCACATGTGACACAAATCGTCAGCGGCGCTTGTTGAATTCCCTCTACTTTTAAGGATAAAAACTTAGCCGCCCGTTCTTCTTCATAGTGAATAGAAAGCGCTTTCCTTTCCTTCTCAGCTGCCCAAGCTAATTGATCCTTTATCTGCGGGGACGTAACTAAGATAAAATTCCAAGGCTGCATAAATCCTACCGAAGGTGCATGATGTGCTGCTTGTAAAATCCTCTCTATTACATCCTCTGGAATCGGATTAGGAAGAAAACTGCGAACATCTCTCCTTCTATAAATCACATTGTACACTGCATCTCTTTCGATTGAATCCTTTATCATCAACATCACCTCTTTCATGGCATTACATCACATTATATTAGATTACATGTTTTTAACGTGCAATCCTTTTTCAAGAATGAGTTTTTTTTCGAGCACATTCGCAAGACTCTATTTTTCCTGCAAAAGATCAAAAACAAAACAGCTTGAGCCCTAAATCCGTCTCAAGCTGTTCTATACTATTTCACCACTCCTTCTTCTATGAACTGTTCAATGACATCAATATATTTTTGTCGTCCCCTTTCCAAATTTTGCGGCTTAGAGCACCAATAAGGATGAGGAAGGCGCTCTGTGATGGTTATATCTTGAGGAAGGCGGCCATCCTGTTTCATTTCGAGGAGTGTTTCTTCTACTCTTTCTCCAAGTGGTACAATACAGCTTGGATTTAGCATTGTCATTTCCTTGATGAATCCCTTTGTAAATAGTCTTGCAATCCACCCTGCTAAATCGTAGTAATGAAAAGCCTTTCGGTGACGTTGAAAACCAAACCAAGACACATTAGTCATGTATACATGCTGAAAGAATGCAGTTGGACCGAAATGTTGGATGATTCCGTAGATGAATTGTGAGCTTGCATCAGATGTTTCACGAGGGACTTTGTCAAGAAAGACGGATAGCGATTTAAAATCTAAAAACGGAACGCCTGTTTTACCGGAACCACGTTTGTTCGGATCCATCCCGACTAAAGCAATCCGCTTTCCTACCTGTGGGTTGTAATACTTGGCGTAAAAGCGTTTCGCTAGCTCTTTGTATTCTTCACAATCCGTCAAAATGGTAATATTGCGTTCTTCAAGTGTTTTCATCATCCGTTGATTTTGTCTCACATTCTGCAAAAAAGTAAAATGCTCATCAATAATTTGCTGCATGCTTCCCCTTCCTTTTCCATATAGTTTTAAACTTCATGAGCATTATAATATAGCATTATAGGAATAAATGGGATTTTACATGATTTTATAACATATTTTTACAATATTAGGAAAGTTGTAAACTACGTCTCGTTTTTGCAATGATAACTTAATATCATTTTTCGTTGATAGTAAGGATGGAACTGTAATGTCTATTTTCACAATTATCTATACAAGCAAAGCATCCTATCTTGACATTCACTCTTTTTCTGGTGCATAATAACGTCAAGTATATACAGGGAAAAAGCGTAAGAAAAGGATTAGTAAGCAAGATTCAGGCGTTAGAGAATGGAATCCATCGGCTGTAAGATTCCTCGCCTTTGAAGTTGCTGAACCTACCTTGGAGCCTTTGGTGAAAGCCAAAGCGTTACACCTGCGTTACAGGTGAAAGTGGGTGTATTTCATTACACCAAGTAAGGTGGTACCGCGGAATGATGACTCTTCCGTCCTTTCATAGAAAGGATGGAGGAGTCTTTTTGCATAGGATAAAAAAGCTCCTGTGCCCCCGCGTTTCTCATAAAGATGGAGGGAATATAGGTGAAACGGCAACGTATCGTTGTAAAAATTGGAAGCAGCTCGCTGACGACGGCAAGCGGAATATGTATGGAAAAACTGGCTGATCATGTAGCCGCCATAGCAAAACTAAAAGCAGAGGGACATGATGTAGTGCTTATTACGTCAGGTGCGGTAGCCGCTGGTTTTACAGCACTTGGCTATCCAGGTCGTCCTGTCACCATGAAAGGAAAACAAGCAGCAGCAGCCGTTGGGCAAGGACTACTCTTGCAGGCGTATACAGCCGAGTGTCAGAAATTCGGTATCATTACCGCTCAGCTACTCTTAACAAGAAGTGATTTCTCACGGAAAGAACAGTATAGCAATGCATATGCAGCATTGTCAGAATTGCTGGATCGTCATGCGCTTCCGATTATTAATGAGAATGACTCTGTGTCACTTGTGGAGCTTACATTTGGCGATAATGATATGCTCTCTGCATTGGTCAGCGGTCTTGTCTATGCTGATATGCTCATGATTTTAACCGATGTCAATGGTCTATACGATAGCAATCCGCGAGAAAATCCCGATGCGAAGCGGTTCTCCTACCTTCCTTCTATTACGGATGAAATTGCAGCACTAGCAGAAGGGTCAGGTACAAAGGTTGGTACCGGCGGCATGAAATCAAAAATTGATGCTGCCAAAACAGCCGTATCGCTTGGAGTAAACGTGTTTATCGGAACTGGGCAAGGCGAGGATAAATTGCTCGACATCTTGCAAGGAAAGGGAGACGGCACCTACATCGGTCATACGCTCCATAAAACCGTTAACACAAATAAACAATGGATTGCCCTGCATTCGATTATTCGTGGCCGTATTTCAATTGACGACGGCGCAGCAAAAGCTGTCGTGCAGCACGGAAAAAGCCTGCTGCCTGCAGGAATAACAGCAGTGGAAGGCAGCTTTCGCCCCGGTGATGTTGTAGAGGTGCTAAATCCAAAAGGAACTGTTATTGGTAAAGGCCAAGTACAATATTCAGCAGATGAGCTAGAACAAGTGAAAGGCAAGCAAAGCTTTGAAATTATGCAGCAGGAAGAACGGCACAGCTATGAGGTTATTCATCGCGACAATTGGGTTACTTTATAAATAATAAGGGGGAACATAGCATGAGTGAAGTGATGGAAAAAGGGAAAATCGCAAAAGCAGCAGCGCAGAAGCTCGTAACGAAAACAACGGAGCAAAAAAATGAAGCACTCGCTGCTATCGCCGATAGACTAGGCACAGAAGCAGCTTATATTCTGCAAGAAAATGAAAAAGATCTTGCTGCAGGCAAAGAAAAGGGAATGTCTAGCTCTCTTCTTGACCGCCTTCGTTTAACAGAAGCACGCTTACAAGCGATGGCAGAAGGAATTCGCCAATTAATCGAGCTTCCAGATCCAGTCGGCAAAACGATTTCATCACAGAAGCGTCCAAATGGTCTTACGATTGAGCAAGTATCCGTACCACTAGGTGTTGTGGGCATGATTTACGAAGCTCGCCCAAACGTAACTGTCGATGCAGCTACGCTATGTGTTAAAACAGGAAACGCAGTTATTCTGCGCGGCAGTTCCTCTGCCATTCACTCGAATAAAGCTATTGTTGCCGTAGTGCGCCGAGCTCTTACAAACACAGCCTTACCAGAGGATAGCGTACAACTGATTGAAGATACATCGCGTAATAGTGCAAAGGAATTGTTCACGTTACATGATTATCTAGATGTTCTCATTCCACGCGGCGGTAAGCAATTAATTGATACGGTTGTCCGCGAGGCTTCCGTTCCCGTCATTGAAACAGGTGCCGGCAATTGTCATGTATACGTCGATGAAACGGCAGATTCGGAAATGGCAACCTCAATCATTATCAATGCAAAAACACAACGTCCTTCTGTATGTAATGCCATTGAAACGATTGTCCTTCACGAAGCATGGGCTGCTACATACGGAAAGGCATTATTTACCGGTTTACACAAACTTGGCGTAGAGCTTCACGGAGATGAAAAAGCACGAGCAATTGATGACAGCATTCTACCAGCAACAGAGGATGATTATTTATATGAATTTTTATCGCTAACGCTTGCTGTTAAAATTGTATCGTCCGTTGAGGAAGCCATCCAGCATATTAACCACTACAGTTCTAAGCATTCAGAAGCGATAATTACTGCAAATAAAGAACACGCCTCTAAATTTTTCACTGAGGTTGACGCTGCCGTACTGTACCATAATGCCTCTACCCGCTTTACAGACGGATTCGAATTCGGATTTGGTGCGGAAATCGGCATTAGCACCCAAAAGCTCCATGCACGCGGACCAATGGGCTTACCTGTGCTAACGACAACAAAGTATAAGATTTATGGAAACGGACAAATTCGAGAATAAGGGATAGATTTGTTCATAAAAAGCTCTCTCCTAGTCTGCAATGACTTTGAGAGAGCTTTTTTTGTTATTGATATTGATTTCGAGGCAAATGCATATATTTATTTATTTCAGCTTCCTTGAATCCAAATTGTCGATATAAGCCATGAGCGTCACTCGTTGCTAATGCCACTTTTCGAACCTTCTGTATACCTGGATAGGCAAGCATCGCTTGTACCAAAGCTTTGCTCAACCCTAATTTTCGAAATTCCGAAAGAATAAATACATCTGCAATATAAGCAAATGTAGCAAAATCCGTAATGATCCGTGCAAACCCTACTTGCCGATGCTCATCCTCTACATTTCCTTGATATACCCCAAAACAAATGGAATGTTGAATAGACTCCTCCATAATTTCATATGGTATGCCTTTTGCCCAATACGATTCACTATGTAAAAATTGATAAATCACATCAAGATCTAAGTACTCTTTGTTTGACGAAATCATAAACCCATCTTTCAATTGAACCTCCATCATCTATCCCCTTCTTTCCATATGCATGTAAAAAATGAATTGGAATTATTATCTAACGATTACGATCCGTAGTCAATTTAAATTACAAGGTCCTGCATAATTATTCATACTTGTATTTATTATCGAAATTTAAAATTTATTATCGAAACCAGCAAGTTTATTATCGATAATTTATATTTATTATCGAAACTAACAAGTTTATTATCGATAATCCAAATTTATTATCGAAACTAGCAAGTTACCGATTTTTCGCCAAAATCACACTCAGAATTAACGCAAGGGACGTTTCGTCTAAATGCAGACGAAACGTCCCTAACCTTTTGGGTTAATAATATTTAAGCAGAATATACGCTTGCTGGCGTATGAAACTTAACCGGTTTTTTAGTTCCGAGTCTGTATGAGCATCTCTCCCCCAATAATAGTCGCACTTTGCTGCAAAGCTTTGAAAAAAGCTCATAATTTTACGTTTTTTTGATTGCATACGTTTATCCCTCCTAGATATTTCGTAGGTTAGGCATGGTATATCAATACAGAATTTTCAGATAATTATTGATACAAATATAAAATGACCTCTTTTATTTGTCAATGAAAAATGACTCCAGCTCTTTAGCCGGAGTCATTTTGCCTCAATTATTATTTCACTGGACTAGTTGTGAAAAAAGCTTGGTACAACGCTTGTACTGCCTTTTTCTCATCGACGCTGTGTACGCCAAACATAACACTTACTTCGGATGATCCTTGGTTAATCATCTCAATATTTACCTTTTCATCTGCAAGGGCATTGGTAGCCTTCGCCATCGTACCAATTGTACGAATCATACCTTCCCCAACAATCATAATCATCGATAAATCATGTTCAACGGTAACATTATCCACTTCAAGTTCTTCATAAATGCGATTAATTATCGTTTCTTCTATTCCCTCGGCAATCTGATTTTGACGAATGATTACAGAAATATCATCAATTCCAGACGGCGTATGCTCGTATGAAACACCGAAGTCCTCTAAAATTTGCAATAGGCGACGGCCAAAACCGATTTCGCGGTGTAGCAAATATTTACTCACATTAATACTGCAAAATCCACCATCGCTAGCAATCCCTACAACAGGTCCATTGCTTTGTTGACGCTTTGCAAGGATATATGTCCCTGGTGCGGATGGATTATTCGTATTGCGGATGTTCACCGGAATGCCTGCACGAAAGGCAGGAATCAATGCTTCATCATGGAATACTGCAAAACCGGCATAAGATAGCTCACGCATTTCTTGATAGGTTAATTCGCGAATTTCATGCGGATGTTCAATAAAGTTCGGATTCACTGCATATACAGCATCCACATCTGTAAAGTTTTCATATACATCTGCTTTTACGCCATTTGCAAGAATAGAACCTGTAATATCAGAGCCCCCGCGTGAGAAAGTTACAATTTTTCCAGTTTCGGAATAGCCAAAAAATCCTGGGAAAATAAGAACTCCTGAGCGTTCTCGCAAGGCTAATAGATTATCATACGATTGCGGAAGTACCTGTGCATTGCCTGGCTCATCGCTTACAAACAAACCAGCGTCCTTTGGATTTACATAATGAGCTTCTACATCCTGCTTTTGAAAATACGCAGCAACTAGCTTAGCACTGCTATCTTCCCCGTTCGCTTTAATCGCATCTGTAAACGATTCCGGATTACTTCTATCAGCGTTCAAAAGTTCCGATAAACGAGAAGAAAGCTCATCTATAATCGTCATAGGTAATTGTAAGTGTGTTGCAATATCACGATAGCGTCCGATAACTGCTTCATACGCTTCCTTTGCATCACCCGTTTCAAGAACCTGCTCTGCACATTTTATTAAAAGGTCCGTTACTTTGTCATCACCTTTAAATCGTTTCCCAGGTGCAGACACAACTACGACCTTTCTCTCAGGATCATCTGTCACAATGCGAAATACCTTTTCAATTTGTTCTCCAGAGGCTACGGAAGACCCTCCGAATTTAATTACCTTCACATTCATCCCCACCAATTACTGAATAGTCTAATTCATATAGGATTTATTATCGCTTGTCTTGCATAAAGATGCAATCATTTTCTTTTTCTTCCTATAATTTTTTAAAATTTCCAATTTACGAGCTGAATTTTAACAAATCGAATCGGAAAGAATCGTTGATAGCGTCCAAAAGCAAAAAAACATGCTTCTTAAGAAATTGCAGTATTATGAACAGGCATTCGAAGTGAAAAAACAATATATTGGTGACAATCCGTTAGCTATACTTACATTTGAAAACATTTTTGCGCAGTACAAATTGCAAATCAAAATGTTAGATGATGTTTTACAACAAATCGAGTCTTGATGAAATGTTGTCATCAGTAGATTATCATATACTTCAAATAGAAATGGACTTGGGTTTCATCCAAGTCCATTTCTACTATTTTTTATTTTCTTCACCTTATCCGAATTATGGGGTTTCCCATACTTAGTCTTCAACCATTAAGAACTCTTTAACGTTGTCTCGAATATAATTACTGATGATCTGTAATGTTAATGGAGCGGCTTCATTGAATATATTATGCAAAGGGCTTATCGATGCAAGAAGTTCCTTATCACGGAGAATATCTTCACGAGTAATATTAAACTCTTCTAAACTACTCGGATGATTATATCTTTTTAGAACCGTTTCAACATTTTCAAGGAGTTGTAGCATCTTATCATCCCCAAAATATTTTAATCCAGATTTAATTGCTGACCAAATTTTGGGTTGTGCTAAAAAATAAGCACTCCACCAATAAAATTCATCCAAGGATTTAATTGCATGATCATAATATACGTGAAAAGAGAACAACGACTGCTGACCAATAGTTAGCTCATCATAAAATTGTTCCTTAATCTTGGAGCTATCATCGATAGTTTGATCTGCCATTCTTTCTTTGTAAGCCTGGATTAATGGATTGAAACAAACATTACATAGTGCCTCTTGCGTTAACGAACTATATTCCTCTCTTTTCACCTTTGAAATCAAAATATTAATCACTCCCCTATTCCATAATTATACAGTAGAATAGCGAGGAAGTTTACCTACTTAATCCATTAAAATAGCATGAAATATGGCTAAAGAAATACGTGCCAATTTCATGCTGTTTTGTCCGTCAAGGAAGTTAACTAAGTTGTCAATATTGTTGTCAAAACTGCAAAGGGAACCCGTTAACAGTAGATTGACGGTCTTTCTTACCTTTATTAATTCTCTCTTTCCGCACTCACTTTTAACAAATCGCGAATTTCTTCCAGCAATTGTTCTTCTCTTGTTTGTTTCGGAGCTTCTACTTCAACAGATGGTTTTTCTCTCTTTAACCGCTCTAATAGACGAACGAATAGAAAAATAGAAAACGATACAATAAAGAAATCAACAACTGTTTGTAGAAAGTTCCCATACTTTACAGAAGCTCTGTCAATAGTCAGTTGTAACTCGGTAAAATTAATTCCACCTAATAATAAGCCCACAAGCGGCATAATCATATCATTCACAAGCGAACTAACGATTTTCCCAAAGGCTCCCCCAATAATAACCCCAATTGCTAAATCAACAACATTTCCTTTTACCGCGAATTTTTTAAAATCATTCCACATAATGGAAGCCTCCTATCTCTACATGCTAATATTATACAAAGAGAGAAAAGAATTGTACTAGTAATATTTATGTAAAATACTATGCTTTTTCCTATATTTCTATCAAAAAAGGAGAGGAAGCTATGAACAAACGTATAAGCCCTATGCAGTTGCCTGATATACCTCAAGTCCAATATGTCGCAAAAACTGCTTGGAATAAAACCTACATTGGTATCATTCCAAACAAAATTTAAGAAAAACTTCTAAACGAAGCATACTCAAATGACATGCTAAAGCACCGTATGGAACATTCCCTCATGCTCGTTGCCGAAGTAAATCATAAAATTATTGGATTTGCCAACTTTTCTTCTATCATGGAAAAGAAAGAAGCGGAATTATTAGCTATTTATTTACTTCCCGGTTATCAACGACATGGCATGGGCTCAGCCTTATTACAGGCAGGTATAAAGGAATTGAAGAATGTAGAACGACTATATGTCAATGTCGAAACAAAGAACAAAATTGGATATAACTTTTACCAAGCTTATGGATTCCTAGTTATAGATGAATTTAATGATTGGTTTGAAGGGCATATGTTAAAAACAACTAGAATGTGTTTAACGGTGGATTCAAGAGGGATTATTTAACTCCAACCACCTCATTTATTATTTGAGGTGGTCCAGTTTTGAAGAATTGAAAGTCCTTTTTTAATAAAGGGACACTTATTTACTAATAATGAACACATCACTCTACAAAATCCTTATAACAAAAAAGTTCTACTCCCTTTGAAGTAAAGCACCCGTTCGTTTAACATAAAAGTTTATTATCTAATTTTCTAATTACATCACTCAACGCTTCTTGTTTCATAGAACTTAGTTGATAATCATGATTTTTAAATGCTAAATGTTTTGTAACATTATTTGGGACGATCACACAACGAATGCCTGCTTGTTTTGCTGCATTTAAACCATTTAATGAATCCTCGAAAGCAATCATTTCAGTCAGTGATAAGTTACAATCTCTTATTGTTTTTGTATATAACTCTGGGTCTGGTTTCACTCGAGTTACATCATCTTTTGTATTGATAACATTAAAATATTCAATAATATATAATTGTTCAAGATACGTCTTAACCCAATCTCTAGATGAACTGGAAGCTAAACCAATAACTAAGTTGTTTTGTTTTGCTTCATCTAGGTATTCTTTAACCCCTTCTCTATGGCAGCTTCCAAGATAATACGCCGAGTAATGGTAAAATCCATCACTCCTATCTAGTCTATAATTCTAAAGTTAATATTTCTTCAAAGCTATCAATAACATAATCATATTCTTCAACATGACCAAATCCATATCTTGCATATACAAATGGAATGTCTGCTACTATTGCTGACTCTGCATCTAGATTCGTATCTCCTACATAAATTGGACTCTTCAACTTATTTCTTTCCATTATAATTTTATTGTTTTCTCCTTTTGATAGTCCTGTTACTCCAGCACATTCAAAATCACTAAAATATTTATTTAATTTATGTGCTTTAAAGAAGCATTGTATGTAACCATCCTGACAATTACTAACTATGAATAATTTATATTTTTCAGATAAGTTTTTAAGTGTTTCTTCTAATTTAGGGTATAATATTCCACCATGCTCTCCTAAATAAACTTGTTCTGTTTCGCCGAATTCTTTCATTAATTTCATTTGAAAATCTTCATCTAAATCTGGAAATAACTTTTTGCCTACTTCATGTATTTGAAGTCCCATACATTCTTCTATATCTTTAGGTGTTACTACTTTTGTTATGTTTGGATACTTTGATAATATCGTTTTCCTTGCACCACAAACAGCTTCTACTACATTCCAAAGCGTACCGTCTAAATCAAAAATAATACTATCAATATTCATATTTTATTACCTCCCCCATTAAATAAGTACATACTAAATTATAGTCTACTTGTATCAAGATGTAGAATTTCAGGTTATATCCCACCATCAATTGGCGTGTACTATTAGAAAGAGAGGCTCCATAAGGTAGCCCCTCTCCCAAAGTCTTTTTTATTAAATTTTATCATCATTTGGCAGCTTCAAAGATAACACACCAAGTAATGGTAAAAGGCTGCATAAGATCATAATAAATGTTAAGCCATACATGTCGGCAAGCTTTCCGAGGGCAACTGCACCGAGAGCACCCATACCAAATGCTAGCCCGACAATAAGGCCTGAGGCTACTCCCACTTTGCCAGGAAGAAGCTCTTGTGCATATACAACCGTAACGCTAAAGCTGCTCGATAATATGAATCCAATTGCAAGAAAGAGAGGGGTGACCAATGCTAACGGTGCATATGGCAATACCAATGCAAGCGGTGCAGCCCCAAGCAAGGAAATCATGATGATATTTCGTTTTCCAAATCGATCCGAAAGTGATCCTCCAAAAAACGTTCCTACTACCCCCGCGATCATAAACGCAAACACATAATACTGTGCCTGTTGGATCGTCAAACCATAATGCTTAATTAAATAAAATTGATAAAAATTATTTATTCCTGCAGTGTACCAAGAACGTGCAAAAACAAGAAAAATGAGTAACAGGATTGCAAGCTTCACTTCTTTGCTAACCTTGGCGTTAGAACCTAGTTTCTTCTTCGCACGCTTTGCACGAGCAATAAGTTCATTACGATACCAAATAGAAACATAAAGTAAGATTGCTATACCAATTGCAGCAAGTATCGTAAAGGACAATGCCCCTTTTTGACCAAATGGTACAAAGACAAGAACGGTAAAAATAGGTGCTAAAGCATTTCCCGTATTACCACCTACTTGATAAATACTTTGCGCAAGCCCACGTTTTGAACCAGCCGCCATAAATGCTACGCGTGCTCCTTCTGGATGAAAGACAGCCGAACCAAGACCAATAAATAAAACAGAAAGCAGGATCATGTAAAAGTTCGGTGCAAGTGCTAAGCCTACCATACCAAGTAAGCTTGAAAGCATACCGAGAGGCAATAAAAACGGCGATGGCCTCTTATCGGTGAACGAACCAAAAACAGGCTGCATTATCGATGAGGTCATATTTAACGCAAATGCAATCCAACCGATTTGCACATAAGATAGTTGCATCGTCCTTTCTAATATTGGAAATGAGGCCGGTACAACTGCTTGCATGCAATCGTTTAAAAAATGCCCCGTGCTAATTGCGAATAAGATGGGATAAATCATATTCGCTGAGTATATATTTTTCTTTGCTGCTTCCATGCGAAGCCCCCTATTCTTTATTTTTGGCCAATTAGCCAAAAATACCCATACTTAAATAACGTTCACCTGTGTCGGGAGCCATACATAATACTTTCTTGCCTGGTCCTAATTTTTTAGCAATTTCAATCGCAGCAAACGCTGTCGCCCCTGCAGAAGGGCCAACTAAAATGCCTTCCTTACATGCTAAATCACGCATCGTACCAAGTGCATGTTGATCTTCAATTTGCATAATTTCATCATATACATGCTGATTTAATATAGAAGGAATAAAACCTGGGCTTGTGCCGACAAGCTTATGAGGACCTGGTTTACCGCCTGATAATACAGGCGACCCCTTCGGCTCAACAACGGTAATATGTAAATTTGGCAAATGTTCTTTCAATACTTCTCCCGTACCAGTAATTGTACCACCTGTTCCTGCACTTGACACGAACACATCGAGTTTTCCTTCCATTTGTTCTAAAATTTCAAGAGCCGTCGTCATGCGATGTGCATCTGGATTAGCAGGATTTTCGAATTGCTGCGGGATGTAGCTATTCGGTATTTGTTCATGCAATTCCTTTGCTTTCGCAATAGCTCCTGGCATCCGCTGATCAGCTGGCGTAAGAACAACCTCTGCACCATAAGCTTTCAAAATCTTAATCCGTTCCTTTGAACTGTTATCCGGCATAATTAAAATGGCTTTATATCCTTTCGCAGCTGCATTCATTGCAAGTCCGATTCCAGTATTTCCGCTCGTTGGCTCAATAATCGTACCGCCCGGCTTAAGAAATCCGTTCTTTTCAGCAGTTACAATTAAATTATAAGCAGCGCGGTCCTTCACACTGCGAGAAGGGTTAAACATCTCTAATTTAATAAATACATCAGCTGCATCTTCTGGTGTAATACGATTTAACTTTACCACAGGTGTGTTTCCAATCAACTCTGTAATATTTTCATATATATTCATAACACTCATCCTTTGCAATAAAATAAGAAAATTCATACAAATACGTTAACACTGTTGCCGAAATCCGTCAATGCATATGTTTCTAGTTGGAATTAAAGCAATACAAATTGGATATTTCTGCTATAAAATTCCCTCTCTTGGTAGTTTCCCTATATAATGAAGACAAATACCTTACCATAACAGGAGGATCCTTTCTTGGCTGATTACATATCTTATTTACGCAACTTTGTTGGCCATCATAAAGTAATTATGGTCGTGGCCGGCGTGTTTATTTTTGATGAACAAAATCGTATCTTACTGCAAAAGCGTTCTGACAATGGTTTGTGGGGACATCCGGGTGGATATATGGAGCTAGACGAAACAATTGAAGAGACAGCACGGCGAGAAACATGGGAGGAAACAGGTCTTACACTCGGCAAGCTCGAATTACTAGGTGTATACTCGGGCCCAAATTTCGAACGCACCCTGCAAAACGGCGACGAAGTTTCTCTCGTGAAATTTATGTTCACCTGCCACGAATTTTCCGGTACCCTCCATGAAAACAATGACGAAACGCTCCAGCTTCGTTTCTTTGGACTCGATGAATTGCCGGAAGTTTGGCACCTACAAATGCCTGCATTTGAGGATTTATTGAAACATGGAGCGCCTTTTATTCGGTAGTAAAAACGTATAAACATTGAGTTAAAAAGTCCCCAAAACGAAAAAATGAGCTGAATTTTCATAGACAAGATAACATTTTCGCTTTTGGGGATTATTCGAAATATTAGTTTGAACTTGATCGCTGCTCTTCATTAAAATATGTTGGTAGTTCTTATTCATCTTTTGATTTCTGTAGACTTTCTAATAAAGAAAATCCTATATTTTCATCATCATTCATACCTAATCTATAATTAGCCAAAACTACGGAGGCGACTTTTTTTTCTTTATCAATTCCTAAAAATGAACTAAAGCATCCTGTTCCACCGCCATGCAAAATAACATTATTGTTTTTCTTTAAAAGCCACCATCCAAGACCCATATCATACTTCCTATTTCTATTTCCATGTTTTTTATGACAAAGAGACAAATATGGTTTATCTTCGTAAATATTTATTTTTGCATAGTTAAGTAAATCCTCGGCAGTTGAACTTATTGCACCCGCAGGTGATATAAGATTGTCTTTGTTCCATTTCCAGTTTCCGCAATCATTATTTTTTCTGTCATAACCATGTAAATTATTATTTGATGTTCCTAAATATGTATCATTTAATCCCAGTTCATTTTGTAGAAATTCATTCATCGTGTCCCAATATCCCCTGCCTGATACAATTCCCAACCCATAACCAATAAGTGACATACCAAAATTTGAATATTTCCATGAATAATCCGCATCTTTTAATTTATTTTTTTCCATATGCATTTTCATCTTGTTTAAATCCATATGTAACGGATTATTCTTATTCATATCGCCACCGCCACTTATCAAACCTAATAATAATTTGAAATATTCCTGTTTATTTAATGGCAGTGTTGCTGAATATCCAGAAGAGTGTGTAGCAAGACGGAGTAATGTAGGATAATACTCGTCTTCCCTAAGATCTTCAATATATTTTTGTATGGAATCGTTTATTGACATCTTGTTTTCAAATATATATATTGATAGCAAAGATACGGTAAAGGTCTTTGTAATAGAGCCAATTTCATAATGATATTTTTTTGATGAATCAAACTCGCCGTTGTCATTATAAATTTTTATTACAGAATCATTGCCTGTTAAATAGCCAACAGTTAACTTTACATGCTTTTTTCCTTTACAAGCCTTTTTAATTATTCGTAAGGTTTTATCATTAATTTCAAACATAATTATTACTCTCCCTTACTATATCTTTTATTTTTCATTTATTTCTACGCTTAGAGAATTCCTGTAAAGTAATGAATTGATCCTCTGATAGAACTTCAGTTTTCCTTGAAATATCTTCTTCGAATCCGTCGATTGGTTGACCATCAAACATATAGAGTTTCAATAATAAGCCTTTCAAAAGGACTAACTCTTCTGCCGAGAACTCATGGAATAAATCAGCCATAAATTGTACCCCTATTTTTCCGCACTCATTCATCACATTCAATCCAGATTCAGTAACACTAACATTTAGTGCTCTTTTATCGGTTGCGTTAGGAGAAACTCTTACATATCCTTTTTTCTCTATACTGTTAACTAACTGTTTGGTATTTTGCTTTGATGTTCCTAGCTTTTTGCTAATATTATTAATCGTTGCCTTATTCTCTGGTAAGTGAAGTACTGCAAGCATCGTCATAAATTGCCTAGATGTTAGCTTTTCGAGATAAGAGTCTCCAATAATTTGAACTTTATTAGCTAAAGAAAATAAAGTGGCATATATTTGTTGCATTTGATCTAATTCGTATAGTTCTTTTGAAAAATCCATGTTTTCCACCTCTAAATTAAACAATATATTGTCTAATTTAAAATAACTCATCCGCCGCACAAAGTCAATATATTGTCTTTTTATTGTAAAAAACGGCATATACCTTAATACAATGATATTTCTCTACTATTACTCTCCACCCGTAAAAATCTTTTCATCAATGGATTAAAATCCTTTATTCCCAAGATACTTTTGCTTATTTTGCTCGTGTACTTTCAAAAAGAGGCTAAGACAACTACACAGAAATAAATGATACAATTCAAATAGAGTAGGAGTACGTAGGCGAAGGAGAAAATTCATATGATAAATGTAAATGGAATCAATTGGTCAGAGATTGATAACCGACACTTTGAGAAGTTCATATACTATCTCCTTGCATATGAGGGTAAATTCTTTCAACGAATGTGGTTTGGAAAGGACGGAGGAGATAAGGGAAGAGATATAGTTGCAAAAACCTTTGAACAACTTCCATTTGGATTAGGATATGAACGAAAGTGGGTATTTCAATGTAAGAAGTGGGCAAAAATGCCTAATAAGGGAGTACTGATGAACGAAGCGTATACTGTACAAGAGCATAATCCTGATTACTGGGTACTAATCATTCCCGTTGATCCAAGTCCTGATAAAATTGATTATTTCTCTGTTATCGAAAAGAATGTCAACTTCAAAATGGTCATGATTCCACTTACTCAGATTCAGGAGATTCTTTATCGTTATCCGGAACTAAAGCACGTCCTATTATACGGTAATTTCCCTGATTCCACCTCTGATCCTGACAGAGTAAAACGAATAAAACCATTCGAGGAAGGAGAATTGTAAGCATGCTTACGTTACGATATGAAAATTCTACAGGGTTCATCTATGTAGTAAACGCGAATGGCGTAGAACAGTTGCTTGAAAATCGCTTTTCCAGTGAACCAAACATTTCTTCTAACGGTAAACGCGCCATATATGTCACGCCGTTAGAATGGGAAGATAGCAGTCACTTAATATTGTTTGATTTAGAGTTAGGAATAAGAGAAGAAATCAATTTAGAAATTGATGTACTGAACGATATGGTTAAGGATGCAGTGTGGTTGGATCATTCAAACCTTGCTCTTATTATAGGTGGAATCTATGGAACGATTGCTATTGGCGGAAACATCTACCGTTATAACTTGGATAAAAAGACATTAGAGCCAATGACTCATTATGCTGACAATCGAAAGCAGGTTATTAAATTACAAGTAAAAGACCAACTTCTTATATTTGATGCAATTGAATATGTTGACCCTAATATGGAGCGGTTTATTCGCAAGCAAGAAGAAATGCCACTTGTTAAAGTTGTGTAAAGCGGGACTACTGAGTAGTCTCTTTTTTGTGTTGGAAAATCAAACAACTCATAATTATGAATAAGAGACCAATGGATTATTTTATATTTCAAGCTCAGAAAAAACAGTAGTTGATTGTGTTAGCTAGTTTGTTCTATCATATATGGGACGCTATTTGGTAGTGTTTTCTAGCAATCTCACTATACTAAAGAACGCCGGCTATTTAGGGGTAGTATGCCCCCCACTTCAAAGTTTAAGAGAAATGGAGAAGTCATCGATTCGCACTTATTTTGTTAGTACGAAGATTGAGTCGTCATTACTATATAAATTTTTACATAGAAAGCTACAAGAAAAACTACTCAGGGGATTGTGGAGGACATGTATGAGTTCGCATAGCTTAGTTGCATCACGTGAAAGATCGAAAGGAATTGTTTTTGTTATTACGGCAGCAAGTCTTTGGGGAATTTCAGGATCTGCTGCCCAGTTTTTATTTCAAAACCAGGGGTTTAATACGGAATGGCTTGTCTCCATCCGCATGTTACTTTCGGGTCTACTTATGCTCATTTTTCATTATTCAAAAGATAAGCAGCACTTTTTTGATATTTGGAAAGATAAGAAGGATCGAAGAAGCCTAGTTATTTTCGGTATTTTCGGTATGCTTGGCGTACAATATACGTACTTTGCAGCCATTACGGCTGGGAACGCAGCTACAGCTACTTTACTGCAATATATGAGTCCTGTCATCATTACTCTCTACCTATCTGTTAGAACGAAACGTCTACCTACCTTTCAAGAAAGCCTGGCTGTTTTGCTCGCACTTGTCGGTACCTTTTTTCTTGTGACAAAAGGCAAAGGAATGCAGCTATCTATTAGCCAAGGAGCTTTGTTTTGGGGAATATTATCTGCATTTGCTTCTGCTTTCTATACATTGCATCCGTATCGCCTCATCGTAAAATGGGGGTCCATTCCGATTGTTGGATGGGGAATGCTAATCGGCGGAATCGGCCTTAGCTTCCTCCATTCTCCTTTTCAATTTGCCGGACAATGGTCGATGGGAGCCGTGGTTGCATTTCTGTTTATCATTCTTTTCGGCACACTTCTTGCCTTTTACATGTATTTAGAAAGCTTAAAGTATATTCTTGCCTCCGAGGCGAGTGTACTTGGTAGTTTTGAACCGCTGTCTGCAGCCTTCGTATCCGTTGTTTGGCTGAACCTTTCCTTTGGCATCACAGAATGGATTGGAATGATTTGTATTATTAGTACGATCCTTATTCTATCGGTTGGGAAAAAATCATGATATGATGAAATTTCCCTAAAAAGAACAAACCACAGGGTCATATGACTTCTGTGGTTTGCTGTTTCTTTAAAGTACTTTAAAATCGTTTTACTACCCAGAATCTACGTTACAGTATAATAGAAAATAAAGTTTTTAGGATTATATTGAGACTAAATTCACTTTACACATTTTGAACTGTCGAAGAAGGTTCCTATTCTAAGAGCATACAAATTCATTTAAGGGACTAAAAACCCAAGATAATTTTGTTCCTTTTTAGTAAGGACAAAATTATCTTGGGCTTTTCTTTATTTTATCTAGCTTCCTTGAAAATTAATCCAATGTTGATTTCAAGTCTTTTAAGAAACTTGTACCATACTCAGGCATGGTTACATTGAAATTTTCGGCAACGGTTGCACCAATATCAGCGAAAGTTAGTCGAATTGGTATTTCCTTACCTTCCTTCATTCGTTTAGAGTATGCCAACAACGGAACATATTCTCGTGTATGGTCAGTACCTGGAGCGACTGGGTCATTTCCATGGTCAGCTGTAATCATTAAAAGATCGTCTTCACGCATTTTGGCAAAAACTTCAGGCAATCTTGCATCAAATTCTTCAAGTGCATTCCCGTAGCCAATCGGATCGCGACGATGGCCATATAGAGCGTCAAAGTCGACGAGATTTAGAAAACTTAAGCCGCTAAATTCCATCGATAAAGTGTCAATAAGCTTATCCATTCCATCATTATTTGAGACTGTTCGAAGCGCCTTTGTTACACCTTCTCCATCATATATATCTGAAATTTTCCCGATAGCAATTACTTCAATATCTGAATCTTTTAACTCATTCATAACAGTCCGTCCAAATGGCTTTAATGCATAATCATGACGATTAGCTGTACGCTTAAAGCTTCCTGGTTGACCTATAAATGGTCTAGCGATGACACGACCAACCATATATTTTTCATCAAGCGTTAATTCACGAGCAATGTGACAAATCTTATATAATTCATCAAGTGGAACAATTTCTTCATGAGCGGCAATCTGAAGAACAGAATCAGCAGATGTGTAGACAATTAATGCTCCTGTTTTCATGTGTTCTTCCCCAAGTTCATCCATAATAACTGTTCCACTTGCAGGTTTATTACCAATTACCTTTCTTCCGGTACGTTTTTCTAATTCATCGATAAGCTCTTTCGGAAAGCCCTCTGGGAAAACTTGAAATGGAGTTTTAATATTTAACCCCATTATTTCCCAGTGACCTGTCATCGTATCTTTCCCAGAAGATGCTTCCTGCATTTTTGTATAAACACCTATCGGCTTTTTAGCAATCTCTATTCCTTTTACTTCACGAATATTACTTAAGCCCAACTTAGAGATATTTGGCATATTCAGCCCGTTCATTTTTTCTGCTATATGTCCAAATGTATCACAGCCTTTGTCACCAAATGCCTCTGCATCTGGAGCCTCTCCGATTCCAACTGAATCCATAACAACCAAAAAAATTCGTTTAAATACATTTGATTCCATCTTTTATCCCCTCATATATGCATATTTCAGTAAAAATATGCATAGTTTTTTCGATAATAAAGTGAAAATTCCGAAAAGTAAGACCTCCTACCTTTATGGGCAGTTATCCCCCATTTATCCTTCTTTGATTTCTCTTAAGGCTTGAAGTAGGGATCTTACTTCCCTTAAATAGTGAAAAAAAGTCGTCTTTTTTTATTATTCCATTCTATTTTCTAAACTAGACACCGATAGTGAAACCCTTAATTTATAGAAAAGGATAATAAAATAAAAACTAGAAGCAATTAAAACAAGACTCCAAGCTTTTTCAACAATCGGTGTACTCCAGACACCAAAAAAGTAAAACAAAGCTGGCATGGTTAAGGTTACCCAAGACTGTACAAAAGCAACAATGCTTATATAATGATCAATTTTCTTTTGGAGTGAATTGGATAAAAAGAATAAGAACCATAGAAACGCCCACATTGCCCATGTTATGGTACTGACAACATCATGGAAGTGAATCATTGCTGTAAATGTATACATGACTGCAACAATAGCCACCCATAAACAAAACCAGCCGAGCCCCCTGCCATCAAGCCCTTTTAATGCGGTAACCCCAACATATAAATAGGTTAAACCAAATAAAAAGATAGACGCATCATTATATAGATCCCAATTATTTTGTCCAGGAGTCATGATTAAATAAAATGGAATAATCACTTGAATAACTCCTACAAAAAGATTAAAAATCCCAACACTTTTTGCTTCTGCTTTTCCTGCTAACATCAGACTATTAAGAAATAATACGGCACCTGAAAGAAATAATCCAACGTAACTCATATCGTTAGTTGTGAAAAGCTTTTCTCACAACATTTCCCCTCCTATTTGCTTTTTTCTAATTATAATACAATGCTTACAATTACTGCAGTTAATACACTAACTAAAGTTGCTCCATATAATAGTTTTAAACCAAATTTGGCAACAACGTTTCCTTTTTTCTCATTTAGGCTTTTTACTGCTCCAGCAATAATGCCAATAGATGAGAAGTTGGCAAATGATACTAGGAAGACTGAAATAATACCTAATGTACGAGGAGTAAACGTATGAGCTATTTTTGATAAATCCATCATCGCTACAAACTCATTTGTTACAAGCTTAGTGGCCATAATACCACCTGCTTGTACAGCCTCTGAAAATGGGATACCCATAATAAATGCAACAGGCGCAAAGATATATCCTAAAATCTGTTGGAATGAAATATGGAAAAGTAAAGTAAAAATATCATTAATGGCTGCCATTAATGCCACAAATCCAACTAACATTGCACCAACAATGACTGCTACTTTAAATCCATCTATAATATATTCCCCTAGCATTTCAAAAAAGCTTTGTTTTTCTTCCTTGATTTCAAGAATATCCTCACTTGCTTCGACCGTGTATGGATTAATAATGGAACTGATGATAAATCCGCCAAATAAGTTAATGACAAGTGCGGTAACTACATATTTTGGTTCAATCATGGTCATATAAGCACCGACAATCGACATCGATACCGTTGACATCGCTGATGCACACAATGTGTATAAGCGATTTGGAGGCAACTGACCGAGTTGCTTTTTCACTGTAATAAATACTTCAGACTGACCAACCATTGCGGAAGCCACAGCATTGTAAGACTCCAATTTCCCCATTCCATTCACTTTACTTAGCAAGAAACCAATACCTTTCATTAAAAACGGAAGGATCTTCAAATATTGAAATATACCTATTAACACAGAAATAAATATAATTGGAAGTAGGACCCCGAGGAAGAACGAGTAATCTCCTTTATTCAAGAGTCCTCCAAACACAAAGTTTACCCCACTACCTGCATAATCTAATAATTTACTAAACACTCCGGCAAATCCTTGAATCAATACTAAACCAAATGTTGTATTTAATAATATACTTGATAATATTAATTGAATAATGACCATAAGAATAATTGGTTTTAGTTTAATACCTTTACGATTATTGCTTGCTAAGTAAGCTAGTCCAAAAACAACAAGTAATCCGATAATGGCAATAATGTATTTCATCGTTGTCTCCTCCACATGTTGTAATCAAAAATTTTTAAATTCGCCATTGTATTCGCTTTCAATTTATAAAACTTATTTTTTTAAATCCTTTGAAGAAAAGAAACCAGGGAGCAGTTCATTAATGGTTGTTTCGACACTATCACCTTTTAAATTCGTTAAAATTATTTTTGTGTTTTCATCACAAAATTCAGCCATTACTTGGCGGCAGGCTCCACAAGGTGAAATAGGATCATCTGTATCACCAACAATAACAATTGCTTTTATTTCTTTTTCTCCTTCAGAAACTGCCTTAAAGATAGCCGTTCTTTCTGCACAGTTGGTTAACCCATAGGAGGCATTTTCGATATTACACCCAAGAAAGACTTCGTTATTTTTTGTTAAGATTGCTGCGCCGACTTGAAAGTTTGAATAGGGAGCATAAGCTTGTTTTCTAGCTTCGATTGCTTGAGCAATTAATGTTTGAATATCCATCATTCATTCTCCTTTCATAATTTTTATTAAAATAATATAAAGCATTTTGGCTGACCTAGCTGGCCAGCCTCCTGCTTTTTATTAATAAGAAGATGATGAAGTTTGCCCGTTGATGATTTTCACACCTGAACTTGCCCCAATTCGATTGGCACCTGCTTTGACCACTGCTTCTGCATCTTCTAAGCTTCTAACGCCTCCAGAAGCTTTTACACCTATTTCTGGACCGACAGTTTTTCTCATTAATGCGACATCTTCGACCGTCGCACCGCCAGTAGAAAATCCAGTTGATGTTTTCACAAAGTCGGTTCCAGCTGAAACGGCTAACTGGCAGACTTTTACTTTTTCTTCATCTGTTAACAAGCATGTTTCAATAATGACTTTTACCAAGGCTTTGCCTTTCGCTGCATCTACTACTGCTTTAATATCTTTTTCAACCAAATCATACTGTTGATCCTTTAATGCACCGATATTGATAACCATATCTACTTCATCTGCACCATTTTCAATCGCATCTTTCGTTTCAAATGCTTTTACTTCTGGTGTCGTTGCTCCGAGCGGGAAACCAATGACAGTACAGACTTTTACCTCCGGTGTATCATGAAGATATTCTGCAGCTGTTTTGACCCAAGTTGGATTGATACAAACTGAGGCAAACTGATATTTTTTTGCTTCTTCAAGCAATTTCATTACTTCAGCCTTTGTGGCATTTGCTTTTAATAATGTATGATCAATCATTTTAGCTAAATTTACGGACATGTTATTATTCCTCCAAATTAATGAATTTCAGTATAAATTAGTGTTGGTTTCGATACTTTTTCCTGAACAAGTGTATAAGCGGAATAAATTTTTTCGATAACTTCTGCAACATTTTCTTGATTGCTATGAATCGTTACCAGAGTATCTCCAGCTTGCACGTAATCGCCAACTTTCTTATGAAGCATTACGCCTACAGCTAAATCGATTACAGATTCTTTTGTAACCCGTCCAGCTCCTAGCATCATAGCAGCGATTCCAATCTCCTCTGCTTGTATTTCAGCAACGTAGCCTGTAGTTTTTGCTGGAACTTCAATCTTATATGCAGCTACCGGAAGCCTAGAAGGATCATCAACAACAGAAGCATCTCCGCCTTGGGCAGCAAGGAATGTTTTAAATGTTTGAATTGCTTTACCATTTCTCATTGATTCTTCTAACATTTCACGGGCTTGATCCAAATTAGCTGCTTTTTCTGCTGAAACAAGCATATGACTTCCTAGTGTTAAACAAAGTTCATGTAAATCTTCAGGTCCGTGTCCTTGGAGCGTGTCAATGGCTTCTTTCACTTCTAAAGCGTTTCCTACTGCAAATCCAAGCGGCTGGTTCATATCTGAGATAATTGCTTTTGTTTTGCGTCCAACGCCATTTCCGATGTCAACCATAGCATGTGCTAATTCTTTCGCATCATCGAGTTTTTTCATGAAAGCCCCGTTGCCGGTTTTAACATCAAGAACAATCGCATCTGCACCTGCTGCAATTTTCTTACACATGATCGAGCTGGCAATAAGCGGAATAGAATCAACTGTTGCAGTTACATCCCTTAATGCGTACAACTTTTTATCTGCTGGTGTTAAATTTGCACTTTGACCTATCACCGCAATTTTATTCGTATTCACTAAATTGATAAACTCGTCATTTGTAATTTCGACATGAAATCCTTTGACGGATTCCAATTTGTCAATGGTTCCACCGGTATGTCCAAGGCCTCTTCCTGACATTTTAGCGACAGGTACCCCAAGAGAAGCAACAAGCGGTGCCAATACAAGAGTCGTTGTATCACCGACACCTCCTGTACTATGTTTATCTACTTTTATTCCTTCAATAGCAGAGAGATCAATTTGGTCGCCGGATTGAACCATCGCTTCAGTCAAATTGACGCGTTCTTCTTTTGTCATCCCTTTGAAAAATACTGCCATGGAAAATGCAGACATTTGATAGTCAGGGATGTCACCCTTTGTAAATCCTTTTATTAAAAATTGAATTTCCTCTTTGGTTAATTCAAACCCATTACGCTTTTTTTCAATAATGTCAACCATTCTCATATGATTTCCTCCTAAATTTTAATAGAAGTATTTTGCTGATGTACTTACCATCCATTACTAGTTATCCAAATTCTTTAGCAAACTATATGGTTGCATCCTTGTCCCTGCAGCAACTAATTAATAAGTAGGGCTGCCTTAATTAACTTTATCCAGAACATTATCCAGATATACACCAGTTTTGTCAACGCTTACAATTCAGTGAAACATTTCACATAAAGAATGCGCGGTAAATGACTTTCTCATCTTCCTTCTATAAAAATTTATATAATTTATGGTATAACAGCTATAAAAGTTATATCCATATATTAATTATATGGTTACTATATCAGTAATAACCTAATGTGTAAAGTGGAGATAGACTTGTTCACAAAATTGAAGAATTGTTGTTATAAAGCTAATAATAAACTCCCTACTGAACGAGAATTAGCACCTATTAAAGTGCAGAAAGAGCAATAAAACAAGATATAAAAGGAGAAAATCTACTATTCACTCATCAATATTAATTGCAACGTGTAAAGCAATCGGGTGTGTTTGTGGAACAAGAGAAAAAAAATTTACAAAACATTAATAATCAAATATGATAAATCTATACTGTGAAATGAATAAAAAAGGTAATTTTTTGAATATTTATTTTTTATAAAAGAGGTTAAAATTATGCTACAAAAGTTTGGGTTTTCACAAAACGAAAGCAAAGTATACGAGGTTCTTTCATCGTGCGAGGAGCCGCTCGATGCTACACTTATTGTAAAATATTCCGGAGTTCCAAAAGCAAAGGTATATGAAGTACTTTCTCGAATGATTGAAAAAGGAATCGTTCTAAACTCTGTATCAGAAAAGAAAAAACTCTATACTGTCTTACCTTTAAAACTTGTTATAAATAAGTTAACCAAAGAATTTCAGGCAAATATCAATCATTTGAAAAACAATACATTTAAAAAAATAGTGATTGATGATCGTGTGTGGAATTTAAAGGATGATTCTTCTATCCAGCTCGAAAGTAAACAACTTCTACTAGAAGCAAAGCATTCGATTCAAATTTCTTTATGGAAAGAAGAATTCTATCATTATTTACCATTATTAATGGAAAAGGAACAAACCGGTGTCAAGGTAGAGGCACTCATTGTCGGAGATTTACAAGAAAAAACAGGGCTATCCACCCTATATACTATATCTCCAATTGAAGAACATCGGAGCTTAGAAAAGTATCGCTTAATGATTATTGATGATAATACTATTTTATTTGTCGGTGCTGATAATAATTCATGGCAGGCGATGATCACCAAATCGAAGCCATTTGTTAAATTTTTTTCTGAATTTTTCTATCATGATGTCGCATTAGCAAAAATCGCATCAAAATATGAGGAACAGTTAATGAACGATAAAGATATAAAACCTCTTTTATTACGACTGCGTTATTAAAAAATTTCCTATAAAAGAACAAACCACAGGGTCAATTGACCTGTGGTTTGCCGTTTCTTCTTTTACTATCCAGAATCTACCTCTATAATCCATACTGTTGCTAAACGACACATCATTCGTATTCTGTTCATCTTATCTCTCCTTTCTTTTCGATTTATTCAATTCTTTACAGATTGAAGAATAGGTAACGATCTTTTAGTTCATCCATCTTCTGCTTTACATATTGATCGTACTGGTATTCTTCAATCTTACGTTCTCGTTTCTCAATCGTGATCGTAAAAATAAGCAGTTGTAATCGCATAGTCCCACCTCCCTTTTTCACTGTATTTCCTGAAAATTGCACAAAAAAACCGCAGGGACATGTAAGTACCTGCGGTTTAGACATGAAAAAGCCGCAGGCAACGAATCGTCCCTACGGCGTAATTTTAAAAGGATTTGTGCAATTTCAGCACTCCCGCCATTTGGTCGATTCGTTTAAAAATAAAATTGCTACACAACACATTGATGTTGTTTTCATTTTCATCGACCTCCTTTTGGAATAATTTTCTTACAAATCCTATTATAGAGTAAATGGAATTATTTTGTAAAGTGATTATTTCCATTTTTTATCCTATTTTTTCAAGACTCTGCTTGTTTGAGATAGGAAGTGTAACTCTAACAGATGTTCCTTCCCCTACTTTACTGTCAAACATGATGCTTCCTTTATGCAGTTCAATAATGCGATAGCTGACGGTCAATCCTAGACCGGTTCCCTTCTCTTTGTAGGAGAAGAACGGTTCACCTAAATGCTTTAGGCGATCTTCAGGAATTCCACAACCATTATCCCTAATAGTAACTACAAGATGGTCATCACCCTTTTTCTTAAGCTCCACGTGTACATGTGAAGCATTTGCTTCAAATGAATTTTTAATTAGATTAATAAACAGCTGTTTAAGTTGATTTCTTTCACAATCAATAAGAGGAATCTGTTCTTCCTCATAAAGTGTCATCTTCACACCATGAAAGTTTGCCTGTGTTTCGAGCAATGACATAACATCCTTAAACAACGATCGAATATCGTCCTTTTCAAACGATAATTTTTGCGGTTTTGCTAATACGAGAAGCTCACTGACAATGTTGTTAATGCGATCTAACTCATCAAGCATAATATCATAATAACGAGTGGAGTTCGTATCATTACGACGAAGGAGCTGCACAAAGCCACGTAATGCTGTAAGAGGATTGCGTATTTCATGAGCTACGCCAGCTGCAAGTTCACCAATGGTAGAAAGCATTTCCGACCGGCGTAATCGTTCCTCGGTCTGTTTCCATTTCGTTACATCTTGACCATAGCCGATCACACCTACCATTTGATTTTCTACAATCATTGGAACCGTTGTACAATTTAAAATCCGTTTCGAACCATCCTTGTGTAAGAGCTGCATTTCATGATTCGTGGTTCCTTCCTCACTTTTTAACACATGTTTAAACACTTCAATCGCCTGTTCACGATGCTCTTCATCAATGATTCGCAAAATTGATTTCCCGATAAATTCTTCTGTTTTATAGCCCGTAACCTCTTCAAAATAAGGGCTTAAGTCTGTAATAATTCCGTGTAAATCAACCATATAGACAACATTGGGATTATATTTAAACAAGGATTTATAGCGTTGCTCGCTTTCCATAAGCTTTTTCTCTGCAATTTTTCGTTCCGTAATATCACGGCCAATTACAATGAGTGCCTTTCTTGCTCCGTTACTGTGAAACAATGGAACTTTAATCACATCAAACGTTTTCAATTCCCCGTTAAGATTTGGAATCATTTCCTCGTAACGTGTGTTTTTTCGCGTCTGCCAAGTTTTTTCATCAGAAAGCTCACAATAGGTTAAAACATCCCTGTAAAACGGGGTGTATGTACATAACTCCGAATCCGTTTTTCCTCGGTAATCTACATTCTCAAGTTGAAATAAACGAAGGCCGATTTCATTCGTTTGCAGCCATCCTCCGTGAGCATCCTTAAAAACAACAAAATCTACCATTGAATGGATAAGAGCACTAAGCCGTTGTTCTTCTTTATGTATCCCTTCTAACCGATTTTGTCTCACTAGTAAATAGTAAATAAAGCTGCATGAAATAATAAAATATATCAAATTGGTAATTCTACTAAATAACCAAATATTTTGAATAGCCGAGGCAGCCTCTAGCACGTATACAAACAAAAACCATAAAATATTGAACACTGTGTAATAAACAATTAGTTTTTTGTTTTCCACCATGCGCTCTCCTTTACCTCTATTACTATATATTGTAACGGAATCGTCACAAATCGACAACTTAATCTCCATTTCTACATTCTATGGTAGAAGAGCGAAGAACATTCTTAAAATTTAACACTCACTTACCAAAATAAGCTCCATACGACCATTTCGGCAATAATCAGAACAATGGTGCCCCCAATTAACAAGGTTGTCTTCCGTAGTAATTCATTTTCACGGAACGGAATACCGCAAATATATGCGCCAAGTGTAATGCGTGATGGACTTGCAATCGTTGCGACCGATGAGCTCGCATTTTGCCCCATCGTAATATATTCCCACGGCAGCCCGATATGCTGTGCTGTTTGCATTTGCAGCTTCATGAACATCGCATTGGAACCGGCATTACTCCCTGTTAGAAATCCACCTATTGCTCCAATCAAGGGAGCAACAGCAATGAAGAAATGTCCGAAAAAATTCCCGGCAACTTGGGCTAGCAGGGAATGCATACCAGCAGCTCCCATCAACTCAGAAACGGATATAAACATTGTCGTAGTCAGCGCAAATGTAATCCACTGTTTGCTCGTTTGAAGCAAGGATTCCTTTACAATTCGAAATGGAATGCGGAGTAGAAAAATAGTAAAGATGCAGGTCATTGCAAGCCAAAACCCTGGTGAATACAACAGCGCAAGCCGATAAGAGTATGCTGGCAAATCAAGTACAGCATTGTCTTGAAATACATGCTGCAATGGTGGAATGAGACGAGAAAGAAGAATACATACGGTTAAAAACAAGTAGGGACTTAAGATTTTGACAATCGAATCCTTCTCTCCTTCTAATGAAGCCGCTTGCATTTCATAGACTTCCTTATTCACCCTAGAACGTCTTGCTAACCAAAACCCGTAACTTGTAGTGACAATTGGGCCTAGTATTCCGGCAAGCTCAACACTTACAAATTTGCTAAATAGGTATATCGTCGAGGAGAATAGAAGAAAGAATACGACGCTCTCTTTCCACTTCTCTGCTACTGCCGACCATCCACCTACAATAACGAGTGCTGCGACAATGAAGTATGCAAAAACCGGTGTACTCAATAACGCTGTCCCTGCCCCCATTTTCGCTAAATCCATATTAATAATTTGTGTTCCAATAATGGTACCCGTTGCAAGCGCCCCCCATGAACTCGCTAATAGCCCGATAAAGGAGAGGATGGCAGACTTCATCGGAGGATAGCCTAGTGCAAGAAAGATCGGCGCAGCAATCATAAATCCAATTCCAAATCCGCTTGCAGATTCGATAAGCGGACAAAGGCCAAAGCAAAGAAGCAATGTCTGCAATAATCGATCCCCCGTTGCATGTGAAACGAAAGTAGCTATACTGCTTATGCTGCCCATCTTATTCATGAGATGAAATAATAAAATGCCAAAAAACAATACGTATCCGACAATAAAACAGATGAGCGCTCCTTTTATCGTTGCATGCATAATTTGGCCAGGCTGTAGATGAAACGGTGAAAACAAAAGTACAATGAGAAGCGAAACGATATACGAAAAAAAGGAAGCTCGTAAACTCGTTTGACGCAATATAAATAGAAAGAAAAAAATACTTAGAATTGGCATAATTGCTAGTAACACTTCCATACCCCTACCATCCCCCTATATTCATGCAACATCCCTTTACCAACTATTGTATAACAGATTTATTTTTATATAAACAGTATTATTACAGTTTATATAAAATAAACTCGTATTCTCCTTTTTGAAAATACGAGCTTCCTACCTATGATTCTATTCTGACTATTCGTTCCATTTACATACAGTTGAAGGACAACTTACATATTTCCAACAAATGAGACAAACTCATAGGAAGGAAGAGGAGGACTAAAATAATAGCCTTGTACGTGTGTACAGTTTAGGGAGTTTAAAAAAGAAAGCTGCTCAACCGTTTCTACACCTTCTGCAATTAATTTCACATTGCATTGTTCTGCTAAGAAAGTGATGGCGAAAATAATCCATTTATTGCGGTGGCAGGCTGCTAATTCGGATACAAATTGCGGCGCGATTTTTATTGTATGGACCTCATATTGCTGCAAATATTGCAAATTCGAATTTCCTGTTCCAAAATCATCTATGCTAACGCGTACTCCTATTTGATATAACTTCTTTAGTTTCTCGATTGTATGGACATCTTTCTCTATACTTATCGATTCTGTTAATTCAAGCTCTAAATCCTTAGGATTTAGACCGGTTTGTTTGAGAACATCCTGAACGATCTCGATAAAGTCATCCTGTACAAATTGCACAAACGAGACGTTTACACCCAATCTGCCGACATTGTATCCTTCCCGTTTCCATTCGGCGCTTTGTCGACATGCTTCATACAATACCCATTTCCCTATCGGTATAATAAGACCTGTTTCTTCAGCTGTAGGAATAAAGGTAGCGGGAGATAGAATTCCTTTTTCAGGATGATTCCACCTTATTAAAGCTTCCATACCACTCAATGTTTTCGTACGTGTGTTTATCTGAGGCTGATAATAGAGTACAAATTCCTGCTTTGTAACAGCCCGCTCTAATTCCATTGCAAGCTGAATTTGATGGGCGAATTCTTTCTCCATAGATATCTCATAGAAACTGTTCGTCCGTCCCGTTTTTTCTGCGTACATAAGTGCAAGCTCTGCATGCTGTAGGCTTTTGCCATGTTCCTTATAGGTAGATAATGCAGCTCCAATACTACAAGAAAGAGAAAAGGATTGGTTTTGAACAAAGAATGGTTGTTTTAAACTGCTATGAATCTGTTCAATGGCAAGTTCAACCTCTTTTCGTTCCTGTATATCCTTTAACAAATATGCAAACCGATCTCCTGAGAGCCATGAAAAATAGCCTTTTTCGTTCATTTGTTTCTGTAGCCTTTCTGCTACCATAGACAGCAGTTCGTCTCCAATCGTAAAACCTTGCTGTATGTTGACATATTGCATTCTCTTCACATGAATAATAAGTAAAGCAACACTCTCCTCATTCCTAGTCCTAGCTATCATCTTCTCTAACCCATAGCGATTCGGAAGCTTCGTTACTTTATCATACCTATTACCTAAGATGGATGAATAAGGTATCTTATTACAAACAACAACAATAAATATGAAAAGTAAGATATAAACCCATATCATCAATGGAAACACAGGAATACTAGTCTGTACATTATATAAAAAAAGTAATATATAAAAATAATTCAGAATAATACCCCCTACTGATTTCTATAAAACCGACATCATATTCTATCATTTCGTATGAAAGCTGCAAGCTTACCCATTTTTATTACCTTTTCATTATTGTACTAAAAAATAGAGAGATAGGTTGCACTTTTTATACACATGATGTACATAATAAGATAGGATTATGTTATATCATTAAATCTAAATTTATATATTCAAAGAGCTACACTGAGGTGAAATAGTTGAGCGAAAACACGCCTAACGAAAACTTATTTTATACTGCGTTTACATATGCGCCAATTGGTATGGCGCTAGTCGATTTAGATGGAACATGGCTAAAGGCAAATCCGGCTTTATATACAATGCTTGGATACAATGAAGACGAATTAATAAAGAAAACCTTTCAGGAGATTACACATGAAGATGATCTTGAAATGGATACGTTCTATGTAGGGCAAGTTCTAGAAGGAAAAATAGAAACCTATCAAATAACAAAGCGATACTATCATAAAAACGGTCATATTATTTGGGCGTTATTAAGTACTGCCATTGTGAAGAATACTCTTGGTAAACCACTTTATTTTATTTCGCAAATTGTTGATATTTCCGAAACAAAACGTATCGAAAAGAAAGCAAACGATACCTTTTTCCTGCTCGCTGAATATTCCAATGATATCGTTTCTAAACATACCATTACAGGAGAATATATCTATGTATCGCCGATTTGCAAAAAGCTATTAGGCTATGAACCGGAGCAAATTGTAGCAAAATCCATCTTTCATTTTGTCCATCCAGTCGATTCCTTATCTGTGGAAAACGTACTGCGAAAGATTGTTTCTACTTCCAACGTACTTACCGTTCGCTATCGTATACTTTGTCAAGATCAATCATACAAATGGGTGGAATCTTCCGTTCGTAGTATTCACAACGAACAAGGTGAAATTATTGAATTGCTCTCTGTCACACATGATATTTCAGAAATCGTAGCAATAAAAAGCAAGCTAAGGCAAGCAAACGAAATGTCCTCTTTAGATGAACTAACCGGTATTGGCAATCGTAGGGCATTTGTAACAAGCATAAATTATTACTGGAAAGTTTGCATGACAGCACATACAGCGTTAGCAGCTATCCTTCTTGATATCGATCATTTCAAACGATATAACGATACGTATGGACACGTACAAGGTGATGTTTGTCTACAGCAAGTTGCACAGGCATTACAAACGTCAAGCCAAGCCATTGGCGGAACAGTTGCCCGCTACGGTGGTGAGGAGTTTATTATGCTTTTACCTCATACAAATGAGGCTACAGCTTTGCAGGCTGGAGAAGAGATTAGACAAGCTATTGAATCCCTGCAAATTCCGCATCGTGCCTCTCGTACCCACCAGTATGTTACCGTAAGCATCGGAATTGCTCTGATTATACCAACTGAACAAGACTCACCAAATGCCTTTATAGGCCATGCCGATCAGGCACTTTATGCGGCCAAACAAAAAAGCAGAAACACAGTTGTACTTGCTCCGCCTTTTCATCCAAAAGGAGACTCATGTTAAACATAAGTCTCCTTTTCTTGTTCTAGCACTCTACATGACATGCTTTGTTGCGTTAATAAGTGTCTCAATTTCATTGTATTTCTCTTGTTCTAGTAGCTCAATAATTCGGCTCCCTATCACTACCCCATCTGTTACATCATCCATTAATTTAATTTGATCTATCGATGAAATTCCAAATCCAGCAAGAACAGGGAGAGAACTCAATTCCTTCACTTGCTTTAAATACGCAAATAAGCTTTCTTGAAATTCTCTACGTGCTCCGGTTACGCCTGTAACCGTTACAGCATAAATGAAGCCTTGCCCTTCTTTCACGATCTTTTCTATTCTCGCAAGCGGACTCGTTAACGTTACAAGCGGGATTAGAGCTAGCTTACCTTGCATAGCCTTCGTCAATATTCCTTTTTCCTCATAGGGAAGGTCTGGTACGATAAGGCCATCTACGCCTGCTTCCACGCAGCTTGTCACAAAGCGCTCGATTCCATATGCAAAAATAGGATTCATATAGGTCATAAGAACGAACGGCAACATTACAGATGGTCTTACTTCTCGCAGTGCTCTAAAAATTCCATCTAACGTGGTTCCTCCGTCTAATGCCCGTTTTCCAGCTCGTTGAATGGTCGGACCATCTGCAACCGGATCCGAAAAAGGAATGCCGATTTCGACAAGTGTAGCTCCTGCTTTATCAAGAAATGTAATATTCTCTTGCAGCTTCGTAAAACCACCGTCTCCTGCCATAATATATGGAACGAATGCTTTATCACCGCGTTCCTTTATCTGTAAAAATGCACGTTCAATGTTTTGTTCTCCCATAATTATTCCCCTCCTAAATATTCTTTTACGCTTTCGACATCTTTATCACCACGGCCTGATAGACAAATAACAAGTCCTTCCTCTTTCTTCATCGTAGGTGCAAGCTTCATTGCATAAGCAACTGCATGCGAGCTTTCGAGTGCTGGAATAATTCCTTCTTTTTGAGATAGAAATTGAAACGCCTCAAGAGCTTCCTTGTCTGTAACGGATTGGTATGTGACGCGTTTTCTATCATGAAGGAGACTATGCTCTGGTCCTACTCCTGGATAATCAAGACCGGCTGAGATTGAATAAGGCTCTTGTACTTGACCATCCTCATTTTGCAGCAAATACATCATACTGCCATGAAGAATACCAACAGATCCCTTCGTAATCGTTGCGGCATGCTCCTTTGTATCCACACCTAGACCAGCAGCTTCTACACCGTATAGCTTTACTTCTTCATCTTGAATGAACGGATAGAACATCCCCATTGCATTGCTTCCACCACCTACGCATGCAACAATAGCATCTGGTAATTTCCCTTCCACTGCTGCATATTGTTCCTTCGTTTCCTTGCCAATTACACTTTGAAAATCACGTACGATTTGCGGAAATGGATGTGGCCCAAGTACAGAGCCCATAATATAATGGGTATCTTGTACATGTGTAACCCAATAACGAAGCGCTTCATTTACTGCATCCTTTAGCGTTCCATTACCAGAAGATACGCTCTCTACCTTCGCGCCAAGCAGCTGCATGCGAAACACGTTTAGACGTTGGCGGCGAATATCTTCCTCTCCCATGAAAATAACACATTCAAGACCAAGTAAGGCACATACAGTTGCAGTAGCGACGCCGTGCTGACCTGCACCTGTTTCCGCTATAATTTTCTTCTTTCCCATTCTTACTGCTAGGAGGGCTTGACCAATGGTGTTATTAATCTTGTGCGCGCCTGTATGATTCAGATCTTCTCGCTTTAAATAGATCTTTGCTCCGCCAAGTATTTTGGTCATATTCTCTGCAAAATAAAGCGGTGTTTTTCGTCCTACATACTGCTCTAGATAATAGTTCACTTTCTTATGAAAATCGTTGTCCTGCATTGCTTCCTTATAAGCTTCCTCAAGCTCTAGGACAGATTGCATAAGTGTTTCAGGAACATACCGTCCGCCATATTGTCCGTAATGACCGAATTCATCTGGATAATTGTAAGTAATCATATTAACACTCCTTCACTTTTTTAATAAATTTCTGTATCTTTTCAACGTCCTTTTTTCCATTTGTTTCTAGACTGCTGCTTGCATCAACCATGAAAGGCGCTGTAATACGGATGGCTTCCAGCACGTTTTCTTCGCTCAGTCCACCGGCTATAATCAAGCGCTGCCGCTGCTTAGACGAAAGCGAACGAAGAAGCTCCCAAGGAAAAGACGTACCGTTTCCACCTCGATATTTCCCTTTTGGACTATCTAGTAAAATGTAAGGAGCATGACTTGCAAAGGCCTGTTCTACCTCCTGCTCTGAGCTGACACCAAACGCTTGAATGGCTGGAATATGCAGCTTTTGCAAGTACTCCTCATCCTCATCACCGTGTAATTGAACGTAGTCAAGGTTACAAAATGCAGCTAATTCTTCCACTGCTGCCACCGATTCATTGACAAAGACGCCTACTTTTAACACAGAGTTCGGTAGCCTCTTACTAATATCTCGTGCTTTTTCAGGTGTAACTTGTCGTTTACTTCGTGCAAATACGAAACCAAGTGCATCAACTCCGTATTCGCAGGCAGCCTTAGCTGTTTCTATGTTTTGAATCCCGCATATCTTTACCTTCATACGCCGAGCACTCCAAACATATCTGCAAGGGAACCTGCCTTCATCAGTGCTTCTCCAACGAGAATGCCGTTTGCACCTGCTTCTTTCACGCGAAGAACGTCAGCACGCGAGTGGATGCCGCTTTCACTAATAAGAAGAATGCCAGCTTCCTTCACTTGACTCGCAAGCTTCTCGGTTGTTTGTAAATCCACCTTAAATGTTTTTAAATTTCGATTGTTTATCCCGATGATTTCAGGATGAATCTGAAGGGCCGTTTGTAGCTCCTCTTCGTTATGGATTTCTACAATGGCCTCTAAACCTAATGCTTTCGCATAGTCATATAACTCTTGCAATCGCTTTGGCGATAGCGCTGCTACAATGAGTAAAATAATATCTGCACCAGCGCTATTTGCCCGCTGCAATTGCAGCTCATCAATCATGAAATCCTTGCATAATAGCGGCACGTTCACTACCTTTCGTGCATTCGTTAAATCTTGAAACGATCCTTTGAAAAACATCGAATCCGTTAAGATAGAAATTGCACCGGCACCAAATTGTTCATAGGATTTCGCCTGCTGCTGGACATCAACATGTATACTTAAATCCCCCTTTGACGGTGATGCCCGTTTAATTTCAGAAATAATGGTCATATTCTTGTTTTTTAGCTTTTCTACTAAGGAAGGGTGTGTCCGTATTGTTTCGTCTCCAAATCCGCTTTGGCGCAGCTCCTCTACTTCCAATCGTTTCTGTGCAACAATTGTATCTAAAATGGTCATCATTTATTTCACTCCCTCTGCTGTTTT
This sequence comes from Ectobacillus polymachus, assembly GCF_048159605.1. NCBI lineage: Bacteria > Bacillati > Bacillota > Bacilli > Caryophanales > Bacillaceae > Ectobacillus > Ectobacillus polymachus. The sequence goes on along the minus strand of NZ_JBLREB010000003.1, from coordinate 173,072 downwards.
ATTGCTTTCAATCGCTAGTAGCTGTAATTTTGCTAATGCCTTACCGGAGTCGATGCTTTCTTTCGCAATCTCTATACCATCTTGTATGCTGTCCGCTTTACCATTTGCAAATAGAGCGAGTGCTGCATTTAATAGTACCGTATCACGATAGACACCATATTTACCTTCTAGCACCTCTTTTGTAATCCTTGCATTTTCCGCTGGCAGTCCGCCACGTATTTTACTGTTGTCTGCAGGCTGTAAACCAAGTTCTTCTGGATGTACAATCATTTCTTCAATCACACCATCGTGAAGAAAGGCAATGTAATTTTCCCCTTGCAACGAAGCCTCATCGAGAAAGCCATTTCCGTTCACAACGACAGCTCGTTTTCTTCCGATTTTTCGAAGAACATCTGCGATTGGAACAAGCATATCTCGTTTATAAATGCCAACGAGCTGCGTTTCCAAATCTACTGGATTTGTAAGAGGTCCGATAAAATTAAAAATCGTTGGAATGTTAAGCTCTTTACGGACCTTCATGATGCGTTTTAAGTTAGGATGAACCGCTGGTGCAAATAGAAACGAAATGCCGACCGTTTCAAGAAGCTGCTCCACCTGCTTTGGTGGACAGGTAATGTTTACACCTAATCTTTCCAAAACATCTGCGCTTCCCGTTTTACTCGATACAGCACGGTTGCCATGCTTTGCGACCTTCACGCCAGCGCCAGCTAGAACAAATGCTGTTGTTGTACTAATGTTAAATGTTTGTGCCCCGTCTCCACCTGTTCCACAATTATCCATGGCTCCGGTAATCGTTTTAGAAAACGGAAGCGCCTTTTCCCGAAGTGCCTTTACAAGACCATAAATTTCATCCGCCGTTTCCCCTTTGGCTTTCAATCCAACTAGAAATGCAGCAATTTCTGTATCCGCTACTATTCCGTCAAGCATAGCTAACCCTACTTCATACGTATCCTTCTCACTTAAATCGGTTTGCTCAATCAATTTACGTAAACATTCATTCATGATTTCTCCCCCTTTTTACTTGTGAAATTTCCCTATGGATAAAAGTGAACCATCTGCTGTATAAGCTAAAAATTGTTCTATCAATCGTTTTCCTTCATCTGATGCAATCGATTCTGGATGAAACTGCAAGCCAAATAGCGGATAATAATGATGTTTAATTGCCATAATTTCATTGTCATCCATAGCTGTTGCGAGTACTTCAAATACTTCCGGCAACGTCTCACGTTTCGCTACAAGCGAATGATAGCGCATTGCTCTGAGCGGCTGCCTTACGTATTCAAATATGGATGTACCCGTATGGCGAAGAAGCGACGTTTTTCCATGCTTCACATGTTTTGCCCTCACCACTTCTCCGCCAAATGTATGAACAATCGCTTGATGGCCAAGACAAATACCAAGAATCGGAATATTTCGATAAAATTTCTTAATAACATCCTCACAAATACCTGCTTGCTCCGGCCGTCCAGGTCCTGGTGAAATAATAATGGCTGCCGGATTCAGCTTCTCTATTTCTTCAATCGTAATTTTGTCATTGCGTACAACGGTAATGTCAGGATCACAAAGTCCGATGAGCTGATACAGGTTATACGTAAAGGAATCATAATTATCAAGTAATAAGATCATTTCAGCACCTCCAATAAAGCTTTTGCTTTATTTAATGTTTCATGATACTCATTTTCGGGATTCGAATCATACACAATCCCTGCTCCTGCTTGAATATATGCTTTCTGATCCTTTACTACCATCGTCCGAATAGCCAGTGCCATATCCATATCCCCATTAAAGGAAATGTAGCCAACTGTTCCGGAATACACACCACGTTTTACAGATTCGAGTTCATCAATTATCGTCATTGCTCGTATTTTCGGTGCTCCTGATACCGTTCCAGCCGGCAAGCATTTCTTCAATGCATCTAAGCACGTAACATTCTCTCGAAGCGTTCCTGTTACTTCTGACACGATGTGCATAACATGCGAGTATCGTTCAATCTCCATAAACTTTTCTACCTCGACGGATCCAAATTCGCTTACATACCCGACATCATTTCTACCAAGATCAACGAGCATCAAGTGTTCCGCCTTCTCTTTTTCATCACCTAGTAATTCCTTTGCTATGCTGTTATCCTCTTCTTTTGTTGCCCCGCGTGGTCTTGTTCCAGCGATCGGATTCGTCGTTACTTTTCTTCCCTTTACAGAAAGAAGACTTTCTGGCGAGGAGCCGAGCACAACATATGAACCAAAATCTACGTAAAACATATACGGTGATGGATTGGTAACACGAAGTCTTCGATACAATCCAAAGGGATTACCTTCAAAGGACGTTTGAAGACGCTGCGATAGCACGACCTGAAATATATCTCCTGCTTGAATATATTCCTTCGCTTTTTCTACCATTTCTTGAAACTGCTGCTGGGTCACATTCGATGTAAAATGTCCCTCTAGCCCTGTTTCTATTGCTGCAATTGGAGCTGGTATGAACAACTGCTTCTTTATCCTCTCGATAACTCGGTGTATTTCTTCATAGGACAATCGATCATCCTCACGATAAACATAGACAATGCTTACTTTTTGAAATTTATGATCAAACACAACAAACGTTTTATAGAACAATAGGTGCGCCTCTGGCATACCCTGCTGATCTGCATTTATCTCCCCAAGTATTTCGTATTGCCTGATCACATCGTAGCCGATATAACCAATTGCTCCTCCAGCAAATGGGAACGGGCTTTCTATTTCAGCGAAAGAAAGAAGCTCCAATGCAACATCTAGCACCTTTTGCTCTCTGTGTTCTGTTCCATGTTCGGTAACAATTGTTACATGCTTGCCTCTGCTTTTTACTTCCGCATAAGGATTGCTGCCAAGAAAGGAATAGCGTCCTTTCTCTTCATGAATAAGCGAGCTTTCAAACAAAAATTTCTCCGTTCCTTCTAGCCGGCTGTATAGCAACACCGGTGTTACATCGTCTCCTTCCATCTCTTCGATGATATAAAATAACGATTTCTCCTTTTGCATCGCTTCGAATTGCTCTTTCGTTATCATCTGTCATCTCATCCTCTCTCGTAAAATTGCATAAAAAAAGTCCTCTGCATAAATGCAGAGGACGATATTTCTACCGCGGTGCCACCTCACGTTGAATTTGCCAATGGCAAATTCCTCTTTTCGGGTACAACATGATACCCTATCCTTTGTAACGGCGGAAAGCCCGGGTAAGCCTACTCGAATGTTCGGAATACCTCTCGTAAGCCCATTCTGTATACTGCTCTGCACTGGGCTCTCACCTTTCCCCAGCTCTCTGAAGCATCGCTACTATACATACTCTTCTTACTCAACGATTTGCTGTATTCTTTTTTCCCAAAACAAAAGGGGCCCTCATCCATAAAGGACGAGGAAACCCCGTGGTACCACCTTCGTTAGTTACGTTCGTAACTCACTTTCCGTATCCATACTAGAATACGTGTCTCCTTGTAACGATGAGACCATTCGCCAAAGCCTACTGTAAGTTCGGTTTGGAAGCTCCGAAGCCCATTCCACATCACGTACATACTGATTTGCACCAACCATCAGCTCTCTGAAATGACGAAAACATGTACTCTTCTTCATCAACGCTTATATACGATTGCCTTCGATTTTCCATTCAAATCTAAAGTGCAATAATTAAGTAATTGCCATGATTGTATTACATTATTCTGAATACGTCAATTAGGATTTAAAAAATTTTTTTATTGGTGTAAAACCTGCTATCTAAAACTCATTCGACAATTATACTGATATTCCTCTCTTTTTTTCACAAATCTTAATATTATCTTCACTTATAGTTAAATGAAATGTAACACTGCTTATGTATGATAGTCATACTACACAAAAAGGAGGGGAATTTTCTTGATTTTGAGACATAAAGAATTTAAAAGCTGTGGCAATATTATACCTTTTCCTTCATCCATTTCTCATTCATCTTCACTTGAAAAACCACAACTTATGCTCGCTGCTAACATCGTTCCGGTAATTGGAGTTCATTTTAATAAAGCGAAAGTAAAATTAAAGATCGGTCAAACAACAGATCTCCTTGTAGAGATTCTTCCTAGTCATGCTACCGAACTCAGTTTAAATTGGGCAATCACGAATGAAGATATCGTTGAAACCGAACTACATAATAACTATATTCACTTAAAGGCAAAAAAAGCTGGAAGAACAATTATAATCGTAACAACAGAAGATGGACAATTTCGTGATCTTTGCGTTGTTACCATTGCTAGCTATATAACCACTAATAAATAATAATATTCCTTCAGAAACCTCTTTGTAGACACTTCTTTTACCTTTAGCATGAAAAAGAACACAGGCGACGAAAACTAGGATGCCACCTATTATTTGCATCCCCGCTAGTTTCACCCATGGTGGCTCCTATGAGCTCTCTTACAATATTCAACTACTGCTTACGGGTACATAAAAAGGATAGAAACTCCCCCAAATGATCCTCTTGGCTTAGTCCGATATCTACATAACGCTATTTTTATTTTCTTTTTTTATTGTTTATAGTAAAATATGTAATTACAAGTAAGTTTTAGAAATATAATATGCGATATGTACTTGAGCATCGGATATTATCTGATAAAGAAAAGGATTCCTCTGCTATTTTTTGAAAATTCCAACATAGCAAGTCTATCGTTTGCTATACTAAGATACAGTGAAACTTCCCTCGGTGGGGGTTTTTCTCATCCCCCACCCAGGGTTAGCCCACCCAATTCGGACTTTTACGGGCAGTTGTCCCCCACTTAGCCTTTTCAGTTTTCTCTAAGCCTTGAAGTGGGGGTCTTACTGCCCGTTAAAGCGGGATAAATCAATCTTACAGCATCCATAGCTAAAAACAAGGAGGCCGAAAGTATGAAATTAGGTATTGTTATTTTCCCATCTAAAGAAATACAAGATCGAGCAAACAATCTTCGTAAACGATATGATACGAACTATGCACTTATTCCGCCTCATATTACAATTAAGCGTGCATTTGATGCTTCTGAGACAGAAGTAACAGACATTGCGGAACAGCTTAAGAAGATTGCAGCAGGCATCCAACCATTTCCGATACAAGTAACCAAAATTAGTACATTCTATCCCATTACTAACGTTCTTTACTTGAAAATTGAGCCAAATTCCGAGCTTCAGACTTTGCATGACAACATGTACAGTGGCTATTTTACACAAAAACAAGAATATTCGTTTGTTCCGCACATTACCGTTGCACAAGACTTAACAAACCAAGAACATGCCGATGTTCTTGGAAGATTAAAGATGAAGCAATTTCAATATGAGCAAACAATTGACCTCTTTCATCTTATGTATCAACTAGATGATGGCGCTTGGACTGTATATGAAACATTTCATTTAGGAAAGGACTAAAGGCATTGAATATACGAGTAGTAGAAACCAAGGAACAAATGCAGCAGGCATTTGCTATTCGCAAGCTTGTATTTGTCAATGAGCAAAAAGTAACAGCTGAGGAAGAATACGATGAATTTGACTCAATTGCAACGCATGTCGTTTTATATGACAAAGGAGTTCCAGTTGGAACGGGCCGCTTCCGTATTCTTGATGATTATGGAAAATTAGAACGTATTTGCATCCTTTCCTCTGAACGAGGAAAGGGTGCAGGCCGTCTCATCATGGAGAAGCTTGAGAATCTTGCAGCAAAAGAAGGACTGCAAAAAGTAAAGCTTCATGCGCAAACACATGCAGAAGAATTTTATAAAAAACTTGGCTATGAAACGAAATCTGATGTATTTTTAGAAGCAGATATTCCTCACGTTTTGATGACGAAAGAATTATCTACTTTAGATAAATAGATTCCGATTAAAAGGTGACAAAACAGTTTATACACTGTTTCGTCACCTCGTTTTTTTTGTCTGGCTATGATAATATGAAATGTACCTTAATTTTAGTTTAGTAAGAAAGGAGACTCGTGCATTGGACGTTGCACTTTATCAGGATACTACCATTCATTTGCATACATACCCGCGCGAGCTATTCCAAAGATTGTATGAGGCAAGTCTTAAACATGAAGTAACGTGTCCGTCATGTCACAAGCCTGTGAAATTATATTTAGGGATTGCAAAGCAGCCTCATTTTTATCATATTTCTTCTGCACCTGCCTGTAAGACTGCCATTTTTGCTGATAGTCAGCAAGAGATTGCTGCTACTAGCTCTTCTATCGAATTGGGTGGCTTCCGTCTTCCGAAATCACGTACCATCCAGGAGAAGAAGTCTTCCTTCTGGAAAATCATGCAACCTGTAACAAATATTCCGCAGTTTACAACGACAAATAAGTCACTTACATATCATGTATTAAACGAGGAACAGTTTCCACTCGATTCCTCTCAATATGCAGCAGTAACTTGTACGGAAGGTCCACTGTTAATTTTAGCTGGAGCGGGCAGCGGCAAAACAAGAGTACTGACCGCAAGAACTGCCTATATGATCAAAGAAATGGGAATTGATCCAAAGTCGATCATGCTCGTCACCTTTACATCAAAGGCGGCAAAGGAAATGAAGGCGCGCTTGCAGCGGTTTTCCAGCGTCTCTACCCAAGCACTGCGCTCTATCGTAATGGGAACCTTTCATAGTATTTTTTATAAAATGCTGCTCCATTACGATCCAACACGCTGGTCGCCGAATGCCTTGCTAAAATACAGCTGGCAAATCGAACGAATACTGAAGATTGCTGGAGCGGAAATTGGTCTTGATGAGAAGGAATTTCCTTACGACCAAAGCATGTCTCAAATTAGTTATTGGAAAAATACACTCGTCTCCTATGATCACATCACGCCAAAAAATGAATGGGAAGAACAAGTCCTTTACTTATATAAGCGATATGAAGAACAAAAAAGCGAGCAAGGTCAGTTTGACTTCGATGATATGCTGCTCGGCTGCTACGACATGCTACAAACCAATAAAGAATTACTCAGTCGTTATCAGCAGCGGTTTCAATATTTTCTTATTGACGAATTTCAAGACATCAATAAAGTGCAATACGAAATTATGAAGCTCCTATCTCATCCAACAAACAACATTTGTGCAGTAGGCGATGATGATCAGTCCATTTACTCGTTTCGCGGTAGTGATCCATCGTTTATTTTACATTTTGATCATGAATTTAAAGAGGCAACAGTCATTACGCTTCATGAAAATTACCGTTCCTCTCATAGTATCGTGGCGACCGCAAATAAAGTAATTACTCGCAATAAGAAACGACGGCCGAAAATGATGAACGCCCAATTTCATCTTCCAACTCCGCCAGCCTTCTTCTTTCCATATGATGAAGAAGAAGAGGCGACGATGATTGTAAACGATATGAAAGAAAAGATGGAAAAGGGTGCAAATCCCTCTTCCTTTGCGATTTTATACCGCACACATTCGGCTTCACGTGCAGTGTTTGAGCGACTTTGTCAATCTGCCATCCCATTTGTGATAGAACGAGATGCAGAATCGTTTTACAAGCGTAGAATCGCGCGATACCTCTTATCTTATATGCGGCTAAGCATAAATGAAGAAGATACCTCTGCAATAGCGGATTTACTTTCTGCTCTCTTTTTAAAGCAATCTGTTTTACAAGAGCTAAAACGAATTAGCATTTTAGAGGATTGTACACTTGTCTCAGCACTAGCAAAGCTATCTACTGTAAAGCCATTCCAGCAAAAAAAATTACAGCGAATCGTACCGTTTTTTCGAAAACTTCGAAATGTATCGCCGTCTTCTGCTATTGAAATGATTGAAAAAGACATGGGATTTTCTGAATTTATTAAAAAGCGTGGCGGAGAAGGAAATCAGATGGAGAAAGGCTCAGATGATCTTCGTGACATGAAGGTAATCGCTCGAAAGTTCCAAACACTAGACGAATTTCTCGCACATGCAGACCATATGATGGCAATGAATGACGAAATGAAAAAGCTGAGCCAAACATACACTGACGCTGCGTCACTCCTGACCATACACCGAGCAAAGGGATTAGAGTACAAGTATGTATACCTGCTTGGAGGAGTGGATGGCTCACTTCCACATGATTATGCATTAGAATCGTTTCGAGAAGGGGACATAGCGCCACTTGAAGAAGAAAGACGGCTTGCATACGTAGCAATGACAAGAGCACAAGAAATGCTATATGTATCTGTACCGATGACGCGCCGCGGTAAGACAACCCATCCATCGCGCTTCTTTTCTTCTCTTTTCTAATAGGGAAGCTTGCCCGAAAAAATAGGATTCTTTTAAAACAAAAGCAGAGAAACGATCTCTGCTTTTATCTTCCTTCTTGTTCCCCTTGATCTTGTTTTACTTTCTTTTTCTTACCTCCACAGTTACAGCCCTTCTTCTTTACATAGCCCTGCTGTTGCATTTGATACCATTGCTGCAATGTTATATCCTTTTGCGGACGATTATACATGTTCCTCGCCACCTTTTTATACAAAATATCTTCTTTTCACTATATGGTTTTTCCTTAATGCATGTTCCATTTATTTTAATCTTCCATCCATTTAGAGGCAATAATTTCGATGATGGCTGCCATTCCGGCAATTGCCAAAATAAGTAGTAACGGTTCCGTCAACTTTGGCATCAAATAATAACATAATAGCAGCCCTGTAGTGGTCCACATTCCTGTACACCAATAACAGCTAAGCAAGTCCCCTATCCATTTTTGTAAGCCGGTTCCTTTGCTTTTTGTATACGTTTCGATTGTCCCATCCTTCGCTAGCACCTCCATCTCATCAATAAATGGAGCTCGCAGAAATCGTGTAATTTTGTCGTAGACTAGCAATCGTGTTAATCGAAACGAAGCAAATATGAAAATAACAAGCAAAAACCAATTTCCTAGCATTCCTTCACATCCTTTGCTTATCCCGCATTCATTATTTGCCCATGCCCATTTCTCAAAAAGCTAGATAAGTATAGTAACCGAATGAAACCAAATTCAATATCTTATTAGTGTAAACTAAACTTAATGATAAGGAGTGAAAATCATGACACATCATTCTCATTCTGACCTTAGCTGCGTATGTGACGTTGTAAAATTTATCAACGAAATCCAAGACGTAAATAACGATCCAGTCTGCACGACAAATTGCCTAAATCCTGTACTTGGCGCAACTACGAGTGGCCAAATGCCTAACACACGAGTATTCTCTTTATATACGAAAGAAGGCGAATTATTTGAAGCAGAATTTTTAACAGCTGAATGTCACACGGATTCGTCACATTTCTACCGCGTAGAAAGTGTGGAAGATTGTTGTGCAGTATTACGTATATTGACAAAAACGGTAAAAAACATGGGCGTCTGTGAATTCACGGCAACTTCTCAATGCCTTATTGTAGATTTAAATGCTTTCATCGCAATTGCATGTCTTGAAGATGTATTTATACCAGGTGTTTAATGTAAACCTTACAAACTATTATGAGCGGTAGACGTGTTCTACCGCTCTTTCACGTTCTAAATCATTCTCATCTGTATCGTTATAATATCTGAATACGGAATTTTTATAATAGACAATTGATTATATGCACGTAATGTAACCATTTCATCTTCAAAGCTTTTTACATATCCAATATATAAGCCGGATTGCGTTTTCAGTTGGCACAACACCTCGGGAATATAATGCGGACGATTTAATAAATAATAAATCTTCTGCTTATTATCCAGATCTTTAAATGATTTCCTGACCGATTCCTCTACATCCGAATCGATTACCGGAGGAGCTAACTCCGCTACCTCTTCTTTCGTTTGGCTTTCTTCTACCTTTTCTATTAAAGTACTCTTTTCAATTACAGTACTCTTTACTATATACTGTTTGTCATCTTCTTTAGGAGGTTCCTGTACTCTTGAAGAATTAGAATTTTCATCCTCTGTTCTCTCCTGATTTTTTCCTCGTTTATCTGCCTTTATAATAAAAGACTGTTGCATCGAAACCCGTGCTTTTTGAACCTGTGGCTGTGTAATATACAAAAGCGGCTCTTGCTCCAAGTCATTCTTCTTGCCCATGTTTTCTCCCCTCCAAACCGAATTCTTTACTCTACGTACAATGTATACTCGTAACCTAGAAAAATATTTCTTACTCTTCCTTTTTCTTATAAATCTCTTCAGCAGGAAGAATGATTTCATCCTGAAAATCATCTGTAACTCTCAGTCTTTTCGATTTTTCTAATAGTTTATATTCCTGAAACGTCGATGTGTGATATCCAATTCTTGGATACCGAATATAAACATAGTTGTAGCGAGAAGTCCCATACAGTAATAAGTTATGCTGTAAACATGCTTCTAAAAATCTAGTATCTTCTCCTACATTAATAGGTTCAAATGAGACGTTTGGATAAATATCCTTGCGAAATACGATAGTAGCTCCCACTATATAGCTATTAGACAGTTCTTTCCGATTACGAACATATACAAATTCTTTATTTTCGTTGTAAAGTGTAAGCAGTTTATGACGTAAATAGTAAATAAAAACCGTGCTCTTTCCAACAACATCAGCACCACTCTCTTGTAATCCTCTCGCCGCTTCTAATAAATAGTAAGCAGAATAATAATCGTCATCATCAAACTTTACAATATACGGGTAACATGCTTTTGGGATTGCAAAGTTATAACATTCTCCAAGAGTTATATACGCAGGTAGTTGAAAAACAGAAACATTTGGGTATTGCTTTGCTGTTTGTTCCCATTTATTTAAATCCATTTGATCATGATTTAATACAATGATTAATTCTTTCTCTTTATATTGTTGACGCTCATAGTTTGCAAATACATTATTCATTGCTACTTCACGTTTTGTGCAGGTAATAATGGAAAACACCCTATCACCTCCATCCCCTTCGCCTGCATCTAGACCGAAAAAGCACAGCTATTTCATCTTATTCCTACATTCAGAGAAATATTCGTTTGAGCGCCCTCACAAGGTGTAACAGACTTCATATAGTATTAGCATACTTACAAATACTCATTTATTAACATGAGGTGAACAACTTGAAAACAATCCTTGTCACAGGAGTTGCAGGATTCCTCGGTTCTCATTTAGCAACGGAACTATTGCGTACACCAGGAATCACCGTTATCGGTCTAGATAATCTATCAACCGGAAAACTTGAAAATATAGATCATCTTCTTTCGTTAAGTACCTTTCAATTTATTCCGTATGACGTTGCCAAACCCGATGTCATACACTTACACAATCTTGAAACTGTCCATGAAATCTATCATCTAGCTTCCCCAGCCTCGCCAAAGTTCTATCAAGCTCTTCCCTTTGAAACCATCGATATCAATATTCAAGGTACGAAAAATATGCTGGAATTAGGGAAAAGAAAAGGTGCTAAAGTAGTCTATACAAGTACTAGTGAAGCTTACGGGGATCCAGAAGTACATCCGCAACCTGAAAGCTACATGGGAAATGTAAATACTTGGGGTCCTCGTGCTTGTTATGACGAAGCGAAACGTATGGGAGAGGTTCTTTGTTATTTATATTATTCTCTGTATCATGTACCCGTGAAAGTAGCCCGCATTTTTAATACGTATTCAGCTGGACTACGAAATGATGATGGAAGAGTAATTTCAAATTTTGTAACGCAAGCTCTAACAGGTGCTGATATTACTGTGTACGGAGATGGTATGCAAAACAGGTCGTTTTGTTATGTGACTGACACAGTTCAGGGACTTATGCTACTAATGGAGAAGGATGAAGCGAACGGAGAAATAATTAATATTGGAAATCCTGTGGAGTATACCATTATAGAGGTAGCGCATATGGTGAAGAAGCTAACAAATACAGAAAGTAAGATTACGTACCATCCGCTTCCGCAAGATGATCCGAAGCTGCGCAGACCGGATATCAGTAAGGCGCGGCATATAATTGGATGGGAACCAAAAGTTAAGCTGAAGGAAGGGCTAAAATCTACAATTGAAGCTTATAAGAAAAAATTATCAATGTAATTATCAACCCAAATATGGATATATCCTATTCAAAAATATTCCACAACCTAAACAAGTTTTTATTCATGATCATCCCCTTACTCTTAAGGCGGTTTAAAATAATATCAGATTTTCTTCCATCTAAAACGATAATGGCATCTATCTTTTTTCGGTAAAACTTATTGTACAATTTGGTAATATAAATTTCATTTTCATATTTACAAACTTTCTTTACGATTATGTGATGGATGGGACAGACTTTATTCACAAAAAACTCACATCCCTTACTTGAACCGATAATAGCAAAGCGAGGAGTTTTCCCTATATTTTTGCGTACTACATTATGAATATGTCCACTTGCTATCTGTAATGATTCCTCACACGTTCTTGCCTCATCTTTATTACTTAATGACCGTGAGTCTACGCGATATTGATATAATACCTGTGGGATCTTTTCAATAGAGCCAATTTCAATTAAACGCATCCATAAATCAAAATCCTGCCCTATTTTATAATGTTCATTGTATCCTCCTACTGCTTGAAATGCTACTTTTGAAAAGAACATCGTACCGTGAATAACAGGAGGAGCAATAAAGCGAAATTCTTCAATTTCTTCCTTTGTTACAACACTGTTACTCCATTCGATACTTCTTAGGTATTCATCATCTATTACTGAGTTACCATGGATACTTTGTATTAGCGTCCCCACCCCGACAATCCCAGGATTTTCTTTTATGTATTTTACTTGCTCTTCAAATCGATTCTGTAAACTTACATCATCAGCATCTTGTCTAACAATCCAGTCTCCCTTCGATTGTTTAATTCCAAAATTCAAACTGTAGGGCAAGCCGCAATTTGATTCAAGATGAAATATTCGTACTCTAGAATCATGGATATGATTAAGAATTTCTTTTGTTTTATCAGTTGAGCCATCGTTAACAATAATAAATTCAAAATCTTTATAGGTTTGATTTAAGACACTTTCCACAGCCTGAATAAGATATTCTTCGCCATTATATACTGCCATCACAACAGACAATTGCATTCCAATCCCTCCAAATCCCTTTTATTTAACCTGAATTTTAATAAATGATGATTAAAACGTAATTTTTTAGAGGAGTGTTTTAAATGACTCACACTATCGCAGCAAGCGTCGTTATCCCTACATTTAATCGGAAGCACGTATTGCGAAATACGCTGCTTTCTTTAAAGAGACAATCTTATCCCACTGCTCACTATCAAATCATTATTGTCGATGATGGTTCTACTGATGGAACGGAAGAATATGTAAAGTCACTCAATATAGATAATTTACTTTTTATTAAAAATACACATGGTGGACCTGCCGTTGCTCGAAATACTGGCTGGAAAGCTGCAGATGGGAATTTAATTATTTTTTGTGATAGCGATTTTATCGTTCCTTATACTTATATTGAAAATCACGTGATCAGACATGAGGAGAACCAATATCTTGCTCTTTCTGGTATGGGGCATTGGCATTATATTCTTTCCTATAACTTTAAGAACTTATGGAAACAAAAAAGAGATCTAAAACAGGCGTTGAAGAATCCCATCATAAAAAGACGCGTAAAAACTTCACGTGATGGCCACTTACTTAACGAATCCGATATTATTCATAATAGACTCCAACCGTTCCTTTATTGCCCGCCTTTATTCAAAGAATGGGTTTCGCTATTTGAAGAAATTATTAATACCTATGGTGAAGAGCAAAAAAATTTTCATTTACCATGGCTAACATTCTGTACAGGAAATGTCTCTATACGAAAAAGCCATTTAGAGAACTTAGATGGGTTTGACGAATTACTAAGAGAACATGAAGATTGGGAATTAGGATATCGAATATATTTAGATGGGGGAACATTTCATTTTTCTAAAGATGTAGAAGCATATCAGCAGCTTACACCACCTAGCAACAAAAACCGTAGAGAACAAGCTCATTACTCCTATCAATATCTCTGCCAAAAACATCCTTCCATTGATATATGGCTCACTGTATTACTAAAAAATAATATTGTGTCATTTGTTGAATTGTCTACTATTTTAGATCAACATAGACAAATAGAGAACAAATCTTCTCATTTTTCTACTCTCTCTCATCACTTTGAACAGATGATACTGCTTTATATGAAAGGTAACATTCCCCCTCTATTTGATTCTATTACCCAAACAACTCATTCTTACGACATTCTTAAAGCAAGAGAAGAACTAAACCACGCAGGTAATTTTAAAGAGTGGCTATATGCATTTGATTATTTGGCTTACGATCTAAAATATATAAAATCCTAGTAATTCAAGTTTTAAGGAGTACGGTATTTTCTCACATTTTATACCCATCCTGGTTAGCTTTATGCCACTGCCACGCAGACAGAATCATCTCCTCTAAAGAATACTTAGGAATCCAACCAAGTTCCTCATTGATTTTTTTTGCAGAAGCAACTAAAGAAGGAGGGTCTCCTTCTCTTCTTCGCTCGTATACAACATTAGCTTTCTTCTGTGTTATTCTTTCACATTCTTTAATAATCTGATTAACAGAATATCCTTTATTTGTACCTACGTTATAAACTCTTCCAATAGACGATGCAGTAAGTAAATTTTGCAGCGCTAAAATATGCGCATCTACCAAATCAAGAACGTGGATATAATCACGTACACAAGTCCCATCTACAGTACGAAAGTCATTGCCAAATACAGAAACATGTTTTGATTTTCCTAATAGGTGCATAAGAATGTTCGGAATTAAATGCGTTTCAGGATGATGTAATTCACCAAGTTTCCCAGAGAAGTCTGCACCAGCTACATTAAAGTAACGAAGAATAATATAATCTAAACCATAAGTTTTAAAACAATCCTGTATCATTTGTTCAACCATTAACTTAGAACGCCCATATGGATTAATGGGGGATGTAGGGGATTCTTCATCTAAAATAATCTCTGATAAACCGTAGGTAGCACATGAAGAGGAAAATATGATTTTTTTAACATTATGCTTCATCATAGCCTTTAATAGAACGAAAGAGTTTATAACATTATTTTCATAATATGTAAGAGGATTAAATACAGACTCTCCAACTATACAACTTGCAGCAAAATGTATGACAGCCTCAATTTTGTATCGGGTAAAGATATTTTCCAACAAAGCCGAGTCTCCTACATTCCCCTCAACAAATATTGCTCTAGAATCTAATAAATACAAATGTCCTGTTGAAAGATCATCAAGCACCAAAATATTATATCCTTTATCCAATAATTCCTTTACTGCATGACATCCTATATAGCCTGCTCCGCCTAAAACGAGGATCATCTTTTCACCCCCAGTTATTGAATTTTAAAAATATGTTTATCCATCTTTAACCCTATATGAGTAAGTTTTTGCATAAATTGACGCGATTTAGGATCATTCATAATAAATACAGCATCCACCTTATCTTTGTTCAGCAGGTTATAGATTTCCCTTTTTCTCAGTGATGTAATTTTACTAATATATTTTTGAACATGGATATTAACATAAGGAGCAATATCGTTCTTAAAATATTCACATTTACTTTGTGACGCAGCAACAATAACATGCAAAATTTTAATTAGAGAATAGCTTTTAGCATGGCATATACTGTCTCGTATCCCCATTGTAGAAGCCAATAACACTTCTTTATTTAACATGGCCGAATCACGATGACTAAGAGAGCTGGGAACAACACGATAGCGATACAACACCATAGGTATTTTTTCAAATGGCATGATTGCAAATAAACGAATCCACAAATCATGATCATAGACTATTTTAAAAAGAGGATTATATCCTCCCACACTTTGGAATGCCTCTTTTAAAAAGAGTACGGAACCATGACATACATAACATTCAAGGAATCTTGATGCATAGACTTCTTCGCTTGACTTGACCTTATTAAAATAAAATTCATGAGCTTGCAAAAATTCTTTAGAAACAAATTTTTTTCCTGCAATCGTTTTAACAAAGGAGCTTACCCCAATTGCTTGAGGATTATTTTTCAAATAGTTTACCTGAGCTTCCAATCTTTTAGGCTCACTTATATCGTCGGCATCCTGAATTGCAATCCACTTTCCCTTTGCTTGGCTAATTCCATAATTCAGACAAAATGCTGCACCTTGATTTATTTCTAAATGGATGACTGTAACTCTTTTATCTTGAATAGAATCTAAAATCTTCTTTGTTCTATCTGTTGAACCATCATTCACAATCATGTATTCGAACTCTGTAAACGTTTGGTTTAAAATACTGTCAATACATTCCTGAAGATATTCTTCCCCGTTGTAAACGGCAGTTACTACTGATACTAGCATAGCCACCACCTCCCTAAAACCTCGTACCAAACCGGTTACCTGATTCCATTCCAAATCTATACCATGTATATTCAGTTGATCACAAATCTTGCTAGTTCATTCTATATGAAAAAAAGCAATCAGCTATCGCTGATTGCTTTTGATGACTCAACTTTATTATCCTAAAATGTGATAACCAGAGTCCACATGTAAATTCTCTCCTGTAATACCACGAGCCATATCACTGAACAAGAATGTAGCAGCATCTCCAACCTCTTCTTGCGTAACATTACGACGAAGTGGTGTTCTCTCTTCAATTGCGGTTAAAATGCTGTTAAATTCGCCGATACCTTTTGATGACAACGTACGGATTGGACCAGCAGAAATGGAATTGACACGGATATTGTGCTGTCCTAAATCATTCGCTAAGTATCTTACACTTGCATCAAGAGCTGCTTTTGCAACGCCCATCAAGTTATAGTTCTTAATTACACGTTCGCCGCCTAGGTATGTTAATGTAACAATGCTTCCGCCTTCTGTCATAACTTCCTTCGCTACTTTGGATACAGCTGTTAACGAATAAGCACTGATATCTAATGCAAGCTTAAAGCCATCACGAGAAGTATCTACAAACCCTCCTTTTAAATCTTCTTTATTGGCAAATGCAATACAGTGTGCTAAACCATGAATCGTTCCAACTTTTTCTTTAATTTCTGCAAAGCAATTTGCAATGTCTTCATCACTTGTTACATCACATGGAATAATAAGAGAGTTTTGACCTTCAAGAGTTTCTGCTAATTCACGTACACTTTTTTCAAGTCTTTCCCCTACATATGTAAAAATTAAGTTTGCTCCTGCTTCGTGAAGAGAACGTGCTATTCCCCAGGCAATACTTCTTTGGTTTGCAACACCCATTACAACAATGTTTTTTCCTTTTAAATTGAGAAGAGTCATTCTTCCATCCTCCTATGATATATAACACTAGTTATTAGTACCTGATACTATAAATAGTGTACCATACTTTTCATACCCTGCAAACAAATAATACGTTACCTTTTCATCCACATCATAGGTTCGTATATTCACATTTTCACCTAAACTTTCGTTCAGACATTCCCTTTCATCTATCCCCTGAAAAAATCAATTCTATTCAAATTATAGAAATTTAAGTAAAATCAAAGTATCAGAATCATACTAATGAAGTAAAGAAATGGTTTAGATCTTGACGCAAGCTCTCACCTTACATATATAAGGTTTCATGTATGGATTTCATACACAAAAAGAAATGTTAGATTAGATAGATAATCTGGAGCATAATGAGCTGCCAAAGCGAAAGGACGAGGATGGTATGATAGAAGCTTACGATATTATTGGAGATATCCATGGATGTTTTAGCGAATTCGTCAGTCTTACAAAATTACTTGGCTATCAATGGCGAAACGATATACCGGTTCATCCAAAAGGACGCAGACTCGTATCTGTCGGAGATATTACCGATCGCGGGCCAGATTCATTGCGAATGGTCGAAATCATTTGGAATCTTGTCATAGGACGAAAAGAAGCATGGTATGCTCCTGGAAATCATTGCAATAAATTGTATCGCTATTTTCTTGGTCGAAACGTACAAATTGCTCACGGATTAGAGACAACCGTTGCGGAATATACAAAGCTTTCTTCTAAGGAAAAAGATAAGATTCGGAATAAGTTTATCCAGTTGTATGAACAATCACCTCTCTATCACGTTCTCGATAACGGAAACCTAATCATTTGCCATGCAGGAATAAAACAAGAATTTATTGGACGGAGAGATAATGAGGTGAAAACCTTCGTCCTTTATGGAGATATTACAGGGGCTAAGCATGAGGATGGTTCTCCCGTTCGCAGAGATTGGGCAAAACATTACAAAGGAAAGGCGTGGATTGTATACGGACATACTCCTGTTTTACAGCCACGTTTTATGAATCATAGTGTAAATATTGATACTGGGGCTGTTTTTGGTGGAATGTTAACGGCTCTTCGTTATCCAGAAATGGAGACAGTCAGTGTTCCTTCCTCTATGCCCTTCGTACAAGAGAAATTTCGTCAGTTTGACAAAGAAGAGCGACCTATTTTGTAGGTCGCTCTTCTTCGATTACAGCCTTCATATCAGCAGGAACTTCACAGGTAAAGGACATCTGCTGATGCATAGCAGGATGATGAAACGTTAGCGAGGTACTATGCAGCGCCTGTCTGTTCATCTGCGTTCTTACACCGCCATACAAATCATCTCCAAGAAGAGGATGACCAATGTGCGCCATATGTACGCGAATTTGATGCGTTCTTCCGGTTTCAAGTTGCAGGGCTACTCTTGTACAATTCGGCAGCCTTTCTAACACACGATAATGGGTGACAGCATGCTGTCCCTCTAAAGAGACCATCCGTTCAATAATACTCTCAGCCTTTCTCGCAATCGGAGCAGAAATAGTTCCTTCCTCTTCCGTTACAATCCCATGTACGAGCGCTTCATACGTTCTAACAATTGACTTCGTTTGCTGCTGTTTTGAGAAAGTATGATGAATAAAGCGATTTTTGGCAATGAGCATAAGCCCTGATGTATCACGATCAAGCCGAGTCACAATATGTACCGTACTTGTTATATGCTGCTGATCGTAATGATATAACAGAGCATTTGCTACTGTTCCATGCGGATGTTCGCGTGAAGGAATGGATGACATATACGGGTCTTTATTGATAACCATCAAGTAATCATCCTCATATACAATATGTAATGGAATATCTTCACTGACCATTCCTTCGCTTCGTTCTTCAGGAGGAAAGGTAACCTGTAATGTTTCACCAGCCTTCAGCTCATGCCGGACTGTTACTTCATCTCCATTAACAGCTATCGTACCGCCATGAAACTTAATATCAGTAAGAGCTGCCCTTGAAACTCCCTTTGCTCGTAGAAACTCCCGAACTAGAATTCCTGCTTCTTGTTCTGTTATATTCCAATGTAATACGGTCATACGCACCTTTCCTATCGATCTGCCACAAATGAATCCCGAACACGCTTCCAAAATGGAAATGGACGGTAGCGAACGAATCGAATCTTTTGCTGTGCAACGCGGCATTGAATAGATTTCACATCCGCATGTGGAATGCTTAAATGGTCAATGCCTATTTGCAAATTCATATGTGATACGGGTTTGATTATACAAGTATGATGTTTGGGTAGTACTAAAGGAGAGCCGACAGTACGAAACACTCGATTATTAATCGAGGCCATTTCCGTTATTTGCATTGCTTCTAGCGACGGATGAATGATAGCTCCTCCTAATGCTTTATTATAAGCTGTACTTCCAGACGGAGTAGAAATACATAATCCATCACCACGGAAGGTTTCAAAATAATCGCCACGAATTTCTAAATCCGCTACGAGGGTTCCATCCGTTCTCCTTACGGTCACTTCATTTAATGCCAAATATTGCAATTCTTTTCCGCCATCCAGGTAGCGGACTATGACTTCTAGCAGCGGATATTCCACCACATGAAAGGGGGTTTTGGCAACAGCAATTACTAGCTTTTCCACTTCACTCGGAAGCCAGTCAGCATAGAAGCCGAGATGCCCTGTATGTACACCTACAAAGGCTGTTTTATCCAATCGGTTACTATACCGATGAAAGGCGTAAAGAAGCGTTCCATCCCCACCGACTGAAATGACGATAGCTGGTTCTTCTTCGTTATTCGTAAATCCAAAATCCGCTAAATACTGTCGCATCTTACTTGCAAGCTCATTTGAAGCTTGATCTCCCTTTGATGTGATTGCAAAATTCATCGACAACACCCTTTAATTTTTTATTCTAGCTCTGTTTTTCGCGAAAAAACCTTCTGTGCTTCTTGTATTTCAATACGAATGGAAGACATTTCTTCGTCAAGTCGAAAGGCTGCTTCTGCAGCACGCTGCAGACGTTCTCGTATATCCTCCGGAAACTGTCCTTTATACTTATAATTTAATGAATGCTCAATCGTTGCCCAGAAGTTCATTGCTAACGTACGAATTTGAATTTCAACCAATACTTTCTTTTCCCCTTGAATCGTTTGAACTGGATACTCTACCACAACGTGATAGGAACGATAGCCGCTTTCTTTATTTTGCGTTACATAATCTCGTTCTTCTACTATTTCAAAATCATTTCGTTTTCGAAGAAGCTCAACAACTGGTTTTATATCATCAACAAATTGGCACATAATTCGAAGTCCTGCTATATCCTGCATTTCCTCTTCTAATTTGTCTAATTCAATATTTCGTTTTATTGCCTTATCAAGAATGCTTGGTACGGATTTAACTCTACCCGTTACAAACTCTATAGGAGAATGGTTTGTGACCATCTCAAATTGGGATCGCATTCCTTTCAGTTTCACCTTTAATTCAGACATCGCTTGCTCATAGGGAGCTAAAAATTCTTTCCAATCGCGTATCATATAACCACCATCCAATACATAATCCCACTCAAATCATCCGTTATGTTTCTTATTACATACGTCAGATAATAAGAGTATGATTTTTACATTCGGAACCTCTTTCTTTGGTTTACAAATAGGATTATTTCTACTTTCTCCACAAGTTTTTCTCTAGAGCTTGCATTTCCCTTATTCAGCGAGATACTTCAGCTATTCCCATGTTTTCAAGCTCAAGTAAGTTCCTATCCCATCTTATGTATACCTTCTTCTCTTCTTGCATCATAACTTTACAATACGACCAATGCGTATACGAAATTGTTATGTAGCAGTATTTCTCTTTATTTTTAACCTATATAAAGTGAAACTTAATTTACCATCTACTTGTTTTTTTAAGAGGGATAAAACTTAAAAAAACAAGATGATTTTCAATAATTTTGGTATCTGTGCACGATTCAGTTTCCTCAGGTTATGTTGTATCATGCACTTTTATTGTAACATAACAGAGAAGATTACAAATAAAACATTGAATCAAAATACTTGAAAAGAGATAATTAGTAACAAAAGAAAGGATGACTATTTATGAGCCAAGAAATCGAAATTGAAATAAAGAATATGGTAACGAAGGACGAATTTGAAAAGCTATGTACTGTATTTTCTATAACTTCCTTTACAGAACAAGTAAATCATTATTTTGAAACAGAAG
This sequence comes from Ectobacillus polymachus, assembly GCF_048159605.1. NCBI lineage: Bacteria > Bacillati > Bacillota > Bacilli > Caryophanales > Bacillaceae > Ectobacillus > Ectobacillus polymachus. The sequence goes on along the minus strand of NZ_JBLREB010000003.1, from coordinate 151,672 downwards.
ATTTTGCCATAAAGAATAACGGGGCAGCACTGCGCATTCGATACAAAAACAATACTTGGACACTTACATTAAAACAACCGGCAGAGATTGGCCTTTTAGAAACCCATCAACAACTATCGAAGGAAGCAGCAAGCAAGATGATAGAAACCGGAAAACCTGTTGAAGGACAAATTGCGACTATTCTTGAGAGCTTCGGAATTTCAACAGCTATAAAATATTTTGGGAGCTTGACGACAAAGCGATCTGAAATCGAATATGAAGGTGGGTTACTCGTATTTGATCATAGCTTTTATTTTCATGAAGACGATTATGAACTTGAATATGAGGTAGATGAAGAATCGAAAAAGGAAGCATTTCTACAATTGTTATCTGCGCATAACATCCCCATTCGTCCGGCTCAGAACAAGGTACAGCGCTTCTTTCTTGCGAAGCAGCATTCTTAATTCTAATTACGTGAACCTTGAATAGCCTCCCTTCTGTGTAAGTCGTGAGAGATCAAAAACTGCCTGATATAGTACACGCAAACCACTTTAGTTGCTCTTTATGATGCACTATTGCTACAATATAATAAAGTTCTATTCGTAGCATGGTTCTACTGGATGGATTAAAAACTTCACTAAGCCCGTTGTAACGGGATAGAGGTACATCTACGGAAAAAGGAGTAAGCAAGACATGAATCAAAACGCAAATACACCATTCGAAGCAATGGGCGGGGAACGGACACTTTCAACGTTGGTTGATACCTTTTATTCGTATGTGAGTCAACATCCAGATTTAACTCCGATTTTTCCGGACGATTTAACGGAAACAGCTCGTAAGCAAAAACAATTTTTAACTCAATACTTTGGCGGACCCGCCCTTTATACGACAGAGCATGGTCACCCTATGCTCCGCGGGCGTCATCTTCAGTTTGAAATCACACCTAAACGAAAGGAAGCCTGGCTTTCTTGTATGGAACGTGCATTGGATGATGTTGGAATCGTAGGTCCTCTTCGTGAATTTATCTGGGAACGATTACGACTTACCGCTACGCATATGGTTAATACGCCCGAAATAGGTGAGGAATAATGGAAAATCAAGAATTTGGCAAAATCATACCCACTTCTTTTCATAGGTGTGTTAAGAAGCCGATCGAAGCGTTCTTATTCATTGATCCTCTTTGCAGTGACTGCTGGACAATCGAGCCTTACATCATCAAGCTCCTTCTCGAATACGGTGACTACTTTTCACTACGGTACATTTTGACCGGTAAGGCAGAAACAGCTACTTCGAATCCACTCACATGGAATAAACCTGCTAATATTCGATTTGTGTGGGAAAAAACATCTAGTCTTCACGGATTTTCTTGCGATGGGAAAAGAACGCTGTATCATTCAGAATCTTCCCCCTATATTTGTTCATTTGCAGTGAAAGCTGCAGAACTACAAGGTAGAAAAGCAGGAGCTATATTTCTTCGAAAGCTTCGTAAGCATTTGTTCTTACACACGATAGAAGTACCTGATAATGATCAATTACTTACCGTTGCAAAGAATAGCGGAATTGATGTTACGGAATTTATGCATGATTTGCACTCTCCAAGTGCAGCTAGAGCTTTTCAATGTGACTTGAAGTTTACAAATGAAATGCATATTACAGAAATTCCTTCGATTGTTTTTTTTCAAACAAACTCTGATGCAGAAGGCATTAAAGTAGCGGGTGTGTATTCTTATCCGGTTTATGTACAAGTACTTAAGGAAATGATGAACAATCAGTTAGTTGCAAAGCCTCTTCCATCGTTCGAAAAAACGATAGAACGGTTTGAATTTTTGACTACCGATGAAATTGCGGTTATCTATGATCTAACACATACTGAGGCGGAGATAGAATTAAAGAAACTACAGCTGAAACGGAAAGTAAAACAATATTCATGCGAAAGAGATGTCTATTGGACGCTCGTAAAAGAAAATGACTCTGTGTAAACACAGAGTCATTTTCTTTTACGGCTTATAAAATTTTAAAGGGGATGGGAGAAATTTCACGTTCAAACAAAGGGGTATATGTTTGTTTGTGAATTAGTTCACGGATATTATGTTACAGTATACGACTAATTATGACAACAGTTTTTGTTCCATTTTCACAAAAAAGTCACATTCTAAACATTTTACCCTATGAATACATTATAAATACTAAGAATAGGAGGTATTTTTATATGATTCAGAAAATTATGATTAGTCTTGTAATAGTCGGTTTCATGTTTCTGTTATACTTACTTTCTTTACTGCAGCTCTTTCCCATCTTACTAGCCGTTCCCCTTTTATTTGGATCCATCGTCTTTTCCATCTCATTATTAAATGGGCATAAACGTTTTCGTGGTTTCCACTAAATAAATTCTTCTCTCCTAGCTATTTCCTATTTCCTACTACTAGGTTTCACTTTATCAAAAAAAAAGACGCAAATGCGTCTCTTTTCTATTATTCCTCAAAAAGTAGCTGTTCAAATTCATTTAACTTTTCTTCAAATACTTGCAGTGCTTCTTTCACAGGTTCTGCTGAAGTCATATCGACTCCCGCCTTTTTCAATACTTCAATCGGATAATCAGAGCTTCCTGCTTTTAAGAAGTTTTGAATGTATCGTTCTACTGCCGGCTTTCCTTCCTCTAAAATTTGCTTTGATAACGCTGTTGCTGCACTAAACCCAGTTGCATACTGGTATACATAGTAATCATAATAGAAATGGGGAATGCGTGACCATTCTAGTCCGATTTCTTCATCAATTACTAAATTTTCTCCAAAGTATTTTTTGTTTAGCTCATAGTACAAATTCGTAAGGAGATCTGGTGTCAATGCTTGCCCTTCTTGTGCCTTCGTATGAATAAGGTGCTCAAATTCGGCAAACATCGTTTGACGGAATACGGTACCGCGGAAGCCTTCTAAATAATGATTTAACAAGTATAGACGTTTCTTCCTATCATCAGTAGTTTTTAATAAATAGTCATTCAATAACGCTTCATTACAAGTTGAAGCAACTTCCGCAACAAAAATAGAATAGTCGCCGTAGACATATGGCTGATTTGAACGGGTATAATAGCTATGCACGGAATGTCCAAATTCATGAGCCAGTGTAAATAAACTATTTACATTATTTTGCCAGTTCATTAAAATGTAAGGATTTGTTCCATATGCACCAGATGAATAAGCGCCGCTTCGTTTTCCTCGATTTTCATGAACGTCTACCCAATGGTTTTCAAAAGCTTCTTTCAAAATAGCTACATACTCTTCACCCAGTACCTTGAATGCTTCAAGTAAAGTTTGCTGCGCTTCCTCATAAGTAACTTCCATTTTCACTTCTTTCACAAGCGGAGTGTACAAATCGTACATATGAATGTCATCTAGCTGCAAAGCACGTTTTCGAATATCCACATAACGATGAAGCAAAGAAAGACGATCATTAACTGTATTTACGAGCTGATCATAGACGCTCTCTGGGATATTATTACCGCTAAGAGCAGCTTCACGTGCAGACTGGTATTTACGAACTTGTGAGTAAAAATTGTTTTTCTTTACTGCACCGCTTAATGTGCTGGCAAATGTGTTTTTATAAGCTCCATACGTATCGTATACTGCTTTAAAGGCATCATGACGAACACGCCCATCATCACTCTCTAAAAATTGAATATAACGTCCATGTGTCACTTCTACTTTGTTTCCAGCTTCATCTTGAATTTCTGGAAATTTTATATCTGCATTGTTTAACATACCAAATGTATTACTTGAACTGCGAAGCACTTCAGACGCACTTGCTAATATAGCTTCTTCGCTTTCGGACAATACGTGTGGGCGCTGACGAGTAATTTCCTCTAATGCATGTGTATATAGTTTAAGCTCTTCATTTCCTTGTAGGAAAGCTGCTATGGTTTCTTCTGGAATCGCTAGTATTTCAGGTACAATATATGCCATTAAACTAGATGCCTGTGCATATAGATTCGTAGCTCTGTCATTGAACGCTTGATAGAAGGAATTGGTCGTATCTTCGTCATAGCGCATATGGGCATATGTATACAATTTTCCTAGACGAAGCATGATATCATCTTGGAATTTCAGAACAGCTACTAGTTCATTTGCTGATGTTCTGAGCTTTCCTTTAAAGTCACCTATCTTTGATAAGGTGTTCTTTACATCTGAGAATTCTTTTTCCCATTGATCATCAGACGCAAAAATGTCTTCCAATCGCCATGTATATTGTTTTTCTACTTCACTTCGAGTTGGCAAGGTTTTCGTTCCTTGTGTTTCACTCATTTGAAAGCCCCCTTTTCACGTATATCATTCGACTTTTGAGACAGTAATCCTGCCATAACGCCCTACTCCCTATTATATCCTTTTTCCTTTAGAAGATGTTAACGTATGCTTTGCAAAAAGCGAAAGAGCATGCTTCATAGCTATTTCATCTCTGCGTAGTGCTTCCTCACCTGTTTTTGGAAGGATGACATCCGAACGCTTTTGAAAAACTTCAGGCGCTAGCTGTGTAAGAAATCCTGCCTCTTGAAGGTAGCTTGCATATTCAAAAAACGCTAGCTTTGGAAAGGTAGGAGGGAAATATGGCAATAGCCTTGGCTTCCACCTTCTCCTAGCCCGTAGTCTTTCATACATCTTGCGTATAGAAAAACTTTCCCCGACCTGCAGACGGTCTATTTCTTCTAACAACATAAAGCTTTGCCAAAAAAGAGCCGGAGTATGAATACCTATTAAAGAAGGAAGGGGAATGGCGACTTCTGAAGGAAAAAGCGAAGGAGGGATTCCTCTTTCATATAGGAACAAGAAAAACTCAGAATGACTTCGAAACAGCGAGTACAGTCCATTTTCTCGCCAACGTCTTTTTTTCTTATTCCATTCATGCTTCAATTGCGTAAGCTGTATGTTACTTTGGATGAAAATAGAAGAGAAACGAGTGGTATGTAACGGAAGATACTGTATATGTGAGTACGAATGGTAGGAGGAAAAAGGAATAACAGGACTACAACGAAAAAAGGCTTTTGAAGAAGGACAAAAGTAGAGCAGAGATGGAGGAGTGACTTGCTGGATAAATAATGTATGAAACGAAGAAGTACGAAGCCATTGCACGCCGGTTCGTTTAAATTGATTCCCGCCGAGTATCCACAGTACTCGTATTCCCTCGTTCCAATAGGATTTTGTCCTCTTTATGAACTGCTCTGCAGGAATAACGGAGCATTGATATTCCAGTGCAACCTTGGTTTGACCAGATGTTAGAAGTAAATCCGGACGTTGCTGAATACTTCTAATATACGGTTCCAGTTCAACAGACTTTCCTTGTGATAGCAACCAATTATAAAGAAGCTCTTTTCCATGTAGATGATACGGGGACTCTCTTTCTAGCTGCAAGGGGCACTGGTTTTTTCGATGGGCAAAATGAGGTTTCATTTTCTCTCCAATCTTTAGTAGTACCTCGCCTTGACAAACCGGACAATAAAAGGAATCACTATGTTTCACTTCGTAAAGCCATTCTTTACTGTAATGGAGGGCATTCATACGCTCCCCTTTTTCATTCATAGCAATAAACAATCAATCACGCCCCTTTCTCTCGATTCTCTACTATCTTCGACAAAAAGGATATGATTCCTACTAAATAAGAAAAAACCCGCAGCTATATTACAGCAGCGGGGACAGTAAACGATAGGTGGATTCTATGATTCTTAGTACGAATGCTCGATTTTTAAATTGTTCATAATCCATTTCTTCAGAGACAAGTAAGTCATTTTCAAAATCTCGAACGAGCTCATGCACACTTGACGTATCGTACAAAAAGGCATTCACCTCAAAATTCAAGTGAAAGCTGCGCATATCCATATTCGCCGTTCCAATCGAAGCCAGTTCAGAATCAACAATTACAATTTTACTATGCATAAATCCATTTTTATATTCATATATTTTTGCCCCAACTTCCAATAGCTCTGGAAAGTATGAGCGCGATGCATAAAATACTGTTCGCTTATCTGGTTTACTCGGGACGAGCAGTCTTACATCAAGGCCGGCTAAAGCTGCCACCTTAAGTGCAGCCAAAATATCATCATCCGGAATAAAATAAGGCGTTGCAATCCAAATTGACTTTCGCGCAGATGAAATCATGGCAAAATACAGTATTTTTATCGTTTCCCATTTACTATCTGGACCTCCAGCAACGAGTTGAATTGCCCCCCGATCAACTGGAACAGGTTCTGCACTTAAAAATTTCTGATCCTGTAACGTTTCCTCCGTCATATAAAACCAATCCTGTATAAAAAGCAGCTGTAAGCTCTGAATAGCCTCCCCGCGTAAATAAAGATGCGTATCCCGCCAAAATCCATAGTATGGATTTTTCCCTAAATACTCATCGCCGATATTTAATCCTCCAACAAACCCTTCGTTTCCATCGACAATAATAATTTTACGATGATTACGGTAATTAATCCGATCATTTAAAACCGGGAACCGAACGGGAAAGAATGGAACGATTTCTACGCCAGCCATTCGTAAATCCGCNTTCCATCGACAATAATAATTTTACGATGATTACGGTAATTAATCCGATCATTTAAAACCGGGAACCGAACGGGAAAGAATGGAACGATTTCTACGCCAGCCATTCGTAAATCCGCAATGTACTGCTTAGAAAGTCGAAAGCTGCCTACCGCATCATATAAAAAACGGACTTGTACTCCTTCTTTCACCTTTTGGATTAATATATTTTTTATATCCGTACCAAGATTATCATGGCGTACAATATAAGATTCCATGTGGATGTGGTGCTTTGCTCTTTGCAATACTTCGATTATTTTTGCGAATGTTTCCTCACCGTTGGTAAGCACCTTCGTTTCCGTACTTTGTGAAATGGAAAGGGGTCCGTAGGCTTCTGCTAGATGAAATAATAATTCTTGATTTTTATGAGCCGTTATATAGTGCTCTTCGGTTTCCTTATACCGCATAAACATTTTTTCATCAATAACCGCTTTCTTTTGAAACATTCGTTTTCTTCGATAGTTTTGTCCAAATAATAAATAAGCAAAAAAGCCAACTACTGGAAAAATCCCGAGCACGATAAGCCAAGTTAATGTTTTGGAGGGATTTCGATTTTCTAAAAAAATAACACTGCCCATAAGAAAGGCTGAGATCGTAAACAAAAGACTCAATCCTTTCACGATAGACGAACCACGAAGCTGTGATATTCCTGAATAAATAATAGAGTTATTATACAATTGAAGTGACACGAATATAACGAATAGAATAGCAAAGAGAACAGCTAGCTTCAATATTTTCTTCATACCCAATGATCTCTCCTTCATAAAAAAAAGCCGATTTCATTAGAAAGAAATCGGCTTAAAGTACGGGGGGAAAATGAGAATGGATCGTTTCTAGTGCATTTTCCGTAATGATTAGCTTTCCGTATTCTTGAATGCGATAGATCGTCATAGCAGATTCTTCGCCATACTCTAACAGAATACTAAGAATTACATCGATTTCTTCTTCCTCATGTAGTGTTTCATCAAATTCTACATATAAGTAGTAGCGACCTTCATACGTATATAATTCATTCATGCTATCCTTAAGCTGTAAGCGATGGCTTAGAGCAATTGCATCTTCAAAGTCTGCAAATTTAACAAGGAATCCTAACATTCCATCTTTATTTAAATACATGAAATCTTCTTGCTGTAACTGTTCTTCAAACAATGATTCCAGCCGCTCATCAATCGGGATATCAATGACCTTATCAAGCAGAGGCAGTTCTAGTTTTTGACCGTCCTTTGAAATTTGTGCCCTCGTAACAATTACTTCAATTCCCTTATCAAGCGCTTGTACTTGAATCCAAAGTGGACCGTCAACAAAGAAGTCATCCTGATCACGAACTTCATCCATCATTTCCCAAAAAAGCTGTTCACTTCGTTCACGATTGTACCAAATTTCTTGGCGATTAAATCCGCGTTCTTCTATATCTAGATATGAAATATAAAACTTAACGGTATTTTCATTAATTCTTTCTATATCCATCGTTAGATCTCTCCCTTCTTTCTTCTAAATGGTTTATGAAGGGAAGCCCCCTAGCATGTAGTAAATCATTATATAGAAAATCTTGTACTTTCATTTTATGATAAGATAAGGGAGAATGGAAATAAAATCATCTTCTTTTAGAAAAAACAGTCATATACCTATTATTTACATGGTTCCGCTCTAAAATTCCTATGCAAATAATGATGAATGATTGACAAAAAAGGCAATCTTACAATCCTTGACAGATTGGATTGCCTCTATTATATTGTAGAGTACTTGGACACGTTTCATTTTATTACCCTTAATGGGTATCATACTGCTGGATTCAGAATTTTATCAATGGTATAAACGGGGGAAACAAAATGGATTTTGATGTTATCATGTCAATATTGCTTATTATTGGCATTGATATTGTACTCGGTGGAGATAATGCTATTGTCATTGCCTTAGCAAGTCGTAATCTCCCAGTGAGTGTAAAAAACAAAGCGATTTTCTTCGGAACAGGACTAGCAGTCATCATTCGGGTTATACTTACAATCCTTGCTGTCTTTCTGTTGAAAATTCCATTTTTACAGCTAGTTGGCGGGATACTGCTCATTTTTATCGCTTATAATCTTCTTACTGATAATGGTGATGACGCATCAACTATTAAGCCCGCATCCACTTTATTTAGTGCAGTGCGAACGATTGTATTTGCAGATGTTGTGATGGGTTTCGATAATGTGTTAGCCATTGCAGGAGCTGCAAATGGTCACATTGTACTCGTAATGATTGGATTGTTATTTTCGGTACCTATTATCGTTGGCGGAAGTAAGATTATTTTAATATTTATGGAAAAGCACCCTTCTCTCATCTATGTTGGAGCGGGAATATTAGGATATACAGCTGGTAATATGATTGTTCACGAACCAAGACTTTCCGACTTTTTCACAAACCACGCGTTCTTGCAAATTGTGATCCCATTCGTGACTATTTCTATTGTTATTCTAGCTGGCTATATTACAAATATAATAAAACCTAAAAAAGTTCATAACTAAAAAAAACTATACAAAATTGATTTTGTATAGTTTTTTCTTTTTACGTATACGTAAGAAAAGCGCAAGCGCCTTGGTCAGCCCCGACAAGCAAATGTTCGCAGGCATGGGAAGTCGTTCTTTGACTTCATATGGCCCTAGGTTATTTGACCTCGAGGGGCTAGGCGCTGGAGCTGGACAATTCTCTAAGTCAAAACTTTTATACTTTCTTATCATATAAAAAAAGGCCCTTGATCAGGGCCCATAAAGATTAATTAACAAGCTTTTGTGCTTCGCGCAATTGAAATGTACGTACTGTACGTGGTAAGAAGCGACGAATTTCATCCTCGTTATATCCTACTTGAAGGCGTTTTTCATCAATAATAATCGGACGACGAAGAATACCTGGATAATCACGAATAATTTTATACAAGCGTTGCAATGGCAGCGATTCTAGGTTGATATCTAATTCTTGAAAAATTTTAGAACGAGTAGAAATGATTTCATCTGTTCCGCTTTCCGTCATACGCAAAATTTCTTTAATTTCATCAATTGACAGCGGCTCGGAGAAGATATTTCTTTCTTTATACGGAATATTATTTTCCTCTAACCAAAGCTTAGCCTTTCTACAAGACGTACAACTTGGTGAACTGTATAATGTTACCATCCATTACTCACTCTCCTTAGTCATGAGCATTAATAAATGTAAAACCTGATTATAATTAATTAACTGAAACTAATTTTTATTTTACAATTAATATAATTAAGCAACTCTTACGTTCATTATACAATAAGATTACTGAGAAATATACACTATTTTATGTAAAAAATTAAAAAAACTTATACAAACATTGTACATTTCTGTAGAATAAATAAAACGTGTTGAATCATGTCATATTTTACTCATTTATCCTTTGCAAAAAGGGGTTAAAATAAATTTTTTATTCCATTTTCTTTTCTTCTTAAAGCGTTTCCACTACAATAGATAGTAGGGATATTTGTTAGGAGGAATAAAGGATGGTAGAATATTTTATCGATGTAATTATTGTAGCTGTTCTAGTTATTGGGCTTACTGCTACAAATGGAATTATCGTAAACGGCATAGGTGAAAAGCTATTTGGTGGAAGAAAACACCGTGAATTCATCGATCAAAGTGCCAAAACACAAATCGGTTGGAATTCTGTAGGCGGTAAAGGTATTTATAAAAAACATACCTATTAATTTGGATAAAGGCTGTACAAAAAAGGAGGGAACCAATGGTTCCCTCCTTTCTTTGTAATGCTATTATTTATATAACTCTTTGTATGCTTGAAACTCTGCTTCAGAGCATAATACCCAGTGACCAGGACGAATTTCACGCATTTCCGGCACTTCGTCACCGTAGTTATGCGTTGTTGGATCATACTTAATCCGTCTACGATTTCGTTCATATGCCGGATCTGGCAATGGAATAGCGGACAATAATGACTTTGTGTATGGATGAAGTGCATGGGAATACAATTCATTACTATTGGAAAGCTCAACTAATTTACCTTGATACATAACGCCGATGCGATCACTGATATACTTAACCATAGATAAATCATGGGCGATAAATAAATAAGTTAAGCCTCTTTCTTTTTGTAATTTCTTTAACAGATTTACGACTTGCGCTTGGATGGATACGTCCAGTGCGGAAATTGGTTCATCTGCAATAATAAACTCCGGCTCTACTGCTAATGCACGCGCAATTCCAATACGTTGTCTTTGCCCGCCAGAAAATTCATGAGGATAACGACTTGCATGTTCACGATTTAATCCCACTGTTTCCAATAGCTCATAGACACGAGCGATACGGTCTTGTTTTGACTTAGCTAAGCCATGTATATCAATGCCTTCTGCAATTATATCAGCTACTGTCATACGAGGATTTAAAGATGCATATGGATCTTGGAAAATCATTTGCATTTTCCGATTAAATTTCTTTAATTCTGCTTTTGATTTTTTTCCATGTACATCTTCACCGTTAAATTTCACTTCACCATCTGTTGCATCATATAAACGGATAATCGTTCTTCCTGTTGTAGATTTACCAGATCCTGATTCGCCGACAAGTCCAAATGTTTCCCCTTTATAGATATCGAATGAAATGCCATCTATCGCCTTGACAACACCGCCGCCCACAGGAAAATATTGTTTTAAATTTTTAACTTCAATCAATTTTTCCTTATTATTACTCATGATGCGCACCTGCTTTCATTTGGCGGATACGATTTTGTACGATTTCTGGAGGCTCCATATGCGGCGCATTCTCATGGAGTAACCAAGTCGCTGCAAAGTGAGATGGACTCACTTCGAACATAGGAGGCTCCATTTCAAAATCTATTTTTAAAGCGCGGGGATTACGAGCTGCAAAAGCATCACCTTTTGGTGGCTTCATTAAGTCAGGAGGCGTTCCTGGAATAGCATACAACTCCTCTTCTTTCCCGTCTAAGCTAGGCATAGAAGCAAGCAATCCCCAAGTATATGGATGCTTTGGATTATAAAATATTTCATCAACAGTTCCAATTTCAACAATTTTACCTGCATACATAACGGCAACACGGTCTGCTACGTTTGCTACAACACCAAGATCGTGAGTAATGAAAATGATAGATGACTCTGTTTTTTGCTGAATATCCTTCATTAGCTCTAAAATTTGCGCTTGAATTGTCACATCAAGAGCCGTTGTTGGTTCATCTGCAATTAATAGCTTCGGATTACATGAAAGTGCCATCGCAATCACAACACGCTGTCTCATACCACCAGAAAATTGATGTGGATATTGTTTAACACGTAACTCAGGATTTGGAATTCCTACAAGAGTAAGAAGCTCAATGGCTACTTTACGGGCATCCTGTTTATTCATATTTTGATGTTTAATAAGGCCTTCCATAATTTGAGCGCCAATCGACATCGTTGGATTAAGGGAAGTCATTGGATCTTGGAAAATCATTGCAATTTCTTTTCCACGAACGTTTTGCAATTCTTTTTCACTCATTTTCGCAATATCCCGACCTTCAAACAGAATTTCTCCGCCCGTAATACGCCCTGGAGGACTTGGAATGAGTCCCATTAACGCCTTAGAAGTGACGGATTTTCCAGAACCAGACTCTCCTACGATAGCTAATGTTTCCCCTTTTTTTAAGTCAAAGTTAACTCCGCGCACCGCTTGCACCTCACCGCCATGCGTTTCAAAGGAGACTTTCAAATCTTTTACTTCCAATAGCTTTTCCATTCTCTTCTCTCCTTTCTCTATTACTTACGCATTTTTGGATCAAGTGCGTCGCGCAATCCATCTGCAAATAAGTTAAAACTTAAAATAAGTAAACTAATAACGACTGACGGAACAATCATCATATGTGGATAGGTCTGAATCGATTTAAATCCATCACTTACTAAAGATCCTAAGGAAGCATATGGAGGTCGAATCCCTAAACCGATAAAGCTTAAAAACGCCTCTGTATAAATAGCTGTTGGGATCGTGAACATTGTCATAACGATAATCGGTCCCGTTACGTTCGGAATTAAATGTTTTGCAATCAGCATACCATTAGAAGCACCTAACGTACGTGATGCAAGAACATATTCTTGTCCCTTCAACTTCAGCATTTGACCACGAACAACCCGTGACATATTAATCCAACCGGTAACTACCATTGCAAGCGAAATCGATAGAACACCTGGTTGTAAGATGAGCATAAATAGAATAACGATGATAAGAAACGGTATACCATTCAATATTTCAACAATACGTTGCATGATATTATCTGTACGTCCACCGTAAAAGCCGGAAATACCACCATAAGCTACTCCAATGAACATATCGATAATTGCTGCTAAAAAGCCGATGTAGATAGAAATACGAGTACCTTCCCATGTTCTTACCCAAAGATCACGGCCTAAATCATCGGTACCAAACCAGAAATATTCTTGAACATCTTTTTTCTCATATTGATTTACTCCGTATTGATCCGTTCCGTTAAATGGTAGCCAAGATACTTGTTCCAGAACTGGAATTCTTGGAGGAAGCTTCGCACGATTTAAATCTTGATCCTTGTACGAATATTTACTCATAGAAGGACCGAATGCTGCAAAAAAGAAAATGATAAGAAGAATAACAATTCCAGCAATCGCACCTTTATTTCGAAACAAACGTGCACGTACATCTTGCCAATAGGTTAGGCTTGGACGAATAAATTGCTCTTGATTTTTCTCACTTTTATTAGCAGGCTGAAACAAATCTGGTGATAGATTATATTGTTGTTCTGGCATCAGTTTTTCCCTCCTGCAACTCGAATACGAGGATCAATTACTCCGTACAGCATGTCCACTATGAAAATAACCAGAATGAACAAAGCACTGTAGAAAATAGTCGTTCCCATAATAACTGTATAATCATTTAGCATAATAGATTGAACAAATTGTGCCCCTAATCCAGGTATAGCAAAAATCTCTTCAATGATAAGTGTTCCTGTCATAAGGTTAACAGCTAACGGTCCCAAAATTGTAATAACCGGTATTAATGCATTACGAAGAGCATGCTTCATAATAACTCCTATCTCACTAATACCTTTTGCTTTCGCAGTAACAATATAGTCCGAAGCTAGAACTTCAAGCAATTCAGATCTTGTAAACCGAGCAACATTGGCAACTACAAGAGCTGACAAGGCAATCGTCGGGAGAATTGTATAGGAGAACCCTTTCCAGAATGCTACTGGTAAAAGTTCAAGTTTAACTCCTATATAATATTGAAGTAAAGCTGCAAATACAAATGATGGTATCGAGATACCAAGTACGGAAATAACGGTAGCGGTATAATCGACCCACGTATTATTTCGGAGTGCTGCAACAATACCAAGCAATAATCCAAAAATAGTTCCTACAACTAGCGATTGAAAGCCTAAATATGCAGATGGTCCAATACGAGTACCAATTAATTCTGTTACTGGACGATTGTCGTATTTAAAAGATACGCCTAAATCACCTTGTACAAGGTGTACCATATATCTTCCATATTGAACTGGTACAGGGTCATTTAGTCCATACTGTTCCAAGATAATTTGACGTTGCTGTGGCGAAAGCTTCTCCTGGTTTTGTATAGGCGAACCTGGAAGAAGTTTCATTAAGAAGAATGTAAAGGATGTAATTAAAAACAAAGTAATAATCATGTATACGAAACGTTGAAATATATAACGCCCCACACTAGCACCTCCCTATATTTTGCGAAATGTTCTAACAATTCACCCTCCGAATAATCCTTTTCTATTTATGTAGTAAAAGATGAGTACACATCTACCAGATATCTACTCTCTTGAACTATTAAAAATCATTCATTTTCATTCGTTTAAACGAACAAAAATAAAAACAAAATAGTATGAATATTTCTTCTATAGTTTAAGAAATTTTCTACAATCATTTATTATTGCGAGTATAATAAATATGCTTATACTTCACATCCCCTGTAAAGCTTCGAAGTCGTTACCTAACAAGACAAAAAAAGCCTCTCAACAACCATAGAAGCATCAAAATCGACAAGCATCCTTCAGTTGTTACACTTAATTATACATATAATCTAACAATTGTGAATACTGATTTTTCGGTTTTTCTAAAAACTTTTACATTTTTGATTTTTCTAACCATCTAAAAATAAGTAGCTTACTATGCTTAAATACGGGATAAACTTATGGCTATACATTCTATAAAATAAGTATATTCTTATACTAAAAAATCAAAGATTTTTATATGAAATAAGACAATTCAAGTATTTTCCCTTTCCATGAATCGTCGTTTTTTGTTTGGATTCTATAGTATAATGTTGATTATAGGCTTTCACATATGGAGGTAGAATTACTTGAATCGAATTGTTCTAACCAGCATCTTTACTTTAACCACGATTGTACTATCTGCAATTTCAGCATTCTTATACGAACGTTCCTTATTTTTGCTTCATTTTGTTAACATTATGTTCTATATTGCACTTTTATTTATTATTATTGGTGGATTCTTATTTGTATTTGAACGAGGTGGATATAATATAATGCGCTATTCCTTTCGTAAGGCTAAATTTTTTACAAAAGGAAAAGAAGAAGAAATGATTACAAATCTCGAAGGCAGAAAAAACGATAAGGAAATATTATACAAAACATATTCCTTTCCGCTTACGTATCCTATCTTACTATCGGGTGTTATTACGGCGGTGCTATCCACTTGTATCAGCTTCACAATTTAAAAAGGTTGCAAGGTAGGAGACTGTTTTGATATAATCGGATTTAATTAATAGGCGGGACAAGCGTATCCCGTCACTTATACAGAGCGCCTGAGAAAGAAGAGTACATATTGTTACATTATCAGAGAGCTTGTGGGCGGTGAGAACAAGTAAATGTGCAATATGGAATGGGCTTTTGAGCACCAAACCGAACCTTAAAGTAGGCTTTGGCGTTTCATCTAACGTTACCAGATGCCGTTCTTTATGGAATAAGAGATTTTGCGCCTCATGCAAAATAAATAGGGTGGCACCGCGGTCCATTCGTCCCTAGCTATTGGGATGTATGGGCCTTTTTTATGTTGTATAAGCTTAAAGTAAGTATGAAAAAGAGATTACCTTTTAAGGAGGACATAAAATGTCAGTTATATTTTCAGGAATTCAACCTAGCGGTACAATTACACTTGGAAACTATTTAGGAGCAATGAAGCAATTTGTTGAGTTACAAGATGAGCACGATTGCTATTTTTGCATTGCAAATTTACATGCAATTACCGTACAGCAAGATCCGATTGCATTACGCAAAAACATTCGCAATCTTGCTGCCCTCTATCTCGCTTGCGGTATTAATCCAGACAAATCTATACTGTTCGTACAATCAGAGGTTCCAGCCCACGCACAGCTTGGATGGATTTTGCAATGTATATCTTACATCGGTGAACTAGAACGTATGACGCAATTTAAGGATAAATCTAAGGGAAAAGATGCTGTTTCTGCAGGGCTGCTTACGTATCCACCGCTTATGGCAGCTGATATTCTTCTATATAATACGGAAATCGTTCCAGTGGGAGAGGATCAGAAGCAGCATATTGAAATAACTCGTGATCTTGCTGAGCGCTTTAATAATCGATATCGCGAAGTATTTACGATTCCTGAAATTCGCAAGCCAAAAGTAGGTGCACGTGTCATGTCCCTTGCTGATCCAACGAAAAAGATGAGCAAGTCAGATGCAAATGTAAAAGCTGCGATAAGCATTCTTGACGAACCGAAGGCAATCGAGAAAAAAATAAAAAGTGCTGTTACAGACTCCGAGGGCATTGTAAAATACGATAAAGAAAACAAGCCAGGGGTTTCCAACCTACTTACCATTTATTCATCATGCAGCGGAAAGACTGTTGAACAACTAGAAGCACAATATGAAGGAAAAGGCTATGGTGATTTTAAAGCCGATCTAGCAAAAGTCATTATCGATGTTTTAGAACCAATCCAAACACGTTTTCATGAGCTGATTTCATCTCCTGAGCTTGACGAGATATTAGAAGCTGGAGCAGATAAAGCAAACCGCGTAGCAATGAAACAGCTTCGCAAAGTAGAAAACGCAATGGGACTTAGCCGCAAGCGTAGATAATATAAAGTGAAACTTCCCTCGGTGGGGGTTTTCTCTCATCCCCCACCGAGGGTTAGTTGAACGAATCGGACTTTTACGGGCAGTTGTCCCCCACTTAGCCTTCTCCGATCTCTCTAAGCCTTAAAGTGGGGGTCTTACTGCCCGTTAAAGCGGGATAAACACAAAAAAGACCGTCATCCTAATGTTATGCAACCTTAGATGACGGTCTTTTTTTCTTATCCTTTTTGCTGTATTTCCTTCTCAATTTCCCATAGTTTTTCAAAGAACGGCTGCCCCTTTACGAGACGTTCACATAGCTGCTCGTGCTTCTCAGTCCATCCATACTTTATTTCTTCAAATAATTGCTTCCACACTTCGTCAAAGGATAACCCTTGAATATCACGATAGGCTCTAGGATTCCATTCTGTATACCAATAGCGAATTTCTGCTGCATTTTTCGTTGTATGTAGTTGATCTAATGCCATGAACAGTAGCTGCTTAAGCTGTCTCTCTTTTCTCGTCAGACCGTTCATCATTCTAGGATCTGGCGATAAGATATGGTAGTCTTTCTTCTTTTGTTCTTGCTGAAAAGGAAACGACTCCGTCTCTGCATTTTCAATCATTTCGTAAACCATTTGCTCTTGCCTTGGAATCAGTCTGCTTTTACGAATCGGAATATTATATCCAATCGTATCGACAGCAAGAATATCCATGCCATTCGAAACGACAAAGCAATAATCAAGCTGCAATCTCTCATGATTTTTCCGAATATATGCCTTTTGATGAATGCTTTCTAGTAATACAGCTGGTATGTCCAACATTTCATTTTCCAAGTAATCGTACAAATCAGCATGTACCTTTAAAAGTGGAACCTGATCGAGCAGCTCGATCGTATCATCCTTTCGCCATTCATAAAAATGACATACATTATAGCCATTTTCTTCTCCTTCAAACCAGTTAACCCACACATCATGCAGATATAACATGTTCTACCCCTCACTTCACAACTGTTTGTAGCTATCAGTATAGTCAGCTAGCATGAAGTTTATTCCATTATCTAGAAGATATAAAAAATCCCTTTTACCTCGTTATGTAAGGGAAGAACGTCCGGTTTCTTTTGGAAAAAATTTCAAGCACCCGCTACCTAGAAGATAGTGGGTACGTTTTAGCATATTGTAAAATGGTTTTAGCATCTAGTGGAAGCAATTGTGTACTTGTTAGTTTTTTTCGGTCGATGCAATCTTGCACGATGTAATATCCAATTGCATAGCCTAGCATTTTGGGGTATCTATGCGTACCGTTTAATAACGCGTCATGAATAGGCTCATACCTTTTTACTTGATAATAGCGTTTTAATTCTTTCCAGTACATGACGCTTTCTTCCTTTGTATAGTAGGATACCCAAGGAGCATGCCATTTGTCTCCGTGCCTCTCCTTCACTGCTGCTTCAGCCAATCCTTCCATGATCATTGTGTCAAGCAACGTACAGTTTTCTTCATCCATACTTGTAGCATTAATCCTACATACATGATGATACTCATGCGTAAGCATAGCTTGTAACTCCTTACTAGTTGTGCGACTACTTACAAACAGAAAAATACATGATGATAGCGCAAGTCCGGCTTTCCCATTGTATTCCCTCTCAATATAACGATTCCACACATTAGAAGGTAAAATATAGATCGGTACGTTTGGTCCCTTAAGCCATGCCCTAAGCGTTGCAAATTCTTTTTGCACCGTAAGCCAAACCTTTTGCTCCGCAAGTTTTTTTAGTTCCATTCTCCCTTCTCTATACGGACGATACATACCTCGCGTTACAAGAAACGCATATATTTCCCTAGCAGTAAGAGGAATATACTTTGTAAAATGCTCACAAATTCGTTCCGGCTTTTCGTAGTCGGATACGAGCCATTTGTATGTGTTTCGAACCGGCATCTTAGGCACCCCTTATCTAAATTTCCTATGCTTCATTGTATGTAAATGATAGGGATAGAGGTTAAAAAAGCAAAAAAAAAAGCCCTCGTTCTCGTTATAACGAGGGCTTTTTTTTGCTTTTTATTCGTACTTTTTAAAGACGAGTGCTGCGTTATGACCGCCAAAGCCAAGAGAATTACTAAGTACAGTATTCACTTCTTGTTTTCTTGCTTTGTTTGGAACATAATCCAAGTCACATTCTGGATCTGGTGTTTCGTAGTTAATAGTTGGTGGAATAATTCCATCTGTAATAGCCTTAACTGAGAAAATAGCTTCTATTGCACCAGCTGCTCCAAGCAAGTGGCCTGTCATTGATTTTGTTGAACTAACGGCTACTTTGTATGCTTGTTCACCGAATACTTCTTTTATTGCCATTGTTTCATATTTTTCATTTGCATCCGTACTTGTTCCGTGTGCATTAATATAATCGACATCTTCAGGACGTAAGCCTGCATCTTCGACGGCTTTCTTCATAGCACGTGCTGCTCCTTCTCCGCCTGGTGCAGGAAGAGTAATATGGAAGGCATCGCCTGTTGCACCGTATCCTACGATTTCAGCATAAATATGAGCACCGCGCTTTTTCGCATGTTCAAGTTCTTCTAATATTAGTATACCTGATCCTTCTCCCATAATGAATCCACTACGGTTTTTGTCAAACGGACGACATGCCGTTTTCGGATCTTCGTTAAAGGATAACGCTTTTGCTGAACTAAAGCCCGCAAATGCCATATTCGTAAGCGGCGCTTCTGCACCACCTGTGATCATTGCAATAGCATCTCCGCGTTGAATCGCTTTAAAAGAATCACCAATTGAGTTTGCACCTGATGCACAAGCTGTTACTGTACATTCATTAATTCCTTTTGCTCCCGTTGCAATAGACACTTGTCCTGCTGCCATATCAGGAATTAACATCGGTACGAAGAATGGGCTAACACGACGTGCTCCCTTCTCCATGAACGTACGAACTTGTTCTTCAAACGTTTCCATACCGCCGATTCCAGAGCCAATCCAAACTCCTATCTGCGGCGCATTTTCTTCCGTAATTTCTAATTTTGCATCCTCTACAGCCATTTTTGCAGCTGCAACAGCAAATTGTGTAAACCGATCCATTTTACGTGCATCTTTTTTATCGATAAACTCTTCAACTTGGAAGTCTTTTACTTCTGCAGCTACTTTAGCAGGAAATTGACTTGCATCTAGTCGTGTAAGCAGACCAATTCCTGATTCGCCATTAATAATACTGTTCCAAGAAGTTTCTACATTATTTCCAACCGGAGTAATTGCTCCTAATCCTGTAACAACAACACGTTTGCGTTCCATAACTTATCATACACTCCTTTTACAATTATCTTCCCCAGCGAATAGCAACCGCGCCCCATACTAGACCGCCGCCAAATCCAACAAGCACAATAACATCATCATCCTGGATAATACCATTGTTTAGCTCTTCTACAAGCGCAATCGGAATAGAAGATGCCGATGTATTGCCATACTTCGCAACCGTTTTACTCATTTTCTCTTCAGGAAGGTCAAGACGTTGTCTGGACGACTCCATAATGCGAATGTTTGCTTGATGTGGTACAAGGAAATTTACATCTTCTTTCGTAAGACCTGCTTTTTCAATCACCTTAATTGCAGAGTCTCCCATTTGTCTAACAGCAAATTTAAATACTTCTCTACCGTTCATAACAATATGTTTTTCTTCATTTTCATACAAATGCTTACCACCGCTGCCATCGGCACCAAGCTCAAAAGAAAGAATTCCTCTTCCTTCGGAAACTGGACCTATAACAGCAGCTCCAGCGCCATCTCCAAATAAGACGGCCGTATTACGATCTGTCCAATCTGTAATTTTCGATAGTTTTTCTACGGCAACAACTAATACATGTTTATATGTTCCTGTTTCAATAAATTGCTTCGCTGTAATCATCCCGTACATAAACCCAGCACATGCAGCGCTAATATCCATTGCCGCAGCATTCTTTGCTCCAAGCTTTTCTTGGATCATACATGAAACGGACGGAAATGGACGGTCAGGCGTTACAGTTGAAACTAATATAAGTTCAATTTCTTCTGGACTAATTCCTGCATCTTTTATCGCTTCTTCAGCTGCTTTTAGAGCCATATCTGATGTATCTTCATCATCGGCAGCAATGTGTCGCTCTTCAATTCCTGTTCGAGTACGAATCCATTCATCTGATGTATCTACCATCTTTTCAAGATCGAGATTTGTAAGCACCTTTTCCGGTACGTATCTGCCGATTCCTACAATTCCTGCATTCACACTGCACCCCTCCAATTTATATCAATTATTATGACTTGGTACTAATTTTAACGAAAAAAAATCTATTTGTCTAGAAAAAGTGGTTTCGTGCATCCATAATTTCTCAGTGGAATAAACCTTATTATTCATGTATTAGAGGTATACAAATACCTATATTTCATCACATGATTCTTTTGCTCTTGTATTCCAGTCTCTACCAGGTACGTAGGTTTATACGTAAAGGGTACATTCCTTTCTAACGTTTCACTTTCTTTCGGGAAAACAATCGTATTCCCCCCTTGAAGAATTGCAAGTCCTTGCTCCCATGCTCCCTTTTCATTACTCTCGATATGAAATGTACCACAGCAATTCGATGTCCCGCATAACAGCATGCACTCAGCTACATCTTCAACAAAAACTGCATCATCTATGCACTCATTCACATGAACGGTAATCGTATCTTGTCTTAGTTCTGCCTCTAATAATTGTTGAAAGACCATAGAGCTTGGCTGCCAAGGCCCATATACAGTTGGAACACGAAGAATAATATGGTTGGTAACTGTGGTCACTTGTTCCTCTAGTCTTTGATAAGATTTAGAAATAGAAGAAAGCAGCACAAGCCGAATAGAATGACTTTGACAAAGATCTAACATAGATTGGATATCAAATTCGTCATAATCCTTCCTATCCGGCTCACAGTAACAAATATATATGGTATCAACATCCTTCGCAAATTCTTCTCGATCATGCATGCTATAATAGGTAAAATTCGAGTTTCTTCCAATTAACATCAACTTTTCCTCATTCCATTTCGAAAGGTGCTCCGGCTGTTCTTGGTCAAGACCTATTACCTCAACACCTTCTTGTAACAATCGTTTCACCACAGTAAATCCTATAAAAGTAAATGCTCCTACTACCAGCACACGTTTCATTTTCCTCCTCCTTTCCTAGCGATTTACTACTTTTTTATATACGAGTCCTTATGTAAGATACTCGCTACAATTTTTCATTGTTTCGAAAAAATCGACTGATCGTATCTGCCATTTCATATTTACTTTCAGGAAAATAGAAGAGAAGAGATATTTCGCCAGTTTTACTATGAAATTGTTCAAAATCACGGATAATTTTTTTACGTTCATTTTTTTCATGAATCGGGACCAATACTTTTACCGGAACCTTGGAAGGATACTTTAAAAACGTTTTAGAAGAAATATCCTCCATCGTGTTATATTCAGAATGATAGGCGCTTCGGAGCTCTCGCATGAGCCGTTTATAAAAAAATTTATGTTCTTTTTCCAGTTCCATATGACGCGGAAGATGTAAGCATGGATTGAGCATTACAACCGAGCGAATCGTAGACGGCACATAATGCATGATTTGCAATGCGACAAGAGCACCCATCCCCTCTGCTATCATATGAATTTTTTCATTTAAAATTTCCTTTTTCCTTACAACATGGCACAATCGCTTCGCTAACGTAACCGCCTGATCGTTACCCCAATGCCGGCCATACAAATTGGAAGTAAATATCGTATATCCTTTCGCAAGAAGTCCCTCTAACAGCTTTGATTTCCCTTCATGCTGCATCCATAAACTTGTACCATTATCAACAAAATGATTATAATCACCAAGCAACAGAATTCCAAATCCATTTGGTCTTTCTGACAAATGGACGACACATGGCTCGTTTTCTAATGTGAAGAAGCGTTCATTTATGTTCATTCCATCCCCGCCTTATTGGCCATCGTGACATATTTTCTACTATTAATGTATGCCTTAAAGTACGTTTTGCCTTTATGTAAAAATAATTTTTATATTCTAGATTTATTTGTGTTACAATAAATGAAGAATGAAACAATAGGGGTGTATAGAATATGAAATACATTGCTTCTTTTTTCTGGTCATTCGTTCTTGTGCAAATGGCAAGCTATGTAATTAGCAGTATGACACAGACTACATATGACTTTACACAATCCACGATTATGTCGGTTGTGATTTCGGTATTAATTCTTTTCATTGGAAGCTTAGTGCCAAACGAACCTTCAGAACAACATTAAAAAAGAAAGCTGACACCTTGTCAGCCTTCTTTTTTTTTGCTTTTATTCCTTACTTTGTTTCTACAACTAACTCTCCGTTTTGGGCATCAATAACAACTGTACTTTCATCCTGAATGGTACCCGCTATTAACTCCCGTGCTAGCTTCGTTTCCACTTGTCGTTGAATATATCGTTTTAGCGGTCTTGCTCCATATGCAGGATCAAAGGCTGCGTCAGCAATCAATTGCTTTGCTTCATCTGTTAAGGTAAGGATAATATTTCGTTGTTCCAGCCGCTCGCTAAGCTCATGAATCATCTTATCAATAATACGAATGACTTCTTTCGTCGTTAACGGTTTAAACAGAATGGTCTCATCAATACGGTTTAGAAATTCCGGACGGAAATGCTGCCGTAATTGATTTAACACTTGCTCACGTGCTTCCTCTTTAATGGTACCATCCTCTGCGAGACCTTCTAACAAATAATGAGAACCAATATTCGATGTCATGATAATAACCGTATTTTTAAAATCAACCGTTCTTCCTTGAGAATCTGTAATGCGTCCATCATCTAACATTTGCAATAAAATATTAAAAACCTCCGGATGAGCTTTTTCAATTTCATCCAATAAGATAACGGAATATGGTTTGCGACGTACCGCTTCTGTCAGCTGACCGCCTTCCTCATATCCGACATACCCAGGAGGTGCACCGACGAGACGTGATACCGTATGTTTTTCCATGTATTCAGACATGTCAATTCGAATAATCTGTTCTTCGCTGTCAAACAGCGACTGTGCAAGTGTTTTAGCAAGCTCTGTTTTCCCTACACCCGTAGGACCTAAGAATAGAAATGAACCAATTGGACGATTCGGATCCTTAATTCCAGCTCTTGCTCGAAGTACAGCATCTGCTACAAGGCCAACTGCTTCTTCTTGGCCAATTACACGCTGGGATAAGATATCTTCTAGACGGAGTAGTTTTTCCCGTTCCCCTTCTACTAATTTCGTTACTGGAATGCCTGTCCAACGAGAAACGATTGCAGCGATTTCCTCTTCTGTTACTTCTTCACGAAGAAGACGACTTTCACTTTGTTTCGTTTCTGTTTCTTGCTCCGCTTTCTTTAGTTCCTTTTCAAGAGCAGGAATACGTCCGTGACGTAATTCCGCTGCTTTATTCAAATCGTATTTACCTTCTGCTTCCTCTAGCTCACGGCGAAGAGTTTCTAACTGCTTACGTAAATCCCGCACATGTTGAATTTCATCCTTTTCCTGCTGCCACTGCGCCTGCATGGTATGGGATTTATCCTTCCAATCTGCTAATTCACGGCGCAAAGCTTCCAACCGTTTTTTGCTGCTGTCGTCATTTTCCTTACTAAGAGCAGCTTCCTCAATTTCGAGCTGCATGATTTTACGTGTTACTTCATCAAGCTCTGTTGGCAGAGAATCAATTTCGGTACGAATGGTAGCGCATGCTTCATCTACTAAATCAATCGCCTTATCTGGTAAAAAACGATCGGAAATATAACGATCAGATAGTGTTGCTGCTGCTACTAATGCACGGTCATGTATATTTACACCATGATAAATTTCAAACCGTTCCTTTAGCCCGCGCAAAATCGAAATCGTATCTACGACAGTTGGTTCTTCTACAAGTACTTGTTGGAAACGACGCTCAAGCGCTGGGTCCTTTTCGATATATTTTCGATATTCATCTAAAGTTGTAGCACCGATGCAATGAAGCTCACCTCTAGCAAGCATTGGCTTTAGCATATTGCCAGCGTCCATCGCACCCTCTGTTTTCCCTGCCCCAACGATAGTATGCAATTCGTCGATAAATAGTAAAATTCGTCCTTCGCTTTTTTTCACTTCATTTAAAACAGCTTGCAGGCGTTCCTCAAACTCTCCGCGAAATTTCGCACCAGCAACGAGAGAGCTTAGATCAAGCGAGAACACTGTTTTGTCCTTCAATCCCTCCGGAACATCTTTACGAACAATACGCTGGGCAAGACCTTCTGCAATAGCAGTTTTCCCTACACCTGGTTCCCCAATCAGAACGGGATTGTTTTTCGTCTTTCTTGATAATATACGAATGACACGACGAATTTCACTGTCGCGTCCGATAACAGGATCGACTTTTCCTTGCCGTACCTCTTGTACAAGGTCACGACCATATTTTTGCAATGCTTCATAGGTAGCTTCCGGATTTTGACTCGTCACGCGCTGATTCCCCCTTATTTCCATTAATTCTTTAAGCATCTGTTCCTTTGTTATGTGAAATGATTTTAGTAAATGAACCATATCATAATTTTTCTTTTCATCACAAAGCGCTAACATTACATGTTCAACGGATAGATAGTCATCCTGTAGATGATTTTTTTCTTGCTCGGCTCTTAAAAAAAGTCCCTCTACATTTGATGTAATATACACCTTTCCTGCTTCTGTACCCGCTCCTGTGACACTTGGTTTCTTCGAAAGTATCATTTGAACTTCTTGTGTAAATGAATCCATTGCAACGCCTAGCTTTGTAAGTAAACGATACGCTAAATCCCCCTGCTCCAATAATGCGGAAAGAATGTGGATGGTATCCACCTCTTGATGATGATGAGATGCTGCAATCTTTTGCGCCCTGACAACCGCTTCCTGTGTCTTTTGCGTCATTTGATTGAAATCCATATGCATTCCCTTCTTTCACTTTGACCTTTTTTGACCTTTACATTTTTTATTATATTCCGTTTTGTAAATTTTACAATAAAAATGCTGCCTCTTTTTTTGAAGAGACAGCATTTCTTTATGGTTTCCGTTTATAGGTCCATTGTCTATTATGATTACTCACACTTGGAAAGGTGTCACCAGCTTCGAGTGATATTTTTTGCGGGTCTTTCACCATACTTCCGGTTTCTCCAACTTCTACATACACCCCATTATTAGGAGCTTTTTGCCCTGGTCTAAAGCGATGCTGTTGTCCCATACTACTCTCTCCTTTTCCTTGTTATACCTTAGTATGTCCCGTAAATACGAAGTTATGTTGAAGAAAAAAAAAACTGACCTAGGAGGTCAGCTATAAGGAGAGTCAAACAACTTATACGAGAAGATTACTTTCTCATTATAAGCGCTTTCTTTTTTAAATGTAACCCCTTTCACAAAGTGTACATAATTTCCATATTTTTTCATAAATATATGTATTTTTTCTTGACCAACCCT
Organism: Ectobacillus polymachus; assembly: GCF_048159605.1. Lineage (NCBI taxonomy): Bacteria > Bacillati > Bacillota > Bacilli > Caryophanales > Bacillaceae > Ectobacillus > Ectobacillus polymachus. The sequence continues at coordinate 125,559 of NZ_JBLREB010000003.1, read as the reverse complement.
ATTATATTGTCTAGACATTTCTGATGGAAAAAACGTAATATGAAGTTAAGATTCCAAATACTTACCTAAAAGGTGAAACGATGACAAGTAAACATTTAATTGCAATTGATTTAGATGGTACTTTATTGAAAGATAATCAAACGATTTCCTTGAGAACAAAGATAGCTCTGCAAAAGGCACGTGAATTAGGACATATAGTAGTCATTTCTACCGGTAGACCATACCGTGCCAGTAGTCTATACTATCATGAATTGCAGCTCGATACACCAATTGTAAATTTTAATGGAGCTTATGTTCATCATCCTCTAGATCCTTCGTGGGGTATGCACCATACTCCTTTACATCTTAAAACATCGAAGGAAATTATTGAAGCATGCTCACAATTCGGTATTAAAAATATGTATGCAGAAGTAGGTGATGATGTATACGCAAATTATGCAGATGAAAGTCTTAACCATATTTTTCAATTAGGCGCACCGAAAATTTATACAGGTGATTTGCTTAATAAATTAGATAATGATCCAACCTGTCTCCTTATTGATGCAAAGGAATCGGATGTAGAAAAGATTAGAAAGCATTTATCATCTGCGCATGCAGAAGTAATTGACCATAGACGCTGGGCAAGTCCATGGCGCATCATTGAAATTGTAAAGAGCGGCATGAACAAAGCTGTTGGTCTGCAAAAGCTAACCGATTATTATGGAATTCCAAAAGAAAATGTAATTGCGTTTGGAGACGAAAATAACGATCTTGAAATGATTGAGTTTGCAGGTCGTGGTGTTGCAATGGGCAATGCGATTCATCAGCTGAAGTCTATTGCCAATGAAATAACACTATCTAATGAAGAAGATGGAATTGCTGTTTATTTAGAGGATTTACTGGGCTTGTAAGTAACTTCCTATAATAATTTCATTCTCGCTTCACATACTATACTTGACACATATACATGTGTCATTCACCGTTTTCGCAAACTTGTTCGAAAAAAGGGAGGAAATCGTGATGGGTAAAAAAAATAAGTCAAAACGTTTTATCCAGCAAGGTTCTGATTCTGTAAGTAAGCATGATGAACAATTTCCTTACCGCCATACTCTCGCTGAAGCAGAAAAACAAAAAATGAGAAATTCTTCTTTCGGAGGTTTCTAATGGGAAACATGCTCTTCCAACAAGCAAGAGAAGCAGTAACAAGAGCTGTTCAGAGCACTGACGGTCAAGAGCAAACTATGCTTCTTGAACAAGCAAAAAACGCTCTTTCCTCTGCCTATCATCATTCATCGACGGCTGAAAAACACCAATTACGACAATTACAGCAGCAATTACACGAGATCGAACATATTCACTAAGAGGGTTATTCAGCCCTCTTTTTTTTACTCCTTTCGAAACAAACCAAATACACTTTCCGTATGAACAACATTCGTAAAGGCACTTGGATCTACGGAATTGATAATCTTTGTTAATTCATATAGCTCATACCTAGAAAACACAATCATAAGCACTTCCTTTTTCTCGTTCGTATACGCACCTGTTGCAGGAATGGTGGTAATGCCGCGAACAAGCTGAGACTGAATGGCTTTCCGTAACTCCTGCCCTTGTTTCGTAATAATAAAAGCAGTCAGTTTAACATAACGCGTGTGAATCGCATCAATTACTCGGGTGGAGGCATATAAAGACAAGAGCGTATACAATGCTTTTTCCCAGCCAAATAGTGCACCTGCACTAAGAATGATAACCGAATTAAACATGAGGAAATACGTTCCAATAGGCTTTCCCTTTTTAAGAGACACAATCATCGCTACAATATCTAATCCTCCCGTTGAAGCTCCCCACTTCAAGGCTAATCCTGTACCGATAGAAACAATTACACCGCCAAATATAGCATTCAAAATAATATTATCTGACACGCTTCGTACTGGAATAAGTTCTAAAAACAAAGTAGTAAACACAACGCTTAAAAAGCTAAATAATGTGAACGATTTGCCTACTTGCTTCCATGCCACCAAAACAACAGGAATATTTAACAATATATATAGCATTCCTGTAGAAATGGGAAGATGGGCATAATCTTGAAGTATACGAGAAAGCAATTGTGCTACCCCAGTGAATCCACTCGCATACACATTCGCAGGAATTAAAAACAAATTCATTCCAATTGCCCCTAATATCCCACTTATCATTACAATGATTAGCTTTTGCACCATTTCGAAATATCCTTGTTTCCTCTCCTTCACATGACTCATCCTTTCCCATATTCTTATACATAGTCTATGCGGAAACGGAAAAGCTAAACGTAATCTAATAAAAGGAGTTAAGAACCGTGGCAAAAACAAGCGATAACGACAAGAAGGCAAAGGATAACCAAGCTAAGCGCGAGAAAAAAAATGAACAGACTCGGCAGAACGCAGCAATTGGAAAACACTCTTACTCTGAAAAAACAGATCATTTGTAATAAAGTGAAACTTCCCTAGGTGGGGGGTTTCTCATCCCCCACCTAGGGTTAGTTGAACCAATCGGACTTTTACGGGCAGTTGTCCCCCACTTAGTCTTCTCCGATTACTAATCCTTGAAGTGGGGGTCTTACTGCCCGTTAAAGCGGGATGTATACTACCATTACAAAAAAGGCTGCACCAGTTGGCGCAGCCTTTTTCTATATAAGGAGTTATTTTTTAAAATAAGTCCATCCTTCTTCTTGATACACCTTTTCATCCTTCATCAGCTTGCCAAGAGCTCGCTTAAATGCGGCCTTGCTCATACCAAAGCGTTCTTGTATATCTTCAGGTAAACTCTTGTCCCAAAACGGCATTGCACCGCCGCGGCCTTCCATATACAAATAAATAAACTCGCTATCTGCTTCGATTCCTTCTTGTTTACGTGGCAGAAGAGAAATATTAACCGTTCCATCTTCCTTTACATCAATGATGCGGCCCGTTATTCTTTCTCCAAAGCGCGGCTCGTCCTTACGTTGTGACTGATGAATAAAGCCAATAAAATGTTCATCGGTAAACACATTAGAGCCTACATGCATCGTTCTAAAAACACGGCCGCTTACGCTCTTATTTAGCATAGATGGAGTTGCTGATACAGAAGCTTCGTTAAAGATTTCAGGAGTCGCTACTATAGCGATAAGACGATCCGTATGTGTTGCCTTTAATCGACAATACAGCTCGTCTCCTTCTTTTGGCCATACCCCTTTAAAACCAGGTAGCTCATCTTCTGGTACTAGAATATCCTTAGAAACACCAATATCAACAAATACTCCCGTACGAGGTATAACCTTCACAACTTTTGCAAAGCTATAGGCTTCGGTTGTAACATAAGGCGTCTTCATCGTAGCGGCAACACGTCCTTGATGGTCATAGTATAAAAAGACAGAAATACTGTCTCCTTCCACAATTTCGCCCATTACTTCATTTTTATGTAAAAACACTTCTTCCGTATCATTTCCGACCATATATCCAATATCCGTTTCACGAATCACGGTTACAGTTTCGATTGATCCTCTTTTTAACATGTATACACTCCTTTTTCGTTCTACTTTCCTCTCAATAAGTAGTGTTCCAAACAACGCCCCATTATATCATGTTTTCCCCTCTGATTGTTACTTTCCCCTAATTTTCGTATAATGAAAAATATCTATATGTTTGGTAGAAAGATTATTTGGAGGTGCTTAATATGGCAAAGGACGTTTCATTTGATATCGTCTCAGAAATTGAAATGCCAGAAGTAACAAATGCTGTGAACCTTGCATTAAAGGAAATACAAACTCGCTACGATTTTAAAGGAAGCAAAAGCGATATTACGATTGAAAAAGAAGACGTAATTCTTATTTCCGATGATGAATATAAACTAGGACAATTAAAAGATGTACTTATAAGTAAGCTTATAAAACGAGGTGTTGCCATTAAAAACTTAGACTATGGCAAAATTGAAAACGCCACAGGTGGCACAGTTCGTCAACGAGCTCTATTAAAACAAGGAATTGGAAAAGAAGACGCAAAAAAAATCAATACCCTTATTAAAGAAAGCAAGCTTAAGGTTAAAAGCCAAATCCAAGACGACCAAATACGAGTATCTGGAAAAAGTCGTGATGATCTCCAATCCATCATCGCACTCATTCGCCAAGCTGACCTTTCTGTAGAAGTACAGTTTATTAACTATCGATAAATAAACGTTATTTATACGCGGTAAGACCCCTACGTCAAGGTTTCTCCTTGAAGTGGGGGTCTATTTGCCCTTAACCAAAATGATTTCTAAAACTCACATGCTGCTTAGCTTCAATGAACCATTGCCGACGTAACTGTTCCACCAGCTGGTAGAATTAGCTGTTCCTCGTACAAGGTTAAAGCTAAATCTGTTCCTTCATCTTGTGTTAGCGTGATTTTTTCTTTTGTTACATTTACTTTTATTTGATGTCCACGATACATAATACCGAAGGAATATCCATCCCATGTAGAAGGAATGAACGGTGCAAAAGAAAGAGATTCATGATCTGTTCTCATCCCTGCAAATCCTTGTACAATAGTAAGCCAAGAGCCTGTCATACTGGTGATGTGCAATCCATCTTCTGTATCGTTATTATAATTATCTAAATCGAGACGTGCTGCACGGTGGTACATTTCATAAGCCTTATCCTCCATCCCAAGCTCCGCTGCAAGAATAGAATGAATACAAGGAGATAAACTAGACTCATGAACTGTCATCGGTTCGTAAAACTCAAAGTTACGACGTTTTTCATCTTTTGTAAATCTATCATTAAAGAAATAGATTCCTTGAAGCACATCTGCTTGTTTAATAAAGCAGCTGCGAAGTACTTTATCCCAAGACCAATTTTGATTAAGCGGACGATCTTCCGGTAAAAGTGTATCTACCGTTCGCAAGTCCTTATCTAAAAAGGTATCATGCTGAACAAATACACCAAGCTCTTCATCATATGGATAATACATATGATCAACGATATGATGCCATTTGTTCATTTCTTCTTCCGTGATGTGCAGACGATCTACCGCAGCTTGAGAGCCCTGCCCTACTAGCTCATCTATCACTTGTAATGTATATTGCAGCGTCCAAGAAGCAATCGTATTCGTATACCAATTGTTATTTACATTGTTTTCATATTCACTAGGACCTGTTACACCATGTATCATATATACTTGTTTCTTTTTATGGTAATGAACACGGTCTGCCCAGAAACGAGAAATGCCTGTTAATACGTCAATTCCGTATTGTCCTAAGTACTGTTTATCACCTGTATAATTCACATAATTGTATATACCGTAGGCAATGGCTCCGTTTCTATGAATCTCCTCAAACGTAATTTCCCATTCATTATGACATTCAATACCTGTGAATGTAACCATCGGATACAATGCACCTGCAAGTCCTTGCTTACTCGCATTCACATACGCTTCTTTAAGCTGATTATAGCGATAAATAACTAAATTACGAGCAATATCTGGCTTTGCCGTTCCTAAGTAGAGAGGCAATGCGTATGCTTCTGTATCCCAATACGTTGCACCACCATATTTTTCTCCGGTAAATCCTTTCGGTCCAATATTCAAACGGGCATCTTCTCCATAATAAGTAGAGAATAGTTGGAATAAATTATAGCGAATTCCTTGCTGTGCCTCTACATCGCCTTGGATTTCAACATCGGCAATATTCCAGCGTGAAAGCCAGCCAGCTTTATGTTCATGTAGGACAACATCATATCCTTTCTCTAGGCTTCGCTTTAATACTTCCTGTCCTTCCTTTACAAGGGAATCACGATCATAGTCACGATCTGTCGTAACTGCCACATATTTATAAAGGGTCACCCGTTCACCGGTTCTTCCTTCTACTTCTACGCGATTCTCTACATATTCTTCCTTACTTGCTGCATGAACATTCTTTACATTTCCTTCTACAACAAGCTTCATCGTAGCCGCTACTTCAAATGTAGACGTACCGAATGGATTGTCCTTCGTACGCATGACAAGTGATCCCTCATAAGGTTGTACTTCCTTACTTACCTCTTTCCAAAAATCTTCCTCGTAATTGGAATCCTCATTACGTATATCTCCATCTATAAACGGAACAAACGTAATGGTACCCTCATAATTAAGCGGGGTAGCAGAATAGGAAATAACAGCAAGCTCTTTATCAGCAACAGACAAAAAGCGTACTACTTCAAATTTCGTCTGCTTACCTGCCTGGTTGATCGTAAAGGAACGTGAAAGGATTCCGTGTTGCATATCCAGTTCACGATAATATTCCGTCACATCGCCTTTGTATAAGTCAATTTCTTCACCATCTACGAATAAACGAATACCAATGTAATTCATTGCATTAATTACTTTTCCAAAATAATCTGGATAGCCGTTTTTCCACCATCCTACTCGGGTTTTATCCGGAAACCAAACTCCTGCGATATAGGAACCTCGGTGAAAGTCTCCAGAGTATGTTTCTTCAAAGTTCCCGCGCATTCCCATATGACCATTTCCGATGCTTGTCATGCTTTCTGCAAGTCTAAAATCTTCTTTATTTAATTTATTTTCAATGATTTTCCATGGATCAATATCAAATAATCGTTTCATAGATTCTCACCTTTTTCCTAAAGTTATGCAACCGGTTGCATATTTATATATACGAATCCCGTTTTTCTTTACTCCCCAAGCTTTGAACGAGAAGCGTTTCTTGATGTGCAAAAAACGCTTTTTTCTCGCTCATTGTGCCCTACAGACCAAATTTCTCTTTTCTTATTATGATTAAATAGAGGGCTTGCAGGTCTGTCTGACTATCAGTTTATATGGTACGATAATGCTTTTTGGAGAAAAATTCGGTGTTTCTATTCTTTCAATTAAATTTTTCGCTGCTTCGTACCCAAGCTGATAAATTTTCACATCCACAGATGTTAATGGGGGGTATGCAATTTCTGCAAAAACGACATTATTAAAACTGACTACGGATACTTCATCAGGTACATGATACCCTTTTTCGGATAGCGTACTTAAAACCCCAAGAGCCATTAAATCGTCTGTTACTACAATAGCGGTAGGTGCCTCTTCATAAGACATAAGATGCTCTACAGCAAGCTGTCCTCCCTCTCGTAAAAACTCCATAAAGCATACGTATTCATCAGGTAACGCAATATTTGCTAGCTTTAATGCCTCTTTATAACCTGCTAGCCGTTCCTTAGTTACCATTAAATCCGGACTACCTCCAATAAATGCGATTCGTTTATGACCAAGGGAAAGTAAATATTCCGTTACCTCTCGTCCAGCTAAGTAGTTATCATTATCAATATACGTAATGCTTTCCATCGCATGACTTGGTTTTCCAATTAGAACAAAAGGAAACTGCTGTTCATGTAAATACTGGACAACTTTATCATTCGTACGTGAATATAATACGATAATCCCATCTACTCGTTTTCCTTGTACCATTCTGGCGACACCTTCAAAGATCTCTTCTTCGGTATCTCCAGTAGACATATACAGGGAATAATCCTTTACATGTGAAAAGGAGCTAATTCCACGAATAACCTCTGGAAAAAAAGGATTTAGAAATGCCTTACTTGCTGAACTTGGCATGACTAGCCCGAGAGCTTGCGTCATTTGATTGGCTAAACTACGTGCATTCATATTTGGATGATAGCCTAATTCATCCATAATTTTACGAACCCGTCTTTTTGTTTTTTCGCTGATACGAGGACTATTTGCAATAACACGAGACACTGTGGATGGTGCGACATTAGCTTTCTTTGCAACATCTTTAATTGTAATAGCCATTCACACCATCCTTTCTATGAATATCCGTCCTTTAAAGAACGAATGTCTTCTACACGTAATAAGACTTGTGTATAAACCATACACGTCATCTTTTCACATGTCTTCATTATTATACCATTAAGAACGTCAAAATTTGACTATTCTTGGCTGAAATCTGATCTTCTAATAGAATTTGTCCGTTTAATGAAATATTACTATGTTGCTGACAACCATGTAAGACAAATTCAATGTCTTCAAGGCTCCAACTTGCTTCATTCCCCTCCGCCCGAACAGAAATGTCGATGGTATCTCCAGATGTATGTACCATTACCTCTCTGCGTACGAATTGTCCATCCTTATAAGCAAAGGTTTCTCCATCATCATCATATAATTCGCCTGTAAACGCAGCCTCTTTCGCATAATAAATATGAATTTGTAAACGATTATTCTGCCTGTCGTTTAGAAAAAGAATGGATCCTTGCTTCACAAAAATAGGTAGTATTTCTAAAGGGGCTTTTATAAGATGATGCGCTTTTCCTGCTAACACCTCTTCACTCCAATAGTTTACCCAGTTACCATTTGGTAGATATACTTCACGATGATTACAATCTGGTCGTAAGATAGGAGCGATAATTACATTGTTACCAACCATAAATTGTGTATTTAAATTATGTGTACAAGCATCCTCAGGATATTCTAAGAACAACGGACGCATAATAGGGAGTCCGTGCAAGGAAGCTTGGGCAAATAATGTATAGAGCTGTGGCAGCCATGTATACCGAAGCCGGATATAGGTTGCAATGATGTTCTCATACTTTTCGCCAAACGCCCATGGCTCTTGGCGAACGGTTCCAATTGAGCTATGATTTCGAAAAAATGGATAAAACGCGCCGATTTGTGTCCATCTTACAAGTAATTCCCCTTTAACATCATGGGCAAATCCACCTACATCTGCACCAACAAACGGAACACCAGATAATCCTAAATTCATAAGCATAGGAAGAGATAACTCTAAGTGCTCCCAAAAGCTGCGGTTATCACCGGTCCAAACAGCAGCATAACGCTGAATACCAGAAAAACCTGCTCTTGTCAATACAAAGGGGCGCTTGTTCGTTATTGTTTTCATGCCTTCATACGTGGCCTTTGCCATCTGTAATCCGTATACATTATGAAGAGCACGATGCGTACAAGGATTACCGTCATTTTTATGCATTACATTTCCATCTATTGTCTTCGTTTCATTGAATACAGACGGCTCGTTCATGTCGTTCCAAATGCCTTCTATTCCTGCATCTGCAAAAACGCTATGCAGTTTTCCCCACCACTTTCTTGTTTCCGCATCAGTGAAATCAGGAAAGGCACTTTCCCCTGGCCACACATCACCGTAAAAAATGTCTCCCTCTAAATATTTGCAAAAGCGATCATCACGTACGCCCTGCTGATAGACATCATATTCCGGGTCACGCTTAACTCCAGGATCTACAATGGGAACGATGCGAACTCCGCGCTCTCGCATCTCTTTAATAAATGCTCTATAGTTATAGAAACGATGTGGGTCAAATGTGAACACACGATATTCGTCCATATAATGAATATCTAAATGAATCGCATCAAGCGGAATATTCTTATGCTCGAAGGTATCCACTACATTTCTTACTTCCTCCTCAGACATATAGCTATAACGAGATTGATGATAGCCGAGTGCCCATTTTGGCGGTAAAGGCATTCTTCCTGTTAATGTCGTGAATTGTTTCACAACCTCTTTTGGATTTGGTCCACAAAGAATATAATAATCAAGCTGTCCACCCTCTGCCAAAAAGGAGAAATATTCATTTGATGTAAAGTCAAATACCGATTTCCAAGTATTATCAAAATATATTCCATATGAAGAGGCATGCTGCAAGGAAAGTACAAAGGGAATCGATTGATAAAGAGGATCCGTTTCCGGATTATGCGGTGCGAATACATCTGTATTCCACATCGTCAGCTTATCACCCTTTTTATCTAATAACCCTGTTTTTTCTCCTAAGCCATAGTAGCGATCGGTTTCCTTGCTATCTTTAAAGCAAATTACTTCCTTACCAGAATAGGCTAACCCTTTAGCTGATTCCGTTACGATTGGTTCTCCATTTTCTCGGTATACAGAAATGCGGAATGAATGCTTTAGAATCGTTACAAATACTTTACTCGTCTTTAGAACAATTCTATCGTCAGCCTCTTCTAGCGAAACACGAACGCATTCTTGCCTAAGTACAACAGCTACACTCGTTTGCATATCAGGTATTTCTAATGGATTCATACAAACACGGATTATATCATTCAGGTAAAAACGAAGCGTGACATAGCCATGTTCGCATTCAAAATAATAGGTGTCGTCACTTCGCTTATATTGTAGAACCCTGCCTAGCTCCTGCAAGGAAATACTTTCATGGGCGCTTGCTTTGTTTGGAAGAATCGCAAAACTCGTATCCTCTAGCATGGCAGCCTCCTGTACTTATATTAAAGCTTTATGCATGAAACATGATTCCAATCAGCCTTTTGTTCCTCCTGCTGTTAAACCAGAAACAAAGTATTTTTGTAAAGATAAAAATAGAATCGCGATTGGGACAGCAATCAGTACAGAACCCGCTGCAAATTTCGTAAATTCGTTACCAAATTGTTTCGCAACAAGATCTGATAAACCAACAGCTAATGTGTAATTTTCTTGAGAACGAATTAAAATCTTAGCAACAATTACATCCGCGAAAGGTCCAATGAAGTTAAACAATGCTATAACGGCAATGATTGGCTTCGCTAATGGCATAATAATTTGCCAGAAAATCCGAAAATGTCCTGCCCCGTCCATCCGTGCTGATTCATCTAACTCTTTCGGAATTGTATCCAAGTATCCCTTCATTAAATACGTATTCATTGGAATCGCACCGGCAACATACACCAATATTAGCGCAAGATGAGTATCAATAAGCCCTGTTATTTGCGCCAAAACAAATAGTGCAATTAAAGCAGCAAAGTTAGGAATCATTTGTAAGATTAGGAATGTAAGTAAGCCATTTTTTCGACCTACAAAACGGTAACGTGAAAAGGCATAGGCAGTAAAACTAACCGCAAGAACAGAGAATATCATAGTTAAAACACTGATTTTAATAGAATTTATATACCAAAGTAAATATTTACTCTTAGATAAATCAAATAAGTCTTGATAGTGCTTCAAGGTTCCATGTTTCGGAAACATCGAAGACCCTGCTATACTATTCCCTGGATTAAAGGAAGATCCAATAACCCACAAAATAGGATAGATTATAATGATAGACATAAACGCAATAACAAGATACGACAAAGTTAAACGTAGAATTTTGTTTGATTTTGGACTCATATCACATCATATCCTCTTCTTGGAATGATTTTGTTCTTCTAAATTGCCATATTGCAACCGTAATAACGATAGTAGAAAGGAGCATCGTAATAGCTGCTGCTTTTCCGTATTGAGAAGAATTCATCGTTAGGTTATAAATCCATGAAATTAGAATATCAGTACCGCCGGCATTTTGCCCTTCTATAGCCGGACCCCCATTGTTAAAGAGATAAATAAGGTTGAAGTTATTAAAGTTGAACGTATATTGCGTAATAATAATTGGTGCAGTTGAATACAGTACGAGCGGAAGTGTAATTTTTCTAAACTTTTGCCATACACTTGCACCATCAATCGTCGCAGCTTCATACAAGTCTGTTGGAATAGCTTGAAGAACACCTGTTACCATGGCGAAGATAAATGGAAAACCAAGCCAGGTTTGAATCATAATTAGCGCTATTTTTGTATAAAATGCATTTGTCATCCACGGCATGGGAGCGATTCCAAACAAATGTAGAATCTGTGTATTAATCACACCAAATGATTCATTAAACATTCCTGAAAATATTAGAATCGATACGAAAGCAGGTACGGCCCAAGGGAGAATGAAGATGGTACGTATAATCGCTTTCCCTTTTAAATCGGCTTGGTTTACTAAAATTGCTAAGAAAATACCAAGTGCAACCTGAAGGGTAGTCGCAATAAATGTCCAAGCAATCGTCCAACCCAATACACTTAAAAATGTTTTTCTCCACAGATCTAATGAAAAGATATCAATAAAGTTTTGAATACCAACCCACTGCACAAGCTTTGCAGGAGGAGAATGAAATAAATCATAATTCGTAAATGCAATAAGTATGACGAAAATAATGGGCAAAATAACAACAAAAACAAGTAGAAGAAAACCAGGAGTAATCATTAAATAAGGAAAACCATTATCGACAAGATTTTTATACTGCGCACGAATCGAATTTAATGGTTCATGTTGATCACGTTTCTTACCATTTACATAGGCATCGCGTAAATTAAAGGCATAAATCGCTAGTCCAAATGCAATGACAATAATCGCTATAATCCCTTTAACAAGTAGGAAAATAGAATGGTCACGAGGAACTTCTGTACCCAGTGTTACAATGCCCCATAGACCCATGTTAATTAAATCGGAAAATACGATAAAGAAAGATGCGGATAATACGAGAAAAATAATTCCTTTTACAAATTGTCGATTATATAGCTGACCAACTCCAGGAACAATGGACAAGAGAGTCGCTGTACGACGATGTTTCATATTAGAAGCAGGTATTGTATCCATCTTCTTGGGTTCCCCCTTCTGTCACTCATTACCTGTTAGGAAATAGGTGGTTATACCTCTCTTATGAGAGGTATAACCGACTGAGCTGTCTTATTTTTTATAGTTAGTTTGAATATTTGTATTAATTTGTTTAACTGCACCATCTAGAGCTGTTTTTGAATCGGCTTTTCCAGTTACAACAAGTTGTAATGCATCTCCAACTGGTTTCCAAACTTCTGCCATTTCAGGATTGTTCGGCATTGGAACAGAATATTTAGCTTGTTCAGCTACTGCTTTTGCACCTTGATCTTGTGTAAATTCTGGATCGTTTTCAAATGCTTTTACTGGCGGAATTTCCTTTGTCTTTTCAAAACGAATTTTTGCATTTTCTTCGTTTGTAACCCATTGAACAAATTGATTTGCTAAATCTTTGTTTTTAGAGAAAGATGTTACGTGCCATCCTTTTACACCAATGAAGGATTTAATATGTTCGCCATTAGGCAATGTTGGAAGCGGTGCTACACCATAATCAATGCCTGCATCTTTATATGGCCCGAATGCCCATGGTCCAGCAATAACAGAAGCTGCTTTTCCACTCGTGAATAGGCCATCAAGTTGTGCGCCTCCCTTTTCACCGATAATACCTGCAGGGAATAAGCCTTCCTTGTACCATTTTTGGATGTAATCTGCACCTTTCACAGCGCCATCATTATTTAATCCTAATTTTGTTGCATCATAGTTACCGTCTTTTTGATCAAATATATAACCGCCGTATCCTCCTAATATACCTTCTGCAAAATATAAATTATCCCACGGAGCTAAGAAGCCGTATTGACCATCCTTTGTATTCGCCTTCGCGTAATTGTATACTTCATCCATTGTTGATAGTGGATTTTGAAGAAGCTTTTTATTGTAAATGAAGACTGCTGTTTCTACTGCTTTTGGAAGACCATATAATTTACCTTGATATTTTTCTGCTGCAACCGATACATCTGTATATTTGCTTAACACTGAGTCATCTACTTTTAATTCGCTAATAAGACCTTCCGTAACTGCCCCGCCTATTTGGTCATGAGGAAGTGTGATAACATCAGGGCCGGTTCCAGCTGGTCCATCCAAGCGAAGCTGCTTAAGTTGATCTGTCATTTGGATTTCTTTAACGGTTACCTTTACACCATATTTCTTTTCGAAGGAATCAACTGCTGGCTGTAATCCTGGTACCTTATCTTTATCCTCCCAAACAACTAATGTTTTTCCATCGCCTTTCGATGCTGTGTTTGTTGAGGTACCGCTGTCCTTTGGTCCGCAAGCTGCTAGCATACCAACTGCTAAAACAGGTACGGTTAATAATGATAACGTTTTCGCTTTCTTCATTGATAAGACCCCTCTCATCGTTCTTATAATATCGCAAAGCTTCATAACACTCTGTCTCTCTCACTTTCTATACGAAAACACCTTTTAAGGTGAAATCCTATTTTGAACTATATCTGAAAGAGAAACACCATGAAATCTGTTCAAACGTTTGCACAAATTTTTTTGCTTTATATCTCTTTTTTGTGGAAACGTTTGCATCTCACTTGACCCTATTATACAACCCTCAATTCTACTTATTCAACTCTTTTTTTATCAAAAAAAGAGTTTCTTTCTCAATTTTTAATATTTTATGAACATTATATTTTTCTTCATATATGTATATATCGAAATACTATCCTTATTTTTCATTGACTTTCCATTTCTAGAATACTACCCTTAAAAGAAAAGGCAAACGTTTGCCCTTTTTATTAACACTAAGTCTTCGCTATATTAGAATGGCAGCATACTAACACACAATTAGGAGGAATCTTATATGTTTAAAGAAGCTGTATATCACCGTCCGAAAAACAACTTTGCATACGCTTACAATGAAAAAACACTTCACATTCGGTTACGTACAAAAAAAGATGATCTTGAAATAGTTTCCCTCATTCATGGAGATCCATATGATTGGAAAGACAAAGAATGGAAATATGAAACAAGTCCTATGAAAAAGGTAGGAACCACTGAGCTTTACGATTATTGGTTTATCGCCATTACACCCGATTTTCGTCGGTTACGCTATGCCTTTTTACTCCGCGATCAAAACGAACAGACAATTTACACAGAAAAAGGATTCTATGATGAACCTCCAACTGAAGATGTAGCACCTTATTTTTGCTTTCCATTTATCAATCCTGAAGATGTATTTACAGCTCCTGCCTGGGTGCAGGATACGGTATGGTATGAAATTTTCCCTGAACGCTTTGCTAACGGGGATCCTTCTATAAATCCAAAGGGTACGCTTGATTGGGGAAGTACTGATCCAACACCTACCAATTTCTTCGGTGGTGATTTTGAGGGAGTTATTCAGCATATCGACTATCTCGTTAAATTAGGTATTACAGGTATTTATTTTACCCCTATATTTAAGGCGACCTCGAATCACAAATACGATACGATTGACTATATGGAAATTGATCCACAGTTTGGCGATAAAGAAACATTTAAGCGTCTCGTTGAAGTATGCCATCAAAACGGGATACGAGTCATGCTCGATGCTGTCTTTAATCATAGCGGTTTCAATTTCCCACCATTTCAAGATGTGTTGAAAAACGGAGAACTTTCACCTTATAAAGACTGGTTCTACATTCACGAATTTCCGATTGTAACCGAGCCGATCCCTTCCTATGATACATTTGGATTCACTTATACAATGCCGAAGCTAAACACTGCTCATCCTGCCGTACGCGATTATTTGCTAGAAGTTGGTCGTTACTGGGTACGTGAGTTTAACATAGACGGCTGGCGTCTTGATGTTGCCAATGAAGTTAGCCATGACTTTTGGCGAGCGTTCCGCAAAGAGGTAAAGGGAATTAATCCTGATGTATATATTCTGGGAGAAATATGGCACGATGCCATGCCATGGCTGCAAGGAGACCAATTTGATGCGGTAATGAATTATCCATATACAAACGCAGCGATTCAATTTTTCGCTAAAAATGCAATTACTGCAGAGGAATTCATCTACAAAACGACAGAGGCCATGCTTATGTATCCAGCCAATGCAACCCAAGTTATTTTCAATCTACTAGGAAGTCATGATACACCGCGTATTTTAACTGAATGTAACAATAACAAGGAAATAGTAAAACAATTGTATGCATTTCTTCTTTCCTCATCTGGAGCTCCTTGCATTTATTACGGAGATGAGATTAGCATGAATGGAGAAATGGATCCAGGCTGTCGTGAATGTATGAGATGGGACGAAAGTAAACAAGATCGTAACATGTTTCAATTTATTTCGTCTCTCATTACACTCCGAAAAACAGTTCCTGCATTCGGAAACAAAGGAACAATTGATTTCATAAAGGCCGAAGGATCACTAGTCATGTATAAAAAAACGTTTGAAGAGCAAACGATTCTATTTGCCTTTAATAATTCAGCTAAGCCATTACATGTCGCTATACCTTCAGATTACAGCATCCGTCAATATCTTTACGTTGATCAACCAGTAAAGGACAAAATAAAATCAACTGAATTTACTTTAGAACCGCATGGATTAGTAATTGGGGAATGCTAAGTAGACTTTCTACTACAGATGGTTTATTGCTTTTTTCTCAAACTCGTTTCTATCGGTAAACAAAAAGTAGGGGGTCTTTCCCCCTACTTTTTGTTTGACTTCATTCTACCCATCCTTCACGCTGCATCATACGTCTGTATTCCTGCGGACTCATCCCTTCCTTTTTACGAAATAATCTCGAGAAATACGCTTCATCATGAAACCCAGATTCATATGCGATATGTTTTATTTTATCCATTGTTAATGCTAGCTTTCTTTTCGCCTCAAGCAGACGTATCTCATTTACATATTGCAATGGGGTAATACCCATCGTTTTTTGCATACATCGTGTTATGTAATCTGTATGATAATGAAGATGCTTTGCAACATTCACCATCTTAAGATCTTCTTTGTAATGGAGTCGAATATAGGATGCTGTAAGCTCACTCACTTTTTCAGCAGCGCTTGGAATGACTAATGCTTCTTTTTGTACAAATAATAAAAATTGGTAAAACGTTAGAGGCTGCTTGAGTTTTTCTTCTACTGAGGTTGAATTTCTTCCATGAACAAGCTCCTCTAACAGCCTTTCCCCCATTTCTCGGTTTTGAATTTGCCCGTACTGTGGTATTTGCAGCAAAAACTGCGCTGGTTCAGTAAATGTTTCCTCACTCTGCAAAACATCCGTCCAATTTAGCTGCTGTTTCTCTTGAATAGAAAAACCTCCATTCGATTCAAAATGGAACCAATAAAACTCCGTATTTTCTATGCAATCCTTATGTCCGAAATGCTCAAATTCCGGAACGAGAATCATATATTGCCCTTCACTAATTTCATATTCCCGATCATCCTCTGTCATATAAAGCTTACCTTTTTGTACATACAGACAATCGAATACGGTATAGATTCGACGGAAATGACGTTTTCCTTTTCGAAACGTCCCTCTCCCCCCAGTGATAAAAGTGGGGAATGGCGGTATTTGGAATAGTAGCGTTCTCATTTCTTTCTCCCATAAGTCGGTTTTGTCTTATTTAATCCGTTTCTATCTCTTTCCTATTATAGCATTTGCAAAGTAAACTAGTGATTGTTATTATGTCGGATTTTTACAAAGGAGCACATAATGAAAGCGACAGAAATACCTTCATTATTTACCATTACTTGGCCTATTTTTATAGAAATTTTGTTATATATGCTAATGGGTAATGCTGATACACTTATGCTTAGTCAATATTCAGACGAATCGGTAGCAGCGGTAGGAGTTGCTAATCAAGTACTTAGCATTATCATCGTTATGTTCGGTTTCGTCACAACCGGAACTGCCGTGTTAATCGCACAGCATATCGGTGCAAATGAAGAGCTTTCTGCTCAAGAAATCGCAGTCGTATCACTTGTAGCTAACGCATTGTTTGGATTAGCAGTGAGTGCCTGTATGCTATTTTTTTCTGAGCCAATATTACATGTGATGGGACTGAGTAACACTCTTTTACCGAGAGCCAATGCGTTTATGAAAATTGTTGGTGGCTTTTCATTTGTTCAAGCGCTTATTATGACGATTGGGGCTATTTTGCGAAGCAATGGCTATACGAGAGATACGATGCTTATTACGATTACGATGAATATATTAAATGTGATTGGAAATTTTCTAGTTATATTCGGTCCATTTGGGTTCCCTATTTTAGGTGAAGCAGGCGTTGCTATGTCTACTACTATTAGTAGAATAATTGGACTTATCCTCATTAGCATGGTCTTACTGCGACGAGTTAGAAATTTGTTTACAAGTGTCTCTCTCTTACATCTTCCTTCTATTCACCTGCGAAACCTATTAAAAATTGGAATTCCAGCAGCGGGAGAGCAGCTCTCATACAACGCATCCCAAGTAGTTATTACCTTCTTTGTTACATTGCTCGGTACCGAAGCATTAACAACAAAGGTATATGCCCAAAACCTGACGATGTTTATCTTTCTATTTTCTGTAGCCATAAGTGAAGGAGAACAAATTATTATAGGACAATTGGTCGGTGCTAAGCGCTTAGACACTGCGTACCATAGCTGCTTACGAGCATTGAAAATCACAATTGCTATTTCCATATCGATGGCAGCTGTATTCTCCTTTTTTCGAGAACCCTTGTTTTCAATATTCACTCACAACCATCACATTATCGAAACTGGAAGTATACTCATTATGCTTACATTGCTGTTAGAGCCTGGGCGCGCTTTTAATTTAGTCATTATTTCCTCTTTGCGCGCATCAGGAGATGTAAAGTTTCCTGTCATGATGGGGATTCTCTCTATGTGGGGGATTAGCATTCCAGTAGCCTATATGCTTGGGATTCATTTTGGAATGGGACTCGTAGGGGTGTGGATTGCCTACATTATAGATGAATGGTTTCGAGGATTATGTATGTTATGGAGATGGCGATCTCGCATATGGGAGACAAAATCATTTGTAACTTCTAATGCTTCGTGAACAGTAATACGTTTACCATTCCATATTTCACTCAGAAAGAGCTGTGATTACAGCTCTTTCTTTGTTCTCTTGCTTTCCTCTACATCATGTTATATCTTCTTGCATTTGGATACGGTTTCATTTTATAATGCTTTAAATTGATATAATATTTACATTTTTCCTCCTATTTCATCTTGTCAAAATGATAATTAACTAATATGATACTCGTATATAACATATAGTGTTAGAAATACTAACACAAAATATAGTTTCATGGTCTCATTTTATTTATGAAAGGGAGGATTTCACATGCAAGGTTTAAATGGAAGTGACACAGTCTTTATGTTTGTATCAACCATCCTCGTCATGCTGATGACACCTGGACTCGCACTTTACTATGGTGGTATGGTGAGAGGAAAAAACGTATTAAGTACCACAATGCACAGTTACTCAGCATTAGCAATTATTTCTGTTCAATGGATTTTATTCGGTTACTCGCTTGCTTTTGGTACTGATTGGCATGGACTAATCGGAGGATTTAACTTCGTCGGCTTAAATGGAGTGGGATTCAATCCAAATGCCGATTATAGCGCTACAATCCCTCACGGATTATTCATGCTATTCCAACTCATGTTTGCAATTATAACACCAGCCCTTATTTCAGGAGCATTTGCTGAAAGAATGAAATTCGGGCCTTTCGTAGCATTTACCTTCCTTTGGGCAACGTTTGTATATGACCCTCTTGCTCACTGGGTATGGGGTGCAGGCGGCTGGCTTCACAACCTAGGTGCACTTGACTTTGCAGGTGGTACCGTCGTTCATATTTCTTCCGGTGTATCTGGATTAGTTTTAGCTATCCTGCTCGGTAAACGTAAGGAATTAAATACAATTGCACCGCATAATCTTCCTACTACTGTACTTGGAGCAGCTATACTTTGGTTCGGTTGGTTTGGATTTAACGTAGGCAGTGCTCTAACTTTCAATAACGTTGCATTAACAGCATTTATTAATACAAATACAGCTGCTGCAGTTGCAGCAATTGCTTGGGTTGCTTGTGAATGGAGTCTAACAAAGAAGCCGACTATACTTGGGACAGTGAGCGGTGTTATCGCCGGTTTAGTCGCTATTACTCCAGCTTGTGGGTATGTAACACCAATGGCTTCCATTGTAATTGGTTTGGTCGGAGGTGTTGTTTGTTACTTCGGGGTATCTTATTTAAAGAAAAAATTAGGATACGATGATGCACTTGACTCATTCGGTGTTCACGGTATTGGCGGAACTTGGGGAGGAATAGCAACAGGATTATTCGCTACAAAAACAGTAAATGATGCTGGTGCTAACGGTCTATTCTATGGTGATCCTTCCTTAGTCGTAAAACAGCTTATTGCCATTGTTACTTCATACGCTCTCGCAGCTATTGGAACACTTATTATTATCAAAGTAATTGGACTGTTTACAGCGATTCGTACGACGGAAGAAGAAGAAGCTCTTGGTCTTGATATCTCGATTCATGGTGAAAAAGCTTATCATGAAAGTCTATAATCTATTATGAAGAAGAGAGTGATATACGATGAGTGAAACACTTACTAAAATCGAAATTATTACACGTCCAACTAAATTTGAGGAATTCAAACAAGAATTAGCGAAAATTGGAGTTAGTGGTATTACCGTAAGCCATGTACTAGGCTGCGGCTTACAAAAAGGATTCACTGAAGTATATCGTGGTGTTCAGCGTGAAATAACAATGCATGAACGCTTAAAAATCGAAATCGTTGTATGTAAGGTACCGGTAAAGGATGTTGTCGATACAGCAAAACGTGTATTAAATACCGGTAAACCTGGCGACGGTAAAATCTTTATCTATGAGCTTAACAACGCAATTAAAATTCGCACAGGCGAAGAAGGCTGTGACGCTCTGCAAGACGAAAAATAAAGTGAAACCCATAAAGTTCCGAGAAAAGAGCTGTGGCAGGAAACCACAGCTCTTTTTATTATGATTCTATAATCGAAATATTGTATTGGTTAAACCATACATCTAGCTGTGCAAGATGAGCAAGCAGCTGCGGGCCGGTCATGAGCTGGCCAAACCACGGAGTAGAAAAGGCAGTTCCTTCTGAATCGATAAGATTTTGCAGCTGCTTAGAATCAAACAGCTCATGCAGCATACTGCTCTTATTTAAAAGAACCTCCTTCAGCCAATTAACAACTGCTTTTGTATAAAAGGGGTTATGCGTTTTCGGATACGGACTTTTCTTACGATATAACACTTCATCAGGTAACACTCCTTCGAGTGCTTTTCGAAGCAACCCTTTTTCTCTGCCCTGATGCATTTTCATTTCCCATGGGACGTTCCATACATATTCAACCAATCTATGATCAGCAAAAGGAACGCGTACTTCTAAGCTTGCCCCCATGCTCATACGATCCTTTCGATCAAGAAGCGTTGTCATAAACCAAATCATATTTATATAAAATAATTCACGGCGCTTCGCCTCAAGCGGCGTTTCTCCGTCTAACTGAGGCGTTTCCTTCACCGATTCTTCATAGCGCGCTAGCACATAATCACGCAATTTCAACCTCTTTCGCCAAGTTTGGTTTAGCAATGCTTCCCTCGCCTCTGTAGATCGCATCCACGGAAAGGAATGAATCTCTCTGGCATCTTGGTGATGGAACCACGGATACCCGCCAAATATTTCATCCGCACATTCTCCAGACAACCCGACAACGAAGTCCTTCTTTATTTCTTTACAAAACCATAGCAGTGAAGAATCAACATCAGCCATTCCAGGTAGATCTCGAACCAAAACAGCTTCCGTTAAATGAGCGGCCAGTTCTTCATTATGAATCACACAGCGATGATGATTCGTCTGAAAACGATCTGACATAATATCTATCCAATATCCATCACTGTTTGGCTGAAAGGAATTTGACTTAAAGTACATATCATTTCCTTCATAATCAATAGAATACGTATGAAGAGGACCTTTCCCATCACGTGCATAGGCCTTCGCTGCAATTGCTGTAATAGCGCTCGAATCAACCCCGCCGGACAGAAACGTACATAGAGGCACATCAGATACGAGTTGTCTTGTAATTGCATCTTGCAATAAGAAACGAACATTGAATACCGTTTCTTCAAACGTATCTGTATGCTTTCGACTTACAACATTCCAATAACGCCAAATACGTAAGCCCTCTTTCGAAAATGAAAGAGCATGCCCGGGACGAAGCTCATGTATCCCGCGAAATACACCATGCCCCGGAGAACGAGAAGGTCCTAAGCCGAGCACTTCCGCTAGTCCTTCATAAGTTACTTCTGCACGCACATCCGGGTGGGCTAGAATAGCTTTTATCTCAGAACCAAATAGCAAGCGGTCTCCATCTTGTTTGTAAAATAACGGTTTTACACCAAGTCTGTCACGAGCAAGAAATATTTGCTCTCTCTTTGCATCCCAAATGGCAAATGTAAAAATGCCATTTAAATAATCTACACAATCTTCCTTCCATTCTATATACGAGGCTAGTAATACTTCTGTATCGGAATGTCCTTGAAATGTATATCCTTTTTTTAGAAGCTCACTACGAATATCCTCGGTGTTATATAGCTCACCATTATAACAAATCGTGTAGAAATCATCTTCGCCTCTTGTCATCGGCTGCTTTCCACCCTCTGGATCCACAACGACTAAACGTTTATGACCAAATATGGCGTGTGTAAATGCCTGTATGTTTGTATCATCAGGCCCCCGTTTTGAAAGCGTCTGTGTCATTTTTTCTACCGTTTCCCGTTCATTTAAAACAGAACGTGTATACTCTACCCAACCTGTAATGCCACACATACCCTTCATCCTTTCTATTTTTATTTTAACTTTCCTTAAGTAAGTTGTTTTCCCAATGTGGAGGCTAGGGCTAACCTTTTCTTTTACGGCAGCCAGTCCCTACTTAGGTATTCACTATAGAAAAATCCGGCCACCCGTAAATTGCTAAAAGAAGGTTGTTTCACGTAACGGCAGCATCACCTTGCAAGTTGGTTCCATTGTATGCCCACATCCATACAAACGTTCACACACGTTATAAATTATTGAAAAACTGTCGATACCAGTAAATAATGTCAAAGGAGGATCATATATGATAAATCGTTATCAAATCATGCGAAATCAACATCGTGCCTATACAATCGGCAGTATTGAACATATAAATACAGAATGGATTTTTTTTGAAGAAGAAAGTGAGGAAGCAAGCTTATTGTCAGAAATCGTACAGGATGGATTTGAAATATTATATGAACATCATTGGATACCTGCCCATATCTATGAAAATGACATGATAAAAATAGAAAATATACTGTATAAGCTGCAAAACAGAGATACTCTTCGCGTTCCAAAAAAGCTTCTCTATTCCTATGAAGAATGGTTGAAAGGGCTATCCGATTCATCCTTTCTTGCACTTGCAAGTTCTCTTAAAGCTTTTGAATATTCCCTATATGATTGCTTATTCTGTCATAATAGTATGCAATTTATACGTAACCAAATTCCAAATCAAGGAGTTAATTTTATACTCTACGATAATGGAGATCTCGTTTGTTCTCTTCATCATCATTATGTTCACCATAGTAACGAAGGTAAGGATACCTTTATCTTTACACGTGCTGATGGAGAAACGAAAATGATTGAAAATGAATAAGGTGAACCTTCTCAAAAGTAGAGGGATAAAAAAGAACGGTCAAAACCCGTTCTTTTTTATCCCTCACTACTACTGAATCCTATTTTACTTCGTTTACTAATGTCCCGATATTTTCTACCGTTATTTCAATTACATCTCCCGTTTTTAAATATCGAGGTGGTTGAAATCCTTTTCCAACTCCTTCTGGTGTTCCTGTTGAAATAATATCACCTGGCTCCAATGTCATGCCTTGGCTTAAGACCGATAGAATAGTTGGAATGTCAAACATCATTTTCGATGTATGAGAGGATTGCCGAACCTCTCCGTTCACTTTTGTTTCAATTGTCAAATCGTGTGGATTTGCAATGCTAGATTGGTGAATGATGACCGGTCCAATTGGACAAAATGTATCTAAGCTTTTTCCTAGAAAATATTGTTTATGACGACTTTGTAAGTCACGTGCACTTACATCATTAATGATGGTATAACCAAATACATAGGAATAAGCATCTTCCTTAGAAATAGCAGTTCCACGTTTTCCAATAATAATAGCAAGCTCACCCTCATAATCCACTTGATCCGTTACAGCTTGATGACTTGCAATATAGCTGCCATGTCCAATTACAGTTGTAGGTGCCTTCGTAAAAAATAGAGGATACTCTGGGATATCCGTAACCCCTCCCATTTCAATAGCGTGTTCTCGGTAATTTTTACCAATACACATAATATTTTTCCGTGGATACGGGATCGGTGCCAGCAGCGTGATCTCTTCTATATTATACAAACCAATTGGCTGTGGTTGCTCATAGGTCCATTTCACTACTTCTTCTGCTTGCGTAAGAAAATCGTCACCCGCTTCTATACATTCAATCATCGTATTTGGAATACGAACTTTTCCCATCATTTCCTGCTGCGCTTCTTGTAAATAAACCACCTTTGTTACTGTATCGTCTACTACCCCTACAAATGTCGTTTCACCCTTTTTAACTGTTACAAATCTCATCAATCACACCCCCATGATCTTTCTTTCATTCGATAACTCATGCTATTCTTTCCCTGTATTTATAGACAGAAGAACCCCTACTTTGGGGAAGTTTTACTTTATTAATCTTCGAATGAGATGACACAAAATCCTGCTTGTTTCGTCAGTAGTTGCTACTTTACATTATCTTAAATCACTATATTGCTAAAAGATGTAGAATCCTATCCGCTTTTAGCGAAACTATTTTCTTTTGAAGGTAAACTTGTATAATAGAGTATATAAGTACCAAAGAATGAAAAAAACGACTCTTTATTATCACAAAGAGATGGAGCCAATAACATGTTACTACAAGCAATTGAAGAAAAACGAGAAATGATGAGGAACTTGGTTAATCAATATGGGATGTCAGCTGATGTAACCATTAGTTGCAGTCAAGAATTAGACAAGCTCTTAAATATGCTATTACTTACACAACTCGAGTCGAAAAACAGTAAAAAATAAAACAAAGCTCTTCCTCTTAACCAAACTAATTATATAGATATTTAAGTGTAACAATTGTATTTCTCTATAAAAGGATAGATGACGGAACGAGTACATCGTACTTCAGTTCCGTCATCTTCTTTTCTTTTTCAAATTTTTATACACATTCTTAGGAAAATGCCCATACAATACCTATAAGAATCACTTTGATGAAAGGTGTACATCCATGCCTGCTATTGTTGGAAGTGTAAATATTGTAAATATAGGATCGAGCGGAGTATTTCATATTGGCGATGTATTCGTGATTCGTCCGATTTCCTTTGCCAAGACAATTGCTGGATCAGGGTCCTTTAATGTAGGGGAAACTGTAGCTATTTATAATTATCAAAATGCAACGAATGTATCTGATACTGATTACATCGATCAGCCAATATCCTTTACGTACTAAGGGGGAAAAGATCGTGAATCTTTATGTTCAACAAAGTATTATCATCCATAATCTTCGTGTAGGAAGCGTTACATCTGCCTCCGTCTTTCAAATAGGTAGTGCTGGAACGATAAAAGCCCTTTCCAAATTTTCCAATACAGGGGGATTTACAGAACCAGCTCGCCCATTAAAAGCAAAGGGCCAAATTATTTCTGTTGTCCCTACAGGTGATTAAAGTATGTAAACTTATTACCGCTAGGAGGGTAGGTTATGAATCAAGATTGGATTGCCTTTACTACGCAGCTTCAGCAAACCCTCATGCAGCAACAAAAAAGAATCGAGGAGCTTGAAGCTGCCGTTCTGTTATTAAAGGAAGAAATTGAAGGACTAAAACGAAATCCTCCCTCCTCTATCGGGAAAGTAGAATACAAATTTGATCAACTAAAGGTCGAGAATTTGAGTGGCACATTAAACATCGGTCTTTCTCCTTTTGCTAAAAAAGAACATATGATTGAGGATTTTGATATAGACACAGAAAAACTAACTGTTAATCCTGAAACAGGAGTAAGCCCTGATCTTTACCAAGACTTGATTCAAGAAATAAATCGTTACTTATCTCATGAAGCCTATGAACGAATTATTCAGCTAGAAACGAATGAACGAACTCCACTAGATGATGTGTACCGCCAAATGATGATAGATGATATTAAAAAACAAATCGAGCATCGGCTTCCCTATTATCTATCGCAGATACAGCCATATCCTGAGATTACATCCAATCCAGAGTATATGAAAGAGGTCATTATACAAAATATGAAGCAAGACATTGACAAAGCATTTTTAGCATTCATTCAGCATTTACCTCATCATGTCCGAAAGGAGTGAGTAACATGAATTTTACAGTTGTCAATTGTGAACTCAAGGTTGGCACAATTAAATCGATAGGTACTTCTGCTGCATCCTTATTTCTAGTAGGGGATGCAGATTTAATTATCCTGTCCTCTATTTTAGATACACCGCCCGAATCATTAGCAAAGGGGCCATTCGTTCCTCCCGTTTTAGCCGTACCTACAACACCGAGGTAGAGGAGAGGTTTAGCATGATGAAACGATTTTCAGTAGTGGACGAAATCAATATCTCTTCACTCGGTATTGATGCGGTTGCGCAGCTAGGCGATACGAATACCATTCATGCAAAGAGTAGAGGTATTGCGATTCAACAGGAATCAGATCAATATTCTATAGATGAGACACCACCGCTAGCATCCTATCCGCTCTTTTTAGATACTGAGATTACGATACCCACTCGAAGAAAAGAAGTACGAATGCATACGATTCAGGAATGTCCATTTATTCATATTAATCAAATTAATATGACCTACATCCAAGGCGCCGCTGTTTTCCATATCGGAAATGTAGAATATACATTTAGCAATAATCGCCTATTACAAATACGACATTTAATTAAATAACACATTATCCGAAATCAAGGCATATATTACTTACAGGAATATACGATAAGAGGGTGAGGACAATACCATCATTTGTCGGAAATGTAATTGTACAAACGAGTTCTGGTCAATTTAATTTAGGTGATTTCTATAACGTCTCTCCAAAGGAAAATTCCAAGGCATTTAATGGATCAGGTTCGTCAAATGTAGGCTTTGTCGTCAATACATTTAACGGTATTAATGCAACCAATACATTTGATCCAGATGTGAACGATCAAACTACTGCAGGAACTCTCTAATTCTAATCTAAAATCGATCATACCCCAAATAACCCAAAACCATCATAACAAGCAATTTTATATAAATGATTGAAAATATCTTTATGAATCTAAAGTGAAACTTCCTAAAAAATAGGGAGTTTCTTCATCCCTCTACTTTCTAGGAAGCCAGGACCAACCATTGCTTTTGCGTGCTATTCTACTTTTAAACTATGCTGGCCATCAAAAAAGTACAGGTATTTTTCCTTCACCTTAGTATGAAGTCCTTCTTCAATCGCTTTACTATAAAGAGTAAGCTGCATTTCATAGCGCTTTAGCAGCTCTGAACTTGCCTGCTCAAAGCCGCCGGGAAATTTCCCTGTAATGCGATCCGTTTTAAAATCGATAAGCACGATGCCATCGTCCTCTTCAATCATACAGTCAATAACCCCTTGCACCAGTACCTCTTCTTCTATCCCGTTCCAATCTGCGTAGGATTCACTAGCAGCAATCGTCATAGAAAATGGAACTTCCCGTTCGGTTTTACCTTTTAGCATACGCTGACCAAGTGGGGAATGAAAAAAGGCAATGATATCTTGCGGAATAATTGACATAGCCTGCTCGTAAGTGAGAAGCTCATCATTTACCATTTTTGCTAGCAATTCTTCTATACTCTCCGTTGACATATTCTCTATAAGCGGCACATGCTGCATAACAAGGTGAACTGCCGTTCCATATTCAGCACCTGTTAATCCTTTACGCTCCATAAATCTCGGTCTCGTTCCAATAGGAGTCATAGCCTTTCTATGTGTATGGCCTTCTTCTTCAATTTGATAATTTCGTTTAATTTCCGTAACTGTCTGTTTTGCCCGATGTTCAGTTGCCTCTTGAAATGGATACGTCCAAGTGAGCCTTTCTATCACTTCTTCATGTTTATCTGAGATAATATCTACCTCACTATGATTTTGAAGGGAATCGAGTAAAGAACGCTGTACGTCATCAAGCTGCTCAGATGGCGATAAAGTTGCTGCCTCAACCGGATGTATCGTCCAAGATGAAGGATCATTTGCCACAACCCCGTTAAGATGCTCTATCCCTTCCATAAGTGAGCTACTTGCTTTATGGCGAAGCAGTGCAGCTCCAATCCAATCCATATAACAAGACGAGCCTGCTCGAACATAGTCTGGAAGCAACCAGTCCTCTTGCTCACGCATATCGCTCCATTTGCTAAGAGAGGCTTCCATGTCTTTCACCGTTCCAATTAAAATGAGTTTTTCCTTTGCACGTGTTAACGCAACATATAACACTCGCATTTCTTCTGCTATCAGCTCCAATTTCATTTTTCGCTTGATTGCTAGCTGCGGCAACGTTTTATATTGAATACGTTTATTTGGATCAATGAACGGTGAACCGAATCCTAAATCTTTATGAAGCAAATAACGTTTGTTTAAATCTTGCATATTAAAACGACGATTTAGACCTGCAACGAATACCACAGGAAACTCTAATCCTTTGCTTTTATGAATCGTCATAATCCGCACAACATCTTCTTGCTCTCCAAGAGCACGTGCTGTTCCCATATCATCACCGCGATCGATGATTCGCTCAATAAAGCGTAAAAATCGAAACAACCCACGAAAAGACGTTGACTCATATTGACGAGCACGATCATACAGCACTCGCAAATTTGCTTGACGCT
This sequence comes from Ectobacillus polymachus, assembly GCF_048159605.1. Taxonomy (NCBI): domain Bacteria; kingdom Bacillati; phylum Bacillota; class Bacilli; order Caryophanales; family Bacillaceae; genus Ectobacillus; species Ectobacillus polymachus. The sequence goes on along the minus strand of NZ_JBLREB010000003.1, from coordinate 97,206 downwards.
GCTTTCCTCCAGGCAATCCTGCAACAAAATCGTAGTAGCCCGTTTCACGGTACACTTTCCAAATTAAATCAGATAGCGGTTGTTGACGCGCAAAACTGCGCCATTCTTGAAGAAGCTCATAAAAGGATGCGATTTTGGTATACAATGGCTCCCCTTTATCCCCATCGTTTAAATAAGAAAGAAGAACTTGATAAAAGGTACCTCTTTTTTTAAATATGCGCAGCTTCGCTAATTCTTCATCCGTTATACCAACGATTGGTGAACGAAGTACAGAAGCAAGGGGAATATCTTGAGCTGGATTGTCAATCACGCGAAGCACGTTCATCATGATATGAATTTCGGTCGCTTCGAAATAACCAGTAGAAAGCTCTGCATATACGGGAATACCTTGCTGCTTGCACTCTTCTACCATTGTAGGAGCCCAAGGCATAGAGCGAAGCAAAATAACAAAATCACGATAGGAAACCGGACGCATCGTATTCGCACTGCGATCATACACTTCATAGCCGGATGCGACCATTTCTTTAATCCGCTTTGCAAGGAAGCGTGCCTCAATCTGCGATGCTTCCCATTCCATACGCTCATCCTCTTCTTCACTCGTCTCCTCTTGGTGCTGATTGATAATAATCCATTCCGCTGCTGTACTGTTCGATTCTGGATAATTGGCACCTAACTTTAGCTCAGCATCTGCATCATACTCGATTTCTCCTACCGCTTCACCCATGATTTGCCGAAAAATGAAATTCGTCCCCGCTAACACCTCATTACGGCTCCGAAAGTTTTTTGCCAAATCAATACGCATTCCGTTATTCAACCCGTCTGCCCTAAATCGTTTATATTTACTTAAAAATAAACCAGGTTCTGCTAAACGGAAGCGATAGATGGACTGTTTCACATCGCCAACCATAAATAAATTTCCGCCATTCTCCGATTCCTTTGTTACAAGCTGAAGAATACGTTCTTGCACCATATTCGTATCCTGATATTCATCTACGAGAACTTCCATAAATTTCTCTCGATATTGCAGTGCAACAGACGACGGCTTTGTTTCATCGGTAGAATCAGACAAGATTTCCAAACAAAAATGCTCAAGATCAGTAAAATCAACGATGCTTTTTTCACTCTTACTTGCTTGAAATCTAACACTGAATTCTTTTACAAGCTCGATGAGTTTTGCTAAAACTGGCTTCATTTTCGATAAATCTTGAACAAAATGGTCTGGCGTTCGACTAAAGCATTCCTCCTTTAGCTTTGCCACCATTTCCTTCGCTTTTTTACGAAGCGTATCCGTTCGATTTAGCAATTCTTCATCGTAGTCGCTTTTTTTAATTCGAGGCAAGGTTGTCCATTTTACTTGCTGCATCTTCTCATAGATAGCCTCCCAAGAATGATTCGCTGCATCAAGTAAGGCATGTATTACATTCCGATCGTCTTCAAATACAGCGGCTCGCGGAGCTGGACCATCCGGCAGAGCAGTAAGTAGAAGAGCTCTGTTTATACATTCATAGGCACCTTGTAAGGTACGTTTTACGTCATCAAGAAGTGCTTTTGTATATGGTAAATCCTCAATTGTCTTATCTGTTACGTCGTACATCGAAACAAGTTGATCGAGCCATGCATTTGGATTCGGATGCGCACGCGCTTCCTTAAACAAATGAAGAATCATCGTTTGTATGTCATCATCACCGCGATCGCTCGTGTACATATCTACGACTTCAAAAAATAAATCATTGTGCCTCGTCCCGTACTGTTCTTCTAGTAAATCACCGAGCACCTCTTCCTTTACTAGTTCTACTTCCGTTTCATTTGCAATACGAAAACCTGGATCAATATCAATCATGAAATAATAGGAACGTATCACCTGCAAGCAAAAGGAGTGCAGCGTTGAAATCGATGCACGATTTAAGAGGGTAAGCTGCTTTCTAAGATGATACGAATCCTCATGGGAGGATAATTCCTTTTCTAACGCTTCTCCAATACGCTTTTTCATTTCCTGTGCAGAAGCATTTGTAAACGTTACAACGAGGAGACGATCCACATCTTGTTTGCCTGTGACAATCTTTTTTATGATGCGTTCAACGAGAACCGCCGTTTTTCCTGATCCCGCCGCTGCTGCCACGAGAATATCTTGTCCATCCTCTGTTATCGCCTTCCATTGTTCATCTGTCCACTTACTCTCTGCCGGTTTCGGAATCATTGTCATGATTGGATACCTCCTCGCTCATTTTTTCTAACGCTTCACTGCTCTTCAGCGGAGTAAGCAAACGATAGCTATTTTCCTTAAGACTTTCATCAAATTGACAAATAGAACGAAATTGACAAAAGGCACATGCTGTTTTGTTTTTTATTTTATAAGGATCAATGCCAATGATTCCATCCGTTATGTTATTTCCTGTTACTTCAAACTTACGATGTACATGATTTTGTAGTACATCGAATTGCTGTAAGCTTGCCACGGATGAATTGCTATAGAAGCTGCCATCCTTTTTTAAGCTTGCTGAAACGATATGAGATGAACCTGTTTCTAGCGTTTTATCCATAAGCTGCATCACTTCCCGTTCTGCAAGCATCAGGCCTTTCATTTTAAACTGCTTTACTATTTCATGCTCAATTTCTAACTCTGACAAATTTTTATTCACTTCAATAATCGGGTTATGAATGTGAAAATAAAGAACACCAGCTGGTTGTACTGGTTTCCCAGAGACTATCCATTGCTTTGCATTTTCTACAACTACATCAAGATACGTAAGCATTTGCAGGGAAAGTCCATAGTATACTTCCGCTATGTCTAATACTTTGCTGCTTGATTTATAATCAATAATACGTAAAAACGTGCCCTGATCTCCTTCTGCACGATCTACTCGGTCAATTCTACCGACAATCTTCATATTCGTCCCATTGTTTAGCTGCAAAGCAACAGGTGGCAAAGCGCCATTTCCCATTCCAAACGGTACTTCTAAGGCAACAGGAACAAATCCACTCGCCTTCTCCTGTTCACTTAACACGACGGAAGCGCGGTAAATAATCTGCTGCAATTTACGTTTTAAATAATGATGACGATTGGAGCTAAGCAAGATTTCCTTCTGTAAAAGAGGTGCGAGCGTTTCAATCGTTTCCTCAGCCAGATGTTCACATTCCTTCTTCGTTAAATCGCCCCAGCTTCGTTTATGTGCGAGCAACTGATCTGCAATATTTTTTAGAGCAGCGTGAAAGAGCTCACCCATATCAGGTGCTTCCATTCTAAAAATATCTCGCTCGCGAAGACCTAAGCCATACTGAATAAAATGAGCATAGGAACAGCGTTGAAATAACTCCATACGTGAAACACTTCCGATGATTTCATCCCCATACAATTCCTTGCTGATTGATTGATCCAGCTTACGAGCTTCGTTTCGATAAAACAAACTAGAAAAAACTCGCTTGCTCTGTTCCTTCCAAGCGTCATTTGTAACAAAGAAATTATATACATCCCACCAAAACGCCAAATCACTCTCATATCGGTATCTTTTCCATGTTTGCAGTTGCTGCGTTACATACGTTAAAGTAGCAGCTGGCGTTTCCACGAAGGAAAGCTGTTCTTCCTTCGGTACATCATTCACATCATTCGTCACAAATGCTTCATGAACGAGAGGAAACATCCCTCTTATTTTCTTAAATAGACTGGATGCAAGCAATGTTTTTCCTTCTTCATCAGCAAAAGGGCAGGAAATCATAAGCTTATGGGATGGCTTTGTAAGGGTTTCATAGATTAAAAACTGCTCTTCTAGTAACGCTTGTCTACTCGTAGACGCGAGCTGCATTCCGCTTTGCAATAGTAATTCTCGCTCCTCATCTGACAGAACACCTTCATCAGCAGGAGCAGCCGGGATAACCCCTTCATTCACTCCAATGAAAAAGAGAGCCGATATGTTTGTTACGCGAGACGTATCTATATTTGCAATAAGCACCTGATCGAGTGACGGAGGTATATTTGCAAATTGCAAAGATTCCAATCCGGTCGACACCACTTGTGTAAACATATCAAGAGACAGTTTTTCGTTCCCTAGCATTTCAACAAACGTATCGAATAGGTGAATCACCTCATCCCATACTTGTTCATGGTCTTTGGCAAATAAGAAATTCCCTTTTTCTTCTTCCTTTTTTCGAAGTACTTCTAGCTTTTTAGGAATTTGTAATTCTTCTAAATACAGATACACTGCCTCGCACATAGAAAGTACAGATTTCGCACGCTTTAAGCGATTTTTCAATGTGAGGATTGGTTTTGCAATCATATCACGAAGGCTGTTAATCTTATCTTCCATCGTTTTTTCATAATCGGTTTGCCCTGTAATATTCCCGTCCAAGGAACGATATCGACGATACGTCCATCTTACCTCAGATGTCCAGCGGCTCCCTTGTATTCCGTATGAAAGGCAATAATTTTCGAACTCATCCATATCTTCTCTTAGCTTCTCCGTATGGGAGCGTAGCGGATACAAAAGTTCTGTTTTTACACAACGAAAAACAGCATCATATCGCCAATTTCCTCTTATCACATCAAATGACGAACGAATCAGCTCAATAAGCGGATGATGCAGCATCGAACGCTTTTTATCTATAAAATAAGGAATATTATAATCTTGAAACATGGTTTGAATCACATCGTAATAACTGTCACCATTTCGAACCATAACGGCAATATCTCGGTATCTATAGCCGCTTCGTACTAGTTCCCTTATTTCCCGAGCAATGGTCTCCACTTCAGCACGACGATTTGCTGCTGCAAGTAAGGTAATATCCGGTGTCTCTCCGAAATACGGATAAGGACGAACATCATAATTTTTCTCTAGATGAGCTAAGGAACGGCTTGATTGGAAGCGCGCCTGCCCTGTTAGTATGATGGGTGCTTCCACCTGTATCCCAATTTCTTTCGCAGCACGTAACAAACGATCATATGTATTCCAGGTTTGATAAAAAAGATGAAGTTCATCCTTCGCTTCATTCACCTGATCAATCGTTAATGTTACCGTAACCTGGCAGCCATTTCGCAAAAGCTGTTTTAGCACATCTATCTCCTGAGGCAAAAAGGTATGAAAGCCATCTACATACACCTCTGCTTGTTTTACATATTGCGACTCTGGTATTTTTTCGATTAATAGCTGAATATAGTCTTCTCCGTCTAAGTATTTTCCGACTAGCGCTCGTTCAAAATCCTCATATAGAAGCTGTAAATCGTGTAGCTTATTAGCTAGCAGCATTTGTTTGCTTCCGTCTAGTTCCTGTGAAAGCGAATAAATGTCTGAAGGTGTTACATTATGGCGTTTCCATTCGGCTATCATGGCGCTTAATTGATCAAAAAAACCGTTTTGATCAGACGCCTTTTGAAAAACAGTTAGCTCTCCTTTTCGCGCTTCCACGATTTTACGAAGAAGCATATTTACACCAGCACCATCAATATGAAGACGACTTGAGCCTCCTACCTCTTGCAGTACACGCCAAGCAAGCCGAGAAAAACTAAACACTTGAGCACGTATAGAGCTTCGAACCTTATGATGCAAAGCTTGCTGCGCCTGAAAAGTCATTTGATCCGGCACAAGATAGAGTATGGAAGCTCCCTTCGGACTTTTTTGTAATTCTGATTGTATTTCAGATAATACTGTTTCACTTTTCCCACTGCCAGCTCGTCCAATTATAAAGCGAAGCGACATGATATCTTCACCTTCCTTGAAAAAAGAAGGTAACTCGATGAAATCGAATTACCTGTCAAATTTAACTTGTACTTCTTCAATCTGCCAATATTGTCCTTCTAGTCTTTCACTTCTTTTTATTGTACCATCATTTATGGAATTATCTAATTGAAACATTTGCATACCTACTTTATGAATATCATTCCCCCTAGGGAATGGAGAAATCCTATTTGATAGAGGAAAAAGTATTCTTTTCATAAGTAAAAGGGTGTCAAAGAGATTGCAATGTCCTCTCTTTGAACACCCTTCTGTTTTTTGATTATATACTGATAAAGGTAATACAGGCCTGTTAATTCTGCGGCTTTGAAGTAAATCTTTTTCCCTTCTACGTTGAAGATAACAGTTTTACGGATTCATCTAATTCAGCGATATAGATACTTCCGTGTTCTGATGTATGTTCAACTAATAACTATGAACTGATGTTCAAGGTTTTATTCAACCCTAAGCTTTTCATCACGTCTAAGCAAAATCATAGCCCAAATTCCTGCTATCGGACCAATAGCGAGAATGGAAAATACCAACTGCCATCCTAATAGAGGTTCTAAAACAGGAATTAAATAGATTGAAATCACCGTAAATAGAAATCCGATGGCCATTTGAAAAGTAAGAGCAGTTCCCACATACTCTGATTCTGCGAGATCTGCTACCACTGCTGAAAATTGACCTGAATCAGCAACGACCGACATTCCCCAGATTACTGCGACAATGACAGTAAACCAAATTGAACGTCCAAAAGTAAAACCAATACATATAGAAGAAACGCTACTTATTGCCATGGCTATCATCGAAAGGCGTGCCTTCCCAATCTTGTCCGCATATATTCCACCGACGATACATCCGATTGCACCCGAAAGTCCTATCGTTAAAAAAGAAAACAACGTGCTCATCTCTTGTAAGGAGGTTCCGATCAACGATATTTTGAAGCTGGCTGTTAAAAAAGAAGGAATCCACGTCCACATAGCATACAATTCCCACATATGTCCGAAATATCCATAGTTCGCTAACATAACAGGCCGATTTTTAATTACCTTTTTGAGTATACCAAGTGAAACAGAGACTGATTTTCTAGATGACACCGGAGCTTCTGGAAGTGCCCACTGCATAATCGCAGCCGCAACTAGTGCCAACAATGAACTAACTACCATCATTACCTTCCAACTAACATCTGAAGTGAATAAAAGGAGAAAATGCGGCAATGATGAACCTAATGTAAGTGCAGCAATCAAAACTCCAATTCCAAATCCTCGTCTATTTTGAAACCACATGGATAATAGTTTTACTGCAGTTGGGTAGACACCAGCCATTGTAATTCCAGTACAAAATTGTAAGATCAATCCGATTTTCATCCCGGAACTTAGAATAAACAAACCATTTACGACAGCCCCTATTACACAAGAAATAGCAAATAGCTTTCTTGGATTAACGCGATCAGCAAGGCCTAGGAAAGCGCTAATGATAGCTCCAAAAATAAATCCAATTTGTACTGATGATGTAAGCCAAGATCCTTGTACAGCATCCATCCCCCACTCTTTTTCCAATTGAGGGAGAACAGCCGAAGCACTAAACCAGAGGCTTAAAGCGAATAATTCAGCTATTGCAATCCAAAATAGAGCCAGCCATCGATTAACGCGCTTATTTTTGGAGGTTGCACTAATCAAAACCATAATGCTTTTCTCCTCTCCTATCACAAATATTAATCAAGTAATACTTCTATCAGTGGAGATTTTCGACGCACAAGACGTACTAGCGCAGACGTTGCACGCTTGACGTCGCGAAGTTAGTCTGTATCATTTTCCCCACTGATAGTTAAAAGAAAGCTAGAATAATAACATCCTATTGTACACTTTTGTGGCCTGCATCATGCAGGTCACACCCAATCGGACCTTTACTTATTGTGGTTAAAAGTTGATTTCACATGAACGTTTCTTTCTAACGAATTCTTTACAGGAGAAAGTTTCATAACTTGTGAAATAATTTCCTCAATTTGAAGATCTTCTCCATCACTATCAACCTTAAAATGAGCATGGATTTCATCAAATCCAGAATTTCCTTCTCGTAATCCTAAAAATACTTTTAGATCTAAATCCCCTGAAACTTCAACTTCTAATGAATTTAATTGAATTCCCATTGTACTTGCCGCTGCAATAAACCCGATTGACATACAAGAACCGAGTGCACTTAATAAAAGCTCGACTGGATTTGCCCCTTTATTGGAACCTGATAACCAATTTGGTTCATCAACAAGAATAGGTGTGTGATCGCGGACTTCAGCTTGAGCGTGAAATCCATTATTCCATTTTACTGTAGAAGACCAGTTTGTAACGGCTTCATCAGGTTGTTTTTTATACTGCTCCACTAAATTTTGAATAACACTCATATCGATTCCATTTAAATTTTTCATTTTGCTCTCTCCTTCTTTTCATTTCAATACTAAATTTATAGGTTCGTTCCCTTTTGGGGGTAATTTCTTATAAAGAATCTGCTTTTAACTGCTTCTTTTAAAAAGTAGTTATTGTCGCAAAGCCATGCATCTGCCATCAGCGCAGCATGCATCGTCTCCACTGTCTAATGAAAGGTCTTGTAATTTCGGTGCAGGGTTCTCTTCTTCCCACACCTTTTGAAGTGCACCAGCAAATGTTTCCGTTGGCTGTGCGCCTGAAATGCCGTATTTTTGATTAATAATAAAATATGGAACTCCCCTGATACCGAATTGTTCAGCAGCGACTTCATCCTGTCTTACATCATTTGCATTAAGTTTCTTATCATTAAGAACTCTTAAAGCTTCCTTCCTATCTAAACATGATTCTTCTGCTATATCTGCAAGTGTTTCAATACTACCTAAATCCTTTGATTCAGTGAAATATGCATAGAGCAGTTTTTCTATAATAGCTGCTTCTTTTCCATTACGCTTTGCCCACTTTATTAGGCGGTGGGCGTTAAAAGTATTTGTTGGTTTCATTTCCTTAAAGTTAAAAGTTAGACCAACAGTAGCTGCCTGCTGGGCAATTCCCTTGGTAGTCTGCTTTGCTTGTTCAATGCTCATGCCATACTTCATTGAAAATTCCTCATAAATACTTCTTCCATTGTTTAATGAAGCATTTGGATCTAGTTCAAAGCTTTTAAATTCAACTTCTACTTGATCTTTATGGGGAAATTGGGCCAATGCCTCTTCTAATCTGCGCTTCCCAATATAACAAAACGGACAAGCAATATCAGACCAAACTTCAATTTTCACACGAACACCTCCGTACATATTTATTTTTTTCTTTCTGTACCTACCGGTCGGTACAGAAAGTAGTTTATCATACCGATTAAAAAATTGGCAAGTAAAAAATTACATGCCATTAAGAAAGGTTGTACTGCTTACGAATTACATCGATGACGTTGATTAAATAATCGATGTCTTTCTGGTTTTTCATTAATAAAATTCCACCTTCAATCATAGCTATCATTGCCCTGGCACTTTTTTTTGTATCGATTGTGGAATCTAATTGACCTTGCTTGACCATTTCATCTAAAGTTTCTTCTACAGCTCCAATCCAACGTTCAAAAATATATTGAATTTTCGAACAAAAGGTTTCATCATGTTCACTCATTTCAATAGCTAAATTACCCACAGGACAACCTGATTTATTTACCATTTCAGTATGAAAATTGAGTGTTCTATCAAGCATCTTGTTTAATTTAGCTGTAGGTTCAATTGGTGATTGAAAAATACCGATAATTAACTGTTGATCCCACTCTTGAACTATACTCTCTACAACGGCTAAACCTAGATCGTATTTAGAGGAAAAATAATGATAAAACTGACCTTTTCCAATATTAGCAGCAAGAAGAATATCACTTATAGATGTTGCTTGATAACCCTTAGAATAAATAATCGCTCTGGCAATTGAGATGATTTCTTGTTTTTTAGACATATTTACACACCTTCATCTTCAAATTTATTTCCTATATTATAGTATTATAATCTTCTCTTATTCAAGAATAGACCCTTAGATGGTATAACTTGACGGAGGTTTACAATACCAACACGAAGTAAAATCCTGTATGAATGAATACAGGATTTTGCTCAAACTTTATTTTAATTTTACAATTATGGCTTTGAATCAAAACCGAACTTGTACTTCATTAATTGGCCAGTAGCGTAAATCTACTTTCCCAACAATTTGATGAATATCTACGAACCCAAATTTTCTACTATCCCAACTATCTAATCGATTATCACCGAGGACAAACACACAACCTTGCGGAACTACCTTTTTCCCTGTTACTTGTGTTAGTGTGAAATCTTCCGTAAGAAATCCTTCAGAAAGTTGGTTTTTATAAGATTGTAAAAACGGTTCATCTACGTACACGCCATTTATATAAAGTTTATCCTGTTTATATTCAATACGGTCTCCCGGTAAGCCAATAATACGTTTCACATAGTCTTCCTGCGGATTTGCATGAAAGACAATCACATCGAAACGATGCAGCTCTCCAACTTGATGAAGTGCTTTATTGATAACGATTAAATTTCCGTCCTGTAAAGTTGGCATCATGGATTTCCCTTGTACTACATACGTTGAGAAGAAAAAGGTTCGAATGGATGCTGCTAAAATAATAGATACTCCTATCGTCTTAACCCAAAAGAGATAACCACGCTTCATAATGATTCCTCCTCATCCCATTTACAAACAAGCCTAAAGAGCTTATTCTTCTACAACCATCTTTGCCTCTATCCTTTTTCCAGCAAGCCACAATATACCGATAATAGCTAAGAAAAGTAAAGCTTTGAATGGCTTTTGAAAAAACGCTTCCCAATCATTACCAATGACACTCATTCCAAATATCATGACAGCTTTTCCAAGCAGCAGTGCTAGTAGAAATTGTTTTTTACTTATAATCGAAAGTCCTGCTACAACGGTTAATAAAGCTGAAGGAGAGAAGGGGATACAATAAAAAATAAACATCGGAGCAAAGCCTTTCCTTTTCATTGTATGCATAGCAGCTTGCATTTTGGGATGTCGATGAACAAATGCGAAAAATTGATGTTGTCCGAAGTGTCGAATGAGTAGAAATAATAGCATGGCACCCGTGCAAGAGCCAATCCATGAATACAAAAAGCCAATGAAAAGCCCATGAACCGCAGCATTTACCATTACAAAGGCAAGCAGCGGTAAAAACGGTAAAAATGCTTCTAAAAACGGCAATCCCATACTAAAAAACGGAATCCATTCACGATACGTTTCGAAAATATGTTGTATACTCTCGGTAGAAAGTGTATCCTTCCAAAGTTCCACATCCATACAACTCACATTCTCCTTATTCAGCTTTTATCTATTGTACCATCATTTGAGAGTTTTTCTAAGCATGATCCAGCCGTACTTCATGCAGGTTACATACATAATACTACATAAAAAAGAATGTTCCAAAAAGACACAATGCTTAGTGGAACACTCTCTTTAAAACAAGAAATCCTATTCGTCACACTCCGCAACATACATTTTTTCATGCTCCGATGTGTGTTCAAATAGCTCATTCTGGTTCGCAAACTGAAATGACTTTACCTCCCGTCTGTCCTTGCGGTCTTCGAATGCTGAACGAAGCTGTGCAGTTCGGTGAAGCTGATTGTCAAATGAGACTTTTGAAATTTCCATTTTAATCATTTTATGATTACTGAATTTAATAAGAAGGGTATTATGTGGAAGAGGTTTACTTGCTGTTATATGAAAGTGGGATAACCATGCACATTCTTTCCTTGTGTATGACAATGTTGAGAAAAAATATAAATTATCAGTAGGACTGATACAAATCGGGGCTTTGTGTGTCACGCCAATGAGTTCCTTCGTTCCTTCTTTTCTACCAGAAAAACTACTACCATAATAGCGGCAGCTCTGTTCAATTACTTCAAATGGCCTCTTTAATACAAGAAACTCATCTTCTTCCTCCATAACACGAGAAATAATACGTTCATCCTTACCGACTAGCGGAAGAATGGCAATCGTCCTTCGATTGAGAATATACTCCTTCAAAAACTTTTCCATATTTCCTTTCAATCCTTTCACTCCTTTTTACAGAATATTTACTATTAAATCTTACATTTGGATTATACTATTTTATATTCTATCAAGAATAGTTATTTTCAATATTTTTACATTTTTATAACATAATACAAATGCAGATCTTTCTCGTCTAAAGTATGTATATAAATAAACACTAATCCTACCAATATTTTACTACAAAAGATTATGCGCATAAGAAAAGATGGATGGGAGCAAGATTATAACTCGCTCCCATCCATCTTTTATTCTCATATTCTCTTATTTTGTAAATTGTGCTTCTTCTGTTGAACCTGTCAATGCTGTTGTAGAAGATGTTCCACCTGTAACAACTTGTGCTACTTGGTCGAAGTATCCAGTTCCTACTTCACGTTGATGACGAGTTGCAGAGTAGCCGTGTTCTTCTGCAGCAAATTCTCTTTGTTGCAATTCAGAATAAGCAGCCATGCCACGATCTTTGTAGCCGCGTGCTAAGTCGAACATGCTGTAGTTTAATGCATGGAATCCAGCAAGTGTTACGAATTGGAACTTGTAGCCGTATGATGCAATTTGTTTTTGGAAGTTTGCGATTGTTTCATCGTCAAGCTTTTGCTTCCAGTTGAATGATGGTGAGCAGTTGTATGCAAGCATTTTGTTTGGATATTTAGCATGAATAGCATCAGCAAATTTCTTTGCATCTTCTAGGTTTGGTTCAGAAGTTTCGCACCAGATTAAATCTGCATACGGAGCATAAGATAATCCGCGTGCGATTGCTTGGTCGATACCTGCTTTTGTACGGTAGAATCCTTCTGTTGTTCTTTCGCCTGTGATAAACGGATGATCCGTAGGGTCGATATCACTTGTAATTAGGTTTGCAGCATCTGCATCTGTTCTTCCAACAATAATAGTTGGTACTCCCATAACGTCAGCTGCAAGACGAGCTGAAATTAGGTTACGAACAGCCGTTTGTGTTGGTAGCAATACTTTTCCGCCTAAGTGACCGCATTTTTTCTCAGAAGAAAGTTGATCTTCGAAGTGAACACCAGCTGCTCCAGCTTCAATCATGCCCTTCATTAATTCGAACACATTCAATTGTCCACCGAAGCCTGCCTCTGCATCAGCTACGATTGGTACGAAATAATCAACATCTCCGCTGCCTTCCATATGTTGAATTTGGTCAGCACGTTGAAGCGTTTGGTTAATACGTTTTACAACAGCAGGAACACTGTTTGCAGGGTACAAGCTTTGGTCAGGGTACATTTGACCAGCAAGGTTTGCATCTGCTGCTACTTGCCATCCGCTCAAGTAAATTGCTTTTAATCCAGCTTTTACTTGTTGCATTGCTTGGTTACCAGTAAGAGCTCCTAATGCATTAATGTAGTCTTCAGTATGAAGAAGATTCCATAGCTTTTCTGCTCCTCTCTTAGCAAGTGTGTATTCGATGTCAATTGAACCGCGAAGACGAAGTACATCTTCTGCTGAATATGGACGTTCTACCCCATTCCAACGTTCGTTTAATTCCCATTGTTCTTGTAATTGTTTCGCTTTTTCATTTGTCATGTTATTTATCCCCTTTAATGTTTTATAAGTCGTAAATTTTTACCTATTCTTAAAGCATTTCATACCCAGGCAGTGTAAGGAATTCTGTAAACTCATTGTTTTCAATTAATGAAGTAAATAGTTTCGATGCTTCTTCAAATCTTCCATTCTCGAACGCTTCATTCCCAACTTCAACTCGAATTGCTTCCATTTCTTCCCCTTGAAATGTATCAACTAGTTCGAATGTAATCTTCGTTCCATCCTCTAATTTACCTTCTGGATGGCGAATCCATTGCCAAACTTGAGCACGTGAAATTTCTGCAGTAGCAGCATCTTCCATAAGATTATGGATTGGAGCGGCCCCTCTTCCGCCAAGCCAAGATGCAATATATTGAATACCAACATTAATGTTCGTACGCAATCCTTGTTCAGTTATTGTTCCTTTTGGTACTTCTAGTAAATCCTGTTCTGTAACCGAAACATCTTCTCGTTTTCTATCAATCTGATTTGGAGTTTTCATAATACGATCGAAAACTTCCTTCGCAACTGGAACGAGCGCTGGATGAGCAACCCAAGTTCCATCATGACCGTCGTTTGCTTCTCTTTCTTTATCAGCTCGTACTTTTGCAAATGCATCTTCATTTGCTTGTGGATTATTTTTAACTGGAATTTGTGCAGCCATTCCGCCGATTGCCGGTGCATTGCGACGATGACAAGTTTGAATAACGCGTAGACAGTAAGCACGCATAAACGGCGCTGTCATCGTAATCTGTGCACGGTCAGGAAGAAGAACATCCGGACGTTTTGCGAACGTTTTAATGTAACTAAAAATGTAATCCCAGCGTCCGCAATTCAGTCCAGCAGAATGATCGCGTAATTCATATAAGATTTCATCTACTTCGAATGCTGCATGAATCGTTTCAATTAACACGGTCGCTTTAATTGTTCCATATGGAATGCCAACATATTGTTCGGAGAATGTGAATACATCATTCCACAATCGTGCTTCTAAATGAGATTGCAGCTTTGGAAGGTAAAAGTAAGGACCGCTTCCTTTTTCAATTAATGTCTTCGCATTGTGGAAAACAAAAAGTCCAAAGTCCATCAAGCCGCCGGAAATTTCTTCTCCATTGATGAGAACATGCTTCTCATTCAAATGCCAGCCTCTCGGTCTTACCTTAAGTACAGCAGTTTGTTCATTTAACTTATATTCTTTCCCATTTGGATTCGTGTAGGAAATCGTTCCGTTAACTGCATCGCGTAAGTTAATATGTCCTTCGATATTGTTTTCCCAAGTTGGAGAATTTGCATCTTCAAAGTCTGCCATAAAGAGACTAGCACCTGAATTCAAGGCATTTATAACCATTTTTCTATCAACAGGTCCTGTAATTTCTACGCGTCTATCTTGCAGATCCGTTGGAATCGGAGCAATTGTCCATTCACTATTGCGAATACTTTCTGTTTCTGGCAAAAATCGAAGCGTTTCACCATTGTTAATTCGTTCTTGCTTTTCTTTTCTTGCTTGCAATAGATCTTTTCGACGCGAGTTAAAACGCTCATGTAAAGCTCTCACAAAATTAAGTGCTTCGGGAGTTACGATTTCAGAATATGCTAATGAAAGATTTCCTGTAATCGTTACGCCTGACGTTTCTATTGCCATCTTTACTCTCCTCCACTTCACCTGTTTTATAACACATTTGTTATTTATGTTTATATTATATAACAACAATCACAGAAATAAAGTCTTTTTTTGAATTTTTTAACAAAAGAATCCTACATATTTTTACATGATTTGACAAAATAACAAAAAAAACAGTGCAAAATGCACTGTTTTACATCACTTTTATATTATTTCCCTACATCATAATTGTCTAAATATTCAATCCGTTCAAAAATTGTTGGATGTGTGTACAGAAAGAATTTCACTACAGGAGGCGGATTTACTTGGCTTAAGCTCGTTTTGGATAAATCTTGAAATGTGGCAACAGCAGCAACTTTGTCGTGCGTCATCTGCATTGCATAGGTGTCAGCAGCTCTCTCCTCGACTCGCGAGACGAAATTCGTCAATGGGCTAACTGCAAATGATAATACAGATGAAATCAGAAAGAAAAGTGGAATAATCGAAAAACTTCTTAACGATGGAATTTGCAGAATATGCTTCCATTTCCTTAGCATCCAAGAGAGAATACGGCTAAGCATATATAAACCAACAAATGATAAGACAATATATCCGGCGACTCCCCAATAAATATGCTTTTTAACGTAATGGGCCATTTCATGTGCCATAATAAACAGGATTTCATTATCATTTAGTTGTTTCAAAGTCGTATCCCATAGAACAATTCGTGAATTTTTACCGATCCCTGTTACATAGGCATTAAGAGAGTTTGTTTTCTCTGACATATTCACTTCATACACACGGCTTGCAGGAATATTTGCCTTTGCAGCCATCGTTAATATTTTCTGCTCTAGCTCTTTATTATGTAAAGGAGTAAATGTATTATAAAGTGGATCAATGAAGACTGGCTGAATAAACGTTAGAAATATCGTAAAGGGAATCGAGAGCGCCCATGCATAGACCCACCAGCGCTTTTCACTTTTTTTGATAAGCCATAGAAGTACACCTAGTACAACAAACATAAGAGCGAAGTTTATCCAAAAATCTATTACTTGATCTCTTATCCAGCTAGCCATGGACTGTGTCGTAATATGATAGGATTTCGATATCTCATACCCGATTACTTTCAGTGGAAGAGCAAGCAATGTCGTTAGGAGAGAAAGTTGAAAATAGTATAGAAATAGCTGTAAGATCTTGATTTTCGTTGCTTGTTTTGCCCATGCTTCAAATCGTTTTGAAATACCAATGACAAGGATAAACAACAGAAAAATCCATTCTAATGGAGCCGATACAAAATATAAGAAGTATTTAATACTCGAATACTCCTGACTAAGCAGAAGCTCTCTTGCATTCATGAATGTTGCAGGATCTGCATTCGTTCCCTTAAATCCCGCTGGAATGGCTCCATTCGTTCCGTAAAATAAGTACCAATACATAAACAGCTCAAACACCACATAAAACAGCAAGGACCAACCTATAACTTTCTTCATGCCTTACCCTCCTCGATGTCCCAACAATACCCTATTATTACTATTTTAGGTCCCTGTCCATTAAATTAGAACAGAACGTTCGCAGAATGTAAAAAACTATCAGAAGAAAAGCCTTCTGATAGTTTTTACCTGCTTATCCTTTTTTATTATGTGCCAACGATTCTCGAAGCGCGCGTCGTAATATCTTCCCCGTCGTATTTTTAGGGAGTTCTTCTAAAAATGTAATCGAGGATGGTACTTTATACTTAGCTAGATGGGCGGAGCAATAATGAATGAGTTCCTCCTCACTGGCTGAACATTCATTCATTACTACGTAGGCTTTTGCTACTTCTCCATAGCTTTCATCTGGTACACCTATTACAATTGCTTCCGATACAGCTTCATGCTTGTACAGTACCTCTTCAATTTCCCGCGGATATACGTTATAGCCTCCCACAAGGACTAAATCCTTTTTGCGATCTACAATGTAAAAATAGCCTTCCTCGTCCATTCTCGCAAGATCGCCTGTATACAGCCAACCATCACGTATTGTTGCAGCAGTTTCTTCTGGCATTTTATAATATTCTTTCATTACATTGGGACCACGAACAATCAACTCGCCCACTTCTCCTAATGGCACCTCTTCCCCTAGCTCGTTAACCACCTTATTTTCTACATTCCAAATACTTGTACCAATGGATCCTGGTTTTCGAGGACGGTCGAGCGGATTAAAGCATGTAACAGGTGAAGCTTCCGAAAGACCATATCCTTCAGAAACTCGAACATGAAAAGTTTTCTCGAAATTTTCAAGAAGGGCAACTGGCAAAGAAGCTCCTCCTGATATACAAAGACGTATATGTTGAAAATCCTCCTCATGACCGTTTCGTAGTTGATATAAGAAGTTGTACATCGTCGGGACACCAGCAAATACGTTAGCCTTATATTGCCTTGCCACACGAAATACATCCTTTGGACTAAATTTCGGAAGGATTATAATCGTTGCACCGCTGACAATTGGAGCATTTACTACAACCGTAAGGCAAAAAACATGAAACATTGGAAGGGCTGCGATTATCTTTTCCTGCTCGCTAAATTGCAAATAAGCTGCAATATCACGGGCGTTGCTATATAAATTATAATGGGTAAGGACAGCACCCTTCGGTTTTCCCGTTGTACCAGATGTATACAAAATAACCGCTGGATCATCATCATCAATACTCGGTATATTTACAGTTAGGTTTCCTTCCGCTATTAAACTTGTAAACGTTTTCATTTTTTCGTTACATGGTAGCTCTGTAGATAAAGTAGCACATACGATGATATATTCCAATGCTGGCAATTGATGTTCAATTTCTTGGATTTTTGGCAGCAGTAAATCAACAGCAATGATTGCTTTTACATCCCCATTTTGTAAAATATATTGAAGCTCGTCTACAGTATAAGAAGGATTAATTGGAATGACAGTTGCACCAGCAAGCATAGCACCGTAGCTCCCAATGATAAAATACGGGGAATTTCCAACAAGCAAAGCAATGTGATCACCTTTACGAATGCCAAGATCAAATAATCCACTTGCAAATTTCGTAACCGCATCGTATAAATCAGCATAGGATGTTTCCTTATCTTCAAAAACAAACGCCGTTTTACTCCCTTTCTCTCTTGCCGTTTTTCCTAGAGAATAAACAAGATTCACTAGAAAAGCCCCCCTTTCAATTTTTTCCATAAATTACAATTTCATTATAATCGATAGAAAAATAAAGAAGCAAGCTATATTCATAGAAGAAAAAAAGAGATCATCTTCATATTACATGATGACCTCTTTCTCTCATGTCAAATTAGAAAAACAGCGTTAGAAACTCTTCTTTTGTAAGGCTACCAAAATATTCTTTCACGTTAATATGGCCTAGTGCAGCTAAGAAACTATCCTTGTCGAATTTTTCACCAACAATAGCCGCTTCAATATCCTTTACATCCTCTACGCCAAAGAAATCACCGTAAATTTTGCACATTTCTACAATCCCTTTATTCACTTCTAAACGTACATCGATTTGCCCAACCGGAAAACGATGAGAATGCCGCAAATTAAACTTCGGTGATTTTCCATAGTTCCAATCCCAATTTCGATAGCGTTCCTCGGACAACTTATAAATAGCAGTCCAATCATTCTCGGTAAGCTCATAGGTTGGAACTGCTTCGTTATTAAAAATGGATTGCAGCAGCAATTGTCGGAATTGCTCTATAGTCATATCTTGATCTAATAGCTCCCGAATATTTGCTACGCGGCTACGAATAGATTTAATCCCTTTCGACTGAATTTTATCCATTTTTACATTAAGAGCCGCTACCACATCATCCATATGCGAATCGAACAAAAGGGTCCCATGGCTAAACATTCTTCCTCTTGTTGAGAACTGTGCATTCCCTGATATTTTCCGTCCTTCGGCCATTATATCGTTTCGTCCGCTTAACTCTGCTTGTATACCAAGACCGTGCAGCGCATCGATTACAGGTTCGGTAAACTTCTTAAAGTTATGAAAGCTTTCCCCGTCATCTTTCGTAATAAAGCTAAAATTTAAATTTCCGAGGTCGTGATAAACAGCTCCTCCGCCTGATAAGCGGCGCACAACATGAATACCATGCTCCTTCACATAGTCTGCATTAATTTCTTCGGCTGTATTTTGATTTTTCCCGATAATAATTGACGGTTCGTTACTATAAAAAAGCAAATACGTTTCGTCTATATTTAGGTTTTTTAAGCAATATTCCTCGATAGCTAAGTTAATGGTTGGATCTGTAATTCCTCTATTGTCAATAAAACGCATACTTTCACCTCAATTATTCCAAGTATATCCTCCATGCGCTAAAACGATGTGACCATCGAACGTTTTGCTCGCTTCCTTCACTAAATCAGATTGCTCTCTAACATGAGGCAGATGTGTTAACAACAATGTATCCACGCCTGCTTCCTTGGCTATCATTCCTGCCTCGGTACTATTTAAATGCCCTGCTCTCGCACCATCTTGATCTGCATACATATTACATTCACATATGAAAAGATTGGCACCGCTTGTAAATGGAGTCAGCTCAGGGAAAAAGCTCGTATCTGCAGTATAGACGACTGTATCTTCTCCTGCTACGATACGCATCGCATAACAAGGTGCAGGATGAATGGTTTTTCTAAATGTAATGGAAAAAGGACCAATTTGCAGTGATTTTGTTGGGTCGTATCCCATACCCTTCGTAAATTTCTCGTGGGTTAACGATTGAAAGCCCTTCTCATCTTCTACATGACCATAAATAGGTAATTCATGTAATGGTGTTCCTGTAACCGATTGAATAAGACGAGCATATTGCAATACCCCAATATCTGCCACATGATCATGATGATAATGAGAAAGAAGTACTGCATCTAAATCCTTCACATCTATGTAAGATTGTAATTGTGATAAAACACCGCTACCGCAATCAACTAGTAATCGAAATCCATCGTGTTCAAACAAATAACCTGATGTTGCTCCGCCTGCTTCTGGATATCCGCCCCAAAATCCTACTACTGTTACTTTCATTCGTCATCATCCTTTCTTTAAGGCTAGTTTCTCATTTCCCTTTAACTATAATCGATTTTTATGAAATTTTCATTTTTCTTTATGATTGTTATAAAACAGTTATTGACTTTGTTTATTTGTACTACTACAATAAGTGATACAGAGCATATAATGTTAAGGAACGTAAATACTACAAGTGTTCTACCAGATTGCTATTCTTCATGAGTAGCAGACTAGTAGTGCAATAACAAAGGGGGAAGGGACAATATGCTACAAAGTCCAATGGAGTTCTTTAGAAATTTACCTGCTAAAAAATGCACGGAATGTGGGAAGGAAATTAACGAGCAAGCTGAGGCTTACCACAATAAATGCGAAGATTGCAATCACAAAGAGGTTTAATACTTGCGGCTTTCATTAATCTAGGAGATTCACATAGTATGTTAAAATATAAGCTCCCTTATATAGGGGGCTATTTTTCTGTACTAGTCTGATAATCAATAAAAAAAAGCCTAGCAAACCGTTTGCTAGGCTAATCGAATCATAGTTTTTGATGTTGAGGATTCTTTCACAAGAAGTTCAAGATCAAATTCAAATACTTCTTTTTTTCGATAGTTTCGAGTGTTAATTTTTTCCAACATAAGTTCCATTACTTTCTTTGCCATTTTATTTACTGGCTGGCAAACCGTCGTAATAGCTGGGTCCATAATATCAGATAGAATTTGATTATCAAATCCTACAATCGCAAGTTGGTTAGGAATACTCCATTTATTTCGCTTTGCTTCTGAAATAATACCTGCGGCTACTTCATCTCCACCTGCAAAAACAGCGGTAGAAGGTTTTGGCATTTTTATAATAGCTTGAAAGACCTTTTTACCATCTTCAATGTCGTAAGCGTTATCTAGAAAATCGATCGTATCGACTTGATTTTTATACTCAGAAACGGCTTGGACAAACCCTTCCTTTCGATGCTGCACAACCATGCTTTCTTCGCTGCCGCTACAAAATAATAAACGACGATGGCCTTGTTCAAGTAAATGCTTCGTAGCTATGTACGCCCCTTCTTTTTGATTAAACTTCACCGTTGGGATATTTGCTTCTTCTGCATATTCATTACACAAGACAATGGGTCCATACTCTAAATAAGGCTCTACCTTCTCCCATTTATTTTGTAAAGAGCACAAAATAATTCCGTCCACTTGCTTAGAAGAGAGAAGCTGTAAATATTCCATTTCTTTTTCTGGTAAATATCTAGTTTGACAAATGATGAGCTTATATTTATATTCTGATGCTTCTATTTCGAGTGATTCTATTAATTTACTAAAAAAGGGATTTGTCACCCGAGGAACTAACACTGCAATCGTTTCCGTCTTCTGCTTACGTAATCTTCGTGCAGCAGAATTCGGGACAAAACCTAGCGTGTTCATAGCAACGATTACCCTTTTCTTCTTGTCCTCAGAAACATACGGATGGTCATTTATGACTCGTGAAACGGTTGTCCGGGATAAACCGGCCAATTTTGCCACGTCTTCAATTGTTGACACCAATCTCTCCCCCTTATAATCTGAAAGCGCTTACCATTCTAACATTATATAGCAGCTAGTTTGAATTTTCAACAGTAAATATCAATTTTTTGTAAATGTTCTACTTAATTTATACACATATAAAAAAACTTCTAAAGGTTTCCCCCTAGAAGTTTTTTTGAATTTGTATTATTTTTCTTCTTCTGTTCTCGTAAATTGACGTTTATGAAGTACAGATAAAGCGGCAACGGTTGCTGCTGTAAACAGTACAATATACAGCATAAGAATACCTATATTTTGCCACAAGAAGCTATAATCTCCACTTGAAATAGCAGCCTTAAATCCAAATACACTATACGTCATTGGCAACCATGCATTTAGCGGCTGTAAGGAAGCTGGAAGTAATTCGAGTGGGAATGTTCCAGCACTCGTTGTAAGCTGTAAAATTAAAATGATAATCGCCATAAAGCGACCAGCATCGCCAAGAGCTGTTACGAAAAATTGTACAAGTACAAGGAACGTAATGCTTGTAACTATACTTATTAGGATAAACATTGGAATGCTTTGGACGTGAATTTTTAATCCCGCCAGCAAGATCAAGTCGGCTATAAGTGATTGGAAAATACCGACACCTACTAATATACCAAACTTGCTAACAAACCAGCTAAATCCTGTTTTTGGTATACCTACTGTTTCACGCATTGGGAACACAATACTAATAAGAAGTGCTCCGACAAATAAGCCTAGTGATAGAAAATATGGTGCAAATCCAGTTCCATAGTTAGGAACTTCGTTTACTTTTTCTGTTTTCAATTGTACAGGACTTGCAAACATTTGATAGGTGTCCTGATTGGCTTTAATACTTCCTGTTTCTTTGGCTCCATCGCCTAGCTTATTACTTAGTTCCCCTGCTCCATCATTTGTTTTCGTTAGGCCATCTGTAATTTGTCTTGAACCATTTGCTAATAACGGTGCCCCATCTTTCATTTCACCAAGATTACTTGTTAATTGACCAAGTCCATCTGTAATTTGGTTTGCTCCATTTACTAATAATGGCGCTCCATCCTTCATTTTACCAATACCACTTGTTAATTGACCTGAGCCTGCTGCTAATTGATTTGCTCCGGTTGTCACTTGCCCAAGACCTGTTGTGATCATATTCGATCCGTCTGCTAACAACGGTGCTCCGTCTTTTATCGTACTCAGATTATCTGTTAATTGACCTGATCCTTCTGCTAATTGACTTGCTCCTGTTTTCGCTTGTTCAAGACCTATGCTTAAGTCACTTGCTCCTTTTGCTAATACTGGTGCATTTGTCTTTAAGTCATCTAGTCCACTTGTTAATTGATCAGCGCCTGCTGCAAGGGAAGAAGCACCTTTGCTAATATCACCTGCTTTAGCAGCTAACGCACTTGTACCATCTGCTACTTGCTGTGTACCAGCAACAACCTTTTTATTTCCATCGATTGCTTTTTGCATAGCTGCTTTTAATTGACTTTTATATGGTTCTGGCAGTGCATCTAGTTGCTGATTGATTTGCGAAAGTCCATCACTAACTTGCTGGGCACCATCAGATGCTGCTTTAGCACCGCTACTAGCTTGGTCGGCTTTAGCTTTCCACTGAGATGCTCCATCCGCAAGCGAAGTTGCTCCGCCACTTATGCCTTGAGCACCTTTATAAAGCTTCGGTGCGTTAGCATTTAATGTATTTAATCCATCTGATAACTGTAAAGAACCATCATATAATTTTGGCAACCCACTGTTTAGCTCACCTAAACCATTTGTGATTTTTTGCGAGCCTGCATACAACAATGGTGCTCCTGAACTCATTTCGTTAAGTTTACCTGATAGTTGCTCCGAACCTGCTAATAACTGAGAAGCTCCGTTACCTAATTCTCCTAGCTTATTTGTAATCGTTTGTGAGCCGTCGTATAAAAGTGGTGCTCCTGAACTCATCTCATTAAGACCACTTGATAGCTGCTGTGAACCTGTTAGTAGCTTAGATGATCCATTATATAAGAGTGGTGCTCCGTCGCTTATTTTATTTAAATTATCAGATAGCTGTTGTGATCCATCTTTTAATTGACTGGTTGCATCATGTAATTGACTTGCTCCCTTGCTTCCATCTTCAAATCCAGTAGAGACCTTCTGCAAATTTGCAAACATTTTCTCTGCATAGGTTGCAGATAAGGTACTTCCTATTTCTTCTTTTATCTTTTCAACTGCGGATCCTCCAATTTGTGAGGATAAGAAATTGGCGCTTTCATTCGGAACATATTCCAATTGAAGCTTTTCTGGATGATCCTTTAGCAGCGTAGTAGCATTTTCTGAAAAATTAGCTGGTACACGTACCATCATATAATACTTGCGATTATGCAATCCATCCATGGCTGTTTTTTCATCAACAAATTCCCATTTAAAATTATTATCCTTTTTTAAATTGTTGATAAACTCGTCTCCAACGTGAAACGATTCGCCATCCTCTACTGCGCCTTTGTCCAAGTTCACAACCGCTACTGGAAGATCCTGCAAATGGCTATATGGATCCCAAAACGCCAACAGGAACATCCCCGCATACAATATAGGTACAAACAGCACCGCAATAATTGGAATTAATAATCTTTTATTCTTCAAAATGGCTAAGAATTCTCTTCCTAGCAGCGTGAATCCTCTCATTGTTTCTATCTCCTCCTGTCTAAAACGATTGACCATTATGTCCATTTAGTCATTCTTGTCGTAAGAAGAAGGATTATCTATTCTGACAATCCTTTCAGCAAATATTTCTCGAATAACTGAGCGATATGCTCCTTTTCTAACGGCTTATGGGTTTGTTCCCAATCAAATATAAGAGCAATGTATAGGCGAATCATAATAAAAGCCGTTATCTCAGTTTCACATTCTTGAATCTCGCCCTTTTCAATCGCTTTCTCCAGCTTAGCTTGAATAAATGTAATCATTGCATCATCAAGTTGTCGCATTACATCCCGTACTTCTGGAGTGCCTATTTCTTTTTCTTCTTGAACAAGCTTAATCATCAATTGATGTTCCTTGCGAAATTCAAGAATACTATAAAGAGCACGATGCGCGTTCTCGAAAAAAGGTTTATCTGGATCAATTGCTTCATTTGCAACTTGCTTCATTTCTTCAATAAGACGGGAAGTGATTTCACCAAACAATTCCTCCTTATTTTTGAAAAATGTATAAATCGTTCCCTTTCCTACATTTGCTAACCTAGCAACTTGCTCCATGGTTGTCGCCTTATAGCCATAGGATGCAAACGATTTTGAAGCTGCTTCTAAAATTGATCGTTTTCGATCTATCGCCAACTTCTCACCCCCTTCAAAAATGACCATATGAACAATCCGGTCAATTGGTACGAATGAATCATAACATAGTAAAATAAATAGCACAAGAAAAAGACGAAATCAATATAGGATGATTTTACTAGAGGAACTTAGGAAAGGATATTTGTTGAACTCACAAATTGTAACGTACAGAAAATTTGTCCCATAGGCCAGTTCGCTGACTTATGGGACATCCCTAACAGTTAAAGTGGTTTTTGTTCCTTTGAAATGTATTGCAGAACTTGCTTTACCGCTGCTTCTCCTTGATCGATACAGTCTGGTACGCCGGCACCGCGATAAGAACTTCCTGCTACGTAAATACCGGGCAGTTCTTTCTCCATAAAAGCGGTTAGCTGTGCCAAACGTTGTTTGTGTCCAACCGTATATTGCGGCATTCCTTGTTTCCAACGAGATACTATCGCAAATTCAGGATTTGCATCAATGTCCATCGTTTTCTTTAGATCTTCCATCACAATACTTACAATTTCTTCATCCGATTTCTCTACAATTTCTTCATCGCCCGGTCTTCCTACATAGCAACGAAGTAATGCTTTTCCTTTTGGCGTGGTATGCGGCCATTTTTTGTGTGTCCATGTGCATGCTGTAATCCTGAAATCACTATTTCGTGATACAACAAATCCCGTTCCCTTTATATCACGTGTAATTGCCTCTTCTGAAAAGGCTAGCGCTACATTGGCTACTGTAGTAGATGGAATGGTATGAAGAAATTGAAACCCCTCATATTGCGGCAATAGATTTGCTAATGATTGATGTGGTGCAGCAACAATAACAGATACTGCTTCTATCGCTTTCCCATTACTAAGCTGCAATACATAACCATCGTCCTTTTTTTCTATTCGTTCTACCCGTGTACTCTTTAGCACAGATCCTTCTTCAAGATGCTGTTCAACAGCATCTGAAAGAGTTTGCAAACCAGAGCGCAGCGTTTGGAATATTCCCTTTGGCTTGCTCGTTTTACGAACTGGCGGAGCAAGTGTTTTCATACCTAATACGATGCTTCGATGTTTTTGCTCAACCTGATAGAACTGAGGGAAGGTTGCCATTAAGCTCATCTCATCAATATCACCAGCATAAATACCGGAAAGAAGCGGTTCAATTAGATTTTCTACTACTTGATTACCAAGTCGTCTACGGAAAAAATGACCGAGAGATTGATCATCTGCAGCTTTAGAACGAGGGAGAATAAAATCAAAGCCTGCTCTCAATTTTCCAAGAGGAGAAAACATTCCAGAAAACAGAAATGGTTGTATTTGTGTTGGAATCCCCATCATACTGCCTTGCGGAATACTATGCAGCTTTCCATTCACTAACACATAAGATTTCCCTGTTGCATTGTTTACAAGCTCACCTTCTAATCCCACTTCCTTAGCCAAACGGCTTGCACTTGTCTTTCGCTCTAAAAAGGAATCCGGTCCTCTTTCAATGACAAAGCCATCCTTATGTACCGTTTTAATTTTTCCGCCTAGCTTAGCAGTGGATTCGATAAGTAACACTCGTAAAGGCAACTGCAGGCTATGTATCTCCTTTTGTAAATAGTAAGCGGCTGTGAGTCCAGCAATCCCGCCACCGATAATCACAATCTGTTGTTCCATGATGGTTCCTCCTCTTGCTGCATCTATTTCGAGATCGCGACTGTTTTATTTATAACGATTTGGGCTAAGCAATCAATAAATTCGGCCTTGGCATTAGGCATCTCTGGACGATAGTAGCTTGCACCGACTTTATCGGTAACTGCCTTGCACTCCACATCGTTATCGTATAAAATTTCTAGATGATTAACAATAAATCCTACAGGAGCGTATACAAATGCCTTATAGCCATGTTTATTATATAAATCTAACGTTAAATCCTGTACATCTGGTCCAATCCATGGGTCAGGTGTATTACCTGCACTTTGCCAGCCTATAGCATAATCAGTTATACCCGCAGCTTTCGCAATAAGCTCTGCTGTTTCTTTCAACTGTTCAGGATAAGGATCCCCTGCTGCAATTATCTTTTCTGGCAAGCTATGAGCTGAAACAATTAAGATAGCATGTTCACGTTCTTCTTGCTGCATAGATGCATACGTTTCTTTAATCTTTGTTGCCCAATAAGCAATAAACTTAGGCTCCTTATACCAGCTTTCTATACTATAAATAACAGGACCGCCAAGCTTTGCTGCTTCTTCTTTCGCACGGCCGTTATACGATTTAACACTGAATGTAGAATAATGAGGAGCTAGCACAAGGCTAATCGCTTCCTCAATGCCATCTTTATGCATTTGCAAAACGGCATCTTCTACGAATGGTTCAATATGCTTTAATCCTAAATACATATGAAACTCTATTTCATCCTGTATTTCATTTAGTCTTGCTTCTAGCTTAGTGGCTTGTTCTTCTGTAATTTTTGCAAGTGGTGAAATGCCGCCAATTGCGCGATATCGTCTTTCTAGATCTTCTAGCATTTCAGGAGTTGGCTTTCTTCCTCGACGAATATGCGTATAATATCGTTCAATGTCTTCTTCCTTGTATGGTGTGCCATACGCCATTACGAGTATACCTATTTTCTTTTTCATGCTTTAAATCCCGCCTTCTATCATTCTAATGTTACTGATGGAGTGCCGTATACTCATGAATAAATGATGTTAAACGTTGCAATGTTTCTGGCTTTACTTCAGGAAATACGCCGTGGCCAAGATTAAATACATAGCCCGGTTGCTTCATACCTTCATCCAAGATCATCTTCACATTTTTCTCAATTACATCCCATGAACAAAGTAAAATAGCTGGATCAAGATTTCCTTGAACTGTTTTATGTATACCGCGAGCTCGTGCCTCTGCAATCGGCAGGCGCCAATCTAATCCTACAACATCAAGTGGCAGTTCATTCCATTCATTTGCTAAGTGACTTGCTCCTACTCCAAACATAATAAGCGGAACGTTCAATGGACGAAGCTCGGAGAAAATACGTTGCATCACTGGCTTAATATAGGTTCGATAATCTGCCACATTCAAGGCACCTACCCAAGAATCGAAAATTTGAATTGCCTTTGCTCCAGCATTTACTTGAGCCTTAACATAGGCAATCGTCATCGTTGCTAATTTATCCATAAGCGCAAACCATGCTGCTTCATCCTCGTGCATAAGCGCTTTCGTTTTATTATAATTTCGAGATGGTCCCCCTTCAATCATATAGCTTGCAAGCGTAAACGGAGCACCAGAAAAACCGATGAGTGGAACATCTAGCATTTCTTTCGTTAATAATCGTATCGTATCGAGTACATATGGAATATCTTGTTCAGGATGAATTTCTCCTAATATTTCTATATCTTGTAATGAACGAATAGGGTTATTTATAACAGGACCAACACCTGATTTAATTTCTACTTCTACTCCAATGGATGGGAGCGGTGTCATAATATCTTTATAAAGGATGGCGGCATCTACACCATATTGGTCTACCGGCAGCTTCGTAACGTATGCACACAATTCCGGCTGATGCGTTATTTCAAATAAAGAGTACTTTTCCTTAATTTTACGATATTCCGGCTGAGAGCGTCCCGCTTGTCTCATATACCAAACTGGGACATATTCTGTCTTTTCTCCTCTGCATGCTCTTAGAAACGTTTCGTTGAATTGTCGTACCACAACCCCTAACTCCCTTCAATCTCCATAATGATAGCGTATTCTTATATCATATCTTTTCCTAACTATACCTTCTTACCTAAAAAGTTGTACAGTAGAATACTTAAGTTCAACAAATTGACACTTTTGCAATTCTCTATTGTCTATTTCAAGCTATGACTCATTCTCTTTCGCATTATACCATATTGCTCATTCGCTTAGGACTTGACACACTCTGTTTTTTCCCCTTCACGATTCGTTTGTGGATTAAATGGTACGATATATAAACTTGGAACAGCAAATACATTCACATATTCCATTTCATACTCACCTTGTCCGGTTACTGTTGTAAGTAACGTACTTGAATCTCCTTCTTTCTTATAAATACGGTATTGTACACGACTATCCGAAAGCGGATTCCATGTAAGCTTTACCGTAAATAATCCAAATGGGGTAAAAGTAAGCTTTGCGTGTACATTCGTTACCTTTGCAAGCCGGATTGGCTCTCCTATATTTTCTACCCCATCAGGCATAGCAAATGCCGTATCCGTCTCAACATGAGAAGAGGTTAAAATTTTCTTAAATAATTTCGTCGGAAAATCGCTACCTGCTGTTACATAATGGCTTTCGTCAGTGCGATCATACCCCATCCACACAGCACCTACGAGCCGAGGTGTATATCCGACAAACCACGTATCTCTTGCTCCTTTATCACGATTTGGGAGCGAAGTAGTTCCTGTTTTCCCAGCAAGTGCACCATTATATGTACCCGATTGTGCCGTGCCATCCTTTACTGTTCCTTCTAACATACGAGTCATATACCAAGCCGTTTGCTTTGAAAATATATTCGTTTCTTTTTGTGAAGCCTGACCTAAAATAGCACCCTTTTGATTGATAATGCGCTCAATCACATGTGGTTCCACAACATTGCCATCTGCTGAAAACGAACGATACACTTTAACTAAATCTAGCGGAGATACCCCTTCCTTTAATCCCCCTAATGCTGCACTCAAGCCAGAATCACTAATGTTCACATTCGCTTTTTTCAAATAAGATTTCGCTGCGTCTATACCAATTTCATTTAAAAGCGAAACAGCAGGTACATTAGCTGAGTCTTTAATGGCATCAAACATGGTAATTTCCTTTGAATAGATATCGTGATAATTGCGAGGAATATAACCGTCAAACGATTGCTTTTCATTTGATAACATCGAATACGGCTGATATTTCTTCGTTTCAAGAGCTGGTGCATAAACAAGGATTGGCTTCATTACCGATCCAGGCTGCCTTTTCATATACAAGCGATTATAGCCTCGCAAAACGTAGTGTCGTCCCCCAATCGCCGCCTTAATTCCACCTGTTTTACTATCCATAAGTACAAACGAACCTTCTATATCATTGCTGCCCTCTGGAAAATTACGATTGTCCTGAAAGAGGTTGTACGCATTTTTCTGTATAGTTGGATCTAGTGTAACGACAAACGTATAACCGCCACGCAACACTTCTTCGTAGGATAACTTGTATGTATCTGCGGCTTCTTGAAATACCATATCAATAAAAGGTAGAAAAGCTTGTTCTTCCTTATCAGACAGCACATCGAGCCCCAATGTTTTTCCTTGTTGTCGTACCGTTTCTTCAGCATTTAAAAATCCTTGCTTATTCATTAATGAAAGAACTAAATCACGGCGCTCCTTGCTTTTGTTAGGATGCATAATGGGCGAATATGTAGTAGGAGCCTTCATTAACCCTGCTAATAGTGCACCTTCTGACACAGTTAAATCCTTTACATGTTTATGAAAATAAAACTGGGAAGCAGTTTCAATCCCGTATACGCCATGACCAAAATAAACTTGGTTTGCATACATTTCTAATAATTGCGGCTTCGTATATCTTTGTTCTAGGTTAACCGCAATAATTAACTCCTGTGTTTTTCGCAGCCAGGTTTTTTCGTTCGTTAAAAATATATTTTTCGCCAATTGCTGTGTAATGGTGCTTCCACCTTCGACCTTAGAACCAGCAAGAATGTCTCTATATAATGCACGAAAAATAGATGTGAAATCCACCCCGTGATGCTCGTAAAACCTCGTGTCCTCAGCTGCTACAAATGCATGCTGCACATACTGAGGAATTTCATCTATCGAAACAAGTTCTCTATTTTCATCATACATTTTAGTGATTTCATTTCCTTGTTCATCTACTATGCGTGAGGTAGATTGGAACACAAGCTTTTTGTCATCAATAACAAAATTCCCCAAAAATATAATACATAAATAACCAACAAGTGCGACTACACATACAATTGCCACGCTTCCTGCTAAGATGAGTCCCTTCTTCAAGGCAATCGCGTCTCCTTTACCAAATGATGGTTTGTATTAGTATTAGAAGAAAATATTCGTTTATGCACAAAAAGCAAGCGAAAGGAGAGTAAAAAACTACTCTCCTTTCGCTTGTAGACGTCGTCAGTCAACTTCCTATTTTAAGATATAATGGTTTTTATTCGTTTACTTCCATATACATAGGTAAATCCATAGCTGAAAAACAGATTACATAGTAGAATAATTACTGCCATCAGCCAATTATAGGTAGCAATTGCAAATAACACTGAATATACAACAGATGGTAGAAGGAGCAAGCGGATAAGCAGAGATGAAAATGCTCGTCTTTGCGTTTCTACTGGTATTGGATATAAGTTTGTCCATAACATTACGTGATAACGCTTAGCCAAACTAATCAATTGATAGGCGATAACATAAATAAATAACAGGCTTATAAACATTCTTGCATATAAAAACGGTACATAATAAACAAGTATACCTCCAAGAATGAGCTGTCTTACAAACATACCGAAATAGCTACCTGAGCGTAAAAACGATCGAATATACAAGAACGAATACGTATTCGCTTGCGAAAAGGAAACAGCTGTGGTAAATACATCAAGCCACTTTCTTCTCTTCACACGTTCCTTTAATTGCGGTACGTCCGTAAATAGGTTTGCAAACCGGTACAATCGTAGCTTTTTTTTCTCTTCTTCGTCGATTAGCTGCTCCCAATTGTACCCTTGTCTTTCTTTCTTACGATAAAGGGAAAACAAATACACACCCATACCTGCCACTATGACTACTGTGTACATAATCGACAATCTACTTAGAAGACTAAATACAAAGGCAAACGTCAGACCTAATCGAACGATATAATCAAAGGTTCGCACCCGCTCATCCATTGCATAGGTTCGTTCCCATACGATAAGCAAATTCCACCATGTAACAATTGCAAGCAAAGCAAGCAATATTATATAGGTAGACATTCCTTCCTTATATTGATGACTATAAAGCGGGGCCAGTACCAACCCTGTCAATAAGACGATCATCAAATGAACAAAATAGGAAAGAAGAAACGTTCTTTTAAAATAAGGCTTCATTTTCTCTTCTAAAGGAAGTAAAAATACAATATCTGGTCGCTTTACAAACGTTTGAACACCTCCACTTATTACAACGAAAGCAAAACTAGCAGCCATTAGCCAAGAAGTCGGAAAGGAAGGAGACAATGTTTGCAGCCATTGATTGTAATAATAAGCGCCGATTCCAATCGCAAATATAAGCACAAACTTGAGATGATCATTGAAAATATATTTCCCGTATGTTCTCATTTCCTTCACAAAAAGCTCAAATCGCTTCTTCCACAATTCAACTGTGTTCATGATTTTCTTCCTTTGTTAGTTCAATATATAGATCATCAAGCGACGCACCTGGCATTGAAAATTGCTCCTGCAGATCCTGTAAGCCTCCCTTTGCCACAACCTTCCCGTGATGTAAAATGATAAACGAATCACAATATTTCTCAGCCGTTGTTAATATATGTGTACTCATCAAAATACCGGCTCCACTTTTTTTCATACGTCCCATTAGTTCAAGTAAAGATTGGATGCCAAGAGGATCTAGACCAAGAAAAGGCTCGTCAATAATATAAAGAGATGGCTGCACAAGAAAGGCACACATGATCATTACCTTTTGCTTCATTCCCTTTGAAAAATGAGAAGGAAACCATTTTAAACGATTGTTCATCCGAAATTCTGTTAAAAGCGATTGTATTCTTTCTTCATATTGCTTTTCGCTCACTCCATATGCCATAGCAGTCAGCTTTAAATGTTCTTCCAACGTTAATTCATCATATAAAATCGGTGATTCCGGTATATATGTAAAACTACTGCGATAGAATGTTGGATTGTCTTGAAATGTTTTCCCTTGAATCGTAATACTTCCTTGTTTTGGTGTCATAAGTCCGATAATATGTTTAATTGTTGTACTTTTCCCAGCACCATTTAATCCAATTAACCCTACAAGTTCATTAGGCTTTACAGAAAATGAAACATCTTGTAATACAGGCCGTTTCGAATAGCCCCCTGTTACATGCTGTACTTCTAATAATGATTCCATAGTCCCATCCTTTCTCCTTAGGGATACTATCCTTATCTTACCAAAAAAAGACCGAGCTACATAGCATTTCGAATACGGAGCAAAAAGAAAAATTATACGTATAGTCTATTTAGAATTGGTTACATTAATAAAGGAAGAAGGAAGTTGTTGAACAAAAATCCCAGAATGTAATGAAAAACGAATGTTTCATTCTTTATCATGAAATGGGGTGTCTGTATTGGACCAAGTCAACGATAATGACATAATTTGTTCGAAATGAGGTGTCTATCGGAGATTAGATAATCTGTACTCCAAAAAGAGTTAGATGCATTCTTCCGTAAGACGAAAATAGAACAAAAAGGATTCACAGGAAAATAGCATATACTTCATAACAAATGGGGTGTCTCTAGCAGAATAGCGAAGAAACAATGCCAAATTTTTCCGTAAATGAGGTGTTTCCTAAAGGTAACCAAGCGAATTGATTCAACATACCTCCTTCTTCATGAAACAGGAAGCTTTGCTTCCTGTTTTTTATTTTAGGCAGTAGCCAGCTCCGCTTTTCTTGTCTAGCTTCGCAGGCTTGCTCCTTCCGGTCAGAGAACTCTCCCTTTCAAAGGTAAAAAGCACCTTTGTGCGGGAGAAACCTCTGCCCTCCGGAGCAGTACGA
Organism: Ectobacillus polymachus; assembly: GCF_048159605.1. Classification (NCBI taxonomy): domain Bacteria; kingdom Bacillati; phylum Bacillota; class Bacilli; order Caryophanales; family Bacillaceae; genus Ectobacillus; species Ectobacillus polymachus. The sequence continues at coordinate 63,720 of NZ_JBLREB010000003.1, read as the reverse complement.
GCCAGCTCCGCCTTTCTTTTTGTTTTGTCTAATGTGTAATTATGGTAAGATACGGGTAAGACGAAAAAGAAAGGGTGAACGATATGCATCATTCAGAGGAAGATTGTATTTTTTGCAAAATTATTAAAGGAGAAATTCCATGTGCAAAAGTGTACGAGGATGAACATGTTCTCGCTTTTTTAGACATTAGTCAGGTTACAAAAGGTCATACGCTTGTAATCCCAAAAGTACATAAACAAGACGTTTTTGCCTTAACACCTGAAATTGCAGCAAGCATATTCAGTGTGGTACCTAAAATTGCAAACGCGATTGATGCACAATTTCAACCAGTTGGTTTAAATATACTAAACAATAATAGAGAAAAAGCTAGTCAAAGCGTATTCCATTTTCATATGCACCTTATTCCAAGATATGAAAATGACGACAGCTTCGGTTCTATATGGAAGACACATTATGATGCCTATACATCAGAAGAATTAAAAGCTATGGCAGATTCCGTTGCTAGTCATCTATAAAGTCTTGATAACAAAGCCATCTTAAACCTAAGGAGGTAGAATAATGTCAAATTATAAAACGTTTCTTACTGGCTTTATTTGCGGAGGAGCCGCTGCAGCTGTTGCTGTTCTACTTTCAGCACCATCTTCTGGAAAAGAAATGCGTTCTACCATTAAGCGAAAAAGTGATGATTTGAAACAATCCATCGATGAAATGAAAATAGATTCGATTCAACTTAAGAACCAAATAATCCAAACTGCCGAAGAAAGCAAAGATGTATTTATTGAACTTAAAAATGATATACAAAAAACATTTTCTTCTTGGAAACAAGAAATAGAACCCACTAAAGAAAATATCCAAAAAGAAATCCAAGCGATTCAACAATCCATTGAATCGCTTCAGAAAAATGTTTCACCAAAAGAATAAGAACATCACATATAAGCCAGAACTGGTAAGTTCTGGCTTATAAAAAATTTTTTGACAATTCTTACAAAAGTACTTTATTAATTTTTATTTTACTGGCATAATAGATATAATATTATAGAAAACGAAGGAAGTAGGTGAATCAATGAATAATGGGGAAAAAAGCTATTCAGTAAAAGAAGCTCTTATTTTCAACCAACGTATCTGTCAACTATCGAAGGCCTTGTGGAAAAGTGTAGAAAAAGATTGGCAGCAATGGATTAAGCCCTATGATCTAAACATAAATGAACATCATATTCTTTCCATTGCCTATCATTTAAAGGGGGCTTCTATTTCTGAAATTGCTAAATTTGGAGTGATGCATGTTTCTACTGCATTTAATTTCTCCAAAAAGCTTGAGGAACGTGGATTACTTGTATTTTCTAAGAAAGAAGACGACAAACGAAACACGTATATTGAAATAACAGAAAAAGGCGAAGAACTTATTCTTAACCTTTTGGAAGAATACGTACCTGAACAAAACTCCGTATTAAATGGCGCCCTTGCACTCCGTGAATTTTACGGTAAATTTCCAGAAAACATTGAATTAATTGCCATTTTAAGAAACATCTATGGCCAGGATTTCATTGATATTTTCGAAAAATCCTTAGAGAATATCGAAGAAAATTTTATTGAGAAGGACAAAAAGCTTATAAAGAAGTAGGCACTATCCTTCTTACCTTTCCTTGTAAGCGCTCTTTTACATACGTAAAGTCTCTTCACCAATACTTTCCTTCGATCTCTTCATCTACGAATTTTTTTCCACAAAAATCCTACATCTAGGAGATGAAATACATTTCGAAATGAAAGCTTGTTAACGGTGAATCTCCATTATGTACGATAGAAAAGCATTCGGTCAGCGTTTTGCTGACCGAAATAGTTTTTCTCCCTTACATGGCATATTAACAGAAGCAAGCCGCTCCCACAATAATTAATAGAATAAACAATACAACGATTAACGCAAAGCCACCAAAGACTCCGAATCCTCCACTCATTACTGACACCTCCTTTATGCTCTGTAACATATTCTATGCATAGCTTGAAATAAAGGAGTAGGCATTTACCTATTCGAATTTTTCATAATCCATATTGCACCTATCAGCAAAAAATATTATGTCTCAATTTTTTAAGCTACCGTTAAGAATTAGGAATAATTTGGCTTGTCCATATGAAAACATCAGGAAGTATGTTATATTATTTGTTGTACCATTTGACCATACTTGTACTAAAAAAAATGTGTAGGAGTGTTATTGAATGAAGAAAGCACTAATTGCGCTAGCAGCTACCAGCGTACTTGCACTTTCTGCTTGCGGTAATTCTGATGTAGTTGTTAAAACAGATGCAGGAAATGTAACAAAAACAGAATTTTACGATTCTATGAAGCAGCAAGCTGGAGCAAACGTTTTAAAAGCACTTACAATCCAAAAGGTATTCACAAAAAATTACAATGTAACGGATAAAGAAGTAAATGATGAATTTGATAAAGCAAAACAACAATACGGCGATCAATTTGATAGCCTTCTTAAGCAAAGCGGCATGACACAAGATTCTTTCAAAAACCAAATTCGTGCAAGCTTAGCATTGAAAAAGGCAGTTGGAGCTAGCATTACAGATCAAGAATTAAAAGACCATTACAAACCTGAAATTAAAGCTAGCCATATTCTTGTAAAAGATGAAGCGACTGCTAAAAAGGTTAAGGATTTATTAAATCAAGGTCAATCTTTCGAAGATTTAGCTAAGCAATATTCAGAAGATACAGGATCGAAGGATAAAGGCGGAGATTTAGGCTATTTCACATCTGGTAAAATGGTACCAGAATTTGAAGATGCTGCCTATAAATTGAAAGTAGGTCAAATTAGTGACCCTGTTAAAACACAATACGGTTACCACATCATCAAGGTGACTGACATTAAACCACTGCAACCATTTGATCAAGTAAAAGAAACCATTCGTTCACAACTCGTTGATCAGAAAATGCAGGATTCTGCCTTTATGAACGACTTCATTGATAAAGAATTTAAGAAAGTTCATGCAACTGTAGAAGATAAAGACTTAAAGGATGCTTTAAATCCAGCGCCTGCACAGCCACAAGCTGGACAAACTCCTGCTGGTCAATAATTAAAATAGCAAGAAGAAAAGGGAGTGATTATCACTCCCTTTTTTTTATGCCCTCTCAGAAATACCTTCATCAACAGGTATAACCGCGTCTCGCAGCGCCTGTTCCAGTTCTTCTGTGTATCTCTTCTTAACGTCTGGATTCCAGTGTAACCGTTTTGCCATATAGGTAATAACCGTATCCTTCCATTCATGTACCCAATTCATATTGAAAAATAATGCGCCTGTTCGACGAATAAAAAAATCAATTGGCTTCGTGGCCATTTCGTAATCCATACTATAGATAAGCGGAAGAAATACATCTAACGGCATGCCATTATTTTCTTTGCTATACTTTTTCGCTAATTTAAATAAAATATCAGCATTTGATCCATAGAAACGAGCAATGTGATCCGCTTGTTCATTCGTTAATCCACAGTCTATGCCTGCCTTTATTTTCTTCATTATAAATGTTTCAAATTCCCTTGATCCGCCCACATGGCCCCCTGATATCGGCATATGCTTCGTTTGACAAGCTTTGTATGATCCATGTCCTTCTTTTTTAAGAAGAGAAGCGACTAAATCTACTACCACTTCAGCCATCTTTCGATATCCAGTTAATTTCCCGCCAGCAATCGTCACAAGTCCACTTTCAGATTGCCATATTTCATCTTTACGTGATATTTCAGAAGCGTTTTTCCCTTCTTCATAGATAAGCGGCCGAACGCCTGACCAGCTCGATTCTATATCTTGCTTTGTGATATTTACAGATGGAAACATATAATGAATAGCATCCATTATATATTTTCTGTCAGCCCTCGTCATCTTAGGTGTTTGGACATCTTGATCATAAAATGTATCTGTTGTACCTACATATGTTTTCCCGCCTCTTGGAATAGCAAATACCATTCTTCCATCTGGTGTATCAAAATAAATCGCTTGACTTAGAGGGAAACGCTTTTGATCAATGACGAGATGAACTCCTTTAGAATGCTGCAATCTTTTCCCTGTTTTCGAATGATCTTTATCACGTAACGTATCTACCCATGGTCCAGTAGCGTTAATAATTTTCTTGGCATATACTTCGTACACTTTCTGATCCAGTACATCTATAACACGAACGCCAATCAATTTTTTTCCTTCATAAAGGAGTTCTTCTACCTTTGTATAGTTCACTGCCTTTGCACCATGTGCTACAGCTTCCTTCAACACCTCAATGGTTAACCTTGCATCATCAGTTCGATACTCTACATAGTAGCCGCCGCCCTTCAAATGCTCTTGCTTTATAAGTGGCTCCTTCTTCAGCGTTTGTTCACGATTTAGCATAGATCTACGTTCGCTCCGCCTTACACCTGCTAAGTAATCATACACACGAAGCCCAAGTGACGTACTAAATTTACCAAATGTTCCTCCTTTATATATCGGGAGTAACATCCATTCTGGAGTTGTGACATGCGGCCCATTTTCATATACGATTTCTCGTTCTTTCCCTACTTCTGCTACCATTTTCACTTCAAGCTGCTTTAAATAACGTAATCCTCCATGAACAAGCTTTGTAGAACGACTTGATGTACCAGCAGCGAAGTCCTGCATTTCAAATAAAACAGTAGACATTCCTCTTGTAGTAGCATCTAGTGCAATGCCTGATCCTGTAATTCCTCCGCCAATAACAATTACATCGACCTGCATCTTATTCATATTTGTTAGCAATTCTTTTCTTTGTATTGTTGAAAATAACGTGCTCATCCGTTTTTCCTCCTTTTAAAAAAAGAAAAGACCGCGATAGACACTATAAAATATGCTTTTATAGCGCATTGCGGTCTCTCTCATTCCAGCCAGTTTATTTAATTTTAGTATACGATATCATTACTTATTTGAAAACTTTTGTTGCTTCAATTGCTTTTTTCCAGCCTGCATACAATTTTGTACTTTGCTCTTCTGTCATTGCTGGTGTAAACGTTCGGTCAATCTGCCATTGACGAGCAATCTCCTCTTGATTGCTCCAATATCCTACTGCTAACCCTGCTAAATATGCTGCGCCAAGTGCTGTCGTTTCATTTACTACCGGCCGCTGAACAGGTACACCTAGCATGTCTCCTTGAAATTGCATTAGAAAATTATTTTTCACTGTACCACCATCAACACGAAGCGCCTGTAAAGCAATTCCGGAGTCCAACTCCATTGCACGTAACACATCTTTTGTTTGATAGGCCAATGCTTCAAGCGTTGCACGGATAAAGTGCTCCTTTGTTGTACCACGGGTAATTCCAAATACTGCTCCGCGAACTTCACTATCCCAATAAGGTGTACCTAATCCAACAAAAGCTGGAACCACATATACTCCTTCTGTTGAATCGACCCGTTCTGCGTAAAGTTCACTATCTTTCGCTTCCTTAATCATACGCATTCCATCACGAAGCCATTGAATAGCAGAGCCTGCTACGAAAATACTTCCCTCTAATGCATAAACTACTTTTCCATCTAATCCCCACGCAATGGTTGTCAAAAGCCCGCTTTGAGAAATAACTGCCTGTTTCCCTGTGTTCATCAGCATAAAGCAGCCCGTTCCGTACGTATTTTTCGCCATACCTTCCTTAAAGCATGCCTGCCCGAACAAAGCAGCCTGTTGATCCCCTGCGATACCCGCAATCGGTACTCGTCTACCAAAGAAATGGTGTTCTGCTGTATATCCATAAATTTCAGAAGAAGGACGAACATCCGGAAGCATACTACTAGGAATTGTCAGCATAGCAAGCAATTCCTCATCCCACTTTAAATCTTTAATATTGTACATCATGGTACGAGAAGCATTGGAATAATCCGTTACATGCATTTTCCCACTTGTTAGCTTCCATACGAGCCACGTATCTATCGTTCCAAATAATAAATCCCCGCGCTCTGCTTTATCACGAGCTCCTTCTACATGATCTAATAACCATTTCACTTTCGTTCCTGAGAAATACGCATCAATAAGTAAACCGGTCTTTTCTCTTACTACTGATGAATAGCCTTGTGATTTTAAGTCTTCACAAATAGCTGCTGTTTGACGAGATTGCCAAACAATCGCATTATATATCGGTTTCCCCGTATGCTTATCCCAAACGACCGTTGTTTCCCGTTGGTTTGTTATCCCAATCCCAGCTACTTGCGAAGGCTGTACATCTGCTTCGCTCAAACAGCTCGCAATTACAGCAAGAACCGATCCCCATATTTCATTAGCATTATGTTCTACCCAGCCAGGCTTTGGAAAAAGCTGCGTAAATTCCTTCTGTGCACTATGTACAATTTCTCCTTGCTTATTAAACAACATAGCCCGCGAGCTCGTCGTTCCTTGATCAATCGATAAAATATAGGTTTGCATGAAAGAAGCCTCCTTAAGCTCGGATTTTTACTTTCTCTTTTTCCTAGTGTATATGTAACAACAAGAAAAAGTACAGTGATAGATTTGAAACAGAAAAAACCACCTTGTCTTAAGAAATAGTTAGCTTCCTTGTATACACAAAAAACGTACAGAAAAAGAAACCTCACTTTTTCTGTACGTAGTGACTTTATAGCATTACTGAGTGATCATCCTCGTCATCCATACGTCGATGTTTCTCTGCGCGTATCCGATCTAAGTATATTTCGCCTTCTCGTTCGATAAACTCTTGATCAATCTCCTCTTCTTTTTTCGTTGTATATAATGTCATAAATCCGCTTATGGCAATCCCAATAATAACAACATACACCCATAAAGGCATCGCTTTGTTCTCCTTTCTAGACAAGCTTTATACTTCACTATATGAAAGGAAAACAGTATTTATGCATTATTCGTGGAATGTTGGCTTATAGAAGGAGCGATTATCAAGAGCAAAAATACGATCCGAAAATTCACCAGGTTTCACACGGCTAAGTGCCCGATCCATCATATTCATTTTCGCATCTAAATTATCTATGTAATGCAGAATTTCAGCTTCACGAATCATTGGCGGCTTTGGACTGCCCCATTCCATTTTGCCATGATGGCTGAGAACGATATGCTGCAAAATCACTACTTCTTCTCCTTCGATTTTAAGTTCGTCTGCAGCTTTCGAAATTTCACTAACCATGATAGAAATATGACCTAATAAATTTCCTTCGACCGTATACGTAGTTGAAATAGGACCTGATAACTCAATAACCTTGCCAAGATCATGTAATATAACACCTGCATATAATAAATCTGTATCAAGTGATGGATATAAGCTTGCAATCCCTTTTGCTAAATGCAACATGGAAACAACGTGATAGGCTAGACCTGATACAAATTCATGATGATTTTTGGTCGCAGCAGGATATTCCAAGAATTGATCTTGATACTTCTTCAACAAATGTCTTGTTATTCGTTGAATGTTTGGATTAGTCATTTCAAATACATATTGTGTGATGGTCTCATGCATCGTCTGCTTTGGAAGAGGAGCACGTTCTACAAATTCTGAAATGTCCGGTGCTTCGCTCGGTTGAAGCACACGAATTTGCTTAAGCTTTAATTGTATCCGCCCTTTATAATTTAAAATGTCGCCAGCAACCTTCACGATTTTCTCAGGTGCATAGCGCTGTTCGTCTTCTTTCGAAACATCCCATACTTTCGCTTCAATTTCTCCGCTTTGATCTTGGAGCATAATCGTTAAAAACGGTTTTCCATTGCTAGCAATTCCCCGTACTGATGATTTAATAAGCAATAAAACATCCACTTGTTCTCCGACGTCATATTGCATAATTTTCTTTTTCATGTGTAGTCCTCCAACGTAACCAATTATGAATAGTATACCATACAAGAAACTTCCAGATGACAATTAGATGACATTTCTCTGCTCTTGCAATTGTATGGTTTCCTCCTCAGCAAAGTAAGAAAGAAACTCTACATGACATGTGAAAAATATAATTTGTCTTGTGCTAGAAAGATCCCGCAGTAAGGATAATGTCTGTCTGGTTCGAGCCTTATCAAAGTGCACGAAGCTATCATCTATGATTAATGGAATATTTCCCTCAAACGTGTCTGCTAACGAAAATCTTAAGCATAGGTATAGCTGTTCTGCTGTAGCTTGACTAAGCTCGCAGGAAAAAAAGCGCATCCCATCCCTTCTTTCTACAACAAACGACTGTTCCTGATTTGGTGCAAAGATTTTCACATACTGTCCGTTTGTCACATGGTGAAAATATTGCTCTGCTCTTTCCAGCATGTGCGGCAGCTTTACTTGATGATATCGTTCCTTCGTTCGTATTAGCGCATCCTTTGCAGTGGCATAAGCAGCCCATTGCTTTATTTGCTCACGTACAATCGATTTTTTCGCTTCCCATTCATGCAACAAATCAGAATAGGAACTTCCTTCCTCTAGTCCTGCAATTTCCACGCGATACTGTGCTAAATCCTGCTGCAATCTTTGCTCATCCTGCTGCAATGTGTCCAACTGATTATGCTGTTCCTGCAACAAATTGTGATAATCCTTTGTCCATGTATGATGATCTGTTATATCTATTTCTGTTACCTGTTCCTGTAACAACTGAATTTGTGTCATTAAAAACGATAATTCCTTTTGAATCGCTTGCTTTTCCTCTTGCTGTTTCCCATGTGTATAAAATTCCTCTTCGGTTTGCACATGCGCTGCATCCCATAAAGCATCTCTTTCCATTTGGAAGTTCTTATTTTGATGAAGCAACTCCTTTTGTTCCTCTTCCCATTCGCTAATTTTTTCAAGTAGCTGCTCGTTTTCTGCCTTACGTTGTTGTTCTTGCTTGACAGCTTCGTTCATTCGATAAAGATTGTCGCTCGTTCGTTCTTCCTGAATGTGAAAAAAGCCTAGTAATTCATCTAGCTTACTTTGAAACTGCAGAATTTCTCTTTGTAAATACTCTTTTCTATCAGCAGCTTTTGCATACTCTCTATTTAAAGTTTTGATTTTCTCTACTCTTTCAAAAACAACGATTAGCTGTCTGTAGGATAAAGAATCAGCAATTCCGTACCGAATTTTCCATGTTTTTACGTTTTTCTCTATACGGTATGAAAGCTGTTCCCACTCCTCATACTGCTTAAGAATCCGATCATAGTTTTTTTCTACTTGCTCTAGTTTAAAGGCTTCTCGTTCCGCTATTTGTCGTAGTTCCATATTTTGCGCAGCTTCTGAAGGCTTTCTGTTGTATACAAACGACACAACGATGATAAGTAAGAAAGCAATTGCTCCGTATAGAATTTGATTCGTAACAAATGCAACTAGACTGGCAGTAACAATTGCGAGAATAAAAAATAGGAGTGGAACATTTTTTTGCTTCACATGACTAGAAGATCGTTTTTCAGTAGACTGTAGTTGCCCCTTCACGCGACTAATCTGCTGTTCCTGCTCCTCTAGCTCGTCCTTAGCATGTGAAAATCGTTCATCTAATTGCAGTTTTTGCTCTTCTAAACGCTGTGCATGCTGCACCATTTCAGTAAGATACTCCTTTGCGGACAAACTCGTATCCAATTGTAAAAAGAAAGCTTTATCCTGCACTACCCCTATGCTGCTTTGCAGACCGTCTATTTCTTCCTGCATTTGTTCCATTCTGTGTTCGATAACAACTTGTTCTTTTAACGCCTGTTCATAGGACATTTGCTTCAGACGGCTTTCTTCGATTTGAAATTCCCTTTGAAGGAGCTCTTCATTAATGGAGCACTGGCTTGCTTCCTTCTTTCCTAAGGCTATCTTATCTGAAAGTACGTTTAACCGATGCTGCATAGGTTTCCATGCAGCGAGCAATTGCTCATACCGAGGAATACCTTCAGCAGGAAATGATGTTTCTTTCAACGTAGTAAGAAAATCCTCATGCTTTTGTTTATCTATTAATAGAGGCACTAGTGTACTCATCGTTTCATAGTCTTTTATTAATCGATTTCGTCTTTTCTTTTCCAGTTGCATCTCTTCTAATTTTTGTTCGCTATCTTTCCTCATTCGCTGCCATTTTTCATACATCCCTAGCTTTTGCTGCCATTTTTGAAAGGAGTCTTTCAATTTATTTAAATCAGACAAGCCGATGTTAATAGAAGGCTTTCTCCCATTCGGTTTAAACAAGGCTTCCATTTCTCGATCGAGTTTTTTCTCCATTTTTAGTAGCGTATCAGTTCCTACTGCTCCCGCAGAAAAAAGATAGCTTCCGAGCTCTTCCTTTTTCACTTGATGTATATTTTGAAGTCCATGCATGTCAAAACAAAACACAGATTCAAATAAAGAAACATCAAGTCCTTGTAGTAGCTGCTTTAGTTCTTGTTCTCCGCCTTTTGAGCCATCAGCAAAGTAAACTGTGACTTCTCCGGCGGCTGTTTTAGGAATTCGTTCTACGCGAACCCTTCCATATTGCTCACTATGTATAGTAATGGCACCGCCATAAGCACCGCCTTCTTTCGGTTCATAACGAAGCTGCCCTCTCGTTGGAAATCCGAACAAGATACTTTTTATAAACGAACGGATCGTCGATTTTCCCGCTTCATTTTCTCCGTACAGTATCGTAATGGAAGAGAGAGACAATTGCACATCTTGCAATTTTCCATATCCATATATATGGAGCTTTTCAAGCTTCATTGCATATCCCCTCTTTCTGCTACTAATTCACGTAAAATAATCCGTTTTGCTTCTTGTACAATTTCATCCTTTTCTTCTTCAGTAAACTCTTCTATCCCTTTTGCTGATGCAGGCTGCCGGAGTGGTCTCATAATAGAATCCAAATAAGAATACGATTCTACTTCTTGTAACAGCTCCCCAATAAAATGACTTTCTTGTTTCATTGTTTCGAGCGCATCATTCGATAGTGTATGATTATAACACTTTACTACATAAACAAACTGCTCGCCCGTTTCCTCCGTTTGCAATTGCTGAACAAGCTCCTCAAGCTGCTTTTGATCTTGTAAATAGGTAGACAACTCTCCGCATCCGGTAAAGGTTAACACGACAAGCGTTCCTTCATCCTTTCTCCGCAGCTCATTTTTCATAGAGTAACTGCGCGCAAGCAGCTCATCTACATGCTGCAAACCTTCTATAGAAATAGAAGCTTCCTCCCAAATCACATCTGCGGTCGGAATGAACGTATGAGAAGCAGAAGACCCCTCCAGTGTTACAAGATAGCACCCTTTCTCTCCCGTTTCCTTGCGGTGTCTTCCTTGAATGTTTCCAGAATATATAATCGGCGGCTGCTCATTAAGCACATTTCGCTTATGAATATGACCAAGCGCCCAATAATGAAATTGTTTGTCTAGTAATTCTCGTACTAGAAACGGAGCATAGCGACTATGATCGCTCGCTTCCTCTACACTTCCATGAAGCATCCCAATGTGATAAGGAGCTTGCTCGGTCTTTTCATATTGTGAGGTCATATTTTCAAGCACTGCCTGCTGTAAATAACTAAATCCATATATGTATGCAAGTAACTGATTGTTTTTATAAAAAGGCTTATACTCTACTCTATCCTTCTCAAACACAGCTACATTAGGCGGAAACTTCATTTCGGCGAAGTGTCCACCTAGATGATCGTGATTACCATGAATAATATAGACAGGAATTCTATGTTCATCTAACAGCTGAAATTCATTGCGAAGAAAAAGTTGAGCCCGCAAACTTCTCGTCTCTAAGTCGTACAAATCCCCCGCTAAGAGAATAAAATCGACCTTTTCTTCAATTGCTACTTGTACAATTCGTGAAAAGGAACGAAACGTACTTTCCTTCATTCTCGTAAAGAGATCCTGCGGTATTTCATTCTCCATTCCTTTAAACGGACTATCTAAATGCAAATCTGCTGCATGTATAAATCGTAACCGTTCCATTGCACAACTCCCCTACCATTTCGTGTATCTTATTTTATCACGTTATTCTCGTAATTTCTTTTTGCATAAAATCCATATATATGTAAAAATAGTAGAAAGATTCTAATTATTTCAAATAGAAGGAGATAGATAGAAATGAAAACGTATACGGTAACTGCATTTGATAAAGGCGGGAATATCTTATTAAATAAGCAATTTACAGCTGCTAGTGAAATTGAGGCAAAGACACAAGGGGAACAACTTCTAATCGACAACAATATGATGGAGCTAACACATCGCTGCATCAGTTCAAGCGGGAAGTTACTATTATTTCATTCCTAATAAAGCTAGTGCCTTGGCTCTAAAGGGCAGATGTTCCTCGTCCCACAAGAGCTGTTTAGATTTATGTGGGCGAGGTTATCTGTTAGTGCGAAAATCTTCCTCCCCCTAAAGGGGGTTGCAAACTCAGTAAAGACTGGATTCCTGCCTATTTTCCTGTAAAAGATGGCGGTCGTTTTTCTAGGAAAGCACGGATTCCTTCTGCATGGTCTTTTGTCTTTCGCATGCGCATTTGTCCTTCTTTTTCAAATGCTAATACCTGTTGCAACGTAGCTTTGTGTAATTCTGTGAAAATATGCTTAGTCTGTAGCATGGTCTGCACCGGCTTTTTCAGCCAACTCCCTACTTTTTTCTTTACGGTTTCTTGGAAATCCTCCTGTGCAACCTCATCGATCATTCCAATTTGCAATGCCTCGGCTGCTGTCATTCGTTTTCCTTCCCAAATGATTTGCTTAGCTGCATTTTCTCCTACTCGTTGCTTGAGAAAGAAATGTCCACCTCCATCTGGAATCAATCCAATGCCAATAAAATTCATCGCAATGAGTGATGAAGCATCTGCAAGGACATAATCAGCAGCTAACGCTAAACTAAGCCCGAGTCCAGCCGTCGGTCCATGTATAGCTGCAAGGACAAGCTTTGGCATCGTATATAAGGTTAACACTAACTCAGAAATTTGATTTATAATCGGATCAAATTTACTTTCATCAAGTTCAGCGAGCATTGATTTAATATCTCCGCCCGCTGAAAATCCTCGGCCCATCCCGCAAAGAACCACAACATCAGCATTGCTATTAGCAACAACTTGAAATACACGAAGAAGCTCCTTTATGGTCGGCACATCTAACGCATTTAGTACATTCGGACGATTTAGCATAATAGTTACCATTCTACCTTCATAGGTAACAACAACATTTTCTGTACTTTCCGATATATTCATATCCTCATCTCCCTCTATTTATAGCTTTCTATACAATTTAAGGAAGAAATTAAAAAATCCTTCTTTTATATTCCCTTATGTTCCTATTCCCTTTTGTCACGAAAAATGATTGATATAGGCATACTAATTTTTTTAGCATAATTTAATAAACGGAATACCAGTTGTAAAACTATGAACGTTTCCGCAACATTCAGCTTTATCCCGTTTCGTTAAAAATTATATCAAGATATAATAACAATAGAATATTAGAAAGGGTGTCTTTTATGAAGAAAGAGAAAAGACAACAGCTAATTAAACAATTGGTAAAAGAGAATGAAATAGGTACACAAGAGAGATTAGTAGAGTTATTAAAGAGTCATGGTGTATTAGTTACACAAGCGACTATTTCTCGAGATATTCGGGAATTACATTTAACAAAGGTAACCTCTCCTTCAGGAGTAACCATTTATACAATTTTCACAGAAAATAGTCCGAATGTTAATATGCAATTAAAGAAAAAATTAAAAGAAATCGTTGTAAAGATTGATTACGTTGATCGATTTACTATTATTAAAACTGCGCCTGGTAATGCTCATGTTATTGGTGCTTTATTAGATTCTTTAGACTGGAAAGAAAAAATAGGGAGTGTTTGTGGAAATAATACATGTCTTGTCATTGCTCCATCCAAAGCAGATAGCGAAATTATAAAAGAAAGATTAAAATTGATTTGTAAAGTTTAACTGGTTTTAATGGGATAGCCTGCGGCTATCCCTTTTTTTCGTTTCTCCCCATCAACCGTATAAGAAGTTTTCCCTTCTGCAATCTTTAATGAAAATTTTTTATACAAAATGATAGCTATCATGCACGAAATATGCACCATACATAGCAAATTATTGATTTCCTGAATTAGAATAGCTTATAAAAATACGCTTACCTATACTTTTTAAAAATCAACTTGTGAAATATTTCACTTATAAATGTCAACGCTTTCACATAAGTGCACATACATACGGGTTATTATGTACTTGTAAGAGATAAAGAAAGAACATTTAAAAGGGGGTACTACTCATGAAGCATCCGATACACATTACATCAGAAATTGGAGAATTACAGACGGTTTTACTAAAACGTCCTGGTAAAGAAATTGAAAATCTAACACCAGAGTATTTACAACAATTATTATTTGACGATATCCCATTCTTGCCAACTATGCAAAAGGAACATGACTATTTTGCAAACACTTTGCGAAATAGAGGGGTTGAAGTCCTATATTTAGAGAAATTAATGGCCGAAGCATTAGTTAACAAAGAACTTCGAGAAGAATTTGTTGATCGTATTTTAAAAGAAGGACAAGCAGATGTAAATGTTGCACATCAATCTTTAAAAGAATATTTACTTTCCTTTTCAAATGAAGAAATGATTCAAAAAATTATGAGTGGCGTGCGTAAGAGTGAAATTGAAACGCATAAGAAAGCACATCTTTACGAATTAATGGAGGAACATTATCCATTTTACTTAGATCCAATGCCAAATTTATATTTTACACGTGATCCAGCAGCATCAATGGGGAATGGCTTAACGATTAATAAAATGAGAGAGCCTGCACGAAGACGTGAATCTTTGTTTATGGAATATATTATTAAGCATCATCCACGATTTGCTACTCACAATATACCGGTTTGGTTAAATCGTGATTATAAGTTTCCAATTGAAGGCGGCGACGAACTTATCTTAAATGAAGAAACGATTGCGATTGGAGTATCTTCTCGAACTTCAGCTAAAGCCATTGAACGTTTAGCAAAAGAGTTATTTAGTCGTCAAGATAAAATTAAAAAAGTACTAGCAATAGAGATTCCAAAATGTCGTGCGTTTATGCACCTCGATACAGTATTTACAATGGTTGATTATGATAAATTTACCATTCATCCAACCATTCAAAGTCCAAAGGGAGATATGAATATTTATATTCTAGAAAAAGGACAGGATAAAGAGACTCTAAACATTACACACCGTACATCTTTAACCGAAGCTCTAAAAGAAGTATTAGGCTTAAGTGAATTAGTTCTCATTCCTTGCGGTGGAGGAGATATTATTGCTTCTGCTCGTGAACAATGGAACGATGGATCCAATACATTAGCCATTGCACCAGGAGTAGTTGTTACATATGATCGCAATTATGTTTCAAATGCTTTGTTAAGAGAAAATGGTATCGAGGTTATCGAAGTAATAAGTGCGGAATTGTCTCGCGGTCGTGGGGGTCCACGTTGTATGAGTATGCCAATTGTTCGTAAAGATATTTAGGAAGAATAATAGAGAAAGTAGGGATACATGATGTTAATGACAAAACCAAACTTAAAAGGTAAAAGTTTTCTTGCAGAAAAAGATTTTACAGAAGAAGAGTTATTATATTTTCTTGATTTAGCAGCAGAATTAAAAGAAAAAAAGAAAAATGGTATTCCACATCGTTATTTAGAGGGTAAAAATGTTGCACTTTTATTTGAAAAAACTTCAACTCGTACTCGTTGTGCATTTACAGTAGCGTGTACAGATTTAGGTGCACATCCTGAATATCTAGGTAAAAATGATATTCAGCTTGGAAAGAAAGAATCTGTAGAAGACACAGCGAAAGTTTTAGGACGTATGTTTGACGGCATTGAATTCCGTGGATTTGCACATTCAACAGTCGATTCTCTAGCAAAAAATTCAGGTGTACCTGTATGGAATGGCTTAACAGATCTTTGGCACCCAACACAAACTCTTGCAGATTTGTTAACAATAAAAGAACATGTAGGAAAGTTAAAAAATGTTAAGTTGGTTTACGTTGGAGATGGACGTAACAATGTAGCAAATAGCTTGTTAGTTGGTGGATCTATTGTAGGAATGGACGTACGGATTTGTACACCAGAATCATTATTCCCTGCCCAGGAAGTAATTGATTTAGCTAAAAAATATAATGACAATGTCATGATAACAAGCGATGTGAAAGAAGCTGTTGCAGGTGCAGATGTCATTTACACAGATGTGTGGGTATCAATGGGAGAAGAAGATAAATTTGCTGAACGTATTGCACTTCTTACACCATATCAAGTAAATATGAAAATGATTGAAAATACTGGAAATAAAGATGTGATTTTCTTACATTGTTTACCTGCCTTTCATGATATAGAAACAAAATACGGACAAGATGTATATGAAAAATATGGATTGAAAGAAATGGAAGTAACTGATGAAGTATTCCGCAGTAAACATGCGAAGGTATTTGATCAAGCTGAAAATAGAATGCATACAATTAAAGCTGTAATGGCGGCTACTTTGGGATAATGCAATAAATAAAGAAGGAGGAGACTCCTCCTTCTTTATCCTTCTTTAATATAATGATTCTCTACTGTCATTTATTCCTATCTAATATAAGAGTGGTGAGTGAAATGGGTCAAGAAAAGAAGTTAGGACTATTAACTTTAACAGGTCTTGTTGTAGGTTCCATGATTGGCGGCGGTGCATTTAACTTAGCAAGTGATATGGCACAAGGTGCAGGTGCAGGTGCCATTATTATTGGCTGGATTATAACGGGTATTGGAATGATTGCTCTTGGATTATCATTCCAAAACTTAACAAATAAAAGACCAGATTTAGATGGCGGAATTTTCAGTTATGCAAAAGCTGGATTTGGTAATTTTATGGGCTTTAATAGTGCATGGGGATACTGGTTATCTGCTTGGCTTGGAAATATTGCCTACTGTACATTATTATTCGCATCAATCGGTTATTTTTTTCCGACTTTTGAAGGCGGCCAAAACGTAGCCTCGATTATTGGAGCAAGTATATTACTCTGGTGTGTTCATATGTTGATTTTACGCGGCGTACAATCAGCAGCGCTTGTAAATTTAGTGACAACAATAGCGAAATTAGTTCCTGTTTTTGTATTTATTGTTGTAGGGATATGTGCTTTTCACATGAATATTTTCTTAGATGGATTCTGGGGACAAGGAGCTTCTTTTTCTTGGGCAGATGTAGGAAGCCAAGTTAAGAATACAATGCTAGTAACTCTTTGGGTATTTATTGGCATTGAAGGAGCTGTAGTCTTATCCAGTCGTGCAAAAAATCGAAGTGATATTGGGAAGGCAACTGTTATAGGATTACTTGGGACTCTCATTATTTATATTCTAATTACACTATTATCTTTAGGGATTATGCATCAGGCTGATGTAGCAAATTTGAAACATCCATCAATGGCATATTTATTTGAAAGTGTTGTTGGAAAATGGGGAGCTATATTTATTAATATAGGCTTAATTATTTCTGTATTAGGTGCTTGGTTAGGTTGGACGCTCTTAGCTTCTGAAATTCCTTATTTGGCTGCAAAAGATGGTGTATTTCCAAAATGGTTTGCAAAAGAAAATAAAAACAAAGCTCCTGTCAATTCATTATGGTTAACAAATGGTTTGATTCAAATATTCTTGTTGACATTTCTTATTTCAGATCAAGCATATCATTTTGCTTATTCTCTTGCTTCCTCTGCAATCTTGATTCCTTATGCTTTCTCAGCATTTTATCAATTTAAGCATAGTATACAGTCGACAGAAATAGATCGAACAAAGAATATTATAATTGGTTTAATTGCTAGTATATACGGGGTTTGGCTAGTTTATGCAGCTGGTTTAGATTATTTGTTAATGACCATGACACTATATGCGCCAGGAATTTTTATCTTTTATTATGTTCAAAAGCAAACAAAGTCAAAGAAAATATTTACTCGAGTTGAGCTTATTTCCGCGATAGTTATTGGAGTTTTAGCAGTATACGCAGTTTATGAAATGGTTATAGGCAAGATAACCTTTTAACAAGTCTCATAAAAATGAATCGGAGGGTTGAAAGATGAAAAGAAAAAAAGTCGTCATTGCATTAGGAGGAAACGCAATACAAACTGGAAATGGAAAGGCAACTGCACAAGCACAACAGGAAGCGCTAGATAGAACAGCAGAACAACTAGTTAAGCTTGTCGAAACAAATAATATAGATATTGTCATTGCGCATGGAAACGGTCCACAAGTTGGTAATATTTTACTGCAACAAAAAGCAGCGGAAACGGAAAAAACTCCTGCAATGCCATTAGATACTTGCGGTGCAATGAGTCAAGGAATGATTGGATATTGGATGGAGAATGCAATTGAAAATGCTTTGATAAAGCGGAATATACACAAAGATGTAGTATCAGTTATCACTCGGGTTGTAGTAGATGAAAAGGATGAAGCGTTCCAAAATCCAACAAAACCGATTGGTCCCTTCTATACGGAAGAAGAAGCACGAGAATTAATGGAAACAACAAAAGCGACATTTAAAGAAGATGCAGGGCGTGGATGGCGTCGTGTGGTCCCTTCGCCAATACCAGTAAGTATTCATGAATATAAAATAATTAATTCATTAGTAGAGGATGGCGATATTGTCATTGCTGTTGGAGGAGGAGGTATTCCAGTTATTGAATCTAAGGATGGATTAAAGGGAACCGAGGCTGTTATTGATAAAGATTTTGCTGCGCAAAAATTAGCTGAATTAGTAAATGCCGACATTCTCGTTATTTTAACTGCAGTTGAAAATGTGTATGTAAATTTCAATACACCTAATCAAAAGAAATTAGAAAATGTTACAGTAGATGAACTAGAACAATATATTCTCGACAACCAATTTGCAGCAGGAAGCATGCTTCCGAAAATTAAAGCAGCCATTAATTTTGTTAATACAGATTCAAACCGAAAAACGATTATTACTTCATTAGACAAAGTATATGAGGCGTTAGAAGAAAAGAGCGGTACCATTATTTCGAAGCAGAATACATGTGTATGTATATAAAGTGAAACTTCCCAAAAGTAGAGGGTTCTCCCCTGCTTTTGGGTTAGTCCGCCCAACCTTTGCTTACAAGCAGCCAGGTTCTCCGATTTCTCTTTAGCCTTGAAGTGCGACCCTTAAATAACGGGAGGGATTAGGGTAATAAAAAAGAATGAAGTAACTTGTTTCATTCTTTTTATGCGCAAATCACTTTTTCAGTAAAATTAGTACTTTTCAAAAGTAGGGTCCCCTTATTTTTAGGATAGTGCTTAACCCCTTTTCTTTTATGGGCATCTCGACTCCACTTAACCTTCTACGATTTCTCTTTAGTCTATTGGAAATATATGATAAAATAATTATGATGAAATAATTTCAAGGACACTATCTTTACATTTCACTTTTATAGAAAGAAAGAGGGAATTTCATGAAGTGCCGAAACATAATTGAAAACTTGAAGCAGTTTGAACAATTTGCCGATGTATCAGATAAAAAATTGAAAAGTCTAGTAGAGCTTGTCTATTGGCGGTCCTATAAAAAGGGTCAATTTTTATTTTTAGAGGGGGATGCAAGAGAAAGAATTTATCTCCTGCTAGATGGTTATGTAAAATTAGAGCGAGTTAGTCAAAGTGGAAATCTAGTATATGAAGATTATGTAAAGCATTTTTCTATTTTCCCCTACGGTGGTATGTTTATTGATAAGTCATACAATCATACAGCTATGGCAATGACAGATGTCAATGTTTACTATATTCCTACTTCTATTTTTGAGGATATGGTGAAATCAGATCGTAAACAGCTCTTATATACTGTTCAGCAGCTTTCTTATCTATTGAAAGAAAATGAAAAACGAGTCCAAAATATTACAATTTCAAATGCGCAAGATCGCGTTATTCATACATTAGGTTATTTGATGAACGATTTAGGAGAACAGGAAGGAAAAGAAATTGTAATTTCATGTCCCCTTACAACAATTGAAATTTCTAAAATATCTGGGACATCTCGTGAAACAGTTAGCGGGGTATTAAAACAACTGAAAAATGATAGTATTGTCACAGTCCTAGATAAAAAAATTACAATACATGATCCAACTTATTTTGAAGAAGTTTCCATGTAAAAAATAAGATAATACATAGCCGAATTGCTTACTGACTACTTCGTTATTAGCTTAGGAGCTGTCAAGCGTTCTTCCTAACGACTCATATAAGTTATATTAAAAAAGTTTACCATTTTCGTTTCAATGGTAAACTTCCAAAGTAGAGGAGATTCTTCATCCCCCCCTACTTTGGGGTAGTTCCACCAACTTTACTTATTTACCTAGATTTATTCCATTCATACTACTGGTTTTTCAAAACTTTGGCGTAACACAAACTTCTGCAATTTCCCGCTCGCGTTTCGCGGTAATTCATCTACAAAAATGTAATGACGAGGGCGTTTATAATCAGCTAGTTCATCGCTATGTTTGCAATAGGAGTCTAAATCTTCTGCCGTAATATTCGAATCCTTCTTGACGACAACTGCGACGACTCGTTCTCCCCAAAGTTCATCAGGTTCTCCTAAAACTGCAACATCGAGAACACCATCATGGCTATGCAAGAAATCTTCAATTTCACGCGGATATACATTCACTCCTCCGCTAATAATCATATCATCGACACGATCAGCTACAAATAGATAGCCATCGCGGTCCATATAGCCAAGATCTCCTGAGTGATACCATCCTTTATACAATGATTTTGCAGTTGCAGCTTCTTGATTATGGTACTTTGCCATCATCGTCGGACCGCGCATAATAATTTCTCCTACTTCATAAGGAGGTAGGATATCTTCCGGATCAGACGGTTCGTCCTCATTAGGCTCCACAATTCGAATTTCATGGTTAAAGCATGGTGTACCTGCAGATCCCGGTTTTGCTAATTGATCCTTTTCTACTAGAAATGCAACGACTGGTCCCATTTCTGTCATGCCATATATTTGAACGAGATCGATATACAATCGTTCCTTACATTCCTTTACGAGCGATGGAGCCATTGCTGCGCCGCCATATACACCTATTTTCATAGAAGATAAATTATATTCACTTACATTCTCTTGCAATAGCATATTCCACATTGTAGGCGCTGCAAAGAAGGTCGTAATCCCCTCCTCTTCAATGGTGCGTAATACTTCTTTTGCATCAAATTGATGCAAAATTACATTTTTTGCTCCTGCATGGACGCGTGACAATATGCCAGCATGCAGCTCACCGCAATGATAAAGTGGTGCTACAATAAGACCTACACTATCTCTTGTATATTTTTCATAGTACGTACAAATTAAACTATGCTCTGCCATATCACGGTGACGATGGAGTACTCCCTTCGGTCGTCCTGTCGTGCCACTTGTATACATAATCGAGCAATAATCGGTTTCTACTACTTCAATAATTGGTAAGTTAGAAGGTGATGTTGAGACGATATCATGATAGGAGTGTGAATAGGCTGGTTTATCTTCTTCAATGTACCAAAATGAGACAGATGGAAAATCACTTTCAATACTAGCAACAACAGCTTCAACCGCCTTTTCAAAGACAACAACCTTAGGATTGGCATCGGATAAAATGTAAGCTAATTCTTTTGCTTTTAAGCGATAATTGATTGGGTTAAAAATCGCACCTATTTTCACACAAGCAAAGTAAACGGTTACAAATTCACTTGAATTATAAAGAAAGACAGAAACCGTATCTCCCTTTTTTACTCCTGCCTCTAATAGTGCATTACCTACTTTACTTACTTGTTCATCCCATTCCCGAAACGTATAGCGGATGCCTTTTGCTGCTTCGACGAGAGCTTCCTTATTTGGATAATTTCGCACAGCTAGATCAAAAATTCTTCCTAAAGTCATATACATGATACAATACACCTCCTATTTTTTTACAATTATATACATTCTCTCTCTTCCTATCAGCTTCCTTCTCTACTATCTACTAAAATTTTCAAAATTTTTGTCTATATACTTCTCTCTCTTTAACTTCATCAGACATGGAAAAGAAAATACGACGATTAGTATGAAGAATGGTTGATCGTTGTCTGTTCTAAACAGCTGTAACGTATGATACATTAAAATTATCATAATTTACCAATTTTAATGGATTCTATTAGGCGAAAGGAGGAGCTAAAACTTGAAAAAGAGCACCCGAATTGCACTATGGGCTTCATTATTTGCGTTAATTGGTTTTCCAATCATTTTTCTGTTTATCTCCTTGCAAACAGGTCAATGGAAGTATCTTATATACAGTTTATTCCCTGCCTTTCCTGCAGGATTTACTGGTCTCATGGTAACGATTCAGCAAATAAAAAAAGAACGGAAAAGTGCTTAAACAAATCGATTGAAATCAATTTACATGAAGTAAGAAAAGGAGGCTTCCTTTAAATGGAAGCCTCCTTTTCTTTTAGTATATTTTAAGATGAAAACATCTCTTGTAAAAGTGCAATCTTCTCTTCTGTATATTGTTTAAATCCTTCATTATACGATTTTGGATCCTTCGGGTTGGCAAAATGCGTAATTACACCTGTTTTCGGATGAATGAATTTACTAGCAGCACCACAGCCAAGACCAATTATTGTTTGCACCTCTTCCATAATGACAATGTTATAGATGCTCTCTTGTCCAGGAACTGAATAGCCTACATTTTCTAAATTTCCTAGAATATTCTTTTGTCGATATAAATAATACGGTCCATAGCCATGTTCATTTGTCCACTTCTCTGCCATGTGCATCATCTCTGTAATTTCTTGACGGCTTGCCACCTTATATTTTTCTTTATTTTTCGTCATTTCAGAGGCGCGCTTAAATGATAACGTATGAACTGTTAATGATTCTGGCATTAGTTTTTCCGTTTCATTAAGCGTATGCTGAAAAATATCTACTCCTTCTCCTGGGAGACCAATTATTAGATCCATATTAATATTGTTCATACCCATAGAACGAGCTAATTGATATTTTTCAATCGTTTCTTCTACAGTATGATGGCGACCGATTGCTACTAACGTTTCCTGATTGTATGACTGCGGATTAATGCTAATTCGATCAATATTCCATTTCTTTAACACGTTCAGTTTTTCAGGAGTAATTGTGTCAGGTCGCCCAGCCTCTACTGTCACTTCACGAATATTCTCTACGTCAGGAAAAGACGCATACATTTCTTCATACAGCATATCCATTTCTTCAGCAGTAATACTCGTCGGTGTTCCACCGCCGTAATATACTGTTGTAATCCGAATCCCCTTCTCTTTTAAAAATGCTCCAATCTGACGCATCTCATAATGCAATCCACCTAAGAATGAATTAACTGAACCTTGTTTTCCGTTAATAGCATAGGCGGGAAATGTACAATAGGCACATTTCGTTGGACAAAACGGAATGCCAATGTAAATACTCACTTCGTTTTTTAAATCATATAAATCTGGAAGTACCGAAAGCTGGCGATCCACAATACGCTGCATTAGATTAATTTTTTCATCTGAGATTAAATAGGACTCATGTAATTCTTTATGCACTGCTTCCTTTGGCATACCACCTTGTAATTTTTTATGAAACAGCTTCGTAGGACGAATTCCTGTTAAAATGCCCCAAGGTTGCTTTATACCTGTATAGTTCTGCAGTACGGTTACATAAACATAGGAAACTATATTCTTAATTTGTTTCAATTGTTCTTTTTCTGTAGGATAGATTGTAATATCCTTTCGAAAGGTTGCATCAAAGTGTTGACCGTCGCTAATTAGCTTGGCTGTTGCCGTAACAATATTTTCTCCCTCTACTGCAATATCTACAACTATATCGGCAGCATCTTGATCAAATGCTACTTCACATTCTTCAAAAAACAAACTACTTATTAAACGAAGCGGTCGTAAAAATCGATCATCTCGTAATGATTGTATGGAAATAAGCAACAATTATCACCTTTTCATATTCAGACTTCCTTAAGTGTACTGTAACGTTTTAGACTGGTCAACCGAGTGGATTTTATCAAAAAAAAACTCCTCGGCACAAGTCCTGAGGAGTTTTGGTTACGATTTTTTACTATTTGTGTAGCCTTTTAAAAATGTAAGTGGAAATTGCTTACGAAAGTGTTCTTTAATCATATAGGTAACACCATTTTCATTGTTAGAACGTGTAATCCAGTCTGCTGCCTGTTTCACAGCAAGAGGAGCATTCCCCATTGCAACACCTAATCCTGCATGTTCTAGTACATCAATGTCATCCATACTGTCGCCTATCGCTACCATCTCGTGCAATTGGATATTTAAATGTTCACCGAGAAGGCGTAGACCTTGAAGCTTAGAAACCCCAGGCGGAAGAATTTCAATGTGATAATCTGAGCTTTCACTGATGTTCACGTCTTCAAATGCTTCTTGAATCGTTTGAAGTGTACGTTCCTTTTCTTCTTTATTGGAGAAGAACACATCTATCTTTGGCGGTGCAACTGGCTCATCACGGAGCGTATCACCTAGTGATTCTACAAATTGCATCGGATAAAATACAGGATCCGCGTTAGAAAGGACAGCACGTGCTATAACGTTTGAAGAAAGCTTTCGACGGTTGCCTAGTGAAAATCGTTCATGCGTAATACGTATATTGCAATCAAAATGTTCCAGAACCTGCACTATATTGAACGTTTTTTCTTCTGACAATCGATGTTGAATAAAAGGTGTGTCGAGCGAGGAGGAGAGAAATGATCCACTATGTGTAATCAAAATGGAATCTAGCTTTAATGACTTTGCCACTCGTTCTGCTGATTGAAAATTACGGCTCGTGTATAATGTAACGTATACTTCCTTTTCCCGAACAAAATCGATAGCTTCTTTCGTTCCCTTCGGTAATCTACCGTTAGAACGTAGCAACGTCCCATCTATATTAATAGCTAACAAACGATAAATCATAACACGCCTCCTTTTTTTCAGTCATAACCTATTTTTAGCGTATGAGTCAGAAGACAATATTAGAACGATACGTTCGTAATGCGTCCAAAACCAATCCAAAAGAAAGAGATGATACGATGAAGTTACCCGCATCTGCTTACGAAGGAGACACACTCGAAGTTGCAAAGCGTTTACTTGGGCATAAGCTTGTACATATAGTGGATGGGCAGAAAAGAAGCGGTTATATTGTAGAAGTAGAAGCATATCAAGGCCCTGCAGATAAAGCAGCACATAGCTACGGAGGAAAGCCAACAAAGCGGACAAGCATAATGTACGGACCTCCTGCCCATGCATATGTCTATTTGATCTATGGCATGTATTACTGTTTTAACATCGTTACAGCACCTGCTAATATTCCGCATGCCATTCTTGTTCGGGCACTCATGCCAGCCGATGGACATGAGGATATGCTCCTTGCTCGCTATGGAACTACTAAGGTTACAAAACAACAGCTACGCAATGTAACAAATGGTCCTGGAAAGCTAACAAAAGCAATGGGTATCACAATCGCAAACAATGGAGAATCTCTCATAAGCGATACATTATACATCGAAGAAATTACTTCGAAGGAGAACTTAGCGAATCAATATGAAATTGCGATAGGACCTCGAATCAATATTGGCTACGCACAAGAAGCCATACACTATCCGTGGCGCTTTTATTTGAAAGGAAATGAATATGTTTCAAAATAAGAATACACGCAAACGATGCTGTATTCTCACCATGACTCCAAAGAAAACCACAATACAAAAAACGTCCGCAGCAAAATGTGCGGACGTTTTTGTATAAAGATATGTTTCATGCAGACACTTACTCCTTAAAGAAAATTCACTCTATGCCGGCATTATAGTCCCGTATAAATCTTCTAAAGGCTTTAATATGATTTTATTTAGATCTGTAATAAGTAAGTTCATACGTTGTTCTGCTTCCATTAACTTTGCAATTTTCGCATTTTGCTGAACCTGTGCAACAATTTGCTGAGCTTTGATATTATCAGCTTCAGAAAGCTGTTGTCCTTGCATCATTTTTTGCTGCAATTCCATTTGTACTTGACGAAACTGTTCGAAAAGCTGCTTTGATTGTAGGTCAGCTTCCACAGCTTGATAGCTTTGTTGTAAATTTTGAAAATCGGAGTTTTCGATGATCGCTTTTTGTAGTGCATACGCTTGATCATACATATTTGCTGCCATTTTTCTTCCTCCTTTATACTAGCCTTTCTAACTATACCAGACTATGTAACATATGTATAATGCTTTTGTATTATGCCTTAAATGAAATATTACAGCGTTTTAAGCTACTTATTCACCAGCCCACAGGGATGTTCATACAATACATTACAATGTCGACCGGAAAATCTTTCTGCGAAGAGGGGTACTATGTTTACATCATTGTTAAAAATCCAAAGTGATCACACGCTAGAGCATCATAATATTCGTCTCACTCTTAGCTTAGCAGAGAAATGGAAAGCGAAGAAAGGAGACACATTCACTATTTTTTTTGGTCTAATGAGCGTTATCGTGAATATTACTTCAATAGGCGATAAAGAAAACGCAATCTCTGCTTCCCCATCACTTCTTTCCTATCTTAAGCTTTCTAATGTTCAACAGATTCGCTACCATTATGTTTCTTCGCAAAAGAAGCTTTTTCTTGGTCCAATTATTGCCATTATAACAGAAATACAGCAGCAAAAGCCCGTTACATTCGGTTCTATTTCTGACTTTTGTGAGGAAGTTACCCTCCTTAGCGAAAAAAGCAGCTGCTTCTTTTATGTGACCTCTCTTTCTCTATGGGACAAAGAAACCATTTACGGCTACTCCTTACAAGATAGCGAATGGAGAAAAGAAGAAATGCCCTTTCCTTCTATCGTTTACAATCGAATCCATTCTCGTGCAATAGAACAAAGTAATTTATTTCAAGAATGGGTGGAGCTATTACAGGAATACGAGATTCCACATTTTAATGATCGGTTTTTAAATAAATGGGAGGTATACCAGAAGCTGCTTTCCTATCCACATATGAAGCCATTCCTACCTACTAGTTATCTATTCACTAGCCGTTCTGTATTAGAGCAATCTCTACGTGAATTTCCATGTGTATTTGTAAAACCCATTTATGGAAGTCAGGGTAAACATATTTTCAAAATAAAATCAGAACCCCATAAATTACTCGTAGACTATACTACGTTTCAAAGAGAAATATCGAAAGAGTATTCTTCGCTACCTGAACTATTTGCAACATTAAAGGAAAACATCGGCAAGCGTCCCTATATCGTGCAGCAAGGGCTTCCTCTTTATACGTATGATGAAAGACCTGTTGACTTTCGAATGCTCTGCCAGAAAAGTAATGGTTATACATGGAATGTAACCTCTGCCGTTGCTCGTGTATCAAGTGGTGATTTCGTCTCCAATATAGCGATGGGTGGGAGCATACTTAAAATTGATGAAGTATTACTTTCTGGATTTGAAGCTAGCGAAGTGAAGCATATGAAAAAACTATTAATAGAGCTTTCTATTGAAACAGCAAAATGTCTTAGTCAAGCCTATGAAGGGGTATATGCAGAATTTGGAATGGATGTAGCACTTGATCAGCAAGGAAATCCGTGGCTATTAGAAGTAAATGTAAAGCCATCTAAAAATATGGTGTCTTCTACTTCTATACCTCGGCCATCTGCACGTGCTTTGCTTCATTATTGTATCGCTTGTGCGAAACAACCATTAAGGAGGAATGATTCATGCTAGGCTTACTATCTCTTCACTTACATCAGGAACAGGAGTACTTTACTGAAATTGCAAAGCGAGGGAAACATTATAATATGAAAGTTGTTCGCTTTACTCCTGCTCTCATTCAGCCTGGTACTGAGCTTGTTACAGGTCTTTTGTTTGATGATGAAACACAATCCTGGAAAAAAGATACCTTCCCCATTCCTAACTTTCTATATGACAGATGCTTTTACAATCAATCTCTTACTTCAAAGGCAGCCAAACCAATTGTAGATTGGCTAAAGAAAAGACCACAAACTATTTTTCTCGGCTACGGGTTACCAGACAAGCTTACGCTCTATTCCATTTTATCAAAAAATCCGAGGATTTCTCCTTACCTCCCTATAACAGAGCCAGCAGAAGTAGATCACGTTTGGAATACACTTACAAAAGCACGTGAGCTTGTATTAAAGCCAACCAACGGCTCACAAGGAAATGGGTATTGTTATCTTTCACTGCGCCGCAATGAAAGAAAAGCAATGGTTTGGCAGAAAGGCATACAAACGTTTACTTTTTCCTCAAAGGAAGAATATAAGACTTGGTTATCACAGCTTCTACATAACAGACCTTACGTACAACAACCATTTCTTTCTATCCAAGAAAAAAGTCATCCATTTGATATACGAATTTTATTGCAAAAAAACGAGAAAGGAATATGGATGGAAGCAGGACGTGGTGTTCGTATTGGTTCGCCGAATACGCTTGTCTCGAACCTGGCTGCTGGAAGTCAAACTGTTTCGTATGATATATGGAAGCAATCCCTTTCCAAATATGAACAGAGTATGCTCGAAGACGCAATCCCAACACTTATAGAAGAAGTACCTAAAACATTAGAAAAAGAACTTCCACCATTGTTCGAGCTTGGTCTTGATATTTCATTAGATCGTAATAAAGCAGTTTGGCTACTTGATATAAATTCAAAACCAGGACGAAAGGTACTGTTAACCTGTAATCCACAGTGCACAGACCAGCTATACCTAGCACCGTTAGCATACTGTCATTATGTAGAACAAGTAAGGAAAGGAGCTGATGTAAAATGAAGAAAAATGTATTTTCTCTTCGCATTAGCAATCAGCATCCCCAAACTGTGTATCTGCCCTTCGTTTTTCCATCTACCTCTAATTTAAAGGAGATTTCATTTGGTACTCGTGTCGTTGCTTGTAATTTCGTAACCGACTATTTATCGGACAATACCGTTACCATTGGTTCTGAAATTTCTGAGGAGCTTGGACTTCCTTTTTCAGCGGATGTCCATATTTTTCTTCAGGATGAAAGCATTCATATTGGACCGTTAATCGGGATTTTCACCGCCGGATTTACAGAATCCCCTTTACGTCCGATCGGGGAGCGTTCGTTATTTTTCGCCAATTTACTTTCTTCCTGCTATGGTGCTTACATATTTGTATTTGGCTCCCATCAAATTAACTGGAGAGAAGGTTATATATCCGGCTATTTCTACAATGAAAAACGCTTTGTGCTACATAAAGTTCCCTTTCCTCATGTTGTCTATGATCGGCTTCCCAATCGGAAAACAGAAAATCACCGTGCCATCGCTCGTGTCAAAAGCCGGCTCCAAAATGAGTACTTAATTCCATGGTTTAATCCTGGATTTTTCAATAAATGGGATGTGTACCGATTGCTTCAGCACGATCCTCAGGCTTCGTTATACTTACCTGAAACGGCGCTTTTCCATTCCTTTGAGCAAGTTGAGCTTCTTCTTGCAAAATATAAACATATCTATATGAAGCCTATAAACGGCAGCTTAGGAAAAAGTATCTATCAAATTCGCTACTCCACTGTACAAAACGAGTACTATTGTCGATTTCGAGATGAAGGCGGTAATAAGCTGCGAAAATATCATTCACTTGAAGTACTCATCAATCATTTACTTGCGCAGCATGATTTACATTCCTTTATCTTGCAGCAAGGAATTTCATTGCTGCGTATACACGGCCAGCCTGTCGATTTTCGTGTTCATACGAATAAAGATAGAAATGGAGCTTGGAAAATGAGTGCAATAGCTGCTAAGGTTGCCGGACAAGGAAGTATGACCACTCATATAAACAACGGGGGCGACATTAAATGTATGGAAGATATATTTCCAAATAGTGACGAGCGATCGCAAATTATAGCTAAAATTCAACATGCAACCCTCCTGCTCAGTGAAAAAATCGATGAAAGGATGGATGGCTATATCGGGGAAATTGGTTTTGATATTGGAATCGATCTAGATCATCGGATTTGGTTATTTGAAGCAAATTCCAAACCAGGCCGCTCCATTTTTGATCATCCAAAGCTAAAGCAAAGCGATCAATTAACAAAGGAACTGTTTCTTCAATATGCGATTTATTTAACTAAAAAAACACTACTGTCTCCTGAGGAACTGTTTTCATGACCATTATTCGGTATAGCAGACTCCATAAAACCTGGACGCATCATGAAAAAAGTCTCAAATTTGGTCATGGTAGGGTCTTAGCAATCGCTCATTCTTCATCGCTATCCTGTTTTGTGCAGCAAAGCGGCGATCGTGTCGGACCGCTAATCGGAATTTTGACGAGCCGTAATGCCTCCGGCAATATATGCGGTGATTGGAAACGCTTTGCAGCAATGCAGAGAGAACTCCGCATACGAGGAGGCATTAGCTTCGTATTTACCCCAGAAGATATACAAACATCCAGTATTACAGGATATGTACTTCTATCGAATGGTACATGGATAGCGTGTGATTTTCCCTACCCAGATGTCATCTATAATCGGATTCCCTATCGATCCCATGAAAACGGTGAGAGCTGCAAGCATGCACTCTCTCTTTTTGCTAAGGCTGACATTCCACTGTTCAACCCTCATTTTTTCTCAAAATGGGATGTCCATCAGGCATTGTATCGTAATGAAAAAATCAGATCCTTTTTACTCCCAACCGTTCTTCTTGATAGCCCAGAACATCTCATCGAAATGCTCCAATCTTATCATCAATTATATGTAAAACGATGCGCGTCATCGAAAGGCAAGCATTTGTTTGTTATGCAGCTTATGAAAGATAAGATTACCATTACATCCCCTACAGGTGCTACGCAATACTTAGAGCATCACGATTTCCGAGGACTTTTCGAAGAAAGTAAGCTCTATCTAGCTCAACCCGCTTTGCAACATGATTCGCATAACAATCATAAGTACGACCTGCGGATTCTTGTTCACTACCTTTCTGGATCCTTTTCTATTACTGGTATAGGTATTCGTGTTGCACCCGTTGGCGGCGTGGTAACGCATGTTCATTACGGCGGAGAACAAATACATGTTAACGAGCTTGCAAGGCCCATCCAATACGACACCTTAACAGAACTAGCCCGGCAATGCGGAAACAGTCTATGCACCTATTTTGGAAAAGTTAGAGAATTTTCGATGGATATTGGTGTCGATACCAATGGCAATTATTTTATATATGAATGCAATGCAAAGCCCATGACTTTTGATGAACGTGAGATAGAAGTACAAGCGATACAAAACATCGTTACAATATGTGAACAAGAAGCAGGATTTTACCCTGACTCTTAATGCAATTTCCTACGGATAAGTATGGTAGAATAACGGTAACACAGGTTACAAGGAGATGCCGGAATGCTTGAAAAACTGCTACAATATTATGACGATGTTCTAATTGATGTAATTCCAGAACAATATGGGGAATACGAATGGTATGCAGATGAAAATAATCGAATGATTGGCATAACAAAAAAACAGCTTACGAAAAAAGATAAAGAATTGCTGTCTATTTTTTTAACCTCTGTTTCTGCAGAGGAATTTTCCATAACTCCTGAACAGCGTATGTGGAAAGAACTATTATTTCAAGGAAGAACTCCGATTCCTCCATTACCGCATGAAATCAAGTTTGTACGCTTTCTTCACTTTTCCATGAAGCAACCATTTTTCGAAAAGAAGACATGGGAAGAGGCATTACGTGGATTTCTATCTAATTCATTTGTTGTACTATGGAAGGACCATCGCCATGGTATCATTATTGAAATGTATCCATTCGAAACGACACCTGAATCACTTAATCACGAAATGATTGCGACATTAACGAGTGATTTTTTTATTTCCTTGCATATGCTTGCTGGGAAACTCCGAACTATAGATCAATCCCTATCCTCTTCTTTTACATGGGAAGAGAACATTTTTGAACTTACCACGTCATATATGACAAAGCAATCCGTCTATCAATTAGAAGATGTGCTGCCCTATATACTAATTAATCATTCGAATTTAATAAAGACGGTTCTATCACAAGTAGAATCTGATACCGAACTACTTCGAACGATTCGTACCTATTTAGAATGTAATATGAATATATCCTTAACAGCAAAAAAATTATATATGCACCGAAACAGTGTGCAATATCGTGTCGATAAATTCATCGAAAAAACAAGAATCGATATTAAAACATTTACAGGTGCCGTTTCCATATACATGGCTCTACTTTTAAATGAAACAACCTGATAGGCATATGTACATCTTGCACAAATAGAAACCTTTTTTTTATTCAGCCTGTCCATTTACGCCAACCCATGTTAACGGTTACACTTCAACTATAAGAACAACCACATAAAATGACTGGAGGCTGTACAATGGCTGAATTAAAATTAGACCATATTTATAAAATTTATGATAATAATGTAACAGCTGTAGAAGACTTTAATTTAACGATTGCTGATAAAGAATTTATCGTATTTGTAGGTCCATCTGGATGTGGTAAGTCTACGACGCTCCGCATGATCGCCGGATTAGAAGAAATTTCAAAAGGTGATTTTTATATTGATGGAAAACGTGTAAATGATGTTGCTCCTAAAGATCGTGACATTGCGATGGTCTTCCAAAACTATGCATTGTATCCACATATGAGTGTATTTGAAAATATGGCATTTGGCTTAAAACTTCGTAAGTTCTCTAAAGATGAGATCGACAAACGTGTAAAAGAAGCTGCACGTATCCTTGGCTTAGAGCAATATTTAGATCGTAAACCAAAGGCCCTTTCCGGTGGTCAACGTCAACGTGTAGCATTAGGACGTGCGATTGTGCGTGATGCCAAAGTATTCTTAATGGACGAGCCTTTATCAAACTTAGATGCTAAGCTTCGGGTAAGCATGCGTGCAGAAATTTCAAAATTACACCAACGCTTAGGAACGACAACCATTTACGTTACACACGATCAAACAGAAGCAATGACAATGGCTACTCGCCTTGTCGTAATGAAGGATGGCATCGTTCAACAAGTCGGCTCACCTAAGGAAGTTTATGAAAAACCAGCAAACGTATTTGTTGGAGGATTTATTGGCTCTCCTGCAATGAATTTCTTCAAAGGAACATTACAACAAGATATGTTTATTATCGGCAAGCTAGCGGTAAAAGTTCCTGAAGGAAAGCTTAAATATTTACGTGAACAAGGATATATTGGAAAAGAAGTAATGATGGGAATTCGTCCAGAAGAAATTCATGATGAACCGATTTTCCTTCAAGCTGCTGAAAAATCAACAGTAGAAGCAACTATCGAAGTTGCAGAATTACTTGGTGCAGAATCAATGCTTTACTCACATATTGATGGTCAAACTTTTGTCGCTCGTGTAGATGCTCGTTCCGAATATAAACCAGGGCAGAAAGTTACACTTGCCTTTGATATGAATAAAGTTCACTTCTTTGATGAAGCTACAGAAGTACGTATCCATGGAGAAAGTGATTAAAGAGAAATTTCTATCAGTAGAAGTTACGCACTGATGGTTAGCAAAGTTGTAAAATAATAAGAAAGGTCGATGTACGCTCCTTGCGACATCGGCCTTTTTCTTTTCTCTATTTCGTAAGCAGTGGGATTTCAAATTCCTGTAAACATGTTTGACAATACAGGATATGCATGCAATAGATTTCATTGTCTTCGTGCGAAAGTCCATCCACACATTCAACAACTTCTTGCGGCTCATACGGACTATATGTATCGAAATAATCCATACTTTTTCCATAATCAAGCAGTATATTCCCACAAAATGAGCACTGCAGCTGAACTGTATCCAATCCATTGCAAAAAGGACAAATACTCATTCTTGCATCTTCCTCCAAAAAGGGACGGATATTATCCGTCCCTATAAGCCATGCTATTAACGTTGTGGATATCCTGAAAATTGTTGTTGCGCGAAAGTTACTAAACGTTTCGTAATTTCACCACCAACAGATCCATTCGCACGTGATGTTGAATCTGGTCCAAGCGTTACGCCAAACTCTTGTGCAATTTCATATTTCATTTGATCGATTGCAGACTGTGATCCAGGTACTACAAGGTTATTTGTATTTGCCATCTTCTATCACCTCCTTAGATGATGTAATTCTATTATGTGAAAAACAAACAGAACTATGTATTTGACAAACATGTAAGTTTTGGTATTATACCTGTTTTTCTTACAAAATTTACATTGGAGTATACAGTATGTAACAAACTGTTTCATCCATACTAAAAGTGTAAAAGCCAGCTTTTACTCAACTTATTTTTTTATAAGGAGGAACGAGCATGCCAAATCAACAATCTTCTAATAAGCTCGTCGTACCAGGTGCACAACCTGCAATGGATCAAATGAAGAACGAAATCGCACAGGAATTCGGAGTAACATTAGGCCCTGATGCTACATCACGGTCAAACGGTTCTGTGGGAGGAGAAATTACAAAACGTCTTGTTACAATGGCTCAACAACAAATGGGCAACACTTCTAAATAAAGTGAAGCTTTTCAACTGCAGGAAGTATCCCCTTTTAGGATACTTCCGATAAAGTGAAACTTCCCTCGGTGGGGGTTTTCTCTCATCCCCCACCGAGGGTTAGTTGAACCAATCGGACTTTTACGGGCAGTTGTCCCCCACTTAGCCTTCTCCGATCTCTCTAAGCCTTGAAGTGGGGGTCTTACTGCCCGTTAAAGCGGGATAAAAAAAGATGACTCAAAGTTTTTTTCCTTTGAGTCATCTTTTCGTTTGCTTATCCTACTGCTGCTTGAGTGGTTTGCGTTACATACATTTGATGGTAGCGTCCTTTTTGCTCCATAAGCTCCTCATGTGTACCGCATTCGACGATTTCTCCTCGTTCTAAAACAAGAATTTTATCTGCATTTTTTATGGTTGATAATCGATGAGCAATTACAAAGGTTGTTCTTCCCTTTTTCAACACTTCTAATGCCTGTTGAATGAGCGCTTCTGTTTCCGTATCAATATTAGCAGTTGCCTCATCGAGAATTAAGATAGCTGGATTAAAGGCTAACGCCCTTGCAAATGAAATAAGCTGTCTTTCTCCCGTCGAAAGTGTGCTTCCCTTTTCAATAACCGGCTCATCCAATCCATCTTGTAAATGAGCAAGAAATCGATCTGCTCCAACTGATTCTAACGCACGTTGTATCATGTCTTTCGTAATCGCTTCGTTTTCTAAATTAACATTTGTTGCAATTGTTCCAGTGAACAAAAACGGATCCTGCAACACGATGCCCATATGAGTACGAAGCGCCTGCTTTGACATACTCGATATATCACGTCCGTCAATCTTGATTATTCCTTTTTGATAGTCGTAAAATCCAAATAAAATATTCATAATACTACTCTTTCCTGAACCAGTATGACCGACAAGAGCAATTGTTTCCCCCTGCTTCGCTTGAAAGGATATATCTTTTAACACATAATCCTTTCCATTGTAAGCAAAGGAAACATGTTGAAACTCGACATCTCCCTTTGGACGAGGTATTTCTTCTACCTTTACCTCTTCGCCTTCTTCATCCAGCAATTGAAACACACGCTCAGCAGAAACCCGCGATTGTTCCAAATTTGCAAGCTGGTTGACCATACCAGTAATAGGAGCAAACAACCGCGTTAAATAATCAACGAATGCATACAATACACCAAGTGATATCGCGTTATTCACAGTTAATGAAGCACCGCCGAAATACCAGATTACGGAAACGAAGGAGATGTTACGTAAGATTCCCACTAAATTATGTGAAGTAGCTGAATTTAAGCTAAGAAGCTTCGTCTGATAATAATAATACTCATCATTATGCTTCTTACATTCTCCCTTGATTTGTTTTTCTTGGCGAAATGCTTGAATAATAGCCATTCCTTGAATACTTTCATTAATCATCCCATTAATATCCGATAGTTTCGAACGAATCTTATGGTTGTACTGCGATGCAAATTTACGATACAGTACAATCCATCCATATAAAATCGGTATAATAAGCAAACATGCACTCGCAAACTTCACGTTAAGAAAAAAGAGTGCTAGGAGTATGCCTGCTATATAAATGCTGCTTGAGAAAAAAGTAGCTACCACGGTTACATACAACTCACGAATCGTTTCCGTATCATTGGTAACTCGCGACACAATTTTCCCAGCAGGAAGACGATCAAAATAGGAAATGGGAAGCCTTTGAATATGAGCAAACACATCTTCCCTCATTTTTTGAATAATGAGATTCGCGGCCTTCTGCATATAGAGCTTTTGTCCGTAAGCAAATAAAGCTGAAATAATAATAAGTCCCAGATAGCCTACTCCAAATAGCAGAATACTTGTTATTTCTGGCTTATAAAAAGAATATAGCTCATTTGCTGATAATTTTTGCGCAGAATAGGATTGAATAGCATTTCCATTTTGGATTGTAACCTCTTGATTCGAGGCAGTGCGAGTTCCTTCAAATAAAAGCTGACCATTAATTATATAGAAGTCTCGTTTCACCTGTAGGATATGCATTTCCTTTCCTTTTGGCTCACCTGGTAAAAACCGGTCACTACGCTTGTAGTACTTTCCATTAAAATATACTGCATCTTTCGTTTGCTCTGTTTGAAACCATGGTTTTTCAATCCCAACAACATGCTGATCAATAATCTGCTTGGCAATAAACGGACCCGCTAGCTCTGCGGCAACTGAAATGCTTAGCATAAGTAAAGCTGTGAGGACAATTCCTTTATATATCATCGTATATTGAATAAGACGCCGTCCTGTATTCATAGGCTCCCCTCCCGTTCGCTTCCATGCAATTGTTGTCGTTCATATTGCTCTTTGTACCATCCATTTTCCGCTACTAATGTAGCATGTGTTCCTTTCTCTACAATCTGCCCTTCATCCATCACGAGAATTAAATCAGCATGTCGAACCGCCGATAATCGATGAGTCGTGATGATGGTTGTCTTCCCTTTCCGTTCTCTTTTCATTCCTTCAAGAATGGCAGCTTCTGTACGTGCATCAACGGCTGAGAGGGAATCATCTAATATTAAAATTTCAGGATGACCAATCATTGCCCTTGCTATGGAAATTCTTTGTTTTTGTCCTCCTGACAATGAAACTCCCTTTTCTCCTACAATCGTTTCCAACCCTTGCGGTAAAAAAACAATATCTTTTTCCAAAGCCGCCAGTTGAATAGCATGAGAAAGATCTGCCTCACCTGCATGCTGAGAACCAAAGAGTATATTTTCCTTCACAGTTTTTGAAAATAATATATGCTCCTGAGGAACATATCCTATCCAACTTAGAACATCTTCCGTTTTCATTTTCTCAATAGGTATACCAGAAATGGAAATACTCCCTTTACCAGTAGGATATTGTCTTAAAAGCTGACGGATGAGCGTAGTCTTCCCACTCCCCGTTTTTCCTACAATACCTAATGTTTGCCCACCTTTTAGTGAAAATGTAACATTCTTAAGGCTATCTAAATTTGAGAAAGGATAGGAAAATGAAACATTCTCAAATGTAATGATGGATGGTTTAGCTACATGTATAGGCTCCTGATCGTCGACTACATCCGATTTATACGATAATGTTTCATTAACACGATCAATAGAAGCATTTCCGCGCTGCATGACATTAATTAATTCTCCGATTGCAAACATAGGCCATATTAACATACCGAGATATACATTAAAGGAAACGAGTTCCCCAAGTGTAACTTCATTTTGAAACACTAGAATGGCTCCGTACACGAGACCAATTAAGTAACTTAACCCTACAAGCATCTTAACAGTGGGCTCAAATAATGCATCAATTTTTGCAACCTCTATATTTTTCTCATAAATATCAGTAGCGAGTGCATGAAATCGTCTTTCATCTGCTTTTTCCTGTACATAAGCACGAATGGTACGAACGCCGGCAATGGATTCCAATACTTTATCATTCATATCCCCGAAAGCATCCTGTGCAATTGTAAAACGCTTATGAAGCTTATTACCAAATACATTCATCGCATAAGCCATAATAGGAAGCGGCAAAATGGCAGCAATCGTAAGTTTCCAATTAATAGTAAACCCCATCATAAATAAAATCGTTAACATATACATGCTTGAATCAACTAATGTTAAAATTCCAAATCCTGCTGTAACAGAGATCGCTTTTAAGTCATTTGTTGCCCGTGCCATTAAATCACCCGTTCGATTACGTTGATAAAATGTAGGGGTCATTTTTACGAGATGATTCATTAATTTTTCTCGCATCGTTTTTTCTAGCAAGAAAGCACCGCCGAATAAATAATATTGCCAAAAATAAGATACGATATATCCCGTTATTGTAACGGCAAATAATAATTCAATGTAGGAAAGGATTCCTTTCATTGTTAAGGTACCTGTTTTTATATCATCAATAGCAAAGCCAATTGCCTTTGGTGGAATCATTTCAATTATATTTATTAGAAGCAGTAAGGCTATTGCCAGCGTGTAGCGCTTCCAATTTTGTTTAAAAAACCAAGATAACTTTTGTAATACTGAAAACATACTTACCATTCCCTCCTAAAAATCTTGGTCTAATCGCTGCTACTATCTCGATCCTCATTTATGCAAATAAACACTTTCATCATCACATCTCCCTCTCCTTAAACGAACGTATATTTTTAAAACCACAAAACGGTTTCAAAGCGAAAAAAAGCATATCGCAGCTTTGTGCGATATGCTGTAGGAAAGCATAAAAAAGCGCTCGTTTTCATACACGAAACGAGCGCTTTGTATAAGTAAACAAGGAATTTGACAGTTTACCTAGTCATGATATAATAGCGGTTACGTGTAACATATGATGTTTTACTTGAATTCGGACTTTATTCACAACAATCAACTTACGAATCATATCACGTAACCTCCTTTTCACTAATTTTTAACATTTTTAATTGTATATCTTCCTAAACTTTCCTGTCAATAGGATTGTTAACAAATTTTATTTAAAGTAAGTCTATTATAGTATATAGCAATGACACTATATATTCACATAAATATGTAAAGTTTGTGCCAATTTATCAACATATAGTGAAATCATTTGAAATATTTCTGATAGACTACTACAATCACTTATATCTACTGTTTCTACAATTACATTTAGGGAGGGTTTATATGGAAACGTATAAGTTTTATGTAAATGGTCAATGGCGTGAAAGTCAATCACGTCAGACGATAGACATCAGATCACCATATCTTCATAAAACCATTGGACGTGTTCAAGCCATTACTCAGGATGAGGTTGACGAGGCAATCCAAGCAGCTCGCCATGCCCAAAAAGAATGGGCGAAAACTTCTTTGCAAGAACGCGCTGCTGTATTGTATAAATGGGCGAATGAATTAGTCAACATGCAAGACGAAATTGCAACGGTTATTATGAAAGAAGTTGGCAAAGGCTACAATGATGCGAAGAAAGAAGCTGTCCGTACAGCTGATTTCATACGATATACAATTGGTGAAGCTCTTCATATGAATGGTGAAAGTATGATGGGCGATAGTTTTCCTGGAGGATCTCAATCTAAACTAGCAGTCGTTCAGCGCGTTCCACTCGGCGTTGTGCTGGCTATTGCTCCATTTAACTACCCTGTTAATCTAGCTGCTGCTAAGATTGCACCTGCACTAATGGCAGGAAATGCTGTCATTTTCAAGCCGGCTACCCAAGGTGCAATTAGTGGAATTAAAATGATTGAAGCATTAGACAAAGCAGGAATTCCAAACGGCCTACTAAACTTAGTGACAGGTCGCGGTTCTGTAATTGGCGACTATTTAGTCGAGCATAACGGGATTGATATGGTATCGTTCACAGGAGGTACGGTAACGGGTCAACACATTGCACAAAAAGTAAAAATGATCCCGCTCGTACTCGAATTAGGTGGAAAAGATCCTGGTATCGTACGCGAGGATGCAGACTTACTAGCTGCAGCAAAACATATTTGCAGTGGAGCATTTTCTTACTCCGGTCAGCGTTGTACAGCGATTAAACGCGTATTAGTCCATGAGAAGGTTGCTGATACACTCGTTTCGCTTTTACACGAAGAAATCAGTAAACTATCCGTTGGTTCGCCTGAGCAAAACAGCGTTATTGTTCCGCTCATTGACGACAAATCCGCTGATTTTGTACAAGGACTTATTGACGATGCAGTTGCTAAGGGTGCAACCGTCCTTATGGGAAACAAACGTGAAGAAAACTTAATTTATCCGACCCTTCTTGATCATGTTACAGAAGAAATGAGTATTGCATGGGAAGAACCATTTGGACCTGTACTTCCAATCATTCGTGTCTCGTCAGATGACGAAGCCATCCGGATTGCAAACGAATCGGAATACGGATTACAAGCTAGTATCTTCACGAAAGATATTAACCGAGCATTTTCTATGGCAAATAGCATAGAAGCCGGTTCTGTCCAAGTCAATGGACGTACAGAAAGAGGTCCCGATCACTTCCCATTCCTAGGTGTGAAATCTTCTGGGATGGGTGTACAAGGCATTCAGAAGAGCATTCTTTCTATGACACGTGAAAAAGTTACCGTTGTTAATATTACGGAATAAATACAAAAAATGAAGCGCAGCAGCGCTTCGTTTTTTATTATAAGCTAAAGGGAATGCTGCTTACCCACTTGGGTAACTCCCTTATTAGCATTCTTTTTCCACATACCAAAGGCAACAATAGCAAGTACAAAAATCACTTCAAACCCATACTTCCATATTGAATTGCTAAAATAATTTGAAAGAAGCGGCTCATCTACAATCATTTTCGCAGAAGTCCAAGCCAGTACTCCCGCCCCAAATATGATGATGATTGGAAAGCGATCAACAAGTTTTAATATCATCGTACTTCCCCAAACGACAAATGGAACAGAAATGGATAAGCCGATTATAACCAATAACGGATCGCTTTTAGCAGCTCCGGCAACTGCAAGAATATTATCAATCCCCATAAGTGCATCTGCAACAATAATCATTCGAATAGCAGCCCATACGCTTTGTCCTGCTTTTACGTTATACTGCTTCTCATCTACAAGTAATGTATAGGCAATCCTAGCGAGCAATACACCACCTATAAGAAGCAATCCAGGTATTTTTAACAGCCATACAACTGCCATTGTGGCGATTGCACGAATGAGAATGGCACCAAGTGTCCCCCAAAAGATTGTTTTCTTTCGATCTTGTTTCGGTAAATTTCGAGCAGCTAGACCAATAACAATTGCATTATCTCCAGCTAATACTAAATCAATAAGCACAATCGACAACAACGCAGTAAAAACATCTGCTTGAAAGAAATTCATGTAATCGCCCCCTACTATTTTTCTCTTACTAGTGATTCAATCTATAGAAAAGGAAGGATAAAAGCTATCTTTCCTGAATAACGCCATAATCTTATGGGATACGAAAAAAAAGACCTAAACCGAAATGGTTTAGGTCTCATAAAACGAAAAGACCTCTACCATTAGAAGGTAAAGGTCTTGCTAACAACGAAATAAAGTTGCCAACAAAGCCGAGGGTGAATTCCCTGAACTGACGACTTTGCTGTTAAAGCTACTCCCCTTTAGGGTGGTATATAATTGTAAGTACATCTTACCTAGACTTCTACGTCTTGTCAATATGTTTTAACAGGATTATAAATATTTTCGATGTGTCATCTTCCCATCATAATAAAATAACACATCCTTATTTTCAATGGTTGTTTCTAAATATACGGATCGTCCCCATAGCTGATAGATGTAAGGCAACACCTTCTCTAAATATTTTACATCTAGCTCAATTCCTTCAAAATGATGCTTTATATACAGCTCTCCGTTTTTAGCATAGTCTCCATCGTATACGGAAAGA
Source organism: Ectobacillus polymachus (assembly GCF_048159605.1). Classification (NCBI taxonomy): domain Bacteria; kingdom Bacillati; phylum Bacillota; class Bacilli; order Caryophanales; family Bacillaceae; genus Ectobacillus; species Ectobacillus polymachus. Next base: position 22,001 of record NZ_JBLREB010000003.1, on the reverse strand, counting down.
TAGGGAAATCCACCATTTACGCGCATATTCACTAGCTGATCACGAACCTCAGTCCAGTCTTTATCCGTTATTTTATAATCTTTCCCTTGCTTTTGAAATAGATACATGTCCTCACGATGTACAAGTTCTTTATTTAAATAATTACGTAAAAAAGAAGTATCCGATTCAATTTCTCTTACTTCAAATATTTTTTCACGTCCTGTATTTGGTAACACACCATCACGCTTCATTTCTTCTGTCGGATCGTTATACCGTTCTTCAATATCCTCAAAGACCTTTAATCCCAAATAATAAGGATTAATGCTTGTTTTAGACGGCTGAACCACACCCGCATTCAGCTTGGCAAATTCAATGGCTTCCTCACTTGATAAATCCATTTCACGAATAATACGTTGATGCCAATAAGACGCCCAGCCTTCATTCATGATTTTCGTTTCCAGCTGAGGCCAGAAATACAGCATTTCCTCACGCATCATCGTTAAAATATCGCGTTGCCACGGGTCCAATTCACGACTATACTCCTCAATGAAAAGAAGGAGATCCTTTTCCGGTTGAGGTGGAAATTTCTTTTTGGGACGAGAAAGCTCTGGTTTGTTTTTTCGTTTATCTAAATTCCATAAATCATCATACGGTGTTACCGGTTTTACAATCTCTTCTTCCTTTTCGTCCATTGTCCATGATAACTTTGCACGCATTAAAGAAGGGTCAATATGCTCTTGAATGGCTAACACTGCATCTAAAAAGGTTTCAACCTCTTTCTTACCATATTGATGTTCGTATTGCTTAATGCGCTCTGCAGTTGCTGCCATACTTTCGACCATATCTCGTTTCGTATTCATAAAGCGAACGTTATTTTTAAAAAAATCACAATGTGCAAGCACATGGGCAACAATTAGCTTATTTTGAATAAGCGAATTGGTTTCAAGTAAAAACGCATAGCAAGGATTCGAATTAATAACCAACTCGTAAATTTTACTTAAACCTAAATCATAATGAATTTTCATTTTGTAAAACTGCTTACCAAAGCTCCAGTGCGAAAATCGCGTTGGCATGCCGTATGCCCCAAATGTATAAATAATGTCTGCAGGACAAATTTCGTAACGCATTGGGTAAAAGTCTAGTCCAAACCCTTTAGCGATTTCTGTAATTTCATCAATTGCGTATTCTAATGCTTTATAATCGTCACTCTTCAACATATGCCCCTCCTTTTACTCCCCTTATCACAATGTATGAGAGAAAAGGACATTTCATGAGAGTATCGGAAGCATGGTTATTCAAATTACTCAATAGTACGAGCGCACCATGTAACAAAAGAAAATTGTATATCTACTCCTAGTAAATTCTTTCATGCTTACTTTTTCATAAGGTAACGTACACTAGTAACAACTCCTCAAATTAAGGAGGGATGAAATGTTCACAGAGTCCGATTATGACAAAGCGTTATTTTATACGTACAATTGTGATTGGGATGATCTTCTCGTTCTAATGGTACGAACGAAGGATGAGCTTTTTTCCAAACGAATCGAGCATTTTCTCCATGCATATAAATACGCAAAGGATTTGCGTGTTGTTGATAAACACCTGCAGCTCATGTTTCAATATATCGATCATGCTTCCCAAAAATTATATACGGAGCAAATCGAACAGCATATGTAGTTTTTCCTTTATAAAAAAAAAGCATTCGCACTAATGCGAATGCTTTTTTATAACAATAATTACTTTTTACGCTTTCTTCGATAAAGCCTCATTTATTTTATCCATAAATGCTGTTGATACTTCTTGGAGCTTCGCTGTACTATGTTCTAGGCTTGTACCTTTTACTCCAAAGTAGAATTTTACCTTTGGTTCCGTTCCAGATGGACGTAAGCAAACCCAGGTGCCATCCTCTAACACATATTTTAAGACGTTAGACTTTGGTAAGTGAATGGTTTCTTCATTTCCATTAGAAAATGTTTTCATGCTTGTTTTGTAATCTTCGACAATGCTTACGTTTATGCCAGCAAATTCAGTTGGCGCTTCTTTGCGGAATGTTGCAAGAAGGTTTGCAATTTGCTCTGCTCCATCTTTTCCTTTTAACGTGATGGATTTCAAGCCTTCACGATAAAATCCGTATTTACTAAAGATTTCAAGCAAGCCATCATACAATGTCATACCGCGTTTTTTATAATAGGCAGCTACTTCAATAGCAAAAACTGTAGCTTGTACAGCATCTTTGTCACGAACAAAGTCACCGATTAAGTATCCATAGCTTTCTTCGTAGCCAAACTGGAATGTATATTCACCAGATTGTTCAAATTGCTTAATTTTTTCACCGATAAATTTAAAGCCAGTTAATGTATCAATTACTTCGAGTCCATAAGCCTTTGCAATGGCACGACCAATTTCAGATGTAACGATGGTCTTTAACACGATACCGTTTTCAGGAAGAGTGCCGTTTTCTTTCTTTTGCGATAGTAAGTATTCTAATAAAATCGCACCTGTTTGGTTACCTGTTAGGACTGTATATTCCCCATCGCTATTTTTCACAGCGACGCCAAGTCTGTCTGAATCTGGATCTGTTGCTACAAGTACATCTGCATCAATCTTTGTTCCATATTCAATAGCAAGCTTAAAGGCAGCATGCTCTTCAGGATTAGGAGACTTCACAGTAGGGAAATTACCATCAGGAAGCTCTTGTTCTTTTACAATCGTTACATTTGTATATCCTAGTGCAGCTAACGCTTTACGAACTGGTTTGTTTGATGTACCGTGTAACGGCGTGAATACAATTTTTAAGTCTTTTCCAATTTCTTCAGCTAGCTCTGGATGAACAGAGATCGTTTTAATTTTTGCAACATACTTATCATCCATTTCTTCGCCAATTATTTTAATAAGCCCTTTTTCCTTTAATTCTTCTTCAGACTCTACATGAATTTCTAATTCATTTTCAATTTCATTTACTTTTTCAATGACGATATCAGCTTCTTTCGGTGGAAGCTGTCCGCCATCCTCACCATATACTTTATATCCATTATATTCTGGTGGATTGTGACTTGCTGTAACTACAATTCCTGAAAAAGCATTTAGATCACGAACAGCAAAAGATAGCTCAGGAGTTGGTCGAAGTTCAGCAAATACATACGTTTGTATCGCATGCGTTGCAAGAGTTTTAGCTGCTTCCATAGCAAACTCAGGCGACATACGACGAGAATCATATGCAATTACAACCCCGCGTTTTTTTGCTTCATCGCCAAATGATTCAATAAAACGTGCTAATCCTTCTGATGCTTTACGTACAGTATATATGTTCATACGGTTGGTACCAGGTCCAATTTCTCCCCGCATACCACCTGTACCGAATTCTAAATTTTTGTAGAAGCATTCTTCTAAAGCCTTTTCATTATCTTTCATTTTTTCTAGTTCTTGTTTCATATGTACGTCGATTACTTCTGAATTCATCCAACGTTCAAATGTTTGCTTCCAACTCATCCTTTTATCCTCTCCTATGTGAAAAGTTTCAAGATACACAACAAAAATTGTCATTCTTCTACAATAATACTTCTTTGTAGCGCATACATTTCCTGCAAAAAAAGAGACAATCCTTCGATTGTGTTCGTTAAGAATATGTAAACAGGAACAATAAGTAGTCTTATCATACCATTGATTTCTTATAGCTAGAAGATGACAGTAATATGTTTCTATTTTCTGATTTTTTTATACTATGCTCCTTTCCCTAATAATCCAAGGTTTTTTGCGATGTGGGAACGAATGCATACATAAATTTTAAAATGTTTACAATATAGTGAACAAGCAAAAATGAGTACATCCTTGTTCAAGACATCCACGATTATTCTCGTGAGGATCCATTCTAAGTGAGGTGAATACAATGCCAGAAATACGTTGTGCCGTTTCCAATTGTCATTATTGGGGACAAGAAAATTATTGTCAGGCTAATTCTATTCTTGTCATGCCAGATTCAACATCCTATGCAACGGAACAAAACCAGATGGAAAATTCAATTCTAGATGGCATGAAGCTGGAAAGCGCAAGCTCAACCAGCGCAGAAACAAGCTGCCAAACATTTCGCCCAAACGTATAGTTTCACATGAATAACAAAAAGTAATGAATCTTTGCGAAAATAGATCGTTAAGAGGCATATCATCTGTCTCTATAACGGTCTATTTCGCTTTTGTTACTTTCTGCTTCGTTGATATTCATTTATGATAATATAATCCGGTATTTGTTCATAGGATATTCCCTTATTGGTAGGATCTATAATATAGGTACGATTTCCTATATCGTATTTACCCTGAGAATAAGAATACACAGGGAAATATTGATTTTTTCCTACAGTTCTAACGGGTATGAATTGTCCGTTAAAATCCTGCCAATATACTGTAGTCGGCACTACCGTACGTAAACGCCCTACTTGATGGGGATGTACGCCTTCTCCGTTCCAACTTATAACATTATACCCAAATCGGTGGGCAGCCCTCTCAATCGATTCATTGAATTTGGCAATGACTACACTCGTATTCAATGGTACTCGATCATACAACCACTGTATATTGCGATCATTCATTCGGATGCAGCCATTGGACTCTCGGTTTCCAATCGAGTACTCCTTATTTGTTCCGTGAATCCCGTATTGCTTATAGCTTAATCCCATCCACCTTGTCCCTAACGGATTGTTCGGTGCTCCCCCTGCAATTTGTTTACGGTGATATTCTTTATTTTTATATTTATCTCTAATGAAAAAACGTCCCTCTGGTGTTGGAGTATTTTTAGTTCCAGTAGTAACAGGAAAGCTCCTTATATATATTCCATTTTCAAAATAGGATAATTGATTATTGGTAAGATTTATTAAAATAAAGCGATCATTTTTGTCAGCACCTTGTACATTCAAATCGCTTATCATAAGCATACACCATACTAAAATAAGTACTCGCACAGTTATTCCTCCCGTACAAATCGGGCTTGTAAGAAATACATTTCTTGTATGCTACCCATTGTTTACGACTCCGCCATTTACATGAAGCATTTGTCCGGTAACGTAGGTGGAATCCTGCGAGGCAAGATACACATAGGACCCAGCTAACTCCCACGGCTGCCCTGGTCGTCCCATCGGCACATCGCTCCCAAACTCAGCTACTTTTTGTGAATCAAAACTCGATGGAATAAGTGGTGTCCAAATCGGGCCAGGTGCCACCCCATTCACACGAATTCCTTGTTTCACAAGTGATTTTGATAATGAGCGCGTAAACGAAACAATGGCTCCCTTTGTAGATGCATAATCGATTAGCCCTTCATTTCCTTCATAAGCGGTAATGGAAGCAGTATTAATGATACAATCATCCTTCTTTAAATACGGAAGCGCTGCTTTTGATACATAAAAATAAGAAAACAAATTAACACGAAATGTTTTTTCTAATTGGCTCGCGGTAATATCCAATAAACTATTTTGTGGATATTGTACAGCTAGATTATTCACAATAATATTTAGATTTCCTAATTGTTCAACTGTGCTCTTGACAGCTTGGATACAGTTCATTTCATCACTTAAATCACCTGCAAATAGTGTGCACTTGACACCATACGCTTCGATGAGCTGTTTTGTCGCCTTTGCATCTTCATGCTCATTGTAATAGCTAATGCTTACATGAGCACCTTCCTTTGCAAAGGCAATCGCAACGGCTTTGCCAATACCGCTATCTCCCCCCGTTATAAGGGCGCATTTCCCGCTAAGCTTTCCTGAACCCTTATACAAGGAATTATCAAATATAGGTTTGGGATTCATTACGGATTCAATTCCTGGTTGATTCTCTTGATGCTGTGGTGGTAAAACTTGCTTCGTCTGCGTTTTCATTTGGAAGCCTCCTTACATGTTCTTCTCCATTAGCATGACCACAAAGGCTCCATTATAGTAAAAAGAGGTAGCAAATTAGTACAATTTATTTCACAAAAATATTACTTGCAAAATTATAAAATGACGAATATTATATAATACTGTTGTCAGTATCATTCGTAAAAAGAAAGGATCTCATGATGTTTAATCTCTCAAAGCATAACACGAATATAAAAACTGAAATTATGGCTGGTATTACGACATTTTTAACCATGGCCTATATTATTGTTGTCAATCCAGTTATTCTAGCGGATGCTGGCGTTCCATTCCAACAAGGATTTACAGCGACAATTATTGCTGCCTTTGCTGGAACATTATGTATGGCACTTTTTGCAAATCTGCCGATTGCAATCGCTCCGGGTATGGGTCTTAATGCATATTTCGCCTATTCCGTTGTAAAAGCGCATGCTGGCGTTACCTATGCAATCGCATTTTCAGCAGTATTTGTTACAGGACTTATCTTTCTCCTGCTATCACTTACGACATTTCGTACGAAACTAATGGAAGTAATTCCTGAAAACCTTAAACATGCCATTACCGCAGGGATTGGGTTATTTATTGCATTTATTGGATTACGATTAACGGGAATCATTACTAAAAATCCTACGAATTTAGTAGGACTTGGTGATTTACATTCCCCTTCCGTTTTACTCGCCCTAGCAGGTTTAGCAATTACACTGATCTTACTAGCCCGAAATGTTAAAGGGGGTTTATTCCTTGGGATGTTACTCACAGGAATTCTCGCACTCATTACCGGACAACTATCATTTCAGAAAGGGATTATTTCTGTTCCATCCCTTCCAAATGGAATAATCGTCGCAAATCCTGTGACAGCTGTTTCAGATGTAATTCATTACGGTTTATACGGCGTTGTTTTTTCATTTTTACTCGTTACTTTATTTGATACAACTGGTACATTACTTGGTGTATCCGAACAAGCTGGGCTATTAAAGAATGGCAAGCTTCCTAATGGAGGACGTGCTCTGCTATCTGATAGTATTTCAACAATGATCGGTGCCATATTCGGGACAAGCCCTACAACCGCATTCATTGAATCATCTGCCGGCGTTGGAGCAGGCGGTCGTACGGGATTAACAGCACTTGTCATTGCCATTCTTTTTGCTTTATCTGCATTCTTCAGTCCGCTCGTAGGTGCTGTTTCTGGTGTTGCTGCCATTACATCACCTTCTCTTATTATTGTTGGAAGCTTGATGATGGGCTCTGTTCGTTATATTCGCTGGGACGAATTTGATGAAGCCTTCCCAGCCTTTCTTGTAATCTTAAGTATGCCGCTTACATCAAGTATTTCAACTGGCATATCTCTTGGATTCATTACGTACCCGCTTATGAAAATAGCGAAGGGCAAGCTTCGTGATGTACATCCGCTCATCTACTTATTTGCTGTACTATTCTTGTATCAACTCTTGTTTTTATCTCACTAAGGAAAATAATGAAAGAGCATTGGCTAGTTGCCAATGCTCTTTTTTTGTATTTGACAATTATTCTTACGATTCCATTAACATTTACTAACACGAATGATGGAATAATATACTGAACTCTTATCTTTTTTATTGTCATATTTTAATTACTTTTATAGCTAATGTAATAAAATGGGGATATCAAAATTCATTTACATAATCACTGAATAGACAGACCTATAAAAAGGGGGATAAATATGATTAAACAAGCTAGTAAAAGTGATCTGAATGAAATTCTAGCAAAATCAGATAATGCTCTATACGAAGGAACAGCCAAGACCTTTAAGCCTACACAAGAACGTGTAAAAGAGATTGTACAAACAGCATTAAAACAAGGAGCATACTACCTAGTACTTAAAGATGATGACAACTTAAAGGGATGGACTCTAATTGGTAGTGCTAAAGATTATTTTTCAAAAAAGAGTGTAGGATTCATTTACGAATTATACGTTTTACCCGAGTATCGTGGTCAAAAACTTTCAAAGAAATTAATGAAGGCAGGAATAGCCGAATTGTCTTTAAAAGGACATAAAGAAATACGATTAAATGTTCATGCAGACAACTTTGCAAGAAAACTGTATAAAGAATTAGGCTTTGTAGATCGGCAGATTTCAATGAGCTTAATTTGTAATTAATAAACTTTCAATAATTTTATGTGAACTAGACGAGATTCGAACAGGATCTCGTCTTTCTGTTTAAAGATTTATACATAGTTTTGAAATTCATTTGAATGCGGTTTTCTCTTATGTTGTCTTTTTGAAGTGTCTAACATGAAAAGTTTCGATGTAATGACTCACTCAATTTTACTAGCAGAACAAGGCTTGTCCTTGTTCTAGATTCTGATAAAAGTCTAGTGATTTAAAGCCCATCTACAAATTAATCAAACGTTTGAATGACCATAGCATCATAAGTCCCTCTTACCCAATCCGTTCTGGTAAGAAATTCAAACACATATTTAAACAATCTGCGTGCTCAGATAATACCTTCATGGTCTTCTCATTAGGAATTGAATAAATAACAGGATAGTCAATTTCATCAAACTCAGGATGAACTGGAAATGCTAGTTTCTCTTTGTATAACGAAAACTCAGCATTTACTCCAGGTTTGTTTCCTCTTGCATCTAACCGGATCCATTTATTTTTAGAGGAAATATGTACAGCGTTGAGAGCATGAATGCAGTATCCTGTATCAGGTGTATCCCCTAATACAAGTCTTTGATAGCAAAACCCTGTAGGAATACCCTTAGAACGTAATAAGGCTGCTAATAAATTAGACTTGGCATAACATATGCCTTCCCCTTCTAGTAGGACTTCGGAAGCCTTCTTTGTTATTTTTGTACTTTGTATATCCCATGAATGACAAACCTCATCTCTAACAAACTCATATGCTATCTTTATATATTCCAATTGTTGAGCATTTGAATTAGTATAGAGTTCATTTGATTTTTGTTGAATAAGAGGATGTCGAAAGTCCACCTCTGGTAATTCCTTCAGATATTCCTCTAGATTCAATGACTCACAAATTAATTCCATTGTTACTCTCTCCTTCCATCTTTTATAAATAAACCTTACACATATAAACCAAAATTCCTCTTAGGATATTGCATATTATAGTCATGTGAGATTAACATAGGAGGTGCATTTTAGTGAACGAGAAAATACTATTAGGTATTAACAAAGCACGCGAGTTAATAAACAAAGGACAAGAGGATATTGGCTTAGAGAAGATGCATGAAATTTGTAATCAAAATCCAGATGATAGTGAGATATGGATGGAATACGCTTTATCTTTGGATGGACTTTCAAAAGAAGAAAAAGCAATTCCAATTTATGAAAAAGCTGTAGGACTTGGTTTACATAATGACAAAGAATGGATAGCACTTACATGTTTAGCATCGTCATATAGGAACATAGGAAAAGTTAAAAAAGCTTTATCGATTATTGAACAAGTACGAGAGAAATATCCTAACAACGCAACGATAGATTGTTTTTATGGTTTAATTCTTTTTGATATAGAAAGAGCTAACGAAGCAGTTAATATTCTAGGACTCACTTTACTAAGAGAAGCAAAACATGGAGCGCTAAAAGGCTTCGAAAAGGCACTTGAAGAGAAATTTAATGAGCTTCTTATCATCGACAGTCAATGAATCTTAAATAGTATAAAAAACCCTTCAGACCTAGCATTCTGAAGGGTTTTCTTCTTTACATACTATATTTTGAAATCATAGTTTCACATTATTTGAGAAACTCTATTAGTTTTTCAGATTGATGTTCTGCGTCATGATATCCTTGCTTATACAGTTGTTCTAACTTTTGTGTATCTTTTTCCATCCGTCCTACTTGAAGTGTTTCAACGGGACGGATGATAAATACTTTTCCTTCTTTTTCTAGCTGTTCTACATATCGTAAGGTTTCATTATAGATTTGATAACGAGTTAGCATGCCTTCTACGAGTTTCGGATATTTACGATAGGTCCGTTTCGTAATCCATCCAAATTTCGAAGGTTTTTTTTCATAGCCTTCGTTTCGAGTTAATACAAGTACGGCTTTTTCAGCTCCGTCTTGCATTGCTTTTCGAATCGGAATAGGATCTGAAATTCCTCCATCCATAAGCTTTTTCTCTCGAAATGAAACGACAGGGGCGATGAAAGGCAATGAACTAGAAGCACGAAGCATTGTCATTGCCTCTTCTTTTGTTCCACCCTTCTCAAAATAGACCGGACGACCTGTTTGTGCATCTGTTGCTCCTATAATAAAACGCTCATTTGCTGCAAAATAGCTAGCAAAATCAAATGGCACATGCTTCGTAGGTATTTCATCAAAAATGAAATCCATATCAAACAGCTGCCCTTTACGTAATAGATTCCGATAGGATAAATATCTGGGATGATTCATATAGCCAATGTTTACTTTTTTATTCCGCCCAGGCTGACGAGATATGTAGGATGCTGCATTGCACGCACCGGCTGAAACACCTATTACATAAGGAAAAAACAGATTGCGTTCCATAAACCATTCAAGCACTCCAGCTGTGTATACACCGCGCATTCCACCGCCTTCGAGCACGAGACCCATATTCTCTTGCATACGTTCATCTCCTTAACTTCATTAACACTACATTTAGTATAACAATGTGTTAGGAAATTAGGAAAGAATTGTTTATAGGAGGTATCACCCGAAATAGCGGTGATAGATACTTCGAGCTTCTGCTATATCCTTTGTACCATGCACCATTACTCGTCCATCCCGAAACATGACAAGTCGCTTATCTTCCGCAGAAAAAGCTAACACATATTCGTTACATAATAAATCCTGTACCGATTCTTGTAACGTTTTCTTATACTCTTGCAAGTCCACATCTTTTCTGTGCGGATCACGGATTTGAACCGTATCCCGCCCGCACAAAACAGTCGTTTTCGATTCATGTGCTCCGTTTAAATACGGATAGCTTGCTTGCTCTCCGCAGCATGGACAGTCTTTCTTTTTTAGCGACTGTACATTTACGGAAGTATGCTCATTGTTCCAAATATCAAAGGAAACAAGAGTACGGCGCAGCGCTTTCTGATCACCTACAAGTAGCTTTAACGCTTCTGTCACTTGATAAGACACGACCTGCATTACGGCCGGTGCAATAATTCCGTTCGTATCACAGGTTGCTCCGCCTAACGGGATTGATTGCAACAAACAATACAAGCATGGCGTTTCTCCTGGCAAAAACGTATACGACAATCCGTAGCTTCCTACACATGCACCATAAATCCATGGAATGCCATATTTTTGAGATATATCATTTATAAGAAAACGAATCTCAAAATTATCAGTTGCATCTATGATTAGATCCACACCCTGGATATATTCTTCTAAAGCTGCAGCAGTTACATCCGTTACGAGTGCCTGTACTTCAATTTCATGATTGATTTCAGCTAGCCGTTTTTTGGCCGCAATTGCTTTTGGTATATGAAAGATGGCATCTTGTTCTGCATATAACTGCTGCCGCTGTAAATTACTCCAATCGATATAATCACGGTCTACAATGGTAAGCTTTCCAACACCTGCTCTTGCTAGCATTTCGGCATTACCGCTGCCTAGCGCCCCTGCCCCAATGATTAGTACATGTTTCTCATGAAGCTGCTTCTGTCCTTTATCGCCAATCGGAGGAAATAAAATTTGGCGAGAATATCTGCTATTCAAGAATGCTCATTCCTTCAATTGGACTACTTGCTGTTGCATACCGCTTACGAGCTATTCTTCCTGCTTCATAGCCAAGTCGCCCAGCCCGGATAGCTAATTTCATAGCATCCGCCATTTTTACTGGATCGTTTGCTCCTGAAACAGCAGTATTGAGAAGAACTCCATCTGCTCCAAGTTCCATCGCAAAGGCTGCATCTGCTGGTCCGCCGATGCCTGCATCAACGATAACTGGAATGGTTGCCTGTTCAATAATAAATTGGATATTAAGCGGATTGATAATACCAAGACCAGAACCGATTGGTGCTGCTCCCGGCATAATTGCATGAACGCCCATTTCTTGGAGTCGTTTCGCCAAAATTACATCGTCAGATACGTATGGAAGAACAATAAACCCTTCCTCTAATAACGCTTCACATGCCTTTAATGTTTCAATTGGATCAGGCAGCAATGTCTTGCTATCTCCAATAACCTCAACCTTTACCATTTGACAAAGACCAGACGCTTTTGCAAGCTTTGCAATCCGAATTGCTTCTTCTGCAGTCGTAGCTCCTGCAGTATTTGGCAGGAGTGTATAGTTTGTAACATCAATTTTCTCCAATAAATTCGGCTGATTGTTGTCAAAAATATTCATACGGCGAACAGCAAAGGTGAGTATTTCCGTTTCTGAAGCTTGAATCGCTTCACGTTGTACATCAAAGTCTTTGAATTTTCCTGTTCCTAATAGCAACCGAGATTGAAATGTAAAAGGTCCAATTTGTAACATATTAACCGCCTCCAACAAATGTAATAATTTCAATTTGATCTGAATCATTCACGCTTTCTTCTACATGCTTTTCCTTTTCGATGATGACTCCATTTTTTTCAACTACAACAATCTTCTTCTCTAACCCTAAATGGGTTAGCAGTTTTTCAACCGAAGTTACATCGTCTGGGACACTCAGTTCTTTTCCATTTATCTTTAGCTTCACTTGCTTCCCTCCAGAATGAAGGAAGAGAGCAAATCATTGGATTGCTTTCCTTCAATTAAATCAGCCATATATTTACCTGAAATTGCACTTAACAAAATGCCATTACGGAAATGACCGGTACACGTATACAACCCTTCAATTTCTGGATGCTTTCCTATATACGGCATACCGTGATTTGACTGTGGTCTAAGTCCAGCCCATGTCGTATCCCAAGTTGCATCCTTTAACTCAGGTAAAATGTGGATAGCACGCTCTAGTGATGTTTGAATACTTTGTACATGTACTGCCTTGTCATACGTATGAGGGACAACCGTTGCACCAATCAAATAACGGCCCCCTCGCTTTGGAGCAATGTAAAATCCATCTTCAAACACAGGAATCTTCAATAATGGCTTAAAGCTTGTAACAGCAATCATCTCTCCTTTGACAGGATACGTGCCCCACGTTTTGTCAAAATGTCCAAGAAGCTTTGTACTCCAAGCTCCAGAAGCAATAATAATGTTTTCGCTTTCCATTACGCCATTTGAGGTAACAACCCCTGTCACACGATGATTTGAAATGATGATGTCTACAACTTCTGTTTCTTCAAAAATGTCTGCGCCTGATCTAGCAGCAGAATGTGCGAAGGCTTTTGCTAGCTCTGGTGCAATAACATGTCCATCATTCGGATGATATACGGCTGCAACGACTGCTTCCGAAATCAATGGCTCTCTTTCCCTGAGCTCAGCTCCTGATAGAAAATGAGATTCTTCACCGGTTTCATTCTGCCATTTCATAATTTCCATTAGTTTTTCTGCTGCTTCATCACTTTGGGCAATACGATAAATCCCCTTTTCCTCATATCCAATGTCAATGCCTGTTTTTTCGCGAAGCTGATTGGATAACGGTTTAAACATCGCTCTACTTTTTCTTGCTAAATCAAATAGAGGATCATATTCATCCCACTCTGCTTGAACGCCTAGCAATCCTGCTGCTGCGTAGGACGCTTCTGAAGCGATTTTTCCTTTTTCCACTACTGCAATCTTATAGCCTCTTTCGGAAAGAAAATGTGCAATGGCATTACCAATAATCCCACCGCCAACAATGATCATGTCATACATTTGGTTCATATTCGTTTCTCCCACTTTCGAATAGAGTTTTGATAAGCATGTGCTGTAAGCATCGGATCTTTCGCCTCAATAATTCCAGACATAACGGCAATTCCCTTGACCCCTGAATCTAAAACAGCTTCTACATTCTTGGGAAGAATACCCCCAATCGCAACTGTCTTAATCCCTATTTCATTCACAATTCTGGTTAGTTCCTCTAATCCTCTTGGAGGAAGCCTTTCCTTCGACTTTGTCTCGTAAATATGACCATACAGGATAGAATCAGCTCCTTTTCTCTTCGCCTCAAAGGCTTCTGCAAAGGAATGCACCGAACATCCAACATGTAGAGATGGATATGCATTCTTTACTACTTCTACATCTATGCTGTTATAGCCAAGCTGCACATGTGAAATGCCAAGTAGAAGAGCAATATCAATCCGGTCATGAATGACCAATTTTTCTGCCGGAATACCTTTCGATAGCAGGTACTCTACAAATTCATACCATTCTCTGGACGTTCGGCCACGTTCACGTATGTGAAAATAATCTACATCATCTTTAACGCTAGAAAGTACGTGTGAAAATTCTAAAGCTGAAAGCTTACCATTCGAAATAAGATGTACATCCTTTTTCAACGAAATCGCCTACCTTATAACATTTTCAAATAATTCATTTGCAGGAACGATACTCTTTGTTATTCCTTGTTCATGTAACCATTTACTTTGTTCCGTCCATGACGCTTCTGTTTGTGATAGAAATGGTTGATTACTGCTTTCCATTTTCGGTAGTAAAACTTTCATGCTTTCTTTTTCTACTTCAGGAACTAAAGGAGAATTCTCCTTTTCTTGATGATTTAATAGAATTTGTAAGGCTTCATCTGGATTTTTCTTCGTAAATTCGTATCCTTTTTTAGCACCGCGTAAGAATGCTTCGATTGCATCTCTGTCTTTATTTAACGTTTGATCACTCGTTACAAAAACAAGCTCATAATAATTTGGTACACCATACTGTTCAGGACTAAAGTATTCTGGTGTGTAGCCTTGATGACGAAGCAACGGTACTTCATGGTTAATATACGCACCTATGACTGCATCTGTTTTTTTGGTAACAAGAGCAGATACTAAATCAAACCCTACATCTACCATCTTTACTTTATCGGGATTACCGCCCGCTTGTGTTACCATCGTTTTCAAATACTGTTCACTTAAAGGAGTACCATTGTACCCGACGGTTTTTCCTTCTAAATCCTTTGGAGAATGAATTCCAGCTTCTTTTAACGAAACAACATTATTTAAAGGAGATTGAACAATAGCTCCAACAGACTTTACAGGAATTCCTTCATTTGCTCTTGCCATAATAACATCTGGTTGATAATAGATTCCTAGTGTAACTTGGTTTGCAGCTGCTAACGTTAAAGGATCAGTTGGATTCGAAGGATATTTCACATTCACCTTCACACCTTCTTCCTTGAAGTACCCTTTATCAATGGCTGCATAAATAAAGCTATGAACAGCATTCGGATACCAATCTAGCATAATCGTAACTTCTTTCTCTTTCTTCGGTGCCCCACTCGAACACCCTACGAGTCCCACAAATACAACAGCAATCATGAAAACAAACATTAATCGTTTCAAGAATCTTTCCTCCAACCTACAAATTTCTTCTCAAGTAATGAAACAATACATACAAAAATAATAGCTAATAAAGATAAAATAAAAATTGGAGCAAATACACCTGCACCATCAAGCTGTGTCATCATACGTTTACTAAAATAGCCGAGGCCAGCCTGTGCACCTAACCATTCCCCCATCGCCGCTCCAATAATACTAAATGGAACAGCTATCTTTAAGGCTGAAAAAAAGTATGGCATAGCTGCCGGTAATTTCAATTTTAAAAAGATATCTACACGGGATGCCCCGAACGTTGTAAGTAATTCCTCCCATTCTCGCTTTGTAGAACGGAGTCCATCGAAGGTATTCACAGCAATCGGGAAAAAAGTGATAAGTACCGTTACCACTACCTTGCTCCAAATAGAATAGCCAAACCAGAGCACAAACAACGGAGCAAGCGCAGTGATAGGTATTGTTTGCGATGCCATTAGCAATGGATAAAAGGCCCGCTCTACAAAAGGGTGTAAGCTCATCGAAACAGCAAGACCAACTCCCAGTACAATCGATATGGCTAGACCAATTAGCACGACAGTTAACGTTGCAGTTAAATGAACCGTGAACAAAATAGAGCGAAGATCCCATATTTTCTGAAAAATAGAACTTGGCGATGGCAATATATACATGATATTAACCATTCTTGCTCCAATTTCCCAAACTACTAAAAATAGCGTCACAATTATGATAGAAGGCAAATAATAGTTTAACTTTTTCATTGTTTTACCTTCCCTTGCAACAGATCGAGTAATGCATCCTTCATTTGAACAATATCCATTCTGCTTAGATCATGTCTGCTTCGCTCTTTAGGTAAAGGTACGGTAAACTCCCGTATGGAGGAAATAGGCTTTTCCGTTACTGCAAATACACGTTGTGATAAAAACAAAGCTTCTTCTACATCGTGTGTAATGAATACAATCGTTTTGTTCCACTTTATCCATTGCTCGTATAGCCATTCTTGCATGCTTACTTTCGTAATCGCATCCAATGCGCTGAACGGCTCATCAAGCAGCAAAATGTCACTGCCTGTTAGAAATGTTCGCAGAAAGGATACACGTTGCCGCATACCTCCTGATAAATCCTTTGGATACTTCTGCTCGTATCCTTGTAAGCCAAACTTCTCTAAATATTCAAATGCTTTCACTTCTGCTTCCTTCTTTTTTATTCCTTGACACTCAATCGAGAGAGCGGCATTTTCTAAAATATTCCGCCATGGCAGCAATAAATCGGTCTGCGGCATATAACCAACGGTACGGCTTCCACGCTGTACCTTACTGTCTTGGATGATAATCTCTCCTTCAGTTGCCTCCTCTAGACCAGTTAATAACCGAAAAATAGTACTTTTTCCACATCCGCTTGGTCCAATAATGCTGATAAATTCACCTGCCTTTATATCCAAATCTACATGTTGCAGTATGTTCTGTTTTTCTCCCTCATACGCAAACGTTACATTATGAAATTGAATCATGCTCTTCAAATCCCTGCATCTCCTTGCGATATGCCATATCCCAACCAAATATTCAAAACGGCTATTCATAAAGTGAAACTTTCCAGAAGTAGGGATGATCAGCACTCCCTGAAATTTTACTTAAGCGCTTACCTATTTCCGCATAACCCCATATGTAAGAATACGGCTCTTATCGCATCCTGCTTTGCGAAATGAAAAAAACCGCTTTCTCAAATGGAAGCGGCTGCATAACAACAAATATCATTTGTCATTCTACGCCACTTCCCTTCGTTAGTATTACCTACATCAGGTTATAAGGGTTAAGGTCTTCGCCTCTCTCAGCTTCTTCGCACCCCTAGTGGATTCACAATATAAAAATTAAAAAGCCTATTTTCTAGATAGAAAAGTAGGCTTGTATAAGTCAGTCTGCTTTCCTACGCTAGAATTATCTAGATCAGGTAAAGGGTCAAGACTTACGGTCTCCTCTCAGCCGGTTACACCAGCTCCCCTAGCAATTTCATTAAATTGTGACCATATTGTAACACCATGTTGTCATTTCTGCAACTGCTTCACTATTTTTTGAAACATTATTTGAAAAACATTACACATATCGATGATAATCTTACAATTCACGATTAAACTATTTTATTGGTTAACAATTGTTAATTGTCAACCATGTTTTGTTACATTTTTTTGATATTTTTTTGTTTTTTATATAAACAATAACAGAAAAATAGTAAAAATAACAAAAACTATTATAATTACATTGAAAAATAATCCAATAAATATAATAATATATATGGATATATCTTTTTTATTAATTAAACTATGATATTTTCATATATAGTTTTTTAATTTGCTATTTTTCTAATAGGAGGAATAACTATGAAAGCTCGTACTTTTTTTGTTTCATCCGTTGCATTAGCTGCGTTACCTTTTGTTGCAGATTCCGTGCATGCTAGTGCAAATACTACAGGAACTGTGAATGCAACATATTTAAATGTACGAACCGGTCCTGGTACTTCTTATGACAGATTAGGGGCACTTCCAAACCAAACTAAGATTAGCATTATTGGGGAAAGCGGTAATTGGTACAAAATTTCATATAATAGTCGAGACGCATATGTTAGTAAAGATTTCGTAACCGTATCTTCTTCATCTTCTTCCAAGCAAAAAGTGACGGCTGATGCACTTCGTGTTCGCAGCGAGGCAAACACTAGCTCTTCTATTATAGGTATATTAAGTAGCGGGGAAGAGGTTACCGTAGAAGCAGAGAACAATGGTTGGTGTAAAATTACATACAACAATCAAACAGCTTATGTTAGCAAAGCTTATCTTACTCCATCTTCTAATTCTAATGGCTCTTCCTCTATTCAAGGAACTACTACCTACTATGTAAATGCAGATGCACTACGTTTTCGATCAGGTCCTGGATCGAACTATAGCATTATTAATGTTTTATCTAACGGGGAGAAAGTAGCAGTAACCGGACAGTCTGGAAATTGGTATAAAATTCAATACAATGGGTCTGAAGGATATGTTTCGAAAGATTATCTTTCTACATCAAAGCCTTCTTCATCCAATCCACCTAGCAATTCTCCTTCACAAAGCGCATCCATTTTTAAATGGCCAGCTTCTAGCGGTACCGTGACCAGTACATTTGGTCCTAGATGGGGAAGTTTTCACTACGGAGTTGATATTGCAGCACCTGGAAATGTTCAAATTCTTGCGGCTGCTTCTGGTAAAGTTTCTCGCTCTTACTATTCTTCTAGTTATGGAAATGTTGTATTTATTAAACATAATATTAATGGACAACAATATGAGACCGTATATGCTCACATGAAGAATCGTTACGTTAGTGAAGGAGATACTGTCAACCAAGGACAAGTTCTCGGATACATGGGAAGTACAGGCGAAGCTACTGGACAACATTTACACTTTGAGCTTCATAAAGGCGAATGGAATTATGCAAAATCTAATGCCCTTGATCCTCTCCAATATTTAAAAAAATAACGTCAGGTAATGTGGAGGAAGCTCGAATGAAAGATACACCTATATTTTTAGAATCGTTGTCATTAGTAGGACTGATTTGTTGTCTATTTATTTTTAATGCGAGTCTTGCTTTCTTAATTATTTTAGTTTTATTTGTGTTATGCGAAATTTTATTGGAATGGCTTCAAGTAAAACTTGCATCTTGGTTAGCCATTACATACAAGTTATCTTTTTTTATAGCAGTTAGCACCGTTGCTCTTATGGAAAATGGAATGCATTTGTCTTCCATGTTTGCAATCTTCTTTATTGCAGTACTTCTGATCATCCCGCATAATTCTACATTCTTGGCGACAAATAGGGAATATGAAAGTAAAAACTCATCCGTATACAGATGAGTTTTTACTTTACATGAAAATATGATAGATTAAAGGGCAT
Organism: Ectobacillus polymachus; assembly: GCF_048159605.1. Lineage (NCBI taxonomy): Bacteria > Bacillati > Bacillota > Bacilli > Caryophanales > Bacillaceae > Ectobacillus > Ectobacillus polymachus. The sequence continues at coordinate 2,855 of NZ_JBLREB010000003.1, read as the reverse complement.
TTCTTTGCTCAGGCGTACACCAATAGGTAAGGATTTCCTCAATTATACTTTTGCAATTATGGTAATAAAAAGTATTTAAAAAACCACCTTTCTCATCCATAACTTGTGAAAATACATATTCACGTAGAATTTCTTCTTTATATGAAACTCCTTTGCTTACATTCAGTACTTCTTGAAAATATTCAGTTTGTTTTCGAACATGAATCATTTGGAAAAATGGAATATAGGATAATAACATTCCTATAAATTCCTTATATTTATAATAAAAAGAATAATCAATATGAGTCATGATATCTTTCATGATTTCCATATAATCATCCATAATAAGTTGATAAGGCTCATAGAAAAATTCAGCTAACTGTGCAAGGATTGCATAATGACAATCTATAATCGTTTGGTTTTTTATGTATTTAATAAAATAATTCATGCATTTTTTATAGGTATCGACAAGATCCAATGTATATAAAGTAGCAATTTTAGAATTACAATACATCGCTAGCTCCATTACTATTTCTTCAAACTTGCTCTGTTCCATTTCTTTTGCTCTACGGCACACATATAGAAGCTTACATTCTATTATTTCCTTTTCTGATGCTAAGTAATCGTAGGAAGTTTTCCAACTCAAATCATATTTTATTTTTTCCCATATCAATTCATCTGATTTTTCTAATTGATGTGCTTTTTGCTTTACAATAATATAATTCCATGCAGCAGCCTTCGTAAAGTTATCCCAAGGATTCATGTCTAAAGAATTAAAGATAAATGAGATAATTTTTTGTTCCTTCAGTAGCTCATACGCTTTTCCATACCACCCTGTTTCCTGGCATAAACGAACAATTCGAAGTACGGTAGGCATTTCATCCTTATTGAATTTAGGTAAATGTATCATTTTTTTAAAAGCAAACTGTATAAAGGGAATAATTGTTTCTTTTTTATAAAATTCCTTTTCCTTCCAAGATAAAACTTGGCCATCCAATCTGCCCGTTTCAGTACGATTAGGAATAAGCAAATAAAGTAAATCTGAAAATGACGAAGGTGGTTCATAATTTTCTGTAACCAACAGCCAGTTAGGTTCATTTTCAACTATATTCATAGTGGCCCTCCTTAAATACTGCCCATATATTTCTTATACAATATGTATAAATTTATTAGTAACTGTATATTCCTATAATTTAATAATACAAGCATTACGCAGCCTTTTCTATAAATATTACTATATCACATAATATTTTTTTATTTTTTTCTATTTCAAATAGAAAAATAACTCATAGGATAGAGTATCCTATGAGTTATTTTCTTTCGTTAGCCTTGATGATGATCCTCCGAAATTTCACTTAGAGCAAATTGCGCTTGATCATCTGTAAATTGTTCTACAGCTAAATCGCCAAGGGAAACCATGCCGACTAGCTCATTATGTTCAACTACAGGCAGACGTCTAATTTGATAACGTGACATCAGTTCAGCTGCCTTCTCAACAGGGTCATCAGGAGATACACTAACAATATCTGTACTCATTACCGATGTAATGCTTTCAGATCCAGGATGCTTTTCAGCAATCCCTCGTAAGACAATATCACGATCAGTTACCAGTCCCATTAAACGATTATTATTGACAACTGGTATAATCCCTACATCCTCTTGCTTCATTTTAGTTGCTGCTTCAAATACATTATCTACAGGCGTGCAGTATGCGATATTTGTACTCATTACATCTTTGATGGTTGTCACAAAAACATCCCTCCTTGCATTTAGTAGTATATCCGGAAGAATGTATTTCATTTCATATTTTTGCTATCACAAAACAAAAATATTTTACATTTTGTATCATTTCAATTTTATATATACAAAAAAATCAGCGTAGAATTGTACGCTGATTTTCCAAGATGATTCGTACGGGAATTGAACCCGTGATACCGCTATTAAATAAGAGGTGTCTTAACCGTTAGACGAACGAGTCATGGCTCCGCAGGTAGGACTCGAACCTACGACCAATCGGTTAACAGCCGATTGCTCTACCACTGAGCTACTGCGGAATAATAAAATGAATTCTATCGTATAAAGGTGGCTCGGGACGGAATCGAACCGCCGACACGAGGATTTTCAGTCCTCTGCTCTACCGACTGAGCTACCGAGCCAAATGGCGGTCCCGACCGGGATCGAACCGGCGATCTCCTGCGTGACAGGCAGGCATGTTAACCGCTACACCACGAGACCAATTAGCTAAGAAAATAAAAAAATGGCCATTCAACCTTTGGATAAGCCTATAGATGATAATTATGTAATTATAGTATCAAAAACTATAATTCTGTTTGTAGTAAAAATGGAGGAGGAAGAGGGATTCGAACCCCCGCGCAGCTCTCGCCACCTGTCGGTTTTCAAGACCGATCCCTTCAGCCAGACTTGGGTATTCCTCCATAACTAAATAGATGTAACATTGTAATATAAAAGAATGGCTGGGCTAGCTGGATTCGAACCAACGCATGACGGAGTCAAAGTCCGTTGCCTTACCGCTTGGCTATAGCCCAATAAAATAAATAGCCTAGCGACGTCCTACTCTCACAGGGACAAAGTCCCAACTACCATCGGCGCTGAAGAGCTTAACTTCCGTGTTCGGTATGGGAACGGGTGTGACCTCTTCGCCATCATCACTAGACCTATTAGAAGGCAAGTTCCTTCAAAACTAGGTAACAGGGTGTAAAGTATGTAATCTTCCCTTACCCTACGGTAAGGAATCTAGTTCCGCCGGCTAGCTCCTTCCGGTCGGAAAACCTTCACTCTTCAAGGCGAAAAGCGCCTTTTTGAGTGAAGAACTTCCGTCCTCCGGAGCTGACCAAGCCGGCTCCACTTTTTGGATA